>NZ_CP088156.1:601818-1203636 GCF_021088345.1 Bradyrhizobium ontarionense | reverse complement strand
ACAATCATTCCTCCTCAGCCGAGTCGGTGCGCGCGTTCCAGCGCGCCGTCAGCGAGGACAAGGTCAATGCGGTCATTGCGAGCTACATCTCCGAGGTCGTGCTTGCGCTGGAGCCATGGGCAGGGCGTCTCAAGACGCTGATGATCACGCCTGGCGCCGCCTCCGACGTCATCACGCAGAACATCGCCAAGAATTACGACCAGCTCAAATACACCTTCCACGGCTATCTGACCTCGACGTCGCTCGCCGGCCTCGTCTGCGACGCCGCCAAGGATCTGCTGGTCGAGCCCTACAAGATGAAGACCGCCGTGATCATGAGCGAGGACGCGGCGTGGACGACGCCGCTCGACGCCGGCTATGAGAAGTGCCTGCCGGAGATCGGCCTCAAGGTCGTCGACCATATCCGCATGTCGCCGGATACGACCGACTTCACGCCGATCTTCAACAAGATCGAAGGCCTGAAACCGGACGTCATGATCACCGGCATCTCGCATGTCGGCACCCAGCCGACCGTGCAGTGGAAGAGCCAGCAGGTGCCGATCCCGATGTTCGGCATCTCCTCCCAGGCCACCAACTCGACGTTCTGGAAGGACACCAACGGCGCCGTCGAAGGCGTGTTCTACAATGCCGTGTCGGGCCCCGGTGTCGCGGTGACGCCGAAGACGCTGCCCTTCGTCGAGGCCTATCAGAAGAAGTTCGGCAACTTTCCGTCCTATGCCGGCTACACGTCCTATGACGACGTCTACATGATCGCGGACGCCATCCACCGCGCCGGCGGCACCGACCCCGACAAGATGGTCGAGGCCATGGAAGCCACCGACTATGTCGGAACGATCGGCCGCATCGCTTTCAAGCCCAAGGATGATCCGAACCCGCATGCGCTGCGGACCGGCAAGGGCTACATCACCGGGTTGATGCTGCAGTGGCAGAGCGGCAAGCAGGTCAACGTCTGGCCCAAGGAGCTTTCGGCCGGCACCATCGCATGGCCATCGTTCATCAAGCTCAAGGCGGCCAGCAACTGACGCATCGTGGGGCCGCTCTCATGGAGCGGCCCATTTTTTTGGTGCCTCAGTCCGACGTTCAGGTCGATTTTCAATGCTTTTCTGGCAGATCTTGATTGATGGCTTTGCCATCAGCGCGCTGTATGCCCTCGGCGCGACCGGCTTCACGCTCATCTTCGGTGTCTCGGGCGTGCTCAACCTTTCGCACGGTGCCATCATGGTGGGCGCCGCGGTCGCAGCCTGGGCCGCCGCCAGCGAGTTCGGCGTCGGGCCCTACACCGGCGCGCTGATCGGTATCATCGCCGGCTTCATCCTGGCCTTCGCCACCTACTTCATCGCCGTGAGGCCGATCCAGCGTTCCAAGGTGATTGCTGAATCGGAGAAGGAGATCTTCATCCTGACCGCGACGCTGCTCTGGGGCATCATCATCCAGGAGGCGATCGCGTATCTCTTCACCAACAACGCCAAGACCGTGCTGCCGATCGTCGACGGCGTCACCACCTGGTTCGGCGTGCGGACGCCGAAGAACGAGTACTTCACGGCCGTGGTGTGCTGGGTGGCGATCGGGCTGTTGTGGTTCCTCGTCAACCGCACGCGGCGCGGCAAGGCCGTCATGGCCGCCTCGATGAACCCGCGCGGCGTCACCTTGCTCGGCATCGAATTGTCGTCGATCTATCTCACGGTCTGGGCCATCTACGGGCTGCTGGCGGGCGTGGCCGGCATCCTGCTCGGCATGTTCCTGGGCGTCAGCTCCTACAGCGTCGGGCCGCTGACGGCGAGCGCGTTCTCGATCGTCGTGCTCGGCGGCCTCGGCAGCGTCTCCGGCTCGCTGATCGCGGCCTATGTCGTCGGCTATCTCGAGACCGGCACAGCGTATCTGATCTCACCGGCCTATCGGACCATTCCGGCGCTGCTGCTGCTCGTCATCGTCATGTATCTGCGCCCGCAAGGGCTGTTCGGACGGAGGTGAGCATGCCGAAATTCGTATCGTCCCGGCTGTTCTGGATCGGCCTCGTCACCGTCATCGTCGCCCTGGTGCTGCCGACCTATGTCTCGGGCTACGTCCTCGGACTGCTGACGGTCGCGTACTACACGGCCGTGTTCGCGATGTCCTGGGACCTGCTGTTCGGCTTCGCCGGCGAGGTCAATTTCGGGCCAACCTTCCTGATCGGCGTCGGCGCCTACACGGCCGGCATTCTCGATGCGCATTTTTCGCCGGGACTGTCGATCTGGCTGTGCATCGCCGCCGGCGCGCTGGCGGCCGTCGTCGGCGGCGTCGTGCTCGCGTTGCCGGCGCTGCGCGTCAGCGGGCCGTATTTCGGCCTCACCACGCTCGTGGCCGTTCTGATGCTGCAGAACTTCATCGTCGTCGCGGCCGGGCTGACCGGCGGCGAGATCGGCCTCGCGGTGCCTGACGTCATCTCGATCGATGCTAAGACCAACTACTGGATCGCGCTCGGCTTCATGCTGGTCAGCGGCGCGATCCTCTTTGGCCTGTCGCGCAGCGCCATCGGCCTGATCCTGCAGGCGAGCGGGCAGGACAAGATCCAGGCCGGCGCGCTCGGCTTCAACGTCACCAAGCACAAGCTCGCCGCCTTCGTCGTCAGCGCATTCTTCTCGGGGCTCGCCGGCGCGCTGATGGTGTTCTACATGGGCACGGCGTCGGTCTCGACCTTCGTCGATGTCGGCGTCGGCGTGCAGATCATCATCGCCGCCGTGCTCGGCGGCCGGCGCACCGTGATCGGCGCCGCCATCGGCGCGATCTTCCTGATCGGCATGGGCGAGCTGCTGCGGCCGCTCGGCGAGCTCGCCACCCTGATCGTCTCGGTGATCGCGCTCGTGGTCATCCTGTTCTTCCCCGATGGATTCCTCGGCATGATCAGGGGAGGGGCCAAAGCATGACCCAACAGGGCATGAGCGCCCCGATGCTGGAGGTCAGTGGCCTGACCAAGCGGTTCGGCGGCCTCGTCGCGGTCAAGGATCTGAGCTTCTCGATCCGGCCCGGCGAAATCCTCGGCCTGATCGGGCCGAACGGATCCGGCAAGTCGACCGCGATGAAGAGCGTCATGGGCGTGGAGCGGCCGACCGCGGGCTCCGTGAAACTCGATGGTGTCGAGCTGGCAGGCCTGCCGTCGCATCGCATCGCGCGCATGGGCGTGGGGCTGGTGTTCCAGCATTCGCGCCCGCTGGCGCGCCAGACCGTGCTGGAGAACATCAAGGTCGCGCTGCTGCCGGACAAGCTGACGCGGCTGTTCGCCGACAAGGACGTCGATGGCAGAGCGCGCGCGATTGCCGAGCGCGTCGGCCTTGGGAACGTGATCGACCGCCGGCCGCCGACGCTCGCCTTTGCTGATCTGCGTCGGCTCGAGCTCGCCAAGGCGGTGGCGCGCAGCCCGAAGCTGGTGCTGGTCGACGAACCCTTCGCGGGGCTCACGGCCTCGGAGGTCGCCGACTTCTCCAACCTCATCCGTGAATTCCGCGACGACGGCCGCGCCGTGCTGCTGGTCGACCACAACGTCAAGAGCGTGTCGGCGCTAGTCGACCGCGTGCTTGCGATGTATCTCGGCGAGAAGATCGCCGAGGGCAGGGCAACCGAGGTAATGCAAGACGAGACCGTGCGGCGCGTCTATCTCGGCGGCGCGCTGGTCTCCACCGCGCGGCCGGAGGCGAGCTTCAAGGACACCACGCCGGCGCTGCAGGTCGACAATGTCGGCGTCGTCTACGGCAAGGCGCTGGCGCTGCAGGACGTGTCGCTGCATGTCCACGAGGGCGAATTCGTCTCGGTGGTGGGCCTGAACGGTGCCGGCAAGACGACGCTGTTCAACGCGATTTCCGGCCTCGTGCCATATTCAGGCGCGGTGAAGTGGGCAGGGCGCAGTCTCGCCGGCGGTACCGCGGCGCAGATCGCGCGCTCCGGCATCGTGCAATGTCCGGAGACGCGTGAGCTGTTCGGCGATATGACGGTTCGCGAAAATCTCGAGCTCGGCGGCAATGCGCTCGATGATGCGGAGCGCGCCGAGCGGCTCGACTGGCTGTTCGGGCTGTTTCCGATCCTCAAGTCCCGGCAGCCGCAATCGGCGCGCACGCTATCCGGCGGCGAGCAGCAGATGCTCGCCATCGCGCGCGCCCTGATGATGAAGCCGAAGCTCCTGATCCTGGACGAACCGACGCTCGGCCTCGCGCCGGTCATTCTCGAGACCTTGTCGAAGGCGCTGGACCGGCTGCGCGAGACCACCAAGATCACCGTGCTGCTCGGCGAGCAGAACGTCACCTTCGCGCTGCCTCATGCCGACCGCGTCTACGTGCTCGATCATGCGAAGATCGTCTGGGAAGGCCCGCCGGACCGCTTCGAGGCGGAGGCCGCGGCAAACTATCTGTGAGAGGACGGGCAGGGAGCAGGGCGTCCCTGCTCCCTGCCCGCGGGTCGCTGCTCCGGTCTACGGGAACCGAGGCGGGCGCGCCTGAGGCGGGCGCGGCGCGAGGCGGGCGGCCGCGCCAACCGTCGTCTCGTTCTTCGCAGCCCGGACAGCGCGCGCCAGCTGGTCCTGGCTGGCTTGCAGCTGCTCGATCGCCTTGGTGTGATCGCGGCTGGTCTGCTCCTGGCTGGCCTTGAGGTCTTGAAGCCCGGCCTGCAGCCCGGCAACGTCATGCGCGATCTTCTCGATCAAGGGCACGAGGTCTCGCTCCGGGGCGGACGACACGTCGCGTTCGGGCGTCGCCTCCGCCATCGCCGACGACGGATCGCTTGACGGCGCTGGTGTCGCGTCTGGGAGTGGTAAGGGAGGGAGTGCTGCTGAGGAGGGAGACGGTGATGGCGAGGCAGGGGCCACCAGCACTGCCTCGGACGAGCTCGACCCGCTCATCGCCGTCTCCGGTTCGCGGGTTGAAGCCGTCTTCGGAAGGTTCTCACGAACGGACTGAATCGCGGCATCGATCCGGTCTGTGACGGACGTGATGGCCTGTGTATGGTCGCGCGCCAGGGTGACGACGGCTCCGGCGAGTCCTGCTGACGCCACGAGAGTGATCGCGGCACGCAACACTGGTCGGCGCCGGGGTGCTCGAGGCACAGCCGTTTGCTCGGCGCTGTCCGTAGCCGGTTCGTCGACTTCCACCAACTCGGTGGCCGCCGCCTTGGCTTCGATATCTGCAATCCGCTGATCGATACGGGCGCGCACTTCACCCAGTACCCGCTGATAGATCTCCTCGCAGATATCGTCATCCGGCGACAGCGCGACATCACCCGGATCAACTTCCTTCGGCGTCGTCTGAACTGGCATGTCCTCGGGTCCCATACGCGATACGCCCCGTGCCCAATCCTAGGGAAGCGCTTTGACCCGGGGGCTTTGACCAAACGAAGACTGAGCGGTGACAAGCCGGAGGCGATTTCGCACAGCCGCGGCACCGCGTGTTGCGTGTCGCGGTGGCGGTTGCCAACGATCGGGAGCACCCATATCTGATTCGCATAAGGTATATTATGGAATATTTATATGTATAGGGAATTCAGAGGCTTGCGACCAAGACCTCAAAATCCTCCGCAGCCGCAGATCTGTATCGGCGTCCTGCCGGGCCGTGCTGGCGGCGTTCCGAACATCTGCAGCGAACGCCGATATTGCTGCTGCGGCCCATCGCTGCAATAAACGCTGATGACGCCCATGTGGTATCGCGGGATTCGGCTCGCGCCGTCCATGCGGCGGGCACGATGCAACAAGAACAAGCTTCTCAGGGAGAAACGAGCATGAGCCTGTCACGACGCGCGCTGCTGAAGGCCTCCGCAGCGTCAGCCGTTCTGGGTGGGATCGGAACCGTCGCTGCGCCGCATGTGGCGCGGGCGCAGAGCGCCGAGTTCACCTACAAATACGCCAACAACCTGCCCGACTCCCATCCGCTCAACATCCGCGCCAAGGAGATGGCGGCGGCGATCAAGGCCGAGACCAACGGCAAGTTCGACCTGCAGATCTTCCCGAACAACCAGCTTGGTTCCGACACGGACATGCTGAGCCAGATCCGCTCCGGCGGCGTCGAATTCTTCACGCTGTCGGGCTTGATCCTGGCGACCCTGGTGCCGGCGGCCTCGATCAACGGCATCGGCTTTGCGTTCCCGGACTACGATACGGTCTGGAAGGCCATGGATGGCGATCTCGGCGCCTATGTGCGCGGCCAGATCAACAAGGCCGGCCTGATGGTCATGGACAAGATCTGGGACAACGGCTTCCGCCAGACCACGTCGTCGACCAAGCCGATCAACGGTCCTGATGACCTTAAGGGCTTCAAGATCCGCGTGCCGGTGTCGCCGCTGTGGACCTCGATGTTCAAGGCGTTCGAGGCGGCGCCCGCCTCGATCAATTTCAGCGAGGTCTATTCGGCGCTGCAGACCAAGGTCGTCGAGGGCCAGGAAAATCCGCTCGCGATCATCTCGACCGCCAAGCTCTACGAAGTGCAGAAATACTGCTCGCTCACCAACCACATGTGGGACGGCTTCTGGTTCCTGGCCAACCGCCGCGCCTGGGAGGCCGTGCCGGAGAACATCAGAACCGTCGTCGCCAAGCACATCAATGCTGCCGCCGTGAAGGAACGCGAGGACGTTGCCAAGCTGAATGCCGGGCTGCAGCAGGAGCTCGCGTCGAAGGGCCTGACGTTCAACCAGCCCGGCGCGGCGCCGTTCCGCGACAAGCTGCGCTCCGCCGGCTTCTATGCCGAGTGGAAGGGCAAGTATGGCGACGAGGCCTGGGCGCTGCTGGAGAAGGCGGCCGGCAAGCTGTCGTAGTCCATGGCTTTGCGTTGGGTCGGGTGATGTCATGGCGCATGTCGAGTTCACCGAAATCGTCGTCAGCGAGATCGTCGTCGAGACCCCTCGCCGCCGCTCGCTGATCGGCAGGATCGAATCAGTCCTCGGCGGACTGGTGGAGATCCCCGCGGCGCTCTTGGTCGTTGCCGAGATCGTGATCCTGTTCACCGGCGTGGTGGCGCGCTACGGGCTGCACCAGCCGCTGATCTGGTCGGACGAGTTGGCGTCGATCCTGTTCCTGTGGCTCGCGATGCTCGGCGCCGTCGTTGCGTTCCGCCGCGGCGAGCACATGCGCATGACGGCGATGGTCGCGATGGCCGGCCCGCGGCTGTGGGCCTTTCTCGACGTGGTGGCGACGGCAGCGGCGCTGGCGTTCCTGCTGATGGTCGCCTGGCCGGCTTACGAATATGCTTATGAGGAAAGCTTCATCACCACGCCGGCGTTGCAGATCGCCAATATCTGGCGCGCGGCGGCGTTGCCGGTCGGCATCGGCCTGATGGTGCTGTTTGCGCTGCTGCGGCTGTTGCGCGCGGCTGACGTCAGGACGCTGCTTGCCGCGGTCCTGACGGTTGCCGCCGTCGTTGCGCTGTTCTGGGTGGCGCAGCCGGTCCTGAAGCCGCTCGGCAACATCAATCTCGTGATCTTCTTCGTCGGCGTGGTCGGCTTGTGTGTCTTCGCCGGCGTGCCGATCGCGTTCGCGTTCGGGCTCGCCATCTTTGGCTATCTGGCGCTGACGACCCGCACGCCGCTGATGGTGCTGGTCGGCCGCATGGACGAGGGCATGAGCCATTTGATCCTGCTCTCGGTGCCGCTGTTCGTGTTCTTAGGCCTGTTGATCGAGATGACCGGCATGGCGCGCGCCATGGTCGCGTTCCTCGCGAGCCTGCTCGGTCACGTCCGTGGCGGACTGCATTACGTGCTGGTCGGCGCGATGTATCTGGTGTCGGGCATTTCGGGCGCCAAGGCGGCCGACATGGCTGCCGTTGCGCCGGTGCTGTTTCCGGAGATGAAGGCGCGCGGCGCCAAGCCCGGCGATCTCGTCGCCCTGCTCGCGGCCACCGGCGCGCAGACCGAGACGATTCCCCCGAGCCTGGTGCTGATCACCATCGGCTCGGTGACGGGCGTGTCGATCGCGGCGCTGTTCACCGGCGGGCTGCTGCCGGGCGTGGTGCTGGCGTTCACGCTGTGTACGCTGGTGTGGTGGCGCTATCGCAACGAGGACATGAGCGGTGTCCGCCGCGCGACTGGCGGTGAGATCGGCAAGGCCTTCGTGGTCGCAGTCCCTGCGCTCGCCCTGCCCTTCGTGATCCGCGCCGCGGTGGTCGAGGGGGTCGCGACGGCGACCGAAGTCTCCACCATCGGCATCGTCTACGGCGTGTTGGCGGGACTGCTAATCTACCGTCGCTTCGACTGGCGCCGCCTGAGGCCGATGCTGATCGAGACCGCGGCGCTGTCCGGCGCGATCCTCCTGATCATCGGCACCGCGACCGGCATGGCCTGGGGCCTGACTCAGTCGGGCTTTTCGCGCGCGCTGGCGGCCGCCATGACCGGGCTGCCCGGCGGCTCGGCCTCATTCATCGCGGTGTCGATCCTGGCCTTCACGATCCTCGGCAGCGTGCTGGAGGGTATTCCCGCCATCGTGCTGTTCGGGCCGCTGCTGTTCCCGATCGCGCGGGCTGTGGGCGTGCACGAGGTGCACTATGCCATGGTGATCATCCTGGCGATGGGAATTGGCCTGTTCGCGCCGCCTTTCGGGGTCGGATATTATGCCGCCTGCGCGATCGGCCGGGTCGATCCGGCCGACGGCATCCGCCCGATCTGGGGCTACCTGCTGGCGCTTCTCATCGGCCTCATCGTGGTTGCGATTTTCCCGTGGATTTCGATCGGCTTCCTGTAAACTCTTCAGATAACGAGGGAGGACAGCGATGAGCACGAACCAGTATCAGCTCGGCCTGGACAAGACGCCGGCCAACTACGTGCCTCTGACCCCGCTCAGCTTCCTGGCGCGCAGCGCGGCCGTCTATCCCGACCATGCCAGCACGGTCTATGAGGGCCGCAGCTTCACCTGGCGCCAGACCTATGAGCGCTGCCGCCGCTTCGCGTCCTATCTCGCAGGCCGCGGCATCGGCGAGGGCGACACGGTGGCGGCGATGCTGCCGAACATCCCGGCGATGAACGAGGTCCATTTCGCGGTGCCGATGGCCGGCGCCGTGCTCAACACGCTCAACATCAGGCTCGATCCGCCGTCGATCGCGTTCCAGCTCGATCACGGCCAGGCCAAGATCATCCTGGTCGATCCCGAATTCTCGGGCGTGATCAGCGAGGCGCTCAAGCTGATGACCGGGACGAAGCCGTTCGTGATCGACGTCGACGATGCGTCCTATGCCGGCGGCAGCCGTATCGGCGAGATCGAGTACGAAGCCGCCGTCGCGTCTGGCGATCCCACCTTCGAGCCGCGCCGCCCCAAGGACGAGTGGGACGCGATCGCGATGAGCTACACGTCGGGGACGACCGGCAATCCGAAGGGCGTCGTCACCCATCATCGCGGCGCCTATCTCAACGCCGTCAGCAACATCCTTGCGGGCGGACTCGGCCAGCATCCGGTCTATCTGTGGACGCTGCCGATGTTCCACTGCAACGGCTGGTGCTTCCCCTGGACCATGGCGGCCGCCGCCGGCGTCAATGTCTGCCTGCGCAAGGTCGAGCCGACCAAGATCTTCGAGCTGATCAGGACGCAAGGCGTCACCCACATGTGCGGCGCGCCGATCGTCTACAACGTGCTGATCAACGCGCCGGATGCGCCAAAGGGCAAGCGTGAGAAGCCCGTCGTCGGCCTGATCGCGGGCGCGGCACCACCGGTCGCCGTGCTGGAAGGCGCCGAGAGCATCGGCATCAAGCTGACGCATGTCTATGGCCTGACCGAGGTCTATGGCCCCGCCTCCGTCTGCGCCGAGCAGCCCGGCTGGGATGATCTGCCGCCGGCCGAGCGCGCGCGATTGAAGCGGCGCCAGGGCGTGCCCTATCCCTTGCAGGAAGCCGTCACCGTGCTCGATCCGGAGACGATGAAGGAAGTGCCGCACGATGGCGAGACCATCGGTGAGGTCATGTTCCGAGGCAACATCGTCATGAAGGGCTACCTCAAGAACGAGAAGGCCACGCAGGAGGCTTTTGCCGGCGGCTGGTTTCACACCGGCGATCTCGGCGTCCTCGACGAGCATGGCTATGTCATCATCAAGGACCGCTCCAAGGACATCATCATCTCCGGCGGCGAGAACATCTCGTCGGTCGAGGTCGAGGACATTCTCTACAAGCATCCCGCCGTGCTGTTTGCCGCCGTGGTCGCCAAGCCCGATCCGAAATGGGGCGAGGTGCCCTGCGCCTTCGTCGAGCTGAAGGAGGGCGCGGAAGCGACCGAGGCTGAGATCATCGCCTATTGCCGTAGCCACATGTCCGGCTTCAAGACGCCCAAGGCCGTGGTGTTCGGCCCGATCCCGAAGACGTCCACGGGCAAGATCCAGAAATTCCTGCTGCGCAGTCAGGTCGACTCGGCCAAGGCGATCTCGGCGTAAGTAAGAGGCGCGATATCAGCCAGGCCGTCATTGCGAGCGCAGCGAGGCAATCCAGGACCGAGCAAGGACTCTGGATTGCTTCGCTGCGCTCGCAATGACGAAGATTATCAACTATCAAACGTCTCACCCGCCGTCATTCGAGCAACCGCCGCGACGGGTGACGCTCCGAAGCGCCGTCCTACATAACTTAGCCCATTCGATCGGCAAGCTCGGTGCCCCCTCTCCCCTTGCGGGAGAGGGTGGCTTCGATGCGAAGCATCGAAGTCGGGTGAGGGGTTGCCACGGGCTCGGACCTGAATGCGTGGCACCAGCCGCTCACCCGGGTGAGTTTGTAGTTGGCAGCTGTGATGCCCTCTCCCGCAAGGGGCGAGAGCGCATTCATGAGCACCGCGGTGGGGCAGGCCTTTAGACTGTCGCGCGCCGACAGGATCAGTCCGATGCGTCGCTCCTGCTCTTCTCCGGATAGTATTGCGGCGCCTCGCGGCGGTCGTACATGCCGTAGTCGCGCGTGACTTCGACGACGCGGATGTTGTCGGCGCCTGGCTCGCCGTGCAATCGCGTGCTCAGCGCGAGGCCGGTCGGCTCATCCGGCAGTTCGACCAGATGCGCGAAGCGCCCTTCCCGGTAGACGCTGGAAAAGCTGGCGACCGGCAGCTCCTTCACGCCGCTCAACTGCGGCCCGGCCGTCTCGACGGCCAGCACGTAGCTCGGCGCGCGCCGCTTGGGATCATTATAGGTGCTGCGCCACTCCGGCTGCCACGCCGCCTGCCCCGGCCTGACCTCATGGATCAACTCGGCGACGCGCAAACGATAGTCCGAGAACACCTTGTCGCGGCCGAGCGTCTGGATGTCGTGATGATGGGCATGGACACGCCAGGCGGTCATGGCACCCTCGTCCTGCCAGATCTGGTAGGACAGGATGAGGTTGTCGCGCGACAGGCTCCTGTAGCGATCCAGGAACAGGCAGCCGCCGAGCGCATCGAGCTCGGGCCGCAGCGCCGCCGCCAGCTGCAGATATTGGTCGAGCCGGCCCGGCTTGACCTCGACCTCGAAGAACAGCGACATCATCGCAAGGCCGCTCCTTGTTAGTTTAACGCGGATCTACGTTGCTGCGTAGGGTGGGCAAAGCAGCCGTCGTAGGCGGCAGCGTGCCCACCGTCGAAGCGGCGGACTCCTCAGCAAGATGGTGGGCACGGCGCCATCGCGATCTTGCGCGGCGAAAGAGCAGGGTCGCGCCTTTGCCCACCCTACGCATCTACGATACGACGTTCCTACCCGATCTCCAACTGCATGCCATCGTAAGCCGGCACCACGCCGTCGGGCAAGCTCTGGCGCAGCACCTCGTAGTCGAGATCGGCGGTCATATTGGTGATGACGGCGCGCTTCGGCTTGAAGCGCTCGATCCAGGCGAGCGCGTCATTGACCGAGAAATGGCTCGAGTGCTGGGTGTAGCGCAGACCGTCGACGATCCAGAGATCGAGGTCCGCGAGCGCGGGCCAGCTCTCCTCCGGAATGTCGTTGAGATCCGGCGTATAGGCGGCGTTGCCGATGCGATAGCCGAGCGCCGGGATGTTGCCGTGCTGAACCAGGAAGGCGGACAGTTTCAGCTCGCCGCCCTTGCCCTCCACCGCCTGGGTCTCGCCGGCCTCGATCGCATGCTGGGTCAGGATCGGCGGATAGTCGCTGCCCGGTGGCGAGATAAAGCAATACGAGAACCGGTGCATGATGTCCTTCGCGGTCGACTGGTTCAGGTAGACCGGAATGCGCCGCCGCTGATGCATCACCACTGAGCGCAGATCGTCGATGCCATGGGTCTGGTCGGCATGCTCATGCGTCAGGAACACCGCGTCGATGTGGTCGACCTCGGCGTCGATCAGCTGCTCGCGCAGATCGGGCGAGGTGTCGATCACGACGCGCGTGACACCATGGGCGCCGCGGCGCTCGGCCAGCAGCGAGCAGCGCCGCCTCCGGTTCCTGGGATTCTTGGGATCGCAGGCACCCCACCCGAGCGCCGGGCGCGGCACGCCCGCCGATGAACCGCAGCCGAGGATCGTGAGCGTCAACGTCATGCAGCCTCCTGTGGCCGCGGCACCTTGGCGAACAGCCTGAAGAAGGTCTCGGTGGTCTGGCGCGAAAACTCTTCGAACGAGACGCCGCGCGTCTCCGCCAGCACCTTCGCGGTCTCGACCACGTAAGCGGGCTCGTTGCGCTTGCCGCGAAACTTGCCGGGCGCGAGATACGGCGCATCGGTCTCGACCATGATGCGATCGGCCGGCACCTCGGCGGCCAATGCGCGCAAGGTGTCCGACTTCTTGAAGGTCACGATGCCCGTGAACGAGATGTGCAGTCCAAGATCGACCGCCTTCATCGCCAGCTCGCGTCCGCCAGTGTAGCAATGTAGCACGGCCTGGAAAGGTCCACGCGCCATCTCCTCCTCGAGGATGCGGCTGCATTGCTCGTCGGCCTCGCGGGTGTGGATCACCAGCGGCAGGCCCGTGGCGCGGGCGGCCGCGATATGCGCGCGGAAGCCGCGCTCCTGCGCGTCCTTGGAGCCGTGGTCGTAGAAATTGTCGAGCCCGGCCTCGCCGAGCGCGACCACCTTCGGATGCTTGGTCAGCGCGATCAGCTCCTCGGCCGGGATGCCATCCTCCTCGTCCGCATTGTGCGGATGGGTGCCGACCGAGCAGTAGACGTTGTCGAAGCGCTCGGCGATGGCGAGCAGCTCAGGCAACCGCCGCACCCGCGTCGAGATCGTCACCAACCGGCCGACGCCTGCGGCGGCAGCACGCGCGACGATGCCATCCAGATCCTCGGCGAAATCCGGAAAATCCAGATGGCAATGGCTGTCGACCAGCATCACGCCGCCGTCGGCTCGATGTAGCGCGGGAACACCGCCTGCGGCGCGGGCAGCTGCGTGCCGGCCGCGATCCTGACATCGCCGCCGAGCCGCGCGAACGTCCGCTGGTCGTCGGGAATGCCGAGGCTGTCGAGCAGCTTCGCGGAGGCCGCGGGCATCACCGGCTGGGTCAGGATCGCGACCTGCCGGATCACCTCGGCGGTGACGTAGAGCACCGTGCGTTGCCGCGGCGGATCGGTCTTGGCCAGCGCCCACGGCGCCTCGCCCGCGAAGTAGCGGTTGGCCTCGGCCACGACCGACCACACGGCGTTGAGCCATTGGTGGATCTGCTGAGTCGCCATGGCCTTGCGCGCGGCACCGATCATCGCGTCGGCCTCCGCCAGGATCGCCTTGTCGTTGGCCGAGAATTCGCCGGGCTCAGGCAGCACGCCGCCGAGTTGCTTCGTGATCATCGACAGCGATCGCTGCGCGAGATTGCCGAGGTCGTTGGCGAGATCGGCATTGATGCGGGCCACGATGGCCTCGTGATTGTAGTTGCCGTCCTGGCCGAACGGCACCTCGCGCAGGAAGAAATAGCGCACCTGGTCGACGCCATACTGGTCGGCGAGATTGAACGGGTCGACGACGTTGCCGACCGATTTCGACATCTTCTCGCCCCGGTTGAACAGGAAGCCATGGGCGTAGACCCGCTTCGGCACGGGCACGCCCGCCGACATCAGGAAGGCCGGCCAGAACACCGCATGGAAGCGGATGATGTCCTTGCCGATGACGTGGACGTCGGCCGGCCAGTACTTCCAGTTGGCATCGCCCTCGTCGGGGAAGCCGACGCCAGTGATGTAGTTGGTGAGCGCGTCGACCCAAACATACATCACGTGCTCGTCGTCATGCGGTACCCGCACGCCCCAGTCGAAGGTGGTGCGCGAGATCGAGAGGTCCTTCAGCCCGCCCCTGACGAAGCTGATGATCTCGTTGCGCCGCGCATCCGGTCCGATGAAGTCGGGCTGGCTCTCGTACAGCGACAGCAGCCTGTCCTGATAGGCCGAGAGCCGGAAGAAATAGCTCTTCTCCTCGACCCATTCGACCGGTGTGCCCTGTGGGCCGCGGCGGACATTGTCCTCGCCGACGACCGTCTCGTCCTCGGCGTAATAGGCCTCGTCTCGCACCGAGTACCAGCCGGCATAACTGTCGGCATAGATGTCGCCGTTCTCGCGCATGCGGTTCCAGATCGCCTGGACCGAGCGATGATGCGCGGGTTCGGTGGTGCGGATGAAGCGGTCGAACGAGATGTTCAGCCGCTCGTCCATGTCGCGGAAGCGGCCGGCATTGCGGGTGGCGAGGTCTGATGGCGTCAGACCCTCGTTCTGCGCGGTCTGCACCATCTTCAGGCCGTGCTCGTCGGTGCCGGTCAGGAAGAACACGTCCTTGCCGTCGAGCCGCGCGAAGCGCGCGATCGCGTCGGTCGCGATCGCCTCATAGGCGTGGCCGATATGCGGAATGCCGTTGGGATAGGCGATCGCGGTCGTGACGTAGAACGTGTTCTTGTCGACCGGCGCGGCCGTGACGGGAGTTGCAGCTTCCGCGACTTCGGGAACCTCGATCTCGGCAACCTCGACGTCAAGAACCTCGACGTCAAGAACCACAGTAGCCTCGACCTTCGGCTTGCGCGGCGCCTTGGGCTTCGCGGCACGCGGCGGCTTCGGCGCGTCCGCAACGGCGGGCGCAGCCGTCTTCGGCGCAGCCCGCGGTTTCGTTGCGGCGGGCTTCTTCGCTGTTGCCGCCGGTTTGTTCGCAGCTGCCGGCTTGGCGGCCGCCTTCTTGGCTGCAGGTGCAGCAGGCTTTGCCGCGACCTTCTTGGCAGGAGCCTTCACGGCCTTCTTGGCCGCACCTTTGGTCGCCTTGGTCTTCGGGGCTTTGCTCTTGGCTTTGGCCGGCGCGGTTTTGGCTTTGGCGGCCTTGGCCTTCTTACTCGCCTTGTCTTTGGCGTCCTTGTCCTTCGCCTTGTCCTTTGCCTTGGTGCTCGCCTTGGCCTTCACGGGCGACCTGGCGGCAGCCTTCTTCTTCGCGGCGCCCGCGGGCTTGCCCTTCTTCACGTTAGTCTTGCTGGCCTTGGCCACGGCAAATTCCTCTTTGACGACGTCGGTCGACGGATTAATCCTGACGATCTCGGGATGATGGTCGGCGCGGTCAGCGCGTGGCTTCGGCGAGCATCCCGAACACCGAGAAAACCAGCGGTTTTCGTTCCAGATTATAGGATTCGGTGTCGCGCGCGGCGCGGACGATCTTTTCCCATACCTCCGCCAGCCGTGCAAGGCGCGGCAGTTCCGCATTGGCGTCGCCAGCTCGGAGCCGCTCCGCCACCCAGCGCTCGATGCTGTCGAGGAAGCTCGCCAGCGCGACGCGATCGCTGGTGCCGAGCGCGTCGCCCAGGGCATGCAGCTCGCTCGGATCGATTCGCGGCAGGGTCGCGAGCAGCGCGGCGGTCCGGGTCTGCAGCTGCAGCCCGTCGCCGCCCAGGAGCATCAAGGTGCGCGCGACGCTGCCCTCGGAGGCCTTGGCCGCCTCCCGCAGCGCCGGATCGGCCGCATCCATGCCGGTGGCCTCGGCCGCAGCCCTGATGACGTCGTCGGTCGAGAGCGCCCGCAGCGCCAGCCGGCGGCAGCGCGATTTGATGGTGGCGAGCACCCGCGCCGGTGCGTGGCTCACAAGCAAAAACAGCGATTGTTGCGGCGGCTCCTCGAGGATCTTCAGCAGCGCGTTGGCGGCATTGGGATTGAGCTCGTCCACGGTGTCGACGATGCAGACGCGCCAGCCCTCGACCGCCGCGGTCGAGCCGAAGAACGAGATGGTCTCGCGCGTCTCATCGACCGTGATCACGGTACGCAGCACGCCCTTGTCGTTGGCCGAGCGCTCCAGCGTCAGCAGCCCGCCATGAGCTTCCGACGCGATCAGGCGCGCGACATGGTCGTCCGGAGGCACGAACAGCGAATCGGCCGCGCGCACCGCCGCTGCGGCCGGATCGCGGTGCGTCAGCACGAAACGCGCCATCCGGTAGGCGAGCGTGGCCTTGCCGATGCCCTGGGGGCCGCCGATCAGCCAGGCATGCGCCATCCGTCCGCTGCGATAGGCCGCCAGCAGCGCGGCCTCGGCCTCGCGGTGCCCGAACAGAGCGGTGGTCTCGCGCGGGTGGCGGACCGCGATCTCCGGCTCGACCTTGCGCGCGCTCATGATGCCGCCGCCACCGCCGTGAAGAGACGCTCGCGGACAGCGTCCCAGACGACGTGCGAGACCGAATCGGCGCTTCCCTCCGCGTCGATCAGCACGCAGCGCTTGGGCTCGTCGGCCGCGATGCGGTGGAAGGCGTTGCGGAGCCCTTGGTGAAACTTGGCGTCCTCGCTCTCGAAGCGATCCGGCGCGCCGCTGCCGCGGCGTGCCGCGGCCCGCTGCATTCCGACATCGACCGGGACGTCGAGGATGACGGTGAGGTCCGGCTTGAGGTCGCCGATCGTGACCCGCTGCATCGCGTTGAGCACGTCGGGGGCGACCTTGCCGAGGCTGCCCTGGTAGGCCCGGGTCGAATCGAAGAAGCGGTCACACAGAACCCAGCTGCCCTGATTGAGCGCCGGGAGAATCACCCCGCGCACATGGTCGTCGCGGGCGGCTGCGAACAGCAGCGTCTCGGCCTCCGGGCCGAGCAGCTTGCCCATGCCGGAGAGGACGAGGTGGCGCATGATCTCGGCGCCGGGCGATCCGCCGGGCTCGCGGGTCAGCACGACGCGCACGCCCTCTTTCTCCAGACGGTCCGCCAACATCTTGATTTGCGTGGATTTTCCGGCGCCTTCGCCGCCCTCGAAGGTGACAAATCGGCCGCGGCCAGGACCGCGTTTCAAGGCAGCTTCCGCCATGTCTCTAGAGCTTCTCGGCGCCGGCGCGGAACATCCCGATCACGAGCTCGCTGGCCCCATCGATCGCGCGCCGCATCGTCGACCCCCTGTCCACCGCTTCCGCAGCATAGACGGGTGCCTCCATGGCGATATTGGGGCCGCGCCAGACTCTGACAACCCCGACCTTCTGCCCCGACTCGATCGGCGCCTTGATCGGACCGCTGTAGACGATGCGCGCGATCAACTTGTCGCCGCCGTTCTTCTGCACCATGACCTTGACCGGCACGGGGCTCGACAGCTTGACCGAGCGGCTCTCGCCGCCGAACACCTTGGCGTAGCCGATCGGTTGGTCCGCAGCGAACAGGGTGCGCGTCTCGAAATTGCGGAAGCCCCATTCCAGCATCTTCTTGGCTTCGGTGGCACGATCCTCGGAATCCTCCAGGCCGTTGACGACCACGATCAACCGCGTGCCGTTCTGTACGGCGGAGCCGACCATGCCGTAGCCGCCCTCCTTGGTGAACCCGGTCTTCAGACCGTCGGCGCCCTCCATCGCGTTCAGCAGCGGGTTGCGGTTCTGCTGCCGGATCTTGTTCCAGGTGAACTCCTTCTCGCCGAAGATCTTATAGAACTCCGGAAAATCCAGGATGATGTGGCGGGCGAGCATCGACAGCTCGCGGACGGTCATCTTGTTGCCGGGATCGGGCAGACCATTGGAATTGGCGAAGGTCGATTTGGCGAGGCCGAGCTCGCGCGCCCGCTTGGTCATGAAATCGGCCGCGAAGATCTTCTCGTTGCCCGCCATGCCCTCGGCGAGCGCAATGCAGGCGTCGTTGCCGCTCTGGATGATGGCGCCATACAGGAGATCGCTGACCGACACCTTGCTGTTCAGCGCGGCGAACATCGTCGAGCCGCCGGCCGGCGCCCCGCCCTTGCGCCAGGCATTCTCGCTGATCCGATATTCGTCGTTGAGCTTGATCGTGCCCTGCTTGACGGCGTTGAAGACGACCTCTGCCGTCATCAGCTTCATCATGCTGGAGGGTGCGCGCAGCTCGTCCGCGTTCTTCTCGAACAGCACGCTGCCGCTGTTGGCCTCGATCAGGATTGCCGTGGGCGCGTCGCCGTCGAAGCCGGCGTCGTCCTTGCGCGCACCCTGCACGCTCTGGTTGGCGGCGTAGAGCATGCCGCTCCAGCCGACCGCAGCCACCGCCACCAGGGCGACGAGCGCGCGCGTCGTCCGTCCGGACAAGAAACCGGAACCGCGGAACGGTAAAGTCATGAAACCCATCGGCCAAGCCCTGGAGCGCGCAGTGGTTCTACCAGCTGGGCAATGCGCAAACAACTCGGCAAGTCTGCGGACGCGCCCCCATCCCGGGGATTTGCGCAGGCCCTGTGCACGGTGCGATACAGGATCGGGACAGGGCACATAAAATCAGAAAAACAGGGATGGAAACGATGTCCTCGACGCGGACCATCAAGGCCAATGGGATCAATCTCTTCGTGCAAGAGGAGGGCGACGGGCCGTTGATTCTGCTCTGTCACGGCTGGCCGGAACTGTCCTATTCGTGGCGGCACCAGATCCCGGCGCTGGCCGCGGCGGGCTATCGCGTCGCGGCGCCCGACATGCGCGGATTCGGGCGGTCCGAGGCCCCTGCGGACATCTCCGCCTATACGATCTTCGACATCGTGGGCGACATGGTGGCGCTGGTCGGAGCACTCGGCGAGCGCCAAGCGGTGATCATCGGTCACGACTGGGGCGCACCGGTGGCCTGGCACGCCGCGCTGTTCCGGCCCGACATGTTCACGGCCGTCGCCGGTTTGAGCGTCCCTCCGCCGTTCCGCGGCCGCGGCCGCCCGCTCGACACGCTCAGCGCCGGCGGCATCGACAATTTCTACTGGCAGTATTTTCAGGCGCCGGGGGTGGCCGAGGCGGAGCTCGAGCGCGACGTGGCGCTGACGATGCGTACGGTGCTGGCACGCGGCTTCTCCGATCCGCAGTCGCTGTTCGTCGCACCGGGCAAGGGCTTCCTCGGCGCTGCGAACTCCGACCTTCCCTTACCATCGTGGCTCAGCGAGGCCGATCTCGCGGAGTTCATCGCAGCATATCGCGCCTCCGGCTTCCGCGGCGGCCTGAACTGGTACCGCAACATCGATCGCAACTGGGGACTCACCGCACCGTGGCAGGATGCCCAGATCCGGCAGCCCGCGCTGTTCATCGCAGGCAGCGAGGATGCGGTCGTGACCGGGCTGATCGGCGCCAAGCGCGTTCAGGAGATGGAGCGCGTGCTGCCCGATCTCAGGCGCAAGCTCATCATCGACGGCGCGGGGCACTGGATCCAGCAGGAACGCGCGGCCGAGGTGAACGCGGCGCTGATCGCATTTCTGCGCGAGGCGGCTCCGCGGACGGCGTGACAGCCCTCTCAATCGCCGAGCGGCAGCTGCATCCTCAGATGCGACGCAGTGGCATCGCTCTCCATCTCGGTAAAGCCGAGCCGGCGATAGAATCGTCTGGCGCCCTCATTCGTCGTCGCCACCGCGAGCGTCAGCACCGCAACGTTCTGCTCACGCGCCGCAGTCGCGACGGCTTCCATGACCGCATGTCCGACGCCCATGTTGCGCGCGGACGGCAGCAGCGCCACATCAACCACGTGCCACTGCTGCGTCCCGCAGTCGAGCAGCAGGCGGCCGATCGGGATGCCCTGCTCCAGGACGATGAGCGATCGCGCCGCGGGAAACTGCGCGGCATAGCCGGCGACTTGCGCGCCATACTGCTGCGCCAGAACGAGATCGAGCATGGCGGGCGGAAGGCCGCCGGCGGCGAGTTGCACGCCTTTGACCGTCCTGAACAGATCACGCAGAAACGGCTCGTCGCCGGGCTCGGCAAGCCGCAGCCGCAATCGCGTGTCTCGCGGTCCAATTTCGACTGCGATCGTGATCACGGCGATCGCGCCAGCCGGGTCAGGAGTTGTTGAACGACGGGAAGATCCCGGCATAGGCGATGCACCAGATCAGCGCCTGGGTCGGCTGCGTGTTGTCATGGGGCAGCCCCTGCCCGGTCAACGTCACGGCGTTCGGTGCAAGCGTGGTCGTGCTCGGCAGCGGCACGAAACCATTGAAGATGGGATCGATGGCAACCATGTTCGCGGCCGTGCCGGGACCAGGCGCCGCATTCGCCGCTGTCTTGTTTCCCAACTGTAAACCGTGGGTGTGCATTGCCATCTCACTGGTGACCAGGCCGACCGTGCTGCTCCCGATCGATTCGCCGATCACGCGCGGCTCGAGACCCGGACCGTCGCCTTGACTGTTGGTGACGCAGCCGCTCAGGTTGGGCAGTTGAAAATTGGTGGTCCCGTTGCCGCCGAAGGCGGTACCGATCAGCGCGAACAGTGGTGTGAATTGCTGGATCGGCAGCAGCTGGCCGAAGCACGGCAGCCAACCCTGGTTGAAGCCCTGGGCCGCAAAGGGGAACGGAAAGGCCTGGATTTCGCCGATATACGGGTCTGACACGTGGTCTCTCCTCAAATCCACTGAAGCGCGAAATCTACCGACGTGAGGTGGCGGCAGGCGTGATCAGCCCGATGACGGAAAGATGCCGCTGAAGCAGATGCAGTAGTTGCCCACGACCGTCGGCATGATGTTGTTGTGCGGCAAATTGTTGCCTGCAAGCGCGACGCAGGCTGCCATCGTCTCATACGGCGCAGCGTCCGCCACCGGCGCGTAGAGATTTCCGGCTGAGGCCGTCGCCAAGTGCACCGTCGCCCCCGGCGTCGGCGTTGCGGCGGTGGCGGTCGACGACATCAGCGCATGGCTGTGCGTGGGCATCTCGTTCTCGATCAGAACGTGCCCGTCCTCGCCCGCGATTTGGCCGAGCACGTACTGCGGCAGCCCCGGCCCCTGGCCCTGGCCGATCGGCACCCGGCCGCGCAAGTCCGGCGCATTGAAGGTCTGCACGCCATCGCCGCCATAGGTGGTGCCGATGACGGCATAAAGCGTGTCGTATTGTGAGATCGGCAGGCTTTGTCCGCTGCAGGCCAGCCAGCCGTCCGGCACCCGTGAGAACCCGAACAGCCGGATTTCGCCGATAAAGGGGTCTGACATCGCCGAAGTCCCTTTCAATCATCAATTGCAAATCAGCATCAGGAACGTCTCGCCTCTCACGAAGCGCAGTTCGGGAGAAGCTCAATCGTGGAAGCGGGTTACTGGAGCTGAACGCTTCGCGGTCGAAATCTCAGTTGCGGGACGGAAAGATGCCGTTGATCGCAATCATGTAGTTGACGACAAGGTAAGGCTGCATGTTGTTGTGAGCTTGATTGCCACCTTCATCGACAATATTCGTGCCCGGCGCGAGCGGTACTTCTCCGCTGCCTGCGGTCAGGAAAATAGACTTTGGACCGGCTGGCGGAACTGTGTTGGTGCCGAACAGATTATTGGCCGGAGCAGCTCCCCTTCCCGATCCCTGCGTTGTTGATGCCTGAATCATGTGATTGTGGCTGGGAAGCTGTTGCGTGTTCAAGATCACTGAAACCGTGCCGCTGGTCATGCCGGCAGGAAAGTCACCGCCGCCGCCGGTTGACCCGAGAATCGCGCGGCCGCGTAAGTCGGGTAGCGCGAACGTCCTAATGCCATCACCGCCGTAGTAGGTCCCGAGCAATGAAAACAGCGCCTGATTGGTCTGGATTGCCATGAGGGCGCCGTTGCACGGCGCCCACCCTCTCGGCACCGTCGTGCCGGCAAAAGGCATGATCTGCCCCAAGATGGGCTCTAACGGCATGCTCCCCCCTCTTCCTGCAGGCGATGGATCGCCTCTTCATTGATGCGCGGAATATTGACGCGCGGTGGGTTAGAAACGCGGTGCGTCACGATGCATATGCTCGCAAAGATTGTTAGTGGGCGGAACCGGAACAGTCAAGCCCGCACGCGCAGTCATCGAGAGCAACAACTTCTGGCAGTGTCGCGCTCGCGCAGCGGGCGCCGCTGAGTCGGCTGCAACGCAACACGCCAGTGCGGGAGGGCGCGCCTAGGCCGTTCCACTACACACTGCTCTGTTGCCGAGCTGCAACTGATGGTCGAAAAAGCGCTGGCACTGACTGGGTTTTGCCGGGAACAATCGTCTGCATGCTTGCTCGCAGCGCCCAGTCACGGCCTAATGCACGCAAACGACCTAATACACGCAATAACAGTCGAATTTTTGATCAATGACTTTGTAGCGGCCTCGCCCAGTTCGAGGACGGGCCGCGAGGGGGCGTAGTGAATTTCACGATTCGGACCGGACAGAGCTGTGTCACGGTGTTGCGCGCGGCCGCATGGCAAGCGATGCGACTGGTCTGTGTCGCTGCTGCGCTGCTGGTCGGCTCCATGGCCGCTGCGAATGCAGCCTGCACTGTCACAACCGGATCGACCAGCGCCGCCGCGATTACCATCAACGGAACCGGTGGCGGCAACACGGTTGGTCTCTGCGTGACCGACGACCACGTCGTGTGGGGCCTCTACGGCACGTCGAATGGAGCGAACCCAAACGCTGACGCCAATGTCACTTATCCAGTGACCGGTGCTGGGACCAATACCAATCTGAACTATTCGAGTAGCAAAGCCACCTACACCATTGCGCCGGTGCAGGATTCCGGCAATCTCACTTTCCCAGAATACGACATCACATTGAATACGGTCTCGGGATCGGGCACCGACACCATCACGCTCTGGTATGCGCACAACTGCTCATTCTCCGGCAATTGTTCCGCGCCATCGACGACGGACACGACCTTCACCATCACCGTCACCCTGCCGTCGCCGACGGTGACGGCGGTCTCGCCGACATCGGGCCCCACGACCGGCAACACCACGGTGACGATCACCGGCACCGGCTTCACCGGCGCCACCGCGGTCAAATTCGGCGCCACGGCTGCGACCGGCTTTACGGTCAACTCGGCCACCTCGATCACCGCGACATCGCCCGCCGGGACCGGCACCGTCGACGTCACGGTGACCAGTGGCGGCGCGACATCGGCAACCTCGGCGGCGGACCATTTCACCTATCTTCTCATACCGACGGTGACCTCGATCTCGCCGACGGCGGGACCGACAACCGGAGGCACGTCAGTATCGATCACCGGGACCGGCTTCACCGGCGCCACCGCGGTCAATTTCGGCGCGACACCTGCGACCGGTTTTACTGTCAACTCGGCCACCTCGATCACGGCAACGTCGCCGGCCGGGACCGGCACTGTCGACGTGACCGTCACGACCCCCGGCGGGACCTCGGCAACCAGTGCTGCCGATCAATTCACCTATGTGGCCGCACCGACCGTGACATCGATCTCGCCGACCACGGGTCCTGGTGCTGGCGGCACTTCGGTGACGATCACCGGCACCGGCTTTAGCGGAGCGACCGCGGTCAATTTCGGCGCCACGCCGGCCACCGGCTTCACGGTCAATTCGGCCACCTCGATCACCGCGACCTCGCCCGCGGGGACCGGCACCGTCGACGTCCGCGTCACGACCGCCGGCGGCACATCGGCGACCTCGGCTGCCGACCAGTTCACCTACATTCCCGCGCCGACCGTCACTTCGATCTCGCCGACAGCGGGTCCAGTCGCCGGCGGTACGACGGTGACCATCACCGGCACAAGTTTCACCGGCGCCACAGCGGTCAATTTCGGCGCCACGCCTGCGACCGGCTTCACGGTCAATTCCGCCACCTCGATCACCGCGACCGCGCCGGCTGGCACCGGGACCGTCGACGTCCGGGTGACCACTGCCGGCGGCACCTCGACCACTTCGGCGTCGGATCAATTCACCTATGCCGCGGTACCGACCGTGACCTCGATCTCGCCGACAGCAGGTCCGACGGCCGGCGGCACGACGGTGACCATCACCGGTACCGGCTTCACCGGCGCCACCGTGGTCAATTTCGGCGCGACGCCGGCGACCGGCTTTACGGTCAACTCGGCCACCTCGATCACGGCAACGTCGCCCGCCGGGACCGGCACTGTCGACGTGACCGTCACGACCGCCGGCGGGACTTCGGCAACCAGTGCTGCTGATCAATTCACCTATGTCGCGGCACCGACGGTGACCTCGATCTCGCCGACATCGGGGCCGGCGGCCGGCGGCACCTCGGTGACGATCACCGGCACCGGCTTCAGCGGCGCAACCGCAGTCAATTTCGGCGCCACGCCTGCGACCGGCTTCACGGTCAACTCGGCCACCTCGATCACCGCGACATCTCCCGCCGGCACCGGCACCGTCGACGTCCGGGTCACGACCGCAGGCGGCACTTCGGCGACCTCGGCGGCCGACCAGTTCACCTACATCGCGGCACCGACGGTCACCTCGATCTCGCCGACATCGGGTCTCGCGGCCGGCGGCACGACGGTGACCGTGACCGGCACCGGCTTCACCGGTGCGACCGCAGTGAATTTCGGCGCCACGCCTGCCACCGGCTTCACGGTCAATTCGGCGACCTCGATCACCGCGACCTCTCCCGCCGGGACCGGCACGGTGGACGTCCGGGTCACGACCGCAGGCGGCACCTCGGCGACCTCGGCCGCTGATCAATTCACCTATATCGCCGTACCGACCGTGACCTCGATCTCGCCAACGGCAGGTCCGACGGCCGGCGGCACGACGGTGACCGTCACCGGCACCGGCTTCACCGGGGCAACGGCTGTCAATTTCGGCGCCACGCCTGCGACCGGCTTCACGGTCAACTCGGCGACCTCGATCACCGCGACCTCTCCAGCCGGGACCGGCACGGTGGACGTCCGCGTCACAACCGCCGGCGGCACCTCGGCAACCAGTGCTGCTGATCAATTCACCTATGTCGCGGCACCGACGGTGACCTCGATCTCGCCGACATCGGGGCCAGCTGCCGGCGGCACTTCGGTGACGATCACCGGCACCGGTTTCACCGGTGCGACAGCAGTGAATTTCGGCGCCACGCCGGCGACCGGCTTCACGGTCAACTCGGCCACGTCGATCACCGCGACATCGCCGGCCGGCACCGGCACGGTGGACGTCCGCGTCACCACCGCCGGCGGCACGTCGGCCACCTCGGCGGCGGATCAATTCACCTATGTTGCAGCACCGACGGTAACTTCGATCTCGCCGACCTCGGGCCCGGCGGCCGGCGGCACCTCAGTGACCATCACCGGCACCGGCTTCACCGGCGCGACGGCGGTGAATTTCGGCGCCACGCCGGCGACCGGCTTCACGGTCAACTCGGCCACCTCGATCACCGCGACGTCGCCGGCTGGCACAGGTACAGTCGACGTCCGGGTCACGACCGTGGGCGGCACATCCGCCACCTCGGCCGCCGATCAGTTCACCTATATCGGCCCGCCGACCGTGACGTCGATTTCGCCGACATCTGGGCCTGTCGCAGGCGGCACCTCGGTCACCATCACCGGTACCGGCTTCACCGGCGCGACCGCGGTCAATTTCGGCGCGACACCCGCGACCGGCTTCACGGTCAATTCCGCCACCTCGATCACCGCGACCGCGCCGGCTGGGACCGGCACGGTGGACGTCCGAGTGACCACCGCGGGCGGCACCTCGGCGACGTCCGCGGCCGACCAGTTCACCTACTCGCCGGTGCCGACGGTGACCTCGATCGCGCCGACCGCCGGGCCGTTGGCGGGAGGCACCTCCGTGACCATTACGGGCACCGGCTTCACCGGCGCAACCGCGGTCAATTTCGGCGCCACGCCGGCCACCGGATTCACGGTCAATTCCGCCAC
This sequence comes from Bradyrhizobium ontarionense, assembly GCF_021088345.1. Classification (NCBI taxonomy): domain Bacteria; kingdom Pseudomonadati; phylum Pseudomonadota; class Alphaproteobacteria; order Hyphomicrobiales; family Nitrobacteraceae; genus Bradyrhizobium; species Bradyrhizobium ontarionense. The sequence goes on along the minus strand of NZ_CP088156.1, from coordinate 1,177,811 downwards.
CGCGATCACCGCAACCGCGCCGGCCGGAGCCGGCACGGTGGACGTCCGCGTCACGACCGCAGGCGGCACCTCGGCGACCTCGGCGGCGGATCAATTCACCTATACGACAGCACCGACCGTAGCCTCGATCGCACCGACCTCCGGACCTGGGATCGGCGGCACATCGGTTACCATCACCGGCTCCGGTTTCACGGGGGCGACCGCGGTCAGCTTCGGCGCCACCGCCGCGACCGGCTTCACGGTCAACTCGGCGACGTCGATCACCGCCACATCCCCGGCCGGCACCGGCACCGTCGACGTCAGGGTCACCACCGCGGGCGGCACCTCGGCGACCTCGGTAGCCGACCAGTTCACCTATATCGGCGCGCCAACCGTGACCTCGATCTCGCCGACATCGGGAGCCGCGGCGGGCGGCACCACGGTGACCATCACCGGCACCGGATTCGCCGGGACCACGGGTGCGGCAGGCGTGAAGTTCGGCGCCGTCAATGCGGCGAGCTACACCGTCAATTCCGCGACCTCCATCACGGCAATTTCGCCTGCCGGCAGCGGTACGGTCGATGTCACCGTCACCAACATCGGACAAACCTCAGCCAGCTCGGCTGCGGACCGGTTCACGTATTTGTCGGCCGCGACGCAGACGGCGCTCGCCTCGTCGCAGAACCCGAGCCAGGCCGGTCAACCCGTGACGTTCACGGCAACGGTCACCGGATCGGGTGGCACGCCGGCGGGCACGGTCACGTTCAGCGACAACGGCACGCCGATCGGGACGGCCGCATTGAGCGGCGGCGTTGCGGCCTTCACGACATCGGCGCTGGCGGTCGGCAGCCACACCATCATCGCAAGTTATGGCGGCAGCCCCAGCTTCGCGGCCAGCACCTCACCCGGCCTGGCGCAGACCGTGAACGTGCCGCTCGACAGCGTCAGGCTGCGCGCCCTGCAGCTCAACGTCACCAAAATGGTGGCACAGAATTCGGGACAGGCCATTTCCGGGTCGATCGACGATGCCATCGCCGATGGCTTCAACGATGGCGGTGCCTTCCTGACACCCGGCAACGGCCGCATGCGCTTCAACTTCTCTGCTGACCCGCGTGACCAGGACGACGCTGCGGCCCTCCCCGGCGCGGCCAATTTGGGCAGCAGCGCCTATGGCTCTGATCGCGGCGGCGGCGCCCTCACGGATGGCAGATCCGGTCGAGGCCGGTCGCGGATCGATAATGCTTTCGCGGCGATCGACCAGCAGGTGCCGAAGAAGGCCGTGCCCAGATGGCATGAGGACAAGCAGTGGCTGCTGTGGGCCGATGTGCGCGGCACGGGCATTGACCGTTGGGGCACCACGACCACCGCCGGCGTCACCCAGGCCAGCCAGTCCTCGCTCTACGGCCAGCAGCTCAACGCGCTGATGGGGCTGACCTACAAGGCTGCACCGAATTTCCTGATCGGCGCGCTCGGGGGGTATGAGACCTTCAGCTACACCGAGCAGGACATCAACGGAAAGCTCAAGGGAGACGGCTGGACGGTGGGCGCCTATCTCGGCTGGAAGATCTCGCCAACGCTTCGCTACGATGCGGCGGTGGCCTATTCCGGCATCGGCTATAACGGCACCGCCGGAACCGCGCAGGGCAATTTCAATGGCCAGCGCTGGATGCTGGCAACCGGGCTGACCGGCATCTACCAAACCTATGGTTTCCTGCTCGAGCCCTCGGCCAAGGTCTATGCCCTGTGGGAGCACGAGAATGCCTATATCGACTCGCTGGGCACCCAGCAGGGCACCCATGACTTCGCCAGCGGCCGCGCTTCCGGCGGCCTCAAGGCCGCCTACCCCGTGGCATGGCTCGACAGCGGCATCGTGCTGACGCCGTTCGTCGGTCTGTATGGCGACTACTATTTCAACAAGGAGGATGCCGCGACGCTCGCCGGCATCGGTCTGGCCTCGACCCCGCTGTTGCAGGGCTGGTCGGCGCGCGCCACCGGAGGGCTAGGCATCCGGACGCCGGGCGGGGCCAGCCTTGGGCTCGGCGCCGAGTTCGGCGGCCTTGGCGGCACCACCCACGTCTGGACCTACTCGGCAAGAGCGCGTGTGCCGTTCACGGCCCAGTAGGCCTTGCTGATCCCGCGAATCAAAACCGCCCCGGAATGGGGCGGTTCACGCGAGCCCGTCGTCTTCGGTGGCGGGATCAGTACAGGCCGCGGCCGCTCATTATGTCGCGGGCTTCGTCGGCGCCGTCGGAGGCCTCTGCCCTGCCCTGCGAGACATAGCGGCCGTCCTGGTCATAGGACACGGCGCGCGCATTATCGAGGCTGCGCCCCCTCGTCCTACTAGAGGCCGACATTTCCGACGTCGCAGTGATCGAGGCCATGTCGGCCGAGGTGTTGCCGAGCGTATAGGGGCGGCCTTCCGGCAGCGGGATGTCGCCGCGAATCGGCCGGCCGGTGCCGACCTCGGGCACGAACGGCTTGGCCGAGGCGACGCGCACCAGGGACGGTGCCGGGGCCGGGATGCCGGTCCGCAGCGTAGCCATCAGTTGGACGTCGTCGGAGCCCTCCAGCGGGGCCCGGCCGACATATTCGACACGCACCTTGGCAATGCCACTGCCCTTGAACTCGAGCAGATCTGCGGCCTTGTTGGAGACGTCGATCAGCCGGTTGCCGTGGTAAGGGCCACGATCATTGATGCGGACGATGAGCGATTTGCCGTTGGCGAGATTGGTGACGCGGGCGTAGCTCGGCAGCGGCAGGGTCGGATGCGCGGCCGTCAGCGACGCCATGTCGAAGACCTCGCCATTGGCCGTCAGGCGGCCGTGGAAATCGTCGCCATACCAGGACGCCATGCCCTCGGCGCGATAGTTCGTATCCTCTTCCGGGACGTAGACCTTGCCGGCGACGGTATAGGGCTTGCCGATGCGGTACACGCCGCCGCCCTTCGGCACCGGCTCGCCGAAACCCACGACGCGCGGACTGGACGACACGCCGTATTTCGGATCGACCTTGCTGGCGAACTTGTTCGACGAGGCGCAATTGGCGACCATCAGGCAGGCGAGGACGGCAACGGCGCTGCGCACCGCTCTCTCGACCGGATCTGTTTGACGAATCCCCATCGCCCCCAAGTACCACTGTGCCGGTGACCGCCCGAGCCGTACGATCACGCTTCGAGCTGTCCCGGCCTATCCCCGAGTCGCATCCCCGCAACTCAACGCACAAGAATAACGCAACCCGAACACGGCGGAAATGGGGTGGGCGGCGCCGTGGTTAACCGGAGCTTTCCAGTACCGTCTGTCGGTTGTCCGCCGGTAGGAGAATCTCTCGATGCGAGCATGAATCGTCCGTTCTGATGTTTCGAGTGCACCCTTTTGGACACATATGTTGCGCGAAATCCTCACTTACACGGGTTCTCATTTTCCGGGACATGAATCATTTTGACTGTGCGGGGTTGCACGTCGTTTCCTTCTCGCGGGGCGCAACAGGGTGTGTTCGCTATGATCGAAGCAATGACGGCAGTGATGGGCTTGGTTGGCGCCGGGATCTTCCTTGCTCATGCGTTCGAGGGTGTTCGCTCGCGAGCCTGAGATTCGGCAGGCTCGCCAGCCGAGCCTGGTTTGCTTCAAGCAAGACTTGTTCAGGCAAGACGACTTGAAGCTCCACTTTTGCGAGCAGGCTGTTTTCGAACGACCGAACGGGTTCGGACAGGCGACGAAGCGCAGGAGATGGTCGATGCAACATCAAGACATGCTTTCGGGCGGATTCCTCGCCCTGGCAGCGGTGAGCACGGCAGTTCTGTGCTCGGGCCTGATTGCACTGGCTTTCGGGTGAGATGAGGCCGGGACGGCCCGCTGGGGCCAACTCCCGATAAGGTGGTCCCTTGTCGACACGCGATGTCGGCGGGGCTCTGGGTTCAAACAGATTGATTCGTGACGAATAAGCCCGGCGCCCGCGTGCAGCGCCGTTGACGAGCCGCAAGCTAGCACCCTAAACAGTTGTGGCGACGATGCCGCGCAGCGATGGCGTGGCATTGCCGCTGTTTCCGGAGCAATGCCGGATGGAAGGGTGGCCGAGTGGTTTAAGGCACCGGTCTTGAAAACCGGCGTGCCCGCAAGGGTACCGTGGGTTCGAATCCCACCCCTTCCGCCACTATATTGTTCTCCGTTGCCGCGCCGCCGACAGCAGACGTTCATTGCCCTTGGCTCATGGCCGCTCGGTCGAGAAGCCGACGTCCGGCTTTGGTCGGTCAGCGCCGAGGGCATCGGGCTCCGACGGTGACCCACCGCAATTGACGTCGGCGTTGAAAACCGGAGCCACACCGATAGTGAGTAGCTGCCAACCAAAGCAGACTGTTGGTTGGTGCCCACAAGACGGCGAGTTGCTCGGCACGGCACCGCGCGCAGCCGGTAGTCGGCGATGCGGCGCACTGGATGCCGGCCGGCGTATCCGGCCACGGCGCTGGCCTGCGCGCCAACGAGGTCGTCTCGCTCAAGATCTCTGATACCCGACAGCAAGCGCATGATGATCGCGTCGAGCAGGCTTACGGCTGCTCACGATCGGACAAGGCTCGGGCCCATGCCTGTCGATAGGCATGCAGACCTTCGACCGCTCGCGGTTGCACGGCGGTCAATGGCGGCGCTTGACACGGAGTCCGCCACGTCGCGAGCATAGCCGCGCCTCGCGCGGTCCCCGCAGCATCGGTGCTCACAAAAACCGGCTGGGTCGGGCGCAACGCGGCGATTAGCATTCCGTAGCAGGGGTCGGCGGCGAAACTGCCTTCAACGATGATGTCGCCGCTGACAACGCCGAGGCGCGTCAGCATCACGTCGCTCATCAGGGCAACATAAAGCGTCGCCAAAGCCGCCCGGTCGACGGACGCGACGTCGCCGAGAATTTCACCGCTATAGCGCGCGAACGGGCCACCTCCGCCCTGCCCGGCAAAGCTCGGCAGCGCCATTGCGCCCGACGCGATCACGCGCGCCAGCGAAGCCGGATCCGGATTGCCCTGCGCGCCGGCGAGTGCAGCATATTCACGCCCGCCCATGAAACGTCCGGTGGGGACAGAACGTCCCTCGACGTCGACATTGACCAGCATGTCATCGGCTGGATCGAGATTGTCCGGGTTCAGGCCGGGTGCCATCAGGATCACCCAGGTGCCGGTCGACAGCAGCGTGAACGGTTGCCGGCGCGAACCCAGATGCGGCAGCAGCGAGGCGTTCGAGTCATGCACACCGCAAAGCACGTCGGTGTCATCGGCCAGTCCCGTCGCGGCGGCGATGTCGGGCTTGATCGGCGCGAGACGCCGATAGGCCGGATGCAGCGGCGGCATCAATCGACTCAGATCGAGGGCCGAGACCACGCTGGAAAACCGGCCGTGCAACGGCTCCCACAGGTCGGAATGTGCGCCGATCGACGTCACCTCGGCCGCCGCGACACCCGACAACCGCCACGCCCAATATTGCGGATAGGCGAGAAGATATTTTGCCCGCGCGAACGGCTCCGCAAAGTGCCGCCGCTGCCAGGCCAGTTGCCGGGCGATGTTCTGCCCGGCGGGCAAAGCCGGCGAGAACGTTTGCGAGAATGGCGGCCGCAGGGGCGCGTAAAGCGGTTCGATCTCCTCCACCCCGGCAAATTCGTAGTCCATCACCGGCAGCACCAGGCCGTCCTCGTCGATCAACGCCGCCGCGCAGCCATGAGTGGTCGGAACGATGGCCGCGATCGGGCTGACTTCGTTGGCATCGGCCAGCGCGCCCAGCAGAAACCTCCAGATCTGCTCGACATCCGCATGCGCATAGGGCGGTCCGGGCACCACGCGGTTGGACATGGCGCGCTCCCACACGAGCGCGCCATCAGAGCTGAAGGTCGCCGCCTTCACGTTGGTCTTGCCGATGTCGAGGACCGCGGTGACGCCACTCATGCTGCCCGCCCCCGTATCTGCTGCAAACGCATGGCCACGCCGGCCTCCCGTTACGAGAGACCGGCGCGGGGTGCGATCAGAAATCGAAGTCCTTGATGTTGTCCTTGGTGAAGATGAACGGCGATCCCAACAGGATTTCGCTGCCATTGATGACGTTGAGCTTGCCGAGCTTGCCGGCCTCGACCGAGGTTGCGCCGGGCTTGAGCTTGCCGTCGACGACGGCACGCATCACATAGGTCGCAGCGTAGCCGAGATCGACCGGATTCCACAGCACGACCGACTTGACGCAGCCTGCGTTGACGTAGGGCTTCATTGCATTCGGCGTGGCCAGGCCGACGACGGCGACCTTGCCGCACAGACCCGCCTTGGTGACGGCCTCGGCCGAAGCAGGCGTCGCGACCGAGGTCATGCCGAACAGGCCCGCCAGCCTGTCACCATGTTTGTTGATCAGCGTGGTGGCCTGGTTGAACGACAGCACGTTGTCCTCCTGGGCCTCCACCGTCTCCAACCACTTCAGCTTGGGATGGCATTTGGCGGCGTAGACTGACATTTCAGCGATCCATCGCGCCTGATTGGGCGTGGTGAAGGTGCTGGTGACGATGGCAAATCCCTTATCCTCGCCAGCTTCCTTGGCCATCGCGTCGATCATGGCCTTGGCAATGCCGTTGAACTCGGCCTGGTTGACGAACCACTCGCGCGCGTCGGGCTGCGCATTGGCATCGTAGCCGACCACGTGAATGCCCTTCGACAACGCCTTCTTGAGAACTGGGGCGATCGCAACCGGATCGTTGGCGGCGAACAGGACGCCGTCGACCCCACGTGTGATGGTGTTGTCGATGAACTTGATCTGCTCGTCGATCTTGGCCTCGGTCGGTCCGTCGGTGGTCACCTTGACGTTGCCGATCTCCTTGGCAGCCTCCTGCATGCCCTTGGTGGTGGCATTGAAGTAGCCGATGCCGATCAGCTTGGGCACGTCGACCAGGGTGATCGGCTTGCCGGCCTTGTCGGCTGCGCCGGTGACCTTGCCGCCGTCATAAGGCTTGGCGGCAGCCGCGGCGGGCGGACTGGCATCGCAGGACAGCGGGTTGGTCGGAAGATCGTCGGCTCCATCCCATTTGTCCGCCGCAAAAGCGGAGCCGCTCGCCATCGCCGCGCCGAGGATCAGCAGCGCGGCCGTCTTCATCCTACGATGTTTGATGGTCGTCTTCATGATGACTTCCTCCCCTACATACCGCTTGGTTGCGGCCTATCACCCCATCAGCTCGCGACCTCGCGGCGTCCATGGAGAGAGCTTGCGATCAGCGTGGATGCGATCAGGACCGCACCGATGACGATGATGGTGGCGTCACCCTTGACCCCGGTCAGCGCCAGCCCGTTCTTCAACAGCTGGATCATGACCAGGCCGATGACGGTTCCCCAGATCGTCCCAACCCCGCCGAAAATGCTGGTGCCGCCAAGAACCACCGCGGCGATGACGTCGAGCTCGTAGCCGGTTCCCATGTCCGAGCGCGTCGTGGTCACGCGCGACACCAGCACCCAGGCCGATACCCCCGCAGCCAAGCCGGACAGCGTGTAGACAATGAGCTTCACCCGATCGACCGGCAGTCCGGAAAACCGGGCAGCGGTCTCGTTGTTGCCGATGGCATAGAGCGTGCGGCCGAAGGTGGTGCGGTCCAGGACGATGCCGGCGGCAACGATCCCGGCCAATAGAATCCAGAGCTGCACCGGAACGCCCAGCCATTCGCCCTGCCCCGTGAAGAAGAACCATTCGGGATAGTTGCGAACCGAGCGGGCCTGACTGATGCCTTCGGCCAGTCCCCGATAGAGCGCAAGAGTTGCGATGGTCATGATCAGCGGCGGCACCCGAACGCGGGTGATCATCAATCCGTTGACGAACCCGGCCACACCTCCGACGCCGATGGCGAAGACGATGGCCAGCGGCAACGGAAAGCCCAGGTTCTTCCACGAATAGCCAAGGATGATCGCACAGAGTCCGACAATCGACCCGACCGACAGGTCGATGCCGCCGGTGATGATGATGAACGTCATCGGCAGCGCGAGCAGGCCGACCTCGGTCATCAGGCGGCCCTGGTTCAGGAGATTGTCGACCGTCAGGAAGTTCTCGTTGAATACGCAGAGGATCGCCAGCGCGACGGCGAGAATCCCCGCCAGCAACGTCTCGTGGCGAACGAGCCAACGCGGGGCGGCAGATCGGATCTCGGGTGCGAGCACCGCCATCGCGACTATCCTCCCACTTGACGGCGCCGGCGCCGCAGGATGTCGGCAACGACCGTGACGAGGATCAAGCCGCCTTGCACAGCGTGAATCCAGTATGGCGACACATTGATGAAGATCAGCGCGCTGGCGATCTCGGCAATCAGGATCGTGGCCAGTGTCGATCCGACCACGGTGCCGACACCGCCCAATATGCTGACGCCGCCAACCACCGCAGCGGTGATCACCGTCAACTCCAGATTGGGCGGCACGGTCGACTGGATGACCTTGAGCTGGGTCGCGAACAACAGCGCCGCGATCCCGGCGAACAGCCCGTGCAGCGCGAACACCACGAGGACGGTGCGTCGCGGCGATACGCCGCACAGCCGCGCGGCTTCGGCATTGCCGCCGGTGGCATAGATCGCGCGTCCGGTCGCCGAGTAGCGCATCCACAGCGCGGCCAGGATCGTCGCCGTGACCATGATCAGCACCGGCATCGGCAAAATCCCGAACAACCGGATATCGGCCAGATGGAACGCCTGCGGCAGGTCGGTGATCCACCGACCGCCGGTGACGCTGATTAGTCCACCCTTGAGAATAGACAGCATCCCGAGCGTCACGACGATCGACGGAATTCCCAGATAGGCAATGACAGCGCCTTGCAGGGTCATGACGAGAGCGCCGACCACCAGGGGCGTGAGCCAGACCAGAATCATCGGCGCCCCGGCGACGGCCAGCGATCCGCTGATCGTGGCGAGAACACCGATGAGGGAGCCGACCGAAATATCGATGTTGCCGGATACGATCACCAAGGACATGCCGACCGCCGCCACGGCGATGTAGGCGTTGCCAAGCACGATGTCAGTGAGGTTCCGCGCCGCTAGAAAGCGCGGATTATAGAGGCCGACGACCACCGCGATGAGAATGATTGCGAACGCCAGGAGCGCCTCCTGCGAGGCAAGCCAGCGGAGCGCGCGGCCTTCCCCGGATCGCGCCGCCGAAATCGCGAGGGTGCTCATGCCGCCCTCCCCGCGTCAGCGCCATGGCTTCCCATCATAGCCGCACCAACGGCCTCGGGTGTGGCTTGCACGCGCGCAAATTCAGCGACCAGCCGGCCCTCGCGCATCACCAGCACGCGGTCGCTCATGCCGAGCACCTCCGGTAGTTCGCTGGAGATCATCAGGATGGCGAGGCCCTGAGCGGCGAGCTGACACATCAAGCGGTGGATTTCCGCCTTGGCGCCGACATCGATGCCGCGGGTGGGCTCATCGAGTACGAGCACTTTCGGCTCGTTGGCGAGCCACTTCCCGAGTACGATCTTCTGCTGATTGCCTCCGGACAACCGGCCAACCACCTGCTCGATCGAACCTGCTCTGACGCGAAAGCGGTTGACGCCTGCCTCGGCCATGCGCGTTTCCGCGGTGGAATCGATGAACCCGAAACGCGCCACTCTGCCGAGACTGGCGAGAGAAAGATTCTCGCGCACGGTCATCGGACGGACCAGCCCCTGGGTGGCGCGATCTTCAGGGACATAGGCAATGCCGAGCGCCCGTGCCGCGCCGGGCGATCGGATCTGCACCGGCTGGCCGGAGATCAGGATCTGGCCGGACTCCGCCGGTGTCGCGCCAAAGATCGTCTGCGCCAGTTCGCTCCGCCCGGAGCCGACCAGGCCGGCAAGGCCGACGATCTCCCCGGCTCGCACAGTGAGGCTGATGCCTTTGGTCAGAGGACGCCGCACCAGATCCCGCACCTCCAGCACCGGCATGCCGATCGGCACGTCGACCTTGGGAAACAGGCTCTCGATCTGCCGACCGACCATCATCTGGACCAGTTCCGCCGATGAGGTCTCCGCGACCTTGCGGGTGCCGACATGGGCGCCATCACGCAGCACCGTCACACGATCGGCGAGCTGGAATATCTCGTCCATGCGGTGGCTGATATAGATGATGCCGGCGCCCCGTGATTTTAGCCGCCGCACCAGATCGAACAGCCGCGTCACGTCGTATTCGGTCAACGCAGCGGTCGGCTCGTCCATGATCAACAGCCGCGCATCCTGCGACAACGCGCGCAGGATCTCGACGCGCTGGCGATTGCCGACGCTGAGCGAGCCGACGATCCGCCTCGGTGCGAGGTCGGTAATCTCGAGCGAGGCCAGCAGCGCCTCGGTCTTAGCCGTCATCGCCTTCCAGTCCAGCCATCCGCCACGGCTGCGCGGCGCGTGACCCATGAAGACGTTTTCGGCGACCGACAGATCGCGAAACAACAGCAATTCCTGATAGATCGTCGCGATGCCGGCGCGGCGTGCGTCATCGGGAGACGAGAAGCGAAGCGGCTGGCCGTCGACGTGAATGGTGCCCGCCCCCGGCTGATAGACACCGGAGATGATCTTGATCAGGGTGGATTTGCCGGCGCCATTCTCGCCCAGCAGCGCATGAACCTCACCCGGCGCGACCTCGAACGAGACGTTGGACAACGCGCGGACCCCGGGGAAGGATTTTTCGATGCCCGAGACCGCCAACAGCGGCGGCGCTGGGGCCCCCACTCGGAGAACTGTGCTACCTGCCTCGCTCATGCGGCCACCACCTCATCAGGTGTTTCGGTCGCAACCATCACCTCGACACCGGCATCGCGAAGCATGTCGAGCGCGTGCTTCGGCGCTTCTCCGTCGGTGATAACAGTCGATATCCGCGACAGCGGACAGACCACCAGGCTGCCGCGCGGCGTGAATTTGGAGCTGTCCGCCAGCACAACCAGCTTTTCGGCGCGCTTGATCAGCTTGGTCTCGGCGCGGGCGATCAGGGGATCGCCTTCGATGACGCCGAGCGGACCGATCGAGATCGCGCTCATGAACATGCGCGAGGCCGAATAATGCTGAATCGCGTCTTCCTCGAACGGCGAAACAATCAGCTTCTGTTCGCGATAGACCTCTCCACCGGGCAACGCCACCCGACAACTGGAATCGTGGATCAAGATCTCGGCGAGGGGATAGGAATTGGTGAGCACCTTGAGACGGCGCTCGCGCAGGAACTCGCCCATCTGGAACGTCGTGGTGCCACCATTGATGATGATGGCGTCACCGTCGCTGCACAGCGCCACCGCAGCGCGGGCGATTGCACGCTTGGCGGCAACGTTGAGCGTCTTGCTGATCTCGAAGGAGCGGGTCGCCAGTGCCGGCGCGTCGCCAGTCCCTGTTGTCGGACCAGGCATCGCCTCCAATCCGCCGCGCACCCGGATCGCCGCCCCCATCGCGGCGAGCCGCGCAAAATCGCGCCTTGCCGAAGCTTCGGAGGCGCCGGTGGCACGGCAGACATCGGCAATACGAACGAGCGGCTGCTGCTTCAGCATCGCCTTTATTAGTTGCCAGCGCTCGCGTTCGTGCACGGCCCTGTTTCCTCCCGAAGCCCATAGCTAGTCACGAAGTTTGGGAGTGGTCAACGCAAAACCTCCAGTTTCATGCATGATCAATCACGCTGCACAGCAACATCGCTCAAGCGGTGATTGACCATGATCGATTGCGATACTATCGTCTCACGCAACCAAAGAGATCAGGGGGGAGAGGTTCATGACCACGGCGACGGCCGAGCCGCTTCCCGATCTCTGGAACGATACTCACGCGGCGGAGCTGGATGAGCCGGGGTTGCTGCTCTACCGCTCTAACCTGCTTGGCAGTGATCTTCGCATCACGAATTTCGGCGGCGGCAATACCTCAGCCAAGATCACCATGACCGACCCTTTGACGCAGGAGCCGGTCACGGTGCTCTGGGTCAAAGGCTCCGGCGGCGACTTGGGATCGATGAAGCGCGATGGCTTCTCCACGCTCTATCTCGACAAGCTGTTAGGTCTCAGACAGCTCTATCGCGGAATCGCCCATGAAGACGAGATGGTGGCGCTGTTCAATCATTGCACCTTCAATCTCAACCCGCGAGCGACCTCGATCGATACGCCGCTGCACGGCTTCGTGCCACACCGTCATGTCGATCATGTTCATGCCGACGCTGTCATCGCCATCGCAGCCTGCGCTAACGCGGAGGAGTTGACCAAAGAAGTGTTCGGCGGCGCGATCGGCTTTCTGCCCTGGCAGCGGCCCGGCTTCGACCTCGGCCTGAAGCTCGGCGCTGTCGCGACGGAGCATCCCGAATATGTCGGCGTCGTGCTCGGCGGCCACGGGCTGTTCACCTGGGGCCCGACGTCGAAAGCGGCCTATCAAATGACACTGCGGATCATCCGGCAGGCGGCGGACTGGCTCGCGCAGCACGAAGAGCAGCCCGCCTTCGGCGGCCCACGCTACGATCCCGCCACGCCCGAAATGCGCCGCGCCGTCGCGGCGGCCCTGATGCCGCTGATCCGCGGCAAGATCTCGCGCGACGAGCGCAAGGTCGGGCATTTCACCGACGCGCCCGAGGTGCTGGAGTTCGTCAATTCACGCGCGCTGGATGAACTGGCGCCGCTTGGGACCTCTTGCCCCGATCATTTTCTGCGCACCAAAATTCGTCCCTTGGTGCTGCCTCATGCCGGCCAGAGCAACGACGTCGACAAGATCGCGAGCTCGTTGGACGCACTGCTCGAGGCCTATCGCGCCGACTACTCTGCCTATTATCAGCGCTGCAAGCGGCCGAACTCGCCCGCCATGCGCGATCCCAACGCGGTGATCTACCTGGTGCCGGGTATCGGCATGTTCTCCTTCGCGAAGGACAAGGCGACGGCGCGCATCGCCTCGGAGTTCTACATCAACGCCATCAATGTCATGCGTGGCGCGTCCGGCGTCAGCACTTATGTCGGCCTGCCGGAACAGGAGGCCTTCGATATCGAGTACTGGCTGCTCGAAGAGGCCAAGCTGCAGCGCATGCCGAAGCCGAAATCACTGGCCGGCAGAATCGCCTATATCACTGGCGGCGCCGGCGGGATTGGTAGCGCCACCGCATTCCGGCTGCTCGACGAAGGCGCCTGCGTGGTGCTGGCCGACATCGACCAGGACACGCTCCACGCTCGCGTCCAGTCGATCGTGCAACGCTTCGGCCGCGACAGCGCGGTCGGCATCATCCTGGACGTGACCGACGAGGCCAGCGTCGCCGCGAGCTTCGAGCGAGCCATTCTCGCCTACGGGGGCATCGACATCGTGGTCTCGAACGCCGGCATCGCCTCCGCCTCCCCGATCGAGGACACCAGTCTGGCGCTCTGGCAGAAGAACATGGATGTGCTCGCCACCGGCTATTTCCTGGTGGCCCGCGAGGCATTCCGGCTTATGCAGCGGCAGCAAAGCGGCGGCGCAATCGTGTTCGTCGCCTCCAAGAACGGCCTCGCCGCCTCGGCCGGCGCGTCCGCCTATTGCGCGGCCAAGGCGTCGGAAATCCACTTGGCGCGCTGTCTCGCACTCGAAGGCGCGCCGCACGGCATCCGCGTCAATACCGTCAACCCGGATGCGGTGCTGCGCGGCTCCAAGATCTGGGCCGGCGAGTGGCGCCGGCAACGCGCCGCCTCTAACAAGGTCGCGGAAGACGAGCTCGAAGAGGTCTATCGGCAGCGGTCGATGCTGAAGCTCGCGGTGTTGCCTGAGGATATCGCCGAGGGCGTCTATTTCTTTGCGAGCGATCTTTCGGCGAAGTCGACCGGCAACATCCTCAATGTCGACGCCGGCAATGCGCAGTCCTTCACGCGGTGAAATGCCGATCCTCGGGAGATGAACATGACCGGCTTCTTCATCAGCGAGGATCTTCTCCAGAGCGAGAATGCCGCACGAAGAAGCGTGCTCGACGAGGATTTTGCGGCGTTGTCGCGCGCGCTGGCGCGGCGCGGCATCGACAGTGAGACGCTCACACGCAGCGTCATGGCCTTTGGCGTCGCCATTCCGACCTGGGGCGTCGGCACTGGCGGCACCCGCTTTGCGCGCTTTCCCGGTCCCGGTGAGCCGCGCCATCTGTTCGACAAGCTCGAGGATTGCGCCACCATTCACCGCCTCTCCCGGGCAACGCCGACGCTGTCGCCGCATTTTCCCTGGGACACGACCAGCGACTACGCCGCCCTGCGCGACGTCGCCGCCGGCTACGGCCTCGCGTTCGATGCAGTGAATTCGAACACGTTTCAGGATCAGCCCAACCAGGCGCATTCTTACAAATTCGGTTCGCTCTCCCACGTCGACGGCGCCGTTCGCGCCCAGGCGATCGCGCACAACATCGACTGCATCACCATCGGGCGCCAGCTCGGCTCCGAGGCGCTCACCGTGTGGATCGCCGACGGCTCCAACTTCGCCGGCCAATCGAACCTGACCCAGGCGTTCGATCGCTATCTGGAGTCGATGGCCGAGATCTACGCAGCGCTCCCTGGGGATTGGCGGGTGTTTCTGGAGCACAAGCTGTACGAGCCGGCGTTCTACTCGACTGTCGTCTCCGATTGGGGAACCAGCCTCGCGGCCGCGCAGGAGCTCGGCCCGAAGGCGCAGTGCCTGGTCGACCTCGGCCACCACGCGCCCAACGTCAACATCGAGCAGATCGTCGCCCGCCTGATCCGCTTCGGCAAGCTCGGCGGATTCCACTTCAACGATTCGAAATATGGCGACGACGATCTCGACGCCGGCTCGATCGAGCCGTTTCGCCTGTTCCTGGTGTTCAACGAGCTGATCGACGCCGAGCTGCGCGGGGCAAAGAATTTTGCCCCCGCCTATATGCTCGACCAGTCGCACAACGTCACCGACCCGATCGAGAGCCTGCTGCAATCCGCAATCGAGTTGCAGCGCGCCTATGCCCAGGCGTTGATCGTTGACCGCGCTGGCCTGGCCGTGGCGCAGGCAGCAAACGACGCCCTCGGCGCCCATCTCGAACTCAAGCGCGCCTTTACCACCGACGTGTCGCCGATCCTGGCGATGGCGAGACTGCGGGCTGGCGGCGCCATCGCGCCGATCGAGACCTATCGCGCCTCGAACTATCGCAAGCACAAGACCAGCGAGCGGCCGCCGGTGGCCGGAACCTCGGCGGGGATCGTATGACAGAAGCAGGCCTGAGCTTTGGATGATGTCTCCGAGACCATTGTCGGGGGAGGCTTCACAATGGGTCTACCGTTGAACGGCGCGTCCTTCTCAGAACAGAACAACATAGCCGGGCAAGTGCATGACTCTCACGCCCTGGGACACCCGTAACGCATCCAACCAGGCATCGACATAGTCGAGATCGACGACCCCGCCGACGCGCCGCTTTCCGATCTCGCTCCCGAGCAGAATGACTCGGGCCGCGGAGGAGCGGTTCAATTCGTCCACGACCTCGTGCAGCGAACGATCTTCCAGGATCAGCCGGCCCGAGATCCAGGCAAGCTCATCGTTGACATTGGTCGGCTCGACCGGGCCCGTCCGATGCTTGCCGGAGCGAACCCGCTGGTTCGGCACTAAGACGACAGGCGCGGTGCGGCCAGTGACCTCGACCGAGCCGCGCTCGACCACGACCACGATCTCGTCGCTACCGTCGAGGCGAACCGAGAATGCGGTCCCGATATCGCGCACCGACCCGCCTTCCGTCTCAACCAGGAATGGCCGCTCTGCGTCATGGACCACATCGAAATAGGCCTCGCCACGCACCAGCCTTACCCGCCGCATCCCGACTTCATATTCGACGTCGATAGCGCTGTTGCTGCCTACCTGCACGCGACTTCCGTCCGGGAGCGACACCAACTCGCGCTGCCCCCGCATCGTGACATGGTCGTGCGGCAAGCCAATCATCGACCGCACGCCGACGCCGATCAACAACGCGATGGACGCCGCCAGCAGAGCGAACGACGTGACCCTCGATCGCGGTCGCGCGGCCGTCATAGGCCGGCTATCGAGCGCTGATAACGCGACGTGCGCGCGCCGTATTGGCATTGGAAAAACGTCGCCCAGTCCAACCCATAATTTTCGGGCCTCTTTGAAAGCCCGCTCATGCTCCGGGTTTTGGCTATGCCATGCTTCGAACGCGTTGCGTTCGGCAGCGCTCGCATCGCCCGACGACAGATCACTGAGACGTTGCAAGCCCGACCAACGCGACTTTCAAATAGCCGGCATCGCGCAGCCCGCTCATGACATCCATCAGCGCTCCGTAGTCGACCTTCTTGTCGGCGCGCAGAAACAGCCTTGTGGTCTTGTCACCCTTCGTCGCCATGTCGAGCGCCTGACCGACCCCTCCCGGCTTCACCGGGGTCTCTCCAATCGACAAGGTGTGATCGACCTGAACCGTGACGAACACCGGATCGGACTCCGCCGGTTGCGGCTGAGCCCTCGATACCGGCAGTTCGACCGGCACGTTGACCGTGGCGAGCGGTGCTGCCACCATGAAGATGATCAGCAGCACCAGCATGACGTCGATGAAGGGTGTCACGTTGATCTCGTGGTTGACCGCGAGATCATCATCGGCATCGCTTATCTTCATCGCCATCGGGCTACCCCGCAGCCGTTGCGCGGCGGTCGAGATCCCGACCGGCCATGCATAGAACGAGCGTCGCAGCGTCGCCGAACAGGCCACGATGGCCGGCGATGATGCGTGCAAAGGCGTTGTAGATGACACCAGCCGGGATCGCAGCGATCAGGCCGAACGCCGTGGCGAGCAGAGCTTCGGCGATGCCGGGCGCGACCACTATCAGGTTGGTGGTCTGCGCCTGCGAGATGCCGATGAAGCTCGCCATGATCCCCCATACCGTGCCGAACAGCCCAACGAACGGCGCGCTCGATCCGATGGTTGCGAGAATATTGGTGCCTATCAGCGCTCGTCGCGCGGCGGCCGCCTGCACCCGCTCCAGACGCGCCGCGATGCGGCCGCTGACATTGACATCCGGAAGACCGGCGGATTGCGTGAGTTCGAGATTGGCTTCCGACAGCAACGCATCGACGGTCCGGTCGCCGGTCCTGGTGACATCAGAGAGCGAGGTCGCCGCGGACAGCATCGCAAGCGCGCGACGCAGACTGCGGTTCGAAATGCTGAGCTCCAGCGCCTTTGCCAGCCAGACGGTCCAGGTGACGACGGAAGCCAGCAGAAGACCGATAATCACGCCCTTCACGACCGGCGCCGCTTCCAGGAACATTCCGACAAAGGTGAGGTCGTGGGGCAGCGTCGGCGCGGATGCCACAGGGTTCGACGATGGCGGCGCCGCAGGCGGGGTCTCGGCGCCGGCTGCGGCGGCTTTCGGAGCGGCCTCTGCTGCGCCGGAGGCCGCGCCCGGCTCCGTCGGTTCGAGGCCTGACGGTTTCGAGAGGGCAAGGGCGTTGGGCGCCGCGGGCTGTATGGCAGCCGGCGGCACGACCGGCGCGGGAGCGTCAGCAGCGCGTGCCGGAGCGGTCAAGGTGGTGGCGCTGCCGGCCTGTTGCGCGCAGGCCGCGAACGGCGCCACCGTCAGCAGCGGGATGCCAAAGCCCAGGAGCCAAGCCATCATCGGCAATATCGCCGTTCCGCGCTTGTTCGTCAGTCGCAGCGCCATTCGCATCGTCGAAGAGCCTCCATGATCGCGGCCAGCGGCCGACGAACCTGCCTGATGGTATCAGGCCGTAATATCGATCAGCGCCTGCTCGCTAGGTGCTGATGCGCGACCTCGCGCGCTCCGGCCGGCTGCGGCGGATCTCGGTGGCCGTTCGCGACCTGCGGGGGCAGCTGCGCGGGTGGCGACGGAAGTCGCAGGTGCCGGCGCCAAAGTCCGCGCCGCCGCGTAGGCTGACGCGGTGTCTGCCGGACAGCCTCTTCGCCGGCGGAGGCCGGCATCCGACATCTCCGAGGCATCAATCGCCAGCCCGCGGCGACCTCAAAAGGCCGTAGTCGAAACAGTGGCTTTGATGGCCAACACCGATCGGATTCGAATTAATCGCTCAGGCGGCGATCGAGGAGATGAACAGGTCGAACATTCCAATCACCTCCTCGAGTGGGTCTGCGCCTCGCAGCCCCCAACTTGGAAATTGACCATCAATGTACATCCGCGCAAGGCCATAGGCCAGCGCACGGCCCGCCACCGCGTGGCGAGCGGCATCGCTACTCCGGAGCAGTCCCTCCGTCTCAGCGTCACGCATCAGGCGGACCATGACGGCACGAATCTCGCCATTGCGATGGACCAGCGAAGAGCCTTCGAAGTCGATCGCGGTGCGTGTGGAAATGACCTGGAAATGCACCGGGTTGGTGATGGCCCAACGGAAGAAGCCGATCCCGATCGCCCGATATCGCATTAAGGAATTCTCGCCGTCCGCTGCGGCAAGCGCCTTGTCGATTTCCACGATCAACCGGTCCATCGCCTGTTCCGCCACTGCCGTCAGCAGCGCGGTCCGGCTCGGGAAATGGCGGAAAGGCGCCCCGGGCGATACTCCCACGATCTTGGCAACGTCGCGCACGCTCACCTGATCGAGGCCCTTGGTCTCGATCAACAGCACCGCTGCATCAAGAAGAGCCTGGCGCAGATTGCCATGATGATAGCCTGGGCGGGCTGCCGACTTCCTTGGCGATGAGTTGCGCGGGGCCATGATCCGAAGATTATAGCGCAATCAGCGAAGCTTGTAATCGCCGATTACATTTCTCTGGACAGCGGCTCTCGCTCAATGTAATCAGCGCTCACATCGGGGCGTATCCGTTCCCACAGAAGGCTTGGGTGAAACCTATGACATCGCGTGGTGCCTTTCTCTGTTTCGCCCTTGCTCTATCGATATTTGATCCGATCGGATGGTCTGGGGCCCTCGCTCAGGAGCATATGACACAGGCTGTGTCAGCGGCGCCGCAGCCCGCCGCGCACCTCGTTGTCAATCAGCCGCTCGCGGGTCCGCTCTCCGCCGGGCTGGTGATCATCACATTCCGAACCGAGAACCTGAAGATCGTGCCGGTCTACGGCGAGACTGCGAGTCAGGTCGTCCCACGGCTCGGCCACCTTCACATCACAGTCGATGACGGCCCGTGGCATTGGCTTCACGCCAGCGAAGAACCGATCATCCTCCAAGGTCTGCCGTCGGGACCTCACCGCGTGCTGATCGAACTTGCCGATGCGAGCCACAAGGTCCTCGACGCCGAAACCCGAACCTTCGAGATTCCACAGCGGCCCGCATCGCACTGAGACGGCCGTTCGCCGCATGCGCGCGCATCTGGCGCAGGCCTTCGTGTCTGCCCGAGCGCGGCCGCGCGGCGATCTCGTTTGTCTTGCGCTACAAGGCGCGCGCGCCCTCGTCAGCGTGGGACGACGGCGGTCGCTTCGATCTCGACACGCGCTGATGGCTCGACAAGACGCACGACCTGCACGAGCGCCATGCAGGGATAGTGGGTGCCGATCACCTCGCGATAGACTTTGCCGAGCGCCTTCAGATTCGAGACGTATTCATCCATGTCGACGACATACCAGGTCAGGCGCACGAGATGGCCCGGCCGCGCGCCACCTTCGGCCAGAATCGCCACGATGTTTTCGAGGGCCTGCCGGACCTGTGCGACAAATCCATCCGCAAACCGCCCGGCAACGTCCCAGCCGACGACACCACCCGTCACGACAAGGCTTCCTTCGGCCATGACGCCGTTCGCATACCCCTTCGGCTGCGGCCAGCCGCTGGGCTGAAGCACTTGCAGACCGCTGGTCGCGGCGGCCTCCGGCTTTCTCATCGTGCTCATGCGGAATTCTCAATCCTCTCTGCGCGGCTTCAGGAGCTCGCGCGCGACAATCAGTTTCTGGACCTCGGTCGCGCCCTCGTAGATGCGCAACGCCCGGATTTCGCGGTAGAGGCTTTCGACGATTTCACCCTTGCGCACGCCGCGGCCGCCGAACATCTGGACGGCGCGGTCGATGACGCGCTGCGCGGTCTCGGTGGCGGTCAGCTTCGCCATTGCGGCTTCGCGCGTCGTCGGAAGCCGCTGGACATCGCGGCGCCAGGCCGCACGGTAGGTCAGCAGCGCGGCAGCATCGGTGTCGGTCGCCATGTCGCCGAGCGCGGCCTGAGTCAGTTGGAGATCTCCCAGCGTCGCACCGAACATGTGCCTGCTGCGCGCGTGCGACAACGCCTCGTCGAGTGCCCGCCGAGCAAAACCGAGGGCAGCGGCCGCGACCGATGCGCGGAAAATATCCAGCGTCTGCATCGCGAGCTTGAACCCGCCGCCGGGCGCGCCGAGGCGACGGCTGGTCGGGATCCGGCAATTGGTAAAGCGCAACGTCGCCAGCGGATGCGGCGCGATGACATCGATGCGCTCGGCGATGCCGAAGCCGGGATCATCCGGAAAGACCACAAAGGCCGAGATGCCGCGCGCGCCCGGCGCCTCGCCTGTTCGCGCAAACAGCGTGTAGACGTCGGCAATGCCGCCGTTCGAGATCCAGGTTTTCTCGCCATCGATGACGTAGTCGTTGCCGTCGGCGCGCGCCGTGCAGGACATGGCCGCGACGTCCGATCCCGCCTCCTTCTCAGACAGCGCGAAGGCCGCAAGCCATTCGCCGGAGCGAACCTTGGGCAGCACGGCCTTGCGCAGCTCGGCCGAACCGCCGAGCGCGATCGCGCCCGAGCCGAGCCCCTGCATGGCGAAGGCGAAATCGGCGAGGCCATCGGCATAGGCGAGCGACTCGCGCGACAGGCAGATCGAGCGGGAATCGATCGTCGTCGCATCTCCGTCGGGGGCCGCAACCGCGCAATCGAGCAACCCCGCCTCGCCCATCGCGCGGACGAGCCTGCGGCAAGCGCCGTCGACGTCGTCGTGATCGATCTTGTCGAAGGCCCCCGACCGCGCGAAGCGGTCGAGCGCCTCGGCGATCGCATGATGGCGCGGCTCGAAAAACGGCCAGTCGAGCCATTCGCGCCTGATCACCTTTGCCACGGAGCTCATCTGCCCCCTCCTCCGCTCACTGCGCGGCCGCAGCCGCGGCGCGCGCCAGATTGGTTTCGTATTGCCCCTTGGCGGACAGATACTGCTTCGGCCAACTGACCGCAGTGATTCCGATGCGCGCGGCTTCGTGCAGCGTCCAGGCCGGGTCGGCAAGATGCGGCCGCGCAATGGCGCAGAGGTCGGCGCGGCCGGCCGCGAGAATCGAGTTGGCGTGATCGGCCTCGGAGATCGCGCCGACTGCAATCGTCTCGATGCCGACCTCGTTGCGGATCAGGTCGGCGAACGGCGTCTGGAACAGGCGTCCATAGACCGGTCGCTCCTCCTTCCAGACCTGCCCCGAAGAACAATCGATCACGTCGGCCCCCGCCTCCTTGAACATCGCAGCGAAGATCGCCGCATCGGCCGGGGTGTTGCCGCCGTCGGTCCAGTCATGACAGGACAACCGCACCGACATCGGCCGATCGGACGGCCACACCGCGCGCATCGCCTCGAACACCTCCAGCGGAAAGCGCGCGCGGTTCTCGTGGCTGCCGCCGTATTCGTCCGTGCGCTTGTTGGTCAGCGGCGAGAGGAAGCTCGACAACAGATAACCGTGGGCGCAATGGAGTTCGAGCCACTCGACGCCGGCTGCTGCCGCACGGCGGGTGGCCGTGACGAAATCGTCGCGCACGCGGTCCATGTCGGCGCGGTCCATCGCCCGCGGCAACTGGCTGTGGGGCAGATAGGGCAGCGCCGACGCAGATATCAGCGGCCAATCCCCGGACTCCAGCGGTTGATCGATTCCCTCCCACGGAACCCGGGTCGCACCCTTTCGCCCGGCATGGCCGAGCTGAATTCCCACCTTGGCGTGTCCGACACTGTGAACGAGATCGACCAGGCGGCGCCATTGCGCCTGCTGCGCATCGTTCCAGAGCCCGAGGCAGCCCGGCGTGATCCGCGCATCCGGTGAGACGCAGGTCATCTCGGCAAAGATCAGCCCGGCGCCACCCATGGCGCGCGCGCCGAGATGGGCGACGTGGAAGTCGTTGATGAGCCCGTCCTGCGCCGAATACATCGCCATCGGCGAGACCATGATGCGGTTCGCAAGCGGAAGGCCGCGGACGCGATGCGGCGTCAGCATCGGTGGCGGCGCCCGCTCGCCATCCTTGACCGCAATGCCCGAACGCGCGGCGAACCAGCGTTCGAATCCTTCCAGCCAGGTGCGATCGCGCAGACGAAGGTTCTCGTGGCTGATGCGCTGAGAGCGCGTCAGCATCGAATAGAAGAATTGCGGCGGCTCGAGCCTGTCTGCATAGCGCCGACCAACCACCTCGAACCATTCCATGGCGTTGCGCGCAGCATTCTGGATGCGCGCCACGTCGACGCGGCGCACCTCTTCGTAAGCCTCCAGCACAGTCTCGATCTTGTCGCGATCGTGACCATGGCGATCGAACTGGTTGGTCAGCTCGATGGCGTCGTCGAGCGCGAGCTTGGTGCCCGAGCCGATCGCAAAATGCGCGGTGTGCGCAGCGTCTCCCATCAGCACGACATGAGACTTGCCGTTGAATACGCTCCATTTGCCGCAGATCAGGCGGCTGAAATTGAGCCAGGCCGAGCCGCGCAAATGGCGGGCGTTGGTCAGGAGCTTCGCGCCATCGAGCGTCTCGGCGAACATCTTTTCGCAAAATTCGATCGACGCCTGCTGATCGAGCTCGCCCAGCCCGTGGGCGTTGTAGGCCTCTTCCGTGGTCTCGACGATGAAGGTCGAGGTCTCCGCATCAAACTTGTAGATGTGCGCCTGGAACCAGCCGTGCTCTGTTCTTTGAAAATCGAACGTGAAGGCGTCGAACGCCTTCTTGGTGCCAAGCCAGATGTAGCGGTTCGGCCGGATCACCATGTCGGGCTGGAATTGCTCGGCATAGCGGGCACGGATCCTGGAATTGATGCCGTCGCAGGCGACGATCAGGTCGGCGTCGGGAAATTCGAGATCGGATTCGACCTCATGATCGAAGGCGAGCTCGACACCCAGCGCCTCGCAGCGCCTCTGGAGAATGTTGAGCAGATGCTTGCGCCCGATACCGATGAAGCCATGGCCGCTCGTGCGCTGGCGCGTCCCCTTGAACACCAATTCGATGTCGTCCCAGTGATTGAAGGCATCCTCAATCTCGGCAGCGCTCTCGGGATCGGCAACACGCATCGCCGACATCATGGCATCGGAGAACACGACGCCCCAGCCGAACGTATCGTAGGGTTTGTTGCGCTCGACGACCGTGATGACGTGCTCTGGATGTCGACGTTTCATCAGCAGGCCCAGATAGAGGCCGGCCGGGCCGCCGCCGATACAGACTATGCGCATGATCCCTCGCTTTCGCGCGTCGCGCCGTGTGCCGAGCTTTCACCCAAATTACTTTAAGCATAAAGTATTTCGTCGACGCATGCCTTGTCAAGGTGGTTCTGCCCGTCAGGGGGCGACGGGCTCAACTCCGCCGCGTCGATCTTGAGATACCGCGAAAATTGGACACATGTCGGAGCCGATTCCGAGCCCCTCGGGCTCAGTCTTGAATCTACTTTTGGTACGAACTATCTTGGCTGCGTTCACGAGAGCTGCATCAGCTTTCAAAAGGCCACGAAGCCCGGGAGATTCGATTGGCATTCGCGAAGGAGTCCACGCCTGTTTCAGCCAGGAATGCGATGGATCAGGAAGCCGAGTACAGGGCTCAAACGCGACTTTGGCTCCGGCTGCTCGCCTGCACGACCCTGATCGAAGGCGAGCTGCGGCGCCGGTTTCGCGAAGAGTTCGATTTCACGATGCCTCGCTTCGATGTTCTCGCTCAGCTCGACCGCGAACCGAGCGGGCTCGTGCTGGGAGAACTGCCCAAGCGCCTGATGGTCTCGGCCGGGAATCTCACGCCGATCGTGGACCGCCTGGTCGAGGACGGATACATCACCCGCACGCCGTCGAACCTCGACCGCCGCGTGCAGATCGTGTGCATGACGGCCGAAGGCCGCAAGACCTTCAGGCGAATGGCCAAGAGCCACGGCGCATGGCTTGCCGAGCTGCTGGCGGACTTCCCGGCGGATCGGTTCGACGGGTTGATCGGCGAGCTCGACGAGCTCAAGAGCGCCGTCCGGGACGCGCTGCAAAAACCCTGAACGGACGCGACGGTCAGCGTCGCAACGTCACTCCGGCCGCCTCGCGATCCCACGTATCCGTGGTTACGCCCGCCTCACGCAGCACGCCCTTCTTGATCTTGCCGTTCTCCGTCAGCGGCATCTGGCTCAGAATGCGCACATAGCGCGGGATGGCGAAATAGGCGATCTGCCCGTCGCAATGCCTGACGATGTCGACGGGCTCCAGCGATTGGCCCGGCTCCAGCAGGATCGCAGCCGCGACCTCGTCCTCTCCCAACTCCGACGGCAGCGGGTAGATCGCGCAGGCGGCGACCGCGGGATGGGACTGGATGGTCTGCTCGACCTCCCACGAGGATACGTTCTCGCCGCGCCGCCGGATCGAATCCTTCATGCGGTCGATGAAGCGATAGTGTCCGTCGGGATCCCGAACGACCCGATCGCCCGAATGGAACCACAGATTGCGCCAGGCCTCGACCGTCTTCTCCGGCATGCCGAAATAGCCGGTGGCGAAAGCAAAGGGTTCGCTGGCGCGAAGCAGGAGCTCTCCGGCCTGTCCGTCAGGCAGCGCTGAATCATTTTCGTCGGCGATCCGCGCCTCGACCCCGTCGGCCAGATAGCCCATCGTCCCCGGACGACCGGACGGAATCGCACCGGCGAACACGAAATTGGTCTCGGTCGATCCGTAGCCGTCGACCAGCGGCACGCCAAACCGCTCGAGGAACGGAGCGTGGATTTGTGGCGGCACGCCGCCGCCCAGCGCAACGCGAAGGCGATGCGTGGAATCGTCGGCGCTCTTCGGCTGCGCCAGAAGCATCGACGCCATGGCGCCAAGCAGATAGCCGACCGTCGCATTGTGCCGTCGCGCAGCGGCCCAAAACCCGGAGGCGGAGAATTTCGGCTCCAGCACGTAGGTGCATCCGTTTAGGAGCGCCTGATAGAACGCATTCAGCGCGTTGGTGTGGAACAGGGGCAACGCCGTGAACAGCACGTCCCCCTCGCGGATGCCGAGCGCCCGCGCCGAATAGATGCCCCACCAGAACAGTTGCGCCTGCGGGCAGCACACACCCTTTGCAGGCCCCGTGGTGCCCGATGTGTAGAGGATCGCAACGGTGTCGCCGGGACGGACCGCGCCCGTCGGAGCCGCGGCTGCGAGAGCCGGCAACGGTGACACGCGAAGCCTGGCATCGATTGTCCCGGCGGTAGCTCCGATGACCCAGCTCCGAGGCGGCAGCTCGACGCCCGCCTCGACACCATCGATCGCGCCAACGAACTGAGCCTCGACGACCAGGAGCGCGGGGCGCGAGTTGCGGAAGATGTGGGAGAGCTGGAAGCCGCGCAGCGCTGTATTGATCGGGACTGCGATGGCCCCGAGCCACGCACAGCCGAGATAGACCTGCAGGAACTCCGCACGGTTCGAGCACATCAGCGCGACCCGATCGCCCGGCTTGATCCCGGCATCGACGAGCGCCTGGGCCGACGCGGCCGCGATCGAGGCGGTCTGCGCGAAGGTCCAGCGCGTCTCCCCCGCGACCAGCAGGATGCGCTCGGCGTAGCGCTCCGCCTGCCGCGTGAGGATGGTGGAGAGAATCCGGTCCGACGGCGGGAACGATGTCACGGCACGCCCCCAGGCCGGCGTCACGTTCTCCCCGCCGCCCGCTTCGCTGATATTGGCCGGCGCGTCATCCTCCGTCACGAACGGCCTCCCGCCTCACGGCAACAGCTTGTATTTGCCGTCCTCGATCTGGACCATGATGCGCGAACGATCGTCGACGCCATGCCGATCCGCCGGCGTATAGGTGTAGACGCCCTGCGTTCCAACGACCTCCTTGGTCGCAAACAGCGCCTGACGAAGCGCAGTACGGAATTCCGGCGTGCCGGGCTTGGCGCCGGTTGCCATCGCGCGCTTGGCGGCGTCGGCGAACACCAGCCAGCCGTCGAAGGAATAGGACGAGAATGCATCCGTCGGCGCCTCGCCGTTCGCCTTCTCGAAGGCGGCCCGGAAATCCAGCGCGACCTTCTGGATCGGATTGCCGGCCGGAAGCTGCTCTGCCGCGATCACCGGTCCGGTGGGACATATGATGCCATTGGCGGCCTTGCCGGCCAGACGCAGAAAGTCGGCGCTGATCATTCCATTGTTGCCATAGAGCGGGCCCTTGTATCCGCGCTCGGCCAGGGCAATGGCGGGCAACGCACCAGGCGTTCCGGTACCGCCGAGCATGATGGCGTCGGGACGAGCCGCAAGCGCGCGCAACACCTGCGCGGTCACCGACGAATCGGATCTGGCGTAGCGCTCGTTGGCGATAACCTTGATATCCGCCGCCTTGGCACTTTGCGACAGCGAGTCGTACAGGAGATCCCCCAGCGCATCCGTGAACCCGATGAACGCGACCGTTTTCAATCCGTGCGCCTTCATGTGATCGACGATGCCCTGGACCAGCAGCGGCATCGGTTGCGGCGTCTGCACCACCCAGGGCCCGCCCTCGCCGTTCGAAATGGCTGCGATCGGAGACACCGCGATCATCGGCACCTTCATCTCGATCGCGGCGGTCGCCATTGCGAGCGTCTGCGGCGCGCCCGACGTTCCGATCAGGATGTCGACCTTCTCCTGCTCGACGAGCTTGCGCGCGTTGCGTGCCGAAGCGGTGGCATCTGAGGCGTCGTCAAGCTGGATGACCCGCACCTTCTCGCCACCGATCTCGCCGATATAGGCCTGCCCTGCCGCGATCCCCTTCGCGTTCGGAATGCCGATCGAGGAGACCGGTCCGCTCAGACCGGTGACGAAGCCGACAAGGATATCGGCTTGCGCAACGTGCGGGGCGGCAACAAGCAATGCAGAGGAAACCAGCAGACCCTTGATCAAATTCATTGCACCTGTCTTTCGTGAGAAGTTCTTGTTCCGATTGGCAAGCGCAACGAATTCACGTCAGACTGGCGCAACCAGCGCGATGACGCGAAGCGGACTGCCCGAGCCGTTCTGGATCTTCAGCGGCGAGGCGACGATGACGGCTCCGGTGGCCGGAAGCTGATCCAGGTTGCACAGGCACTGCAGGCCGTAGCGGCCGGCACCGTGCAGGAAGTGATGCGCCGGATAAGGCGGCTCGAAATGTCCGGCCTGCCCCGCATCAGTGCCGATGGTCTCGGTGCCAAACCCGATGACGCCGCGCTCCTCCACCAGCCACTTCATGACGGCCGGGTTCGGGCCCGGCGTGTGCGCGCCATCGTCCCTGAGATTGGCGTAGTCGCGCCAGCCCTTCTTCGACCAGTCGGTCCTGAACAGCACCCAGTTTCGCTCGGGAATCCGGCCGTGCTTTGCTTCCCAGGCTTCGACGAGCGGGACCGTCAGCAGGAAATCCGGATCCTGGGCCGCCTGCGCGGAGCAGTCGATGACGCAGGCCGGCGCGATCATGTCCTTGGCCGGCATCGTGTCGACGGCATTGTTCGGCAGGTTCTTGCCGGTGAACCAGTGAATCGGCGCGTCGAAATGGGTCCCGGTGTGTTCGCCGAAGGTGACATTGTTCCAGTACCAGGCCGGGCCGCGATCGTCGTATCGCGAGATTTCCTGGATGCGAACCGGCGCCGCCTGGCCGAACTCCGGCGGCAGCACGATGACCGGAAAATCCGGACTGAGTGTGAAGGTCAGGTCGACGACGCGCACCGCGCCGGAGGAAATCGCGCCCGCCAGTTCCAGCAGATGGTTGCTTTGCATCGTCACGTCCTCCGGCTTGGTTGAAAGCTCGATGTCACCTGTCGAGCTCGCGTTCGAGCGCTTTCGGATTAGCCGCGAGACGTTGCCGGATCTCTTGGGCGACATCTCCGACATACATCTCCTCGAGCCCACCTCTCAGTCCCGACACGATCGCCTGCGCGATTGCGCGCGGCGCGACCTTCGGCGGCGGCACGGTCTGGAACCACTCGGTGTCGACGGGCCCGGTGAACAGATTCATCACCCTGACGCCGCCGGGCCTGAGCTCGGCGCGCAGGCAGTGCGAGAGCGACAGGCACGCGGCTTGCGAGGCCGAATAGGCGCCAAAGGCAGGCCAGTTCGCCAGCGCATAGACTGAGAGAATGTTGACCCACGCGGCACTGTTATTGATGCCGTCGGCGCCACGCATCCGCATCGCGGGGCCAAAGGCTTGCGCGAGGTTGATGAAACCGAGATAGGCTTGGTCG
The DNA here is from genome assembly GCF_021088345.1 of Bradyrhizobium ontarionense. NCBI lineage: Bacteria > Pseudomonadati > Pseudomonadota > Alphaproteobacteria > Hyphomicrobiales > Nitrobacteraceae > Bradyrhizobium > Bradyrhizobium ontarionense. Next base: position 1,149,647 of record NZ_CP088156.1, on the reverse strand, counting down.
ATCTCGTCCCGTGCGATGCTCGTGCCCCTGCGGTCGAGCAGGCCGCCCGGCCGCACATACTCCGTCGTATTGACGAGGATATCGACCTTGCCGCCGATGTCGGCTGCGAGATCGGCCGCAGATTTCTCGTCAGCCGCATCCAGGGTAACGATCTCGATCCCGTCCTGACCGCGCAGCAGCTTCTCGCCAGCGAACGGCCGCCATGGTTCGGCGACGCCGACGAAGACCGTCTTGGCGCCGGCCCCCTTCAAGGCGGCGACCGTCTCCTGGCCGATCACGCTGCGGCCGTTGGTCACGAGCACGCGCCGGAATTTCGGATCGGCCGTCATTTCCCGCCACTGCTTGTCGTCGGCCATGTTGGGAGTTTCCCCCTCGGGATGGGCAAAGGCCACCGCCTGACCGCTCTTGTCCAGTTGAAACGACATGCGAACCGGCGCGCCCTCCATACAGTCGGCATGGAGATGCGTGACGATCGTCGGACCGCAGTCCATCTTGACGAGGCCGATGCGCCAGGGCGCCCGTTCGCGGAAATAGACGTCGCTCGGCACACGCGCCGTCGTCTCGGCGAGAAGGGCGCCTCGCCGTGGCGCATCGACGAATGCAAGGCTGGCCGACAGGCAGGACGGGCAGGCCTCACGCGCCGGGTAGGCAAAGGCACCGCAGGCCTCGCAGCACTGGAGGACGAAGCGGCCTTCGGCGGCTGCACGCGTAAACCCATGCGACGTCCTGCTGCGCGGTCGCGGTGGCGAAGCAGGCAGCCGCGTCCGCAGCAGCGGGTTCTTGCGCCGGGGCGGCTTGATCGGCTCTATCATCGCGAAGGCCCTGCAAGGATCGCGGCGCCCGAGGCGAGACCGCGGTCATAGTTGATCATACCGAACCCCGAGGCCAAGGCGAGGCTCGCACTGCTGACCTGGGTGGGACCAGCGATCCCCAGAACCTGCCGCACTCCCTCGACGAGGCCGAGATAGGCGCCGGCGGCGCCAGCCTGCCCGACCGAGAGTTGCCCGCCCGACGTGTTGTGCGGAAAGTCACCGTCGATCGTGAGATCGTGCTGCTGAACGAACTCGGCCCCTTCCCCCTTCTTGCAGAATCCGAGATCCTCGAACTGCATCATCGTGATGACGGGATAGTCATCATAGGTCTGCACGACGTCCAGATCGTCAGCCTTGACGCCGGCCATCGCATAGAGCTCGCCTGCGTCCATCGCCCAGCCGCCGCGGACCTGCATCGGATCATCGGCAAAGGCATTGTGCCGCTCGATCGTCGAAAGAAGTCTCGCGGCTGCCAGCCCAAGCGACGCTGCGGTCTCGTCCCGCATCACCAGGAAGGCCTCGGCGCCGGCGCATGGCATCACGCAATCGAAGAGATGGATGGGATCCGAGATCGGCCGCGCAGCCAGATATTGCTCCATCGTCAGCGGCGTCTTCATCAGCGCATGCGGGTTACGCAAGGCATTGGTGCGCTGGGCGACAGCGATCCTTCCGACATCCTCACGCGTGACCCCGAAGCTCCGCATGTAGTTGCGCGCAATCAGCGCGAAGCTGGAATTGGCGCCGCCCGCACCATAGGGGTAGACGGCATCCTGGTTGAAGCGCGAGAAGTTCTCCAACGTCAGCCTGAACGAATCGACATGGTTGGTATCGCCGGCGACGCACGCCACGATGTCGGCGTCGCGCGCCTGAACCGCGCGCCCCGCCTTTCGCAGCGCTGCGACGGCGCTGGCGCCACCGAGCGGGATCGTATCCAGCCATCGCACGCAGAGCCCGAAATGCTGCGTCAATCCGATCCCGCTGTCCGTCCCCATGGTGAAACTGGAGACGCACAGACCGTCGATGTCGGAGGCCTTGATGCCGGCTTGCGCGACGAGCGCACTCAAGGCACGGCCGATCCACCATTGCGCGCTTTCGATGGAATAGCGCACATAGGGAATCGTGACGGGAGCCGCAATCACGACGCCATCATACGGTGTGCGTAAGGTATGGGTCACCGGCCGCCAGCCTCGTTCATTCGCCTCAGACCACCGTCAGTTTGACGTCGATATTGCCACGGGTCGCGTTCGAATAGGGGCAACGCTCGTGCGCGCCGGCGACGATCTCTTCGGCCATTGATGTCTCGACGCCGGGCAGATTGACCTTCAGTTCAACGGCGAGCGCATATCCGACGGGGACCGGCCCCATCGCAACCTTTGCCGTCACCGAGGGCTCGGCGGATGGCGCAACCTTGCGGGTGCGCGCCACGAGCTTGACCGCACCGAGAAAGCACGCGGCGTAGCCCGCCGCAAACAGCTGCTCGGGATTGGTGCCTTCGCCGCCGGGACCGCCCAGTGATTTCGGCACAGACAGCGACACCGACAGCAGACCGTCGGCACTGGCGGCCTTGCCGTCCCGACCTCCGGTCGCCGTCACCTCGGTCTCGTACAGGATCTTTTCAGGAGTCATCATGACTTGTTCTCCAACGCCAGTTCACACGGACGAGCGGCTGTTGCGGGCAAGCAGCGCGCGGAAATCGGCGCGCGCCTGGGCGCTGGCCCGCTTGAAACTCGGCCCGCGGCTAGGTTCGGTGCCGTTGAGCTGCCGGAGCTGCACCCACATCTCGGCACTTTTCAGCGCCACGGCCGCGCAGTTGACCACCGGCGCGTGCCCGACCTTCAGGCCATGCTCCCTCCCGATCAGGAGGCCCGGCAGCACACCGGCGGGGATCACGACATCGGCGCCGCGCTCGACCAGCGGACGTGCGCAGGCGACAAAATCCTCGATCATGCGGGCTTGCGCGGCATGATTTCCGGCGAACGCGTCGGCGAAATCCTCAGGCTTGCAGCCGAGGCCGGTCACGTGGACCACGCGACTACCGAGGCCGTAACGTTCGGCCTGCTCGTAGTGCCAGACCTCGAACACAGGATCGAGCGTCACAAGGCCGAGTCGCCGGCCGAGTTGTGAAGCCGCCAGCAGCGTCGCCTCACCGGTCCCGATCACGGGAATTTCGAGCGCCGAGCGCAGCTCGTAGAGTCCGGGGTCCTGGAAATGCCCCATGACAAAGGCGTCGAACCCGCCCTCCTCCGCCGCGATTCCGTTATCGATCGCCTGGACGGCGCAGCGCAGTTCGGCAAGCCGCCCGAACTCGCGGTCCGGCGGCGTGATGCCCTCGACATGGACCGTCGTGCCGGGCGCGGCGATGTTGTTGAGGTATTCCGACAGCCGCGCCATGTAGGGCGCGTTCACACTCGCATCAACGAAGCTCTGCCAGAAGATGCGCATCGTCCTTCTCCTCAAGCGGTGATCAGAGGATCGGTCGTCGGCTGCCGATGAATATACTTCAATCATAAACTAATTCACGCGTCAAATGCGCACGGCAGCGCCAACGACGGGCACGGTCGGGGCAACGGCGAGCACGGCCTCTCCGGACGGTCGAGCAGCAAGGAAACGGCGCACTCTGACGAAATTGTATGCAACGACATTTTTTTCTGACAGCGCCGTGACACGTGTTGACGGCCCCACCGATAATACTTTAGGCTTTAAGTAATTCCTCGCCGGCCAGGGACCGGTGACCATGACAATGATGCTGCAGGGCACCGATTTTGAGAGACTCGATCGTGTGGACAGTCGCCGTGCTCGAACAGCCGGCAGCAGCAGCGCCGGTCGCGCATCGCGGCCGTGTCAACGACCTTTCGACGCTTCAGGACAGGCCCGCTCGCATTCGCCGATCGGCCCGTTGTTCGAGCGGCAAGCGACATCATGGCTGCTGAACGCCCGGCTCGCAAACTCTCTTCGGTCGCGCCCGGAATTCGGCGCTGCAGCAAACCTTTCAATCGGTTCGTTCGTCGTTCGGGCTCCCCGCGCGGCAGCTTCGAGGCATTCCTATCCAGCACCAACGGAGGAGAACGCAAATGCGCAAGACGCTGAGCCTACTCGCACTTGTCGCCGGGGTCTTTGCAGCCCCGGCGGCGCAGGCTGAGATCATCATCGGCTTCGTCACGTCGCTCAGCGGCAACGGTTCGTCGATCGGAATCCCCTATGGACGCGGCATCAACGCCGCCTACGAATACAAGAAGACCATCAACGGCGAGACCATTCGCCTGATCCAGCTCGACGACGGCTCCGACCCGTCGGCCGCGACCCGCAACGCGCGCAAGCTTGTGGAGGAGGAGAAGGTAGACCTTCTCATCGGGACAGCCACCGCACCCTCGACGATCGCCATGGCGGCGGTCGCGAGCGAGCTGAAAGTGCCAATGATCGCCGTCTCGCCGATCGGCAAGCTGCCGGAATCGCCCGAGCAGTGGGTGGTGTCGGTGCCGCAGCCCGCCTCCCTTCTCGTCAAGATCGTCGCCGATCGCATGAAGCGCGATGGCGTGAAGAACATCGGCTATATCGGCTTCTCCGACGCGTGGGGCGACCTCGTCTACAACGGCGCCAAGGCTGCCGAAGCCGCCGGCGACATCAAGATGCAGACCAACGAGCGATATGCCCGCACCGACACCTCGGTGACCGCGCAGATCCTGAAAGTGCTTGCGGCCCGACCGGACGCCGTGCTGGACGGCGGCTCGGGTACGCAAGGCGCGCTGCCGCTCCTGAGCCTCTCCGAGCGCGGCTTCAAGGGCAACACCTACGGCACCGTCGCGCTGGTCAATCCGGATTTCGTGAACGTCGGCGGCAAGGCGGCCGAAGGCATTCAGGTCTCCGCCGGCCCCGTGATCGTTGCCGAGCAGCTTCCCGATGAGCACTTTGCCAAGAAGATCGCGCTGGATTTCCGCGCAATCTACCAGAAGACCCACAACATCCCGACCACTGACGGCTTCTCCGCCTACTCCTTCGACGCCTGGCTGATCTTCGCCAACGCTGCGGAGCGCGCGCTCAAGACCGCGAAGCCCGGAACGGCGGAATTCCGCACCGCGCTGCGGGACGCGATCCTCAGCACCAAGGAGCTGCCGGGCGTGCATGCCGTCTACAACTTCAAGCCCGGTGCGGTGACCGGCGTCGATGAGCGCTCGCTCGTCGTGGTGCGCCTGACCGGCGGCGCCTGGAAGTACGCGCCGTAGCCGAAAGACGTCAGGCAGTCAGAACGGAGGAACGGCGTCTCAATGACGAGCGACATCGCAGCCATCCTTGCGATCGACGGGATCGCCACCGGCGCAGTCTATGCGCTGGTGGCGATCGGGACCGTCCTCATCTTCACGGTGACACGGGTCATCTTCATTCCCTTTGGCGATATCGCCGCGTTTACCGCGCTGACGCTGGCTGCCCTGGATGCGAAGCGGTTTCCAGGCACGGGGGCGCTGGTCGTCATCCTGGCCTGCCTCGCAACCCTGATCGAGATCATCTCCCTCGCGCGCTCCGGCGAATTCCGGCTGCTGCCCCGCGCGCTGTCCTTCTATCTCGTGCTTCCGTTGGCCGTGGTCGGTGTGGCCTGGCTTGTCATGCTCCTGGATCCTCCGCTTGCCGTCAGGCTCGTACTTGCGCTGATGCTGATCACGCCGATCGCCCCGCTGCTGGATCGGATCGTGTTTCGTCCTATCGCGGACGGAACGGTGCTGTTGCTCCTGACCGTCTCAGTCGCGCTGCATTTCGCCCTGGTCGGCCTGGGGTTGCTGTTCTTCGGACCTGAAGGTGTCAGAACCGAACCGCTGACGTCGTTCTCGACCGAGATTGCCGGCGTCCTGGTCTCGGGCCAGACCATGCTGATCGTGATCGCAGGGCTCGTCTTCAGCGGCCTCCTCTATCTGTTCTTCGACTTCACGCTGGTCGGAAAATCGCTGCGCGCCACGGCCGTGAACCGGACCGGCTCCCGCCTGATGGGGATACGGCCCGCCCGCGCCGGCACGATCGCCTATCTGCTGGGGTCGCTGATGGCAGGCGTATCGGGAATCCTGATCGCGCCGGTCAACACCGTGTTCTACGACTCCGGCTTTCTGATCGGCCTCAAGGCCTTCGTCGGCGCCATCGTCGGCGGCATGACCAGCTATCCTGGTGCGGCGATCGGCGCCGTCGGCGTCGGCATCCTCGAGAGCTTCGCATCGTTCGAGAGCAGCGCACTGAAGGATGTTATCGTGTTCTCGCTTCTGATCCCGATCCTGATCTGGCGATCCCTCGCCTCGCTGCATTCCGAGGAGGAGATCGAGGAATGACGCGCCTTCACGTTCAGCTTGCGGCAATGGCGGCGGTGGTGTGCCTCGCGCTCGCGCCTCTCGTGCTGAACCCCTTCAGCATCACGCTGATGAACTATATCGGCATCTATTCGCTCGTCGCCATCGGGCTGGCACTCCTCACCGGCGTCGGCGGCATCGTCTCCTTCGGTCAGGCGGCGTTCGTGGGCGTCGCGGCCTATGCAACCGCCTGGGTCTCCGCGTTGAACGGCTACTCCCCGTGGCTCGGCCTGGTCTTTGGCGTCGCGTTGACCTGTGCGGTCGCCGCCATCCTCGGCGTCGTCACCCTGCGGCTTCAGGGCCATTTCCTTTCGCTCAGCACCGTCGCCTGGGGTCTCGCCATCGGATTCCTGTTCGGCAATGTCGAAGGACTCGGCCGCTTCAACGGCATCTCGTCGATCCCGCCGATCCGCTTCGGCTCGCTTGCACTGGTCTCGAGCGCTCAGATCTATTTCCTGATCTGGGGCATCGTCGCCGCGGTCCTTTTCCTCGGTTACAACCTCCTGGACTCCCGGCTCGGCCGCGCCATGCGCGCGCTGCGCGGCGGCAACACGCTGGTCGAGAGCCTCGGCATCAACGCCTTCCGGATCAAGCTCGTGACCTTCGTGATCGCGGCCTTCCTGGCCTCGCTCTCCGGCTGGCTCTACGCCCATATGAGCCGCTTCATCAGCCCGGGTCCGTTCGATGCCGGCATGGGCATCGAATATCTGATGATGTCGATGGTCGGCGGCGCCGGTAGCCTTCTCGGCGGTGTCGTCGGTGCCGCCGTCGTCACCCTGCTCAAGAACAGCGTGCAGGATTATCTGCCGCTGATCGCCAAGGGCGCGTCCGGGCAGCTCGAGATCGTCGCCTTCTCCGCACTGTTCATCCTGTTCCTGCAATGGGCGCGGCAGGGCATCGTGCCGTTCGTCGCGCGCTATCTGCCGAAAACCAAGCGCGAGCGGCCGCAACCGGCGCCGCCCCTGCCCCGTCGCGCACAAGCGACGCCGGGCGAGCTTCTTCTGAAGGTCGAAGGCGCTGAGCGCCGGTTCGGCGGGCTGGTTGCAGTCAACAATGTCAGCTTCGAGGTACGGTCCGGCGAAATTCTCGCCGTCATCGGCCCGAACGGCGCCGGCAAGAGCACGATGTTCAACTGCCTGACCGGCGCGCTCCGGCTCAACAAGGGCGAAATCGTCTTTGCGGGGCGTCCGATCACGCGCGACGCACAGTCGCGCATCGCCAAGGCCGGGATCGCGCGGACCTTCCAGCATGTGAAGCTGAGGCCGCGGATGAGCCTGCTGGAAAACGTGATGCTCGGCACCTACGCCCGCACCCGCGCCGGCCTGTTTGCCGGCACCTTCCGCCTCAACCAGCGCGAGGAGGCCAGCGCGCGGCACGAGGCCTTGGTCCAGCTCGAGCGCGTCGGGCTTGGCGAAAAGCCGTTCGAGCTCGCCGGCAATCTGCCGCTCGGCAACCAGCGCATTCTGGAGATCGCGCGCGCGCTCGCCGCGGACCCGGCGCTCCTGGTGCTGGACGAGCCGGCGGCGGGCCTTCGCCGCCAGGAGAAGCTGCGGCTTGCGGAACTGCTCAGGTCGCTGCGGGCGGACCATCTGACCATCCTGATCGTCGAGCATGACATGGAGTTCGTGATGTCCCTGGTCGACCGCATCGTGGTGCTCGATTTCGGCTCCAAGCTCTGCGAGGGCGCGCCAGCCGCGATCCGCAGCGACGAGCGGGTTCAAGAGGCCTATCTTGGAGGCGTCGCGTGAGCTCGATGTTTTCCATGACGGATGTGACCGTCTGCTACGACAATGTCGAAGCGGTCCGCAACGTGTCGCTGTCGGTCGAAGAAGGGCAGATCGTCACCGTGATCGGCCCGAACGGTGCCGGCAAGACCACGCTGCTGATGGCAGCCATTGGGCTGCTCGCCTCCCGCGGCCGCCTCGTCTTTCAAGGCAACGATATCGGAAAGATGTCCGTCGAGGACCGCGTCGAGCGCAGGCTGTGCCTCGTCCCGGAAAAGCGAGAGCTGTTCTCCGACATGTCGGTCGCCGACAATCTTCTTCTTGGCTCGTACAGCCTGCGCGACCGTTCGGGCGTCCAGAAGACCCTGGACGACGTCTATGATCGCTTCCCCCGGCTGAAGGAGCGGCAGCGCCAGGCCGCCGGCACACTCTCCGGCGGCGAGCGCCAGATGCTGGCGCTCGGGCGCGCGCTGATGGCCAAGCCGAAGCTTCTCATGCTGGATGAGCCCAGCCTGGGCCTCGCCCCCCTGATCGTGCGCGAGATCTTCCGCACCATCGCATCGCTGCGCAACCTCGGTGTGTCGATCCTGCTGGTCGAGCAGAACGCCCGCGCCGCGCTCGAGACGGCCGACTACGGCTATGTCCTCGAGACCGGCGAGATCGTGCAATCCGGCCCCGCAAAGGATCTCATCCACGATTCCAGGCTGATCACGGCCTATCTCGGCGGACACTAGAGCCGGTCAGGATTTCCCGGGCCGAACCGTTCTCGTCAGCATCGGAAAATGCTTGTTGCCGCCCGAGAATGGCGGGAACTGGACGAAGTCCGCGCGCATGCGCGCGATCACGTCGGAGCTCAGCGCGTGCGAGAGAGCTTCAGGGCTGTCGAACACCAGCTTGTTGCGCTGCATATGCTCGACGCGTTGCGACGGAAGGCGGTCGACCCAATCGATCCGCGTGTAGATCTCGACCTGGCGGACATTCGGAAACGTCCGCATGATCGCCGGATGGTGCTCCAGATAGTGCAGGTTCCAGGCATTCATGTCTTCCGCAGGACCGGGATAGTGCACGAGGTAGCTGCAAGGAGTTTCCGTGCCTGCCGGATGCGCCGCGACGTCGACGGGAAATGCGCGCGTCAGCATGACCTGATGCGTGACGTCCGATCCGGACAGGCCCGACAATCCGACACCCGTCGCGAGGCCGGCAAGGATGCTGTCGCGATCCATCGCCGCCTCGCACGCGAGCAGGCGCGGAAACCGCAGTTGAAGCGCGAAGACGGGCCCGGAGCCGTCAGCCTTGTAGGGATGATCGACCGACCGTTCCAGCGGCGTGAACAGCAGGCCCTCGGTCATCCCGGGGATCGATCCGACCAGTACTGCGACGGCATCAAGATCATCGGACCGGACCCGTCGTACGCCCGTCGGATCGGAGAATGTCATGAACAAGGAGATCACGACAGCGCCGCCTCGGTTTTCTCATCCGCGTTCAGATGCGCCACAAGGGCCGCGCGAACGTCATCGGGCCATGGGATCGCGCGGTGATCGACCAGCGACGTCGCGGCAAGGACCTGGCGGGCGCGCCAGCGCATCCCATCCGCGCCCGAGACCACATGAGCCAAATGGAGCGACGATCCGCCCACCCGGGCGATGCGCAATTGGAACGTCAGGACGTCGCCAAACATCGACGGTCTGGCAAAGTCGCAGGTCAAATGCACCGTGGGCGTCCCGATTTTCCGGATCTTGATCAATCCCGGCCAGGGCATCCCGATCGTCGCCCAAAACTCCTCGACGACGCCGTTGAGGATGTTCAGGTAGGACGGGAAATACGCGATGCCTGAGGGATAGCAATCGCCGAATCTGAGTTCGCGATCGAACGAGAACGTCGTCATCAGATCGCAACGACGGGATGCCTGATGACACCGATGCCATCGACCCCGGCTTCGACCACGTCACCCGGCCACAGCCATTCCTGAGGAGTCATGCCGGCCCCTACGCCCTCCGGTGTTCCCGTTGCAATGATGTCGCCCGGCTCCAGCGTCATGCCCGATGAAATGTCCGCGATCAGAACCGGGATGTCGAAGATCATGTATTTGGTGTTGGAGTCCTGCTTCATGACCCCGTTCTTCGTCAGCCACAGACGCAGATCATGCGGATCGGCAATCTCGTCCGCGGTCACGATACACGGGCCGAATGGCGCATAGGTATCCATGCCCTTGGAAAAGATCCACTGGCCGGCGCGACGATTGTCGCGTGCGGAGACGTCGATCATCACCGAATAGCCGAAGACGTGATCCATCGCCTTGTCGGTCGCGATGCGGGTCGCCGTCTTGCCGATGATGACGGCAAGCTCTACTTCCCAGTCGAGCTGCTGCGTCATCTTCGCATTGTGCTGGATCGCCGCACCTGGCCCGATCACCGAGGTCGGCGGCTTGGAGAAGACCACCGGCTGCTTCGGCAGATCCTTGTCCGTATCCAGGCTCTTGGCCGACTCGGCAACATGGGCCCGGTAGTTCAGCCCGATGCCGAAGATGTTCTTTCGTGGACGCGGGATCGGAGCCTGCAGCCTCACATCCTCGACCGGAACGGCTGAGCCGACCGGCAAGCGCCCGTTGCCATTGTCCAGGTACTCCCTGAGTGCCGGCAGCAGTGTCGCACTGTTGTCGATGAATGATAGCATGTCGCTCGGCCAGGCAAGGCCCTCCGACGCACCGAGGCGTTCGACATCGACGACCAATCCGTTGACGAGGACCCCGAGCCGCGCACCGCTGGAGCCCAAGGTGTAGGTGACAAGACGCATGATAGCTTTATCCGGCTCTTTCGGTTGAGTTCTGAACGTCAGGCAGCCACTGACTGGTGGCCGGCATTGTCGCCGTAGGCCTCTTCCCGGTAGAGGCCGAGACCTTCGATGACAGGCAGGTCATTGAAACAGAACAGGCAGGCATCTTCGCTCTCCGATGCATTGCCGTGCTCGTGCCATGCCCAGGACGGAACGCAGAAGATGTCGCGCTCTTCCCATTCGAACCGTTTGCCGCCGATCACCGAGTAGCCGCGGCCCTTGGCGACCTGGTAGATGAAGCTGCCGGTGTGCCGGTGCGATTTCGTCTTCTCGCCCGGCCGCAGCAACTGCATGCTGGCGCCGATCGTCTGCATCACGTGCCCGCCGGTGATCGGATTGACGTAGTTCATGAGAATGCCGTCATAGGGCGAGCCGTCGGTCGCGGCGGCATATTTGCGCAAGGAGTCGTAGGTCGGTTCCCACTCATATTTGAACATGGGCGAATAGCCCTTCGACCATTTCGAGTCGGCCGGCCGAAGACCGGGATTGCCCCAGGTCCTGGTCATGTCGTCCACGGGATAGCCGGACTCGTCCTGCTGGATCTTCGGATGCACGACGAAGAAATTGGCCTCCAGCGCATTGACGAGCGGGATGTCGAGACCGTCCTGCCAGATGCAGACCGAGCCGTTGCCGTCAACCCCGTGCTCGTGCCAGGTGCCGTTCGGCGTGAGCACGAAGTCCCGCGCGCCCAGCGTCATCTTGTGGCCGTCGACGATGGTGTAGGCGCCCGAGCCCTCCATGATGAAGCGCAGAGCTGACGCCGAGTGCGCGTGCGCCGTGGCGACCTCGCCGGGATGCATCACCTGTAATCCGGAATAGAGCCAGCCGACGGCGGCCGACACGTCGCGGCGACCGGGATTATTGAGATAGATCACCCGCCGTCCCGCCTTCTCCGGCGAGACCAGCTCGACCGAACGCAGCACGTGTTCGCGCAGATCGTTGTAGCGCCAAAGGACGGGTACGGAAACCGATTGCGGTGCCCAGGGCTCGATCTTGTTGGCGACCGTCCACAGGGCGCCGGCCTCGTATCTTTCGAGGTCCTTGTAGTAGGCCTTGAGTTCGGGGGTGTCTTCGACATTGGCCCGACCGATGATGTTTTCGCGCATCCTATCCTCCAAGTCGCCGTCCGTTGGTGCCGCGAGATCGACGCGTGCCCAATCCTCAGTCCGGTCTGGCTGGGATCGACGTGAAGCCGGCCTGCTCCGTAGCATCCGCCGCAACGCGTTCACCGTCCGTCAGCCCGAGCGGCGCCAATGGACGGCGATCGACCCGCAGATCAAAAATGTCGAACCGGTTGTAGTGCCCGACGATGTCGTGCATCTGCTTTGGCTGGATGCAGCGCTCGAGGTCGATATCGGCGTAGACGATGCCTTCGTCGTCGATCAGCGGCTCGCCGACCACGCGGCCATCCGGCCCGATGATTCCGGAGAACGCGCTCGATTTGCGTTGCAAGCGCGCACGCGCGTCGGGGACCACGGTTTCCATGGCTGCGATGATCTCCTCCGACATGGTCGAGCAGGAGACGACGGTGAAAATCTTGCCTTCAAATGAATGGGCAATCGCGCGCAACTTGATCGCCTCCGCCATGTCGTAGTCGGGGGGCGCGACGGGAAGCGAGATGTAGCTCGCGACATGCACGAGCTCACCCTGGCCCAACAGCGCGAAGCGCGCGAGCGTGTTGGTGTTCTCGCCGCAAGCCAGGCCTCCGAGGCGCCCGATCTCGGTATCATAGACGCGCAGGCTCGACCCGTCACCGCCGGTCCAGGTCAGCTTCTCCGCCCAGGTCGGCACCAGCTTGCGGTGCTTGCCGAGCAGCGCGCCGTCCGGGCCGATGAAAACCAGGGTATTGTAGATCGCTCCCAGCGAGACTGGGCTGCGCTCGTTCACGCCGAGGACGACATAGCATCCGGTCTCGCGCGCAGCTTTCCGGACGACGTCAACCTCCGGACCCGGCACAAGCACCGACGCCTTGGCGAGCTTCTCGAACCAGGCACTGCCCGTGACGGGGTCAGTGATCCAGTTCCAGTAGGGATAGCCGGGAACGAACGCCTCGGGGAACGCGACGAGCTTGGCACCGTTCGCTGCGGCTTCACGGACCAGTGAAGCCGCCTTGTCGGCCGTCGCGCTGGCGTCGAGATAGACCGGTGAAGCCTGGACGGCGGCAGCTCTAAAGCGAGGCAGCTTCAGCATTGGCCCTACCCTGTCGCCGGCTTCATGATCGCGCTCCGGAGCAGAGATCCGCAAGCGTGATAGAGTGGTGCGGCGTTGACTTACTTTATATGTAAACGTATGCTATCGCATATTTCTGGAGGGTGCAATGGCTGAACGGTCTTTTGCTCGCGAAGTCGAGGATCTCCGGCTCGGCGATGGCGATACGTTTCGCGGCGAAGGCATTCTCGCCATCACCAAGGCACTGCTGCAATCGGGCGTCGCCTATGTCGGCGGCTACCAGGGCTCCCCGATCTCGCATCTGATGGACGTGCTCGCCGACGCCAAGGACGTGCTCGACGATCTCGGCGTCGTGTTCCAGAGCTCCGCCAACGAAGCGGCCGCGGCGGCGATGCTGTCGGCCTCGGTGATGTACCCTCTGCGCGGCGCGGTCGCGTGGAAGTCGACCGTAGGCACCAACGTTGCCTCCGACGCACTCGCCAATCTCGCCTCGGGCGGCGTCACCGGCGGAACGATGATCATCGTCGGCGAGGACTATGGCGAGGGCTCCTCCATCATGCAGGAGCGCACCCATGCCTTCGCGATGAAATCGCAGATGTGGCTGCTGGACCCGCGTCCCGATCATGAATGCATCGTCAACCTGATCGAGAAGGGGTTCGAGCTCTCCGAGTTCTCGAACACGCCCGTGATGCTGGAGGTGCGTGTGCGCGCCTGTCACATGCATGGAAGCTTCATCTGCAAGGACAACCTCAAGCCGGCGCACACCATCAAGGACGCGCTCAATAATCCCAGGCGCGACGTCAACCGCATCGTGCTGCCGCCCGCCGCCTATGAGCACGAGCAGGAGAAGATCAAGACGCGGATGCCCGCGGCGATCGGTTTCATCCGCGACAACAGGCTGAACGAATGGATGGGGCCGAAAGAGGGCAAGGTCGGCATCATCATGCAGGGCGGGATGTACAACAACGTCATCCGCGCGCTGCAATATCTCGGGCTGTCGGACGCTTATGGCAACACCCAGGTTCCGCTCTACGTCATGAACGTCACCTACCCCGTGATCGACACGGAGGTCGCGGAATTCTGCCTCGACAAGGAGGCCGTCCTCATCGTCGAGGAAGGCCAGCCGGAATATCTGGAGCAGGCGATCAACACCGTGCTGCGGCGCAAGGACATCAACGCGCGCATCCACGGCAAGGACGTGCTGCCGATGGGCGGCGACTATACCGCGCAGATATTGCTCGGCGGCGTCCGCGAGTTCCTGGAGAAGACCGAGCCGCGACTGCTCGGCAACCGGCCGCCGGCGCCGGACGCCGCCCCCGTGCTCAATCACCCCGCCGTCGAGAAGTTGAAGCAGGTCGTGCCGGCGCGTCCGCCCGGTCTCTGCACCGGCTGCCCTGAACGGCCGATTTTCGCTGCGATGAAACTCGTCGAAGAGGAGCTCGGCCAGCACCACGTCTCGGCCGACATCGGCTGTCATCTGTTCTCGATCCTGCCGCCGTTCAATATCGGCGCGACCACCATGGGCTTCGGCCTTGGTCCGGCCTCGACCTCGGCTTTCAACGTCAAGGCCGACAAGCGCTCGATCGCGGTGATGGGCGACGGCGGCTTCTGGCACAACGGCTTGACGAGCGGCATCGGCAATGCCGTGTTCAACAAGCATGACGGCGTCTTCCTCATCGTCGACAATTACTACACCTCGGCGACCGGTGGTCAGGACATCCTGTCGTCACGCGCGACCAACACCCGGCGCGACACCAACAACTCGATCGTCAAGGCCGTGAAGGGCATCGGCGGCCAATGGGTCCGCCAGATCGACCGGACCTACGACGTCGGCAAGATGCGCGACACGTTGAAAGAGGCGCTGACGACCAAGGACGAAGGCCCCAAGGTCATCGTCGCCTCCTCCGAATGCATGCTGAACAAGCAGCGCCGCGTGAAGCCGCAGATGAACAAGGCGATCAGGGACGGCGTCCGCATCGTCAAGGAGCGTTTCGGCGTCGACGAGGACGTGTGCACGGGTGACCATGCCTGCATCCGGCTCTCCGGCTGCCCGTCGCTGTCGGTGAAGCAGCTCGACGATCCGCTGCGCGACGATCCGGTTGCGGCGATCGACAATTCCTGCGTCGGCTGCGGCAATTGTGGCGAAGTCGCCGAGGCCGCCGTGCTCTGCCCCTCGTTCTATCGGGCTGACGTCATCCATAATCCGACCCGCTGGGACACGTTCAAATCCAGGGTCGCCATGGCCGTGATCGCCTGGCTGCAGCGCCGGCGCGATCGCCGGCGTCCGGCGCTCGAGGCGCTGGCATGAGAGACGAGACCATCCGGCTGGCCCTCCCCGCCGCGGGCGAGGCGACCGAGCGACCCATCTCGATGGCGATCGTCGCGATGGGCGGCCAGGGCGGCGGCGTCCTGACGGACTGGATCGTCCAGCTCGCCGAGAACCATGGCTGGGTCGCGCAGTCGACCTCGGTGCCGGGCGTCGCCCAGCGCACCGGCGCCACGATCTACTATATCGAGGCGATGCCGCCGCTCGGCGGTCGCAAGCCGATCCTGTCGCTGATGCCGACACCCGGCGACGTCGATGTCGTGATGGCGGCGGAATTCATGGAGGCCGGCCGGTCGATCCTGCGCGGCCTGGTGACGCCGGACCGCACCACGCTGATCGCTTCCAACCACCGGTCGCTCGCGATCGGCGAGAAGATCACGCCGGGCAACGGCATTGCCGACGGCGGCGCCGTCACCGGCGCCATCGGGGTTGCCGCGAAAACCGAGATCATCTTCGACTTCAACGCGCTCGCCATCGCGCACGGCAGCGTTATCTCGGCTGCGATGTTCGGCGCGCTCGCTGCGGCCAGCGTGCTGCCGTTCGACCGCGAGAGCTATCTCGACGTCATCCGTGCCGGCGAGAAAGGTGCCAAGGCCAGTATTCGAACCTTTGAAGCTGCCTTTGACCGGGTCAAGACCGGCTCGCCGGACGTTGTTGCGCCGGCGCAACCGAAACAGTCCGACAATCCCCCCTCTCCCGTAACGGCCGATCCTCGTCTCGCCGCGCTTGTCGCAAGGTTGAAGCAGGAGCTGCCCGAGCCCGCGCTCGCGATGGCCCGCGCCGGCCTGAAGAAGGTGGTCGATTTCCAGGACGTCGCCTATGGTGCCGAATATCTCGACATCCTCAAGACGCTGCACGCGGCCGACCGAATCGCCGGCGGTTCCGCCCGGGGCCATGCCTTCACGCAGGCCGCGGCAAAGTATCTCGCCAACGCGATGACCTATGATGACGTCATCCGCGTGGCCGACCTCAAGACGCGCGCCGGTCGCCGCGCCCGCATCGAGGACGAGCTGGAGATATCGCAGGGCCAGCTGCTCCAGACGACGGAATTCATGCATCCCCGCATGGAAGAGGTCATGGGCATACTGCCGGTGGGCTTCGGTCGCTGGCTGGGCGCGAGGCCGCGCCTCCTCGGCTGGCTCGATCGCCGCGTCAACAAGGGGCGCCGGGTGCGGACCTACTCGCTGCCCTGGTTCCTGACGCTCTATGTTGTGGGTGGGCTGCGCGGCCTGCGCCGCCGCTCACTGCGTCACGCCGTCGAGACGGCTCACCGCAACGAATGGCTCAAGGCCGCGTCCGACGCGGTCGGCACCAACTACCAGCTCGGCGTCGAGATCCTGCAATGCCGCCGCTTGGTGAAGGGCTATTCCGATACCCACAGCCGGGGGCTGTCGAAATTCGACAAGACGCTGGCGGCGATCAAGCTGATCGAGCGCCGCGATGATGCCGCCGATTGGGCGCGCCGCCTGCGCGAGGCCGCACTGAAGGACAGCGCCGGCAAGGAGCTGGATGGCGTGATCCAGACCATCAAGAGCTTCGCGTGATGCGGGTCGAGCCCGGCACAGGATTCGATTGCCGGACGGTCCGAACGACGTCAGGATCAGGCGGCTTGACGACGATTCTCAGGTTGCTAATCGGAGCGAAAGACCCGCGATAATCCCTCCAATCGACGAGACGCTTTGTACTCGATGGTCATGCAATGCCGGCAGCACTCAAAGAGAACATTGTTCCCGTCCCTGGGCAGGTTGAAACCCGGCTTTGGCTGCAATTGCTGTCTCTGCATGGCGAGCTGTTCGCGTCGCTGAATGCGATGCTGAGTTCGGAGTTCGGGCTCTCGCTCGCGAAGTTCGACGTGCTGGCTCAGCTTGACCGCTCCAGGGACGGACTTGCGCTCGGACAATTGTCGCAGAACCTGAAGGTCTCCGGCGGCAACGTCTCGGGGCTCGTGCAGCGCCTGCTCGCCGACGACCTCATCAGCAGGGAGATGTCGAGCGAGGATCGCCGGTCGTTCATCGTGCGTCTCACTCCCAAGGGCGAAGCGCTATTCACGAAGGCCGCCGCCGTTCACAAGAAGCACCTCAGCACGCGGCTCGAGAACATCCCGCCCCATGAGCTCGACACCGCGCTGTCCGTGCTGCGGTCTCTCTCCTCGAAACTTCGCTCCGAGAGCAAGAAGCAAAGTCGCAAGAAATAATGACCAAAGAATCCAAGAGCAGATGGAAATCGGGTCCGCCGAGGACGAAAGAGCAGCTGCAAACCTACATCCCGTATCTGTTCAACCGGCTCTCCAATCGCTGGAACCTCGATCAGAACCGCGACCTGAGCGAGCATGGCGTCAACAATGTCGTGTTCCGGACGCTGTCGGTCCTGTTCATCTACAAGACGCTCACCGTCAACGAGATCGCCGTTCTCGCAGTCACGGAGCAGTCGACCGCCAGCCGCATGGTCGAGTCCATGGTGTCCTCGGGATTCGTCAAGCGCGAGATCGCGGAGGAGGACCAGCGTCGTCGGGTGGTGGCGTTGACGCCGGACGGCGAGGCGCTGCTGCGAACGATCTGGCCGATCATGGCGAGCAATTACGAACGGCTGATTGCGGGGATCGACCCCGACGACATCGAGGTCTGCGCGCGCGTGCTTGCAAAGATGGTCGAGAATATTCGACAGAACCAGATCTAGGTTGCTGATATCACGGACCGAGGCCGACGAGGCTGGTGCCGCCGCAGACATAGAGAACCTGGCCGGTCACGAAATCGGACCGCTCGTCGAGGAAGAATTCGATCGCGTGCGCGACATCCTCGCGCGAGCCGAGCCGCCCGACCGGCACGTTGCGGGCCATCCGCTCCTGCTGCTCGGAGCCTTTCGGGATGATGCCCCAGAAATTGTCGGTCAGGATCGGCCCCGGTGCGACGACGTTCACGGTGATGCCGCTCGCGGCGAGCTCCAGTGCCCAGGTCCGCGCCAGGCCATGCACGCCGGCCTTGGTGGCCGAATAGGCCGAGCGTGTGGCCGCGCCCATCGCGGCACGCGAGCTGACGAACACGATGCGCCCGAAGTGCCGCGAGCGCATCCCCTCGAGCGCCGCCTGGGTCAAGAGCATCGGCGCGCCCAGGTGCAACTGCGCCAGCACCAGAATGTCTTCCGGCTTCGCATCCGGCATCAGGTTCGGCAGGATGACCCCCGCATTGTGCACAAGGCAATCGACGGCGTGATCCCGGCAAATCTCCTGCGCGATCGCGCGCGTCTCCGCGATGTCGGTCAGATCGGCGCGGTAGGCCGCGAGCAGATCGTGGGTCCAGCTCGGCTTCTCCAGCCCGACCGAGATCACGCGCTGCCCCTTCTCGACGAGCTTTCTCGCCAGCGCCTCGCCGATCCCCGAATTGCCGCCCGTGATGAGTGTCGTGCGGACCTCGCCCATGATCGCCTCCATGCCCGGTGTCAGACCTGACGCCGCTTGAGCTCGCGCAGATCAAAGAACGCGCCATCAGACATCAGCTTGGCGACAAAGTCCTTCAGCCCGCCGCGCTGGATCTTCTCGGTTGCGGTCAGCGGCAGGCTGTCGACGAAACAGATCCAGCCCGGCGCCTTGTAATAGGCCATCTGCTGCAGGCTCCAGCGGACGATGTCTTCAGCGAGCGCGCGGTCGGCACCGGCCTCCTCAGTGATGATGACCGCTGCAACCTCGTCACCGCGCATCTGGTCCGGCGTCGCCGCGACCGCGGCCTGCCGGACCGAAGGATGGCGGTTGAGAACGGACTCGACCTCGACCGCCGCAATGTTCTCGCCGGACCGGCGGATCACGTTCTTCTTGCGATCGACGAAATGGAGATCGCCGTCCGCGTCGCGCGACACGATGTCGCCGGTATGCAGCCAGCCGCCGTCCCACGCCTCGGCGGTGGCGGTCGGATTCTTCAGGTACTCGCGGAAGAATCCGTAACGCGGGTCCGCGCCGGCTCGCCGCACCAGCAGCTCGCCCGGCGTCCCGACCGGCGCGTCGTTGCCGCTGTCGTCGACGATGCGAACGTCGACCTCGGGGGCCGGACGTCCAAAGCAGCTCGTGCCGATCTTGCGCGGCTCGACATTGGCGGCGATGACGCCGCCGCTTCCCGTCTCGGTCATCGCCCAGGCCTCCAACAGCGGAAAGCCGAAGCGGTCCTCGAACGGCGCGTGCAGCAGCTTATCGACGCCGGCGCCGAACCCGAAGCGCACGATATGCGCACGGTCCTGAGCCGCCGGCGGCGCGCTCATCAGCATCGAGGGCATGACGCCGAGATAATGCAGGCACGTCGCACGGCTGTCGCGCACGGAAGCCCACCAGGTGCGCGGATGGAAGCGATCGAGCATGGTCAGGCTGCCGCCGACCGACAGCATCGCCATCAGCGATACCGCCATCGCGTTCATGTGAAACAGCGGCAGCGGCGTGATCATGCGCTCGCAGTCCGGCTTGAGATCGATCAGCCCGCCGACATCGCGATACCAGTTACCGGAATGCAGGAAATATGTGTTGGTGAGCACGCAGCCCTTGGGCTGCCCGGTCGTCCCTGACGTATAGAGCAACGCGCATTCGGTCGAGCCGTCCGCCGTGCTCGCCGGCCGCACACCACCGAACGGCGCGGGTGCGTCGTCGTCGCTGGTCACCACCGGAATCGGCCGGCCGGCCTGACGCGCCGCCATCTCCACCTCGTCGCGCCGCTCGGCGAGGACGAACGCAGCGTTCATCTCGGAATGCGCGATGATGTATTCGAGTTCGCTGACCCGCAGGTCCGGATTGATCGGCACCACGGAGACGCCGAGCGCGTTGAGCGCGAACCACAGCTCGACGAACACCGGCCGGTTCTGAAGCAGCAGCCCGACCCTATGGCCTTCGCCATAGCCGCAGGCAGCGAACGCCGCTTGCCGGCGCTCCACGCGGTCAAGCATGGCGCGATAGGAGATCTCCCCCGCCGCGATGCCGTAGATGCCGGCCGTCTCCGGCAGCACGTTGAGGAAGCCCGCCTCGCCACGGCGAAGGGCGGTCTCGCGAAAGCGGGCGTAGACTGTGGTCGCAGCGGTCAAGGTCGTCTCACATGAAGAGCTGGATGTTGCCGAATGGCGCGTCGAAATTGACGAGATCGACGCGTTTGAGCTTGATCTTGAGGGTATCGCCGACCTGAACGATTTCATGCGACGCCCATCCCGAATAACGCTCCAGCATGTCACCGCGCGTTTCGGTGTAGATGTAGGAGGTCCGGGCCTTGAACACGCCGGCCACGGCGTCGCACGCGACGATCCGCGGCGCCTGGAGCAGATGATGGCAACGGCTCTTCGGCTTCTGGCTGAAGGTGCGCTCGCCGGCCAGACGCTCGACCCGGACCTTCAGCAGCAGCAGGTCCTCGTACATCAGCGACGGCTGGAGCACCGGATCCTGCTGCTGCCACTCGAGCGGCATCCAATAGTGTCCTTCGGGGTGAAACAGATCGAGCCAGGCCTGCCATTGCATCGTGTCGAGAAGCTCGGCCTCCCGGTAGATGAAGTCGGCGATCGTGTTTTCGGTGATCATTCGGCGGCCTCGACGTGCTTGTCCATGTCCATGGTCATGAATTTCGCCCAGGCATGAAACTGGTTCCGCATCTGGCGCTCGGAGGTGCCGTTGATCACCGCCGTGACGTCCTGCTCTTCGTTGCCGTCGTAGAGCCGCCGCAGGTTGATCCATTGATTGCCGTTGGACTTCAACCCTTCCTGCGCCCGCTCATACATCTCGAGGTCGTCATGGCCCACGATCGAGGTCGGCGCGTTGATGAAGCGGT
Organism: Bradyrhizobium ontarionense; assembly: GCF_021088345.1. Lineage (NCBI taxonomy): Bacteria > Pseudomonadati > Pseudomonadota > Alphaproteobacteria > Hyphomicrobiales > Nitrobacteraceae > Bradyrhizobium > Bradyrhizobium ontarionense. The sequence goes on along the minus strand of NZ_CP088156.1, from coordinate 1,128,677 downwards.
TGTACATCAACGCACGCTCGTAGAGCTTGTCGGGCGCGCCGACCAGGCGATAGACCCAGCTCTCGACCAGCGTCCTGTCGACCGCGATCGGGATGAAGTTGCGCAGGATCTGGACGGCGCCCTTGACCATGATGTTCGGGAAATACACGGTGTTGTGCCGGACCTCGCCGAGGATCTCGTGCGCCCGCTTCTCGCCATAGGCTGCGACCATCTGGTCGAGATAGCCGGGGACATCCGAGTAGTTCGAATGGATGGAGTTGGCGACGCCGGTGTGGCCATGGCCGTTCGGCCAGATCCTGATGCCGCTCTGCTCGTAGAACTCGTACGGGCTCATGAAGGGACCGTAGAGCTGCACCGCCATCGGCGTCTCCGTGGCATCGCCCTGCTCGCGCTTCCAGACCTTCACCGCGGTGCCGGCCGAGCTCTCATGCGCCACCATCGGATGGCAGGTGTCGGTCTGGTTCTCGACCAGCATCTTCCAGTTGCAGGTATGCATGTAGCGGATCGGGGTCGCCATGACGGCGAGCTTCCCTTCCGGCGAGCGGTCGACCATATTGTCGATTGTTGAAAGGCTCTCGCCGAAATAGTCCTCGAAGGAGACGCCGTTGTCATTCAGCCGCGCGAAGATGAAGTCGCGATAGATCACGACGTTCTTGACCTTCGACAGGCCCTCGTTCGCCTGGGTGTCGCCAAAGCCGGTGCCCTCGTAGCCTTTCTTCAGCGGGATCGCGAGCAGCGAGCCGTCGGTCTTGAAAGACCAGGCGTGATAGGGGCACCGGAAGAATTTTCCGGTGTTGCCGCAGGGTTCGGATGCGATCTTCACGCCCTTGTGCGGACAGCGATTGTAGAACACGTGGATGGAGCCGTCGGTATGGCGGCTTGCCAGCACCGGCTGCCGGCCGATATTGGCGGTGATGAAATCGCCGGGCTTCGACAGCTGGCTCGCATGCCCGACATAGACCCAGCTGTTCGGGAACAGATGCTCCATCTCGAGCTCGAAGATCTCGGGGTCGACGTAGACGTCGCGGTGAACCTCGGCCTCGCGCACCAGCGCGGCAATCGCGTGGGCATTGCTTCCGTATTTCGTCATGGCGTCCCCGCCTCCCTCATAAATCCAGCACCAGACGTTCCGACTTCGCGCGCGACACGCAGATCTGCATGACCTTGTTGGAGGCCTTCTCGTCGTCGCTGAGGATGACGTCGCGATGGTCGGGCACGCCCGCGACCACGCCGCACTGGCAGATGCCGCAATCGCCGCGCTGGCAATCGTAGAGCACGTCGAGACCTGCGGCCTCCAGCGCCTGGATGATGGTCTGATCAGCTGCGACGCTGACGACCTGCCCGGTCGATTTGAGCTCGACCTCAAACGGCAAATCGGGCGAGGACGGCTGCTCCGCCTTAAAAAGCTCGTAGTGGACGCGCTCCGCCGGGACGCCCCCGGCAAGTGCGGCCGCCTTCACCGCATCGATCATCCCCGCCGGACCGCAGACGTAGATGTGGGAGTTCGCGGCGGCTTCGCCGAGCGCTGCCGCAATGTCCAGGCGGGACTCGTCGCTATCGTAATGAACGGACAGCCCGTTGGCGCAAATCTCCTGCAAATGCGGCAGGAATGCCAACAGCCCTTCCGAGCGGCCCGCATAGTGCAGGCGATACGGACTTGCGCGGGCCGTGAGCTCTGCCGCCATCGACAGGATCGGCGTGACACCAATCCCGCCGGCAAACAGCAGCGCGGGCGCTGTTCCCTCGTGCAGATGAAAATTGTTCACCGGCTCACTTGCCTTCACGACGTCGCCGATCTTCAGCGCATGCATGAACCGCGAGCCGCCGGTCGAAGCCTCCTCGCGCAGCACCCCGAGCGCCAGCGCCCCCTCGGGGAGGTTCGGTAGAGCCATCAGCGAGTACGGCCGGTCGCCTCCATTCGGGAGCGCCACGCGGATATGTGCACCGGCCTGCCATCGCGGCACGACGCCCTCCTCCACGTCAAACACCAGGCTACGTATGAACGGCGTCTCCGCCGCATACGATCTCACCTTGAGCTTGAGCGGATGCGCGTCCATTCAGGCATCTCGTAAATTATATGAATTTGCATATTTTTAGACATGTAATAATTGCCTGTCAATCGCCAGGACAGCGCCAAGTCAGGTCCAGGCTCGGATTGGACGAGCCGGTCGATGATCCGCGCGGGCCGGAGCATCGCCGACTATGACGCGGTGATGCCCCCCTCCGTGCGGCACGTCAGGCGAAAAGTGGCAAGCAGCCCGGCGATCCAGCCAAGGCCGCGCAGGCGCTGTGAAGCTGGTCGGGTCCGATCACCCGCCGGTGCGACTCTATCTTGGTGCAGATGCGTTCAAGCTCGTCGAGGACAGGATCGCGGCGATGAAGGCGGAGATCGCGGAATAGGAAATGGTCTCCCGGTCCACCGACTTTGCATGAGCGAGACAAGACTGAACATGACGGAGTCCTGCGTACGGCAGGACTCCGTGTGAGATGGCTGATCGAACAACCCGCCATGAACCAGCTGACGGACACACGGGCCGGCCAGCGCGGGCGGGCCCCGGCCGCGCTCGGTCACAGATCGTCCTACACTTTGGCCGACATGCGCAGAGCCGGTGGGGCCATGGGGGGCGCTATGGGCATCGTCGGATCAATTGCTCAGGCGTGATCCGCTGCGCCGGCGCGGGGCGTCCTGCTCCTGATCATTCGAGAGACCTTCCGTCTCCACTCCTGCACCGACACGCTCCATCAGTTCGCGAACGTCGTCGATACGGTTGTTGAGAACCCCATGCATCTCCCTCAGCGTCCAGCGCAGCTCATCGAGCGCGCCGGGCGCCGCGTCGGGAAAATGGGACAGATGGTAGATCATCTCGTTGAGGACCTGCCTCAATCCGTAGAGATCGTCGTGCGCAAGCTTCTGGACGTCGAGCTGGCCCAACAGCCGCTGCACGAAGCTGCGACGATCGACCGGCACATGGCGCAGATCGACGAACCGGTTGACATGGAAGGCGCGCGGCGCTGCGGTGCTGCCGGCAGCGTGAGCCAGCGCGGCGCGTACGCTGTCTGCGCTCAGGTCCTCCGTGTCGACGGCGAGCGTATTCGGAAACAGGCTCTTGTGTTTTTCGATGAGGGCGTGGGTCTTATCGTAGTACCACCCGAACTTGGCGGCCTGCGACAGCTTCGTCCATTGCTCCCTGGACATCTCTCCGAAATGGAAAGCGGTCGGCCGCTTCCGCTGCGCTGCCGGCGAGTCGGCGTAGTAGACATGGTTTTGCGGCGACAGCTCTGCGTTTTCGGTCAGACTTGCGATGCAGGCCGCGCGATCGCGGCGGCGCAAGTGCACCAGAGTCACCTGATCACCGAGCAGCTCGGCGATGACCGGCAGAACGGCCGCAAAGCCGTTGCCGACGACGCACGCATGGGGACAGTTGAGGATGGTCTGGCGGATCTGATCCTCGAAGCTGCGATCGCCCGTCTCCTTGAGCTGGCAGAACAGCTCGTTCAGCTCACTCGACGCCCATTCATGCACGGCCGCATCGCCGTCGCCCTGGATGTCGAAGACGTCCTGCATCATCCGTGTGAGAGACGTCGTTCCATCGCGCCCGGTGCCCACGCACAACACCCGCAGGGCGGACGAATGAGATTTCCTCAAGGCCGGCCCGGCATGGCCGTTGGCCGTGCGGTTCGCCAAACCCTTGCCGGAGGCCGGGACAGCTCTTGGCCGCGTCAGCCGCCGCAACTCCGCGGACACGGACTCCCGTTCGAGCTTGTGGTGGTCGCGCTCGTCGCGCAGCCGGCCCATGATCACGCCCATCTCTTCGGTGATCCGCTTGTACCGCAGGGCATCATCCTTGGCGGCTCTCAATTCCGATTGGAGAGAATCGATCATGAGTGTCACGTCCGGGTCCAGGCGGTCCGCCGCTCTGGTCTTGCCATCACCCATCCGAGCTTCAATCCAACGCCGCATTCTCGACAACAATCATCCCCCATACGCCCAAGCTGAAAGGTCTTCTGGCCCGCTCTCGGGCCAATGCGAATTTTGGCTGCCGTTGGTCGCCAGCAGCAAAAAATCCCGCCGGTACAATTCACATATGACGGCCAGCCGCAACGCCCATCAAGATGCACTGAAACAGCAGCTTCAATTACAGCAGCTTCAATTGATGTGCCAGAATTGTGGCCGTGATCGGACGGGGTCTACATTCTGAAACATGCTTGCCAGCCCGCTGACGCGGGAGCATCCTCGCTGCGCCAGCCGCCTGGACGATGCCCTTCTGGGAAGCACCGTCGAGGTGCGCTTGGCGTAGGCCGCGCTCTTGGCTCAACGTCGGCTCTCCTGATTCCAGCGCCGGCTCAGTCGAGCCCGCGCTCGTGACTGAGTCGCACCATCTCGTCGATGAAGGTCTGCTTCTGCTTGTCGTCCAGGCTGGTATAGAGCGGCTCGGCCGCATCGGAGACCGCGCGCTGATCGGCGGCGCGATCGACCAGGAACTGCGCCTCGTTACGCATCTGCTCGATGATGTCGTCCGGCGGATCACGCTTCGCCCGCGCAATGCGCAGGTTCAGGCGATCCGCACCTTTGCGGCCGAGCGCGTGCATCGCGTTGGCGAACGGGCTCCAGCTCTTCTCCTGCTCCGCCGTCAGGTTGAGCCCGCCCTTCAGACGCTCGACATTGGTGTCGCTGTTGGCGACGATCTGCTCGGCGGTCAGCTCCGGGACACCTTGCTGCGTCAACATCGGTCCAGCCTTGGCGGACTTGCTGGCCTTGGTCGTCTTGGACGATTTTGACCTCTTGCCTTCGGCCGGCGCTGCCCCAGGCTGCGCACTCTGCTGGCCGTTGTTTCCGGTGAGCACGCCCGTGACGCCGGTGACGACCCCGACCACTCCGCCGATTGCGCCGCCCAGCACGCCGCCGACCGGACCCGCCGCCTTGTTGCCCTCGCGGGCTCCCTGTTCGACCCCCTTGAACAGTCCCTGCGCGTCAACCTGACGCGGCGGGCCCGTCAAGGCGCAGATCACCACCAGCGTTCCTGCTGCGATGCAAAGCCGACCGCGCGTCCTTATGGCCCGTCCACGTGCCGTCATTAGTTCAGGCTCCCCTGTGCAATGGTGGCGGGCCGTCGGCGGCGACATGACCTGACGGCCCGCGAGTCGGTCGAATTCTATCGTTGCCGCAACGCGCAAGTCCATCTGCTGCACCTGGATCGAACGCGCATTCATGCGCAGGCCTTTCGTCCCCGGCCAGACCGGCGGCTCGATCGCATTGCGTCGCAGCAGCTCATCGCTGCGTTGCAGCCGGCGCGGCGCCTGCGACAAATTGCGTACGCCGTTAGTTCCAAGTTTCGCCTCACCTGCTTTCTCGACAGCTGCATACAATTCTGCTCTGATTACATCCGAACGAAATCCGCGCGCGCACGCCTCGCGACGCAATAACTAACAAATCGGATTCGTGGTCGTCAGAACGCTTGGCTCACCAGGGAGGGAACGCCATGTCACGGAGGAAACTGAACCGCCGACAATTCGTTGCTGCGACGGCCGCCAGCTCGGCGGTTCTGATCACCGCACCCTATGTGCGCGGTGCTTACGCTGCCGGCAAGCTCTCGATGGGCTTCTGGGATCACTGGGTACCCGGCGCCAACCAGGCTTCGACCGATCTCGTCAACGAATGGGCCGCCAAGGAGAAAGTCGAGGTCCAGATCGACTACATCACCAGCCAGGGCAAGAAGATCGAGCTGACGATCGCCGCCGAAGGCGCCGCCAAGTCCGGACACGACCTGATCGCGATGCCGACCTGGTGGCCGCACGCGCATGCCGAGCTGCTCGAGCCGGTCAACGACATCATGGAGCCGATCATCCAGGAAAACGGCGCCGTGAACGGTACCGTCAAATATCTCGGACAGTCCGGCGGCAAATGGCTGGCCGTACCGGCCTGCGTCGGCAGCCAGATCAAGGGCCCCTGTACGCGCATCGATCTCATGAAGAAGCACGCCGGCATCGACGTGCAGGAGCTGTATCCCGCGGGCGGTCCGCCGAAGGCGGACAGCTGGACCACCGAGACCTTCCTGAAGGCCGCCGAAGCCTGTCAGAAGGGCGGCGTGCCCTTCGGCATAGGCCTCGGCGAAACCACCGACAGCGTCGACTCCGCCGGCGCGTTCTTCCAGGCCTTCGGTGCCGAGCTGGTGAATGCGAAGGGTGACGTCACGGTGAAGACCGACGCCGTTCGCCAGTCGCTCGAATTCTACAAGCGGCTGATCGCGGCGTTGCCGCCGGATGTCGCCTCGTGGGACGACGCGTCCAACAACAAATGGCTGGTCTCAGGCAAGGGCGCGATGATCATGAACCCGCCGAGCGCCTGGGCGGTCGCCAAGCGCGACGCGCCGCAGATCGCAGAGCAGTGCTGGACCCACGGCTTCCCGGCCGGGCCCAAGGGCCGCTTCGCACCCTTCCTACCCTACTTCTGGAGCATCTGGTCGTTTTCCAAGAACAAGGAAGCGGCCAAGAGCCTGATCGTGCACCTGTCGAAGCCGTCATCGATCGAGAAGATGGTGGTGGCGAGCGGCGGCTACGACCTGCCCGCCTACGAAAAGCTGACGACACTCAAGGTATGGCAGGAACAGGGACCGCCGACGGGGACGCTCTACCACTATCCCAATCCCTACAATCACCAGACGCTGTCGATCGCGGCATCGCCTGCGCCGCCCAAGATCGCGCAGCAGATCTATGCGCAGGCGACCATGACCAAGATGTGCCTGCGCTACGCCCAGGGCGAGAAGATGGAAGCGACCCTCGCCTGGGCCGAAGGCGAGTGTGAAGGCTTCATGCGCAGCTGAACGCGCTTCATCCCAGTGATGGCGGCCCGCATCCGGCGGGCCGTCGCCATCAGCGCCGTCTCTTCGCCCCGCCCGGTGAATGCCCGGCTGCCCGGCCGGCAGAGTCACGAGGAGCCAGCTTTCATGGTCGATGCCGTAATCGGCGAAAACACCGTCGCTCGCCCCCGCAGGGCCGCGGGCCGCAAGGGCCTGCGTCATGCGTTGAAGCGCAAGTCGACCGCCGCCTTCCTGATGACGCTGCCGTTGATCCTCCTGATCGTGCTGCTGGTGGTCTATCCGGCGCTGTATTCGGTGCATCTGGCGACCCTGAACAAGTCGATGCAGCGGTTCGTCGGCCTCGGCAATTTCGAGTTCCTGTTCAAGCGCGACACGTTCTGGCTGGTCGTCAAGCAGTCCTGCATCTTCGCGATCACGGCGGTGGTGTTCAAAGCCCTGATCGGCTTCATCGTCGCGCACTTCGTGCACAACATCCCGGCCAAGGGACAGCGCAAGTGGCGCGGCATGCTGCTGGTGCCCTGGGTGATCCCGCCGGCGATGAGCACGCTGGCTTGGCTGTGGCTGTTCGATCCATCCTACAGCGCCTTCAACTACACGCTCGCCTTCTTCGGCATCGGCCCGATTCCCTGGACCGGCGATGCCGCCTGGGCGCGGTTCTCGGTGATCCTGGTCAACGTCTGGTACGGCGCGCCGTTCTTCATGATCATGTATCTGGCGGCGCTGAAGTCGGTGCCCGAGCAGCTCTATGAGGCCGCGGCGATCGACGGCGCCAATTGGTGGCAGCGCATCTGGTACGTCACCCTGCCGATGATGCGCAACATCATCGCGATCACCACGCTGTTCTCGCTGATCGTGACGTTCGCGAATTTCGATATCGTCCGCATCCTCACCGCCGGCGGCCCGCTCGACAAGACGCACATCTTCGCGACCTGGGCGTTCCGGGTCGGCATCGAGGGCAGCGACATCCCGCTCGGCGCCAGCGTCTCGCTGTTCATGGTGCCGATCCTGGCGGTCGCCGCGATCTTCATCCTGCGCGACGTCTCCAAGCGGGGGAACGAATCCTGATGAGCACGCTCACGATCGACAAGGCCGGCCCGACCCGCAATGTCAAATACGGCTCGATGAGCCGCGACCGCGCCTGGGCGCTGCGCTGGTCATACTTCTTCCTGACGCTGTTCGCGATCTTCTCGCTGGTGCCGCCGCTCTACATGCTGATCACCTCGCTGAAGGGCAGCGCGGAGATCTCGGCCGCGACCAATCCGTGGTGGGTGTTCCATCCGACCCTGGAGAACTACGTCGGCCTGCTGACGTCCAACCAGTTCATGCGCTTCTTCTTCAACTCGGCCATGGTCTCGATCGTCGTGGTGATCATCACGATGCTGATCAGCATCCCCGCCGCGTTCGCGCTGTCGCGCATGAAGTTCTGGGGCTCGGCCACGCTCGCGACCGGCGTCTTCCTGACCTATCTGGTTCCGGACAGCCTGCTGTTCATTCCGCTGTTCAAGATGTTCGCGCTGATCGGCGACGTCACGGGGATCCAGCTGATCAACCGCTGGTACGTGCTGCTGCTGATCTATCCGACCCTGACGGTGCCGTTCTGCACCTGGATCATGATCGGCTATTTCGCCTCGATTCCGAAGGAGCTCGACGAGGCCGCCATCATCGACGGTGCCTCCTGGCTGCAGACGCTCATCCGCATCTTCATCCCGGTCGCCCTGCCCGGCCTGATCGCGGCGACCATCTTCGCCTTCACCGTGTCCTGGGCGCAGTTCCTCTATCCGCTGGTGTTCACCACCTCGACGGACCAGCTGGTGCTGCCGGTCGGCATCGTGACGAGCCTGATCAAGGGCGACGTCTTCAACTGGGGGCAGATCATGACCGGCGCCCTGCTCGGCGCCGCGCCGCCGCTGATCATCTACGCGTTCCTGATGGACTACTACATCGCCGGGCTGACGGCCGGCGCGACCAAAGGCTGAGACGAGAGGACGACATGGCTGAAGTGAGCTTGCGCAAGATCGTGAAGCGCTACGACGACGTCGAGGCCGTCCGAGGCATTGATCTCGACATCGCCGACCACGAATTCGTCGTGCTGGTCGGTCCGTCCGGTTGCGGCAAGTCGACCACCTTGCGGATGATCGCGGGGCTCGAGGACATCTCCGACGGCGACATCACGATCGGCGGCGACGTCGTCAACGACGTGCCGCCCAAGGACCGCGACATCGCCATGGTGTTCCAGAACTACGCGCTCTATCCGCACATGACGGTGGCGGAGAACATGTCGTTCGGGTTGCGGCTGAAGCACTACCCCAAAGCCGAGATCAAGAACCGCGTCGCGGAAGCCGCGCGCATGCTCGACATCGCCGACCTCGTCGACCGCAAGCCGAAGCAGCTGTCCGGCGGCCAGCGCCAGCGCGTGGCGATGGGACGCGCCATCGTCCGCAATCCCAAGGTGTTCCTGTTCGACGAGCCGTTGTCGAATCTCGACGCCAAGCTGCGCGTGCAGATGCGCATCGAGATCAAGAAGGTGCATCAGAAGGTGCGGACCACGACGGTCTATGTCACCCACGACCAGGTCGAGGCCATGACGCTCGCCGATCGCGTCGTCGTCATGAACAAGGGCCGCATCGAGCAGATCGGCACGCCGAACGAGCTGTATCACAATCCGGCGACGCGATTCGTCGCGGGCTTCATCGGCTCGCCCGCCATGAATTTCCTGCCGTGCCGGCTCGAGGAGGCCAGCGGCCGGCTCCACATCCGGCTCACCGACCGCACCGCCTTCCCGCTGCCGCCGGCGCGCGCCGCCCGCTATCAATCCGTGTCGCGGAATGAGCCGCTGCTGCTGGGGATCAGGCCGGAGCACATCACCGAGATCAGGCCGCATGCCGAGCCCGGAATCGAGCCGTTCGAGGCCGTCCTCGACGTCACCGAACCGATGGGCATGGAGACCCTGGTCTACTTCACGCTCGACGCCACGCCGGCCTGCGGGCGCGTCAACCCCAATGCCGGCGCCCGCGATGGTGCTCCCCTGCGCATGGCGATGGACCTCAACAACATGCACCTGCTAAACGAGACCACGGGCGTCGTCATCTGACGAGGCCACAAGAACACGTGGTTCAAGGGCAGGACATGAGCACCAGGACGGCAAGCAACAAGAACAAGATCCTCGTCACGGAATCCTTCTCGGCCAAGGGCCGCGCGCTGCTCGCGGCGCGCGACGACGTCGAGATGATCGAATTCCCCAACATGATCTCGGCGGCCGATTTCTCTACGCTGCTGACCTCCCACGCGCCGGTGCATGGCGTAGCCCTCGGCGCCACCCGCTTCGGCGAGCCGGAGCTGCTCGCCGCAGGCGACATGAAGGTCGTGACCCGGATCGGCGTCGGCTTCGACGCGGTCGACGTGCCGGCACTGAGCAAACACAGGGTGCCGCTGATGGTGGCGGGCACTGCGAACTCGCCGTCGGTCGCCGAGCAGGCCCTGTTCATGATGCTGACGCTCGCCAAGCGCGCCAACGAGATGCACGCCATGGTCAGGGACGGCACCTGGGGCGCGCGGCTCGGCGTGCTGCCATTCGATCTCTATGGCAAGACCGTGCTGATCATCGGCTTCGGCCGGATCGGAACCCGCACCGCCAAGCGCTGCCTGGCGATGGAAATGCAGGTGCTGGTCTACGATCCCTACAAGCCCGCCGCCGACATCGCCGCGGCCGGCTGCGAGCCGGTCACTGACCTCGACGCGGCGCTGCCGCGCGCCGACTTCGTCAGCATCCACTGCCCGAAGACACCGGAGACCATCGGCCTGTTCAACGCCGCGCGTCTCAGGCTGATGAAGCCTTCGGCCTATCTGATCAACACCGCGCGCGGCGGGCTGATCGACGAGGCGGCGCTGCACGACGCGCTGGTGTCCGGCCGGCTGGCCGGCGCCGGGCTCGACGTGTTCGAGCAGGAGCCGCCGCCGGTCGGCCATGCGCTCCATGGCCTGCCGAATTTGATCATGGCCCCGCACGTGGCCGGCGTCACCCGCGAGGCCGTCGACCGCATGAGCGAGCAGACCGCCCGCAACATCCTCAGTGTGCTCGACGGCGACCCCATCCGGCAGAACGTGATCAATCAGGACGTGCTGTAAGGGCTCCATCGGCGCTGGTGGCGGGATCGGCCCGCCCCGGCGCTGTGGCCGTATCCGAGCGCCGGCGGTTGGCAAGGACACAGCTGGCTTCGGACCTGCGTCCACCGCTTTGTCGCCCAAATTTCAACGCATTCTTGCATCTTGCCCAGATCCCGCTACAACTGTGACTATTGGCGCCGGAGTTTACGCGTGCCAGTAGGGAACAGGGGTGGTCATGAGTGTTGCGACGGAGCACGCGCTCGCAACGATAGCGAGCATTCTGGATCAGCCGGAAGCGGCCAAGCCGGCCGACAGGACGACGCCAGCCAAGAGGGCCAGCGCGACGGTCGTGCCGTTCGATCAGGCTGATGGATATACCAAGGTCGGCCCCGGCCCCATTTCGGCGATCCGTTTCCGTTGGACGGCACGGCGCGGCGACGATGGCTATTATGTCGACGAGACCGTCGGGCCGACCTCGATCGCCGTCAGCAGCGGCCCGATGACCGCCGAGGCCGCCGTCGAGCTGGTCGATACCCGCGCCCGCGAAGCCGCGGAGCGCTTCGAGGCGCTGAAGAACGAGATGACCGGCAAGGGACCGACCGCGCCGTTTCTCCCAAACGGTACCGGCGAGAAGTAGCCGCCCCGGCCTCATGGTTCGAGACGCGCCGCAAGCGGCGCTCCTCATCCTGAGGGCCCATGGTTTCCCGGAGAAGCAGCCCTCGTCCCGAGGACGCCGCTAGGCGCGCATCTCGAAGGACGCCGCACATCGTCGACATCGCATGCGATCGTCCCCCGCGCGCTATCGCGGCGGCCCGAGATAATCGGGCTTCGCCAGCGGCACGCCGGCGTGGCGCAGGACGTCATAGGCGGTCGTGACATGAAAAAAGAACTGCGGCAGGCTGAACGTCAGCAGCAATGAGCGGCCGCTGAAGGTGCGCGTCGCGCCGCTGCGGAAGGTGAACACCACCTCGCGGTCGCCACTGCCCGCGATCACGTCCCGCGGCACGCTCTGGACAAAGTCGACCGCCGCCGCGATCCTGGCCTTCAGCCCGGCAATGTCCGTATCGCTTTCCGCGACCGCAGGCTGCGTCTGGCCGGCCAGCAGCGCGCAGGCGATGGTGGCGTGGCGGTTGGCCTCGCAGACCTGCCGGATCAGGGTGAACATGTCGGGCGCAAGCCGTGCCTGCAGCAGCTCCGCCGGATCGATCTGGCGGGCCTCGGCAAAGGCCGCCGCCTTGTCGAGCAGCGCCGACAGGTTGCGGAGATAGGGCACGAACACCTCGACCGAGGCCTCTACCATCGTGATACTCAACGGACTGTCCTCACGGGCTCACCGACCACCCTCTTCCGCCTATCGTCGGGCGGCGCGACCTCGGGTAAAGACTAGCTCGGTCCATCGGAACGAGGGTATTGCAATATGGGACTTTTCAACCGGACGCTCGCCGCCCTGACCGGCGTGGCATTGGTCTGCAGCCTCGCGGCCCCCGCCGTCGCAGAACAGGCTTCCCGCCTCGACGAGATCATGCAGCGCGGCGCTCTGCGCGTCGGCATGACCGGCGACTACAAGCCGTTCACCTATCTCGACAAGGCGACGGCCAGGTTCTCCGGCTTCGACGTCGACATGGCCGAGGCGCTCGGCAAGGCGCTCGGCGTCAAGGTCGAGTTCGTGCCGACCAGCTGGCCGCAGCTGATGAAGGATTTCGAGGCCGACAAGTTCGACGTCGCCATGGGCGGCGTGTCGATCACGCTCGACCGGCAGAAGAAGGGCTACTTCACGACGCCGATCATGCGCGAGGGCAAGACCCCGATCGCCCGCTGCACCGACACGTCGAAGTACCAGACGCTGTCCGACATCGACAAGCCCGGCACCCGCATCATCGTCAATCCCGGCGGCACCAACGAGCGCTTCGCCCGCGCCAACGTCAAGGCGGCCGAGATCAAGGTCCACAACGACAACGTCACCATCTTCGACGAGATTGCCAAGGGCGACGCCGACCTGATGATGACGGACGCCTCCGAGACACGCTATCAGCAGAAGCTGCATCCCGGCGTGCTCTGCGCCGTCCACCCCGACAAGCCGTTCGACTTCTCCGAGAAGGCCTACTGGCTGCAGCGCGACATGGCGCTGAAGGCCTTCGTCGACCAGTGGCTGCACATCTCGACCGAGAACGGCAGCTATCAGGCGATCTACAAGACCTGGTTTGATTGAGAAGCGCGCTCGGATCCAGGCGCAACAGCAAATCCCGATGGCGAGGAGCGCCGTGCGCGGCGTGCCTCGAACCATGACGCCCCGAGCGATCGATGTCCAGCCTACCAGACCATCTCCGGCGCTACCCTACGCGCGAGGCCGTGAACGCGTTGTGCCGCCGTTTCGGCTTTCCGTACCATCCTCAGATGCAGGACTGGGAGTGGGAAGTGGCAGATGCGATGAGGATCGACGAATTTCTCTCTGCATATGAAAGCGGGGAGCTGAGCGAAGACGAGCGCTTCGTACTCATGGAGACGATCCTTCAGTCATTCGAGGATCTGCGGTTCTTGGAGGATCGCCCCGATCCTGACCCGCGATGGCAACGTGTCCTCGATATCCTCGACCGGAACATCGATCTCCATGCTCATACTGTCTGGTATTGGTCGGTGCTCGATGCTGAGGACTTCGACGATCCCGAACAGCAGTTCTGGGTAACGCCCTTCGTTCGTGTCATTCTCGCCAAGCACCGATCCCGGCTTGAGAGAGCACCAATTTAGGCTACGCTGGAATAGCAACTTTCTCAGCAACTCCAAAAAACCAGTCATGTGGTTCTGGCGTCCCGAAGCTGGTGCCAAGCCCTTCGATGAGGATCCCGCGGGGGCGGAGCGGTCGTTTTCGGACCTGATCATCGGCCGCTGCTCGCGACGAATGGGCAATCGGGGTACATGGACGTCATGCGTGATCCTGCAGCCCTCTACCAGGCGCTTTGCCGTCGCGACGCCGCGCTCGACGGCATCGTCTTCGTCGCCGTCAGGACGACCGGCGTCTATTGCCGGCCGGTCTGCCGGGTGCGGACGCCGCTGGCGCGTAACGTCCACTTCTACCGCAGCGCTGCGGCAGCCGAAGGCGCCGGCTATCGCCCCTGCCTGCGCTGCCGCCCCGAGACCGCGCCGTTCTGCCCGGCCTGGAGGGGAACGCAGAGCACCGTGGATCGCGCGCTGACCCTGATCGAGGCCGGTGCGCTCGACCATGACGGCATCGATGCGCTGGCGGATCGACTCGGTATTGGCGCGCGTCATCTGGCCCGCTTGTTCGCGGCGCATCTTGACGCGTCGCCGACGCAGATGGCGCAATCGCTGCGCATCCAGCGCGCCAAGCGGATGCTCGATGAGACCGAACTGCCGATTGCGCGGATTGCAAGCCGCGCCGGCTTTTCCAGCCCGCGCCGCATGAGCGCGACTTTCGTTGCTCTCTACGGTCGTCCGCCGTCGAGGCTGCGCCCACGCAGGCCAAGAGCTTCGCAGTAACGACAAAGGATTCGAAATGTCAGGCAAGCTGTACGGGACAGTCGAAGACAGCAGGCGCAAAGAGATGAGCGGCCTTGAATTCGTCCAGGGGCTCGTGGACGGGACGCTGCCGCTCAACACGATTGCGCGTACGCTGGGCTATGACGTTGCCGAAGCGACGAAGGGGCGCGTTGTCGTGACCGCGAAGCCAACCGAGGCTCACCTCAATCCAGCCGGCACCGTGCACGGCGGCCTCTCCGCGACGTTGCTCGATAGCTGCATGGGCCTCGCGATCTGGTCGATGCTGGACAGAGGCGTGACTCAGACGACGCTGGAGTTCAAGATCTCGTTGTTGCGGGCTATCACGCCAGACACGGGAGTGATCCGCGCCGAGGGGACCGTCCTCACCTGCGGTCGTCGCGTCGGCACTGCCGGGGGCCGGATCACCGACGCAGGCGGCCGCCTGCTTGCGCATGGCACGACGACCTGCCTGATCTATGACGCTTGATGAACCTCTCGTCCTAGTTCATTTGTGACCCAAGGCAGACCTTTGCGACCGAGTCACCGGCGTCGCATTCAGCCCATTACGGACGTCGGCCGGCTATCGGTGAAGGGCGGCTGTGGCGGGCCGGCGGATGGCACTGCCGGGCGACCCCGGCTCCGGAGATCCCACGTGCTCGCCATCAGTCGCGCTATGCGCCAAAAGCACAACAACAGGATCTGTGAGAATGATCTGAGGGACTACAGCGCATCGTGGTTGTGGATAGGTTGCCCGATGCCTTGACCACACACAGCGATGTGGTCCCCGCGAAAAACGATGGTGCGTGAAAAGCATCGGCTGTAGCTCCCGGTGCAAATATTACCTGAGCAATTGGCACGCGCGCTATTATTTGGCTCAAACAGTTTAGTGCCGCGAAAGCCGACGAAGAGGAGCGCGGCTCCTTTCTGGCCCCCGGCCCCGTGAACCCACGCGCACCCTACTATTGCAGAAGGCAGAAGGGGAAAAACCTGGGTTGAAAGGTTGACAGAATTGACACCCGGGTTGTGTATAGCGGATATTCCTAAGCGAGTTTTGTCATCGTGTCCGAACTCACCGCCGAAATTAGACTCAGACCGACTCGGATCGGATTTCTTGTTCGACCGTCGGACCTCGCGTCGTTGCGCACGATCATGCGCTTATGCACGTGCCTTTGGGGCGGAATCTACAATCCAATTATTCCCGTGTTCAACAGGCCGCCGGCGGATTGGAAGCCTGGAGCACACGAACGGTCCAAAGGACCAGACGTTGCGAAGGGTTACGCTCGGTTCTTCGAGCCGGACGTGTATGTCGAAGCGGAAGAAGGCCTATTAGAAAAGGCTGGCCTTGGTGGCATTCGCCAGAAACACGCTATGCACGAGCAAATAATACCCCTTAAGACGCTTTTCGCCCCCAAGGACGGACGCAGTTATGCCGAGTCGGCATTTGGTCTAAATATCGTTGATGTGTTTCAGCATGTCTATGAATCGGAGCAGAGATTTGTCCTTCGCGACAAGAAAGATTGCATCACCGTCAAACCTCAGCGGGGCAACGCGCTAGTCGAGTGCATATTCGGCGTGTATCCGACGTCGGCCGACCTGACCTATGCTCAGAACGCGTACGTAGAAGTCTATAAGCCAGAACGGGCAGAGGCTTCGCCCGAAACCTGGAGACGCGTTTATGGCGAAGGAGCAAAGACTCCGCTCCGCGCGACGCGCTATGGACTAGACGCGCAGCGCTATTGGCACCACGATCCTGTGCTATTTATTTTTGATCCGACAAAATCCACTGACCTTATTGACGTCTGGAATTTGAGACTCGAATCCAGCCCAGTGCTGCCCGTTCCTCTGAATTGGTTCGAGGCGCTGTCGAATGACATCTTCGAATTCGTAAAATCTCAGCATCTTCCGGTCATCGGAAATCCACACGGTATAATGCACAGTGCAACGATCGAGTTCAGTCGTTCTATAGATAAAGCGACTTCAGAGGCTCTGATAGGAAAAATCAAACCGGGTCTTCCGGCGGGAGCTCTTTCAGTTAAGCTCTGGCGCAGTCCCATCTGGATCGATCACTATGACCCGTTCGTTCTACGCAACACGCGCCTAAAGGTCACCGCTGATGAAAGTAGCGTGGACCTCGTCGTCAACGAGGAGGCGCAAAATTCGATTACAGCGTTCCAACCGCTGGCACCCAAATTCGCGAGCCGCTATGGCGGAGGCGATCATCGGTGGGTTAATGTGCTAAAGGCATCCAGCTATTCGGACCAACGCGTGGCCACGGTGCTGCCCTTCAATACGTTCGATCGCTCGTGGCCCTTTCTCGGGATGCGCGGCGAGCAAATACCGATTGGAAGCGAGGGTTGGGTCTTTCCGCAGCAATATAAGAACCTCGCGCAACATGTCTCACTGCTTAGGGCCGAGGAAGCGATCATTGGTTCGCTAGAACAGTTGGGCGTTACCGCCTGCCTTTCCGAACCCGGGCACATTGCTAAACAGATACTTGAGCATTTGGGTGGCCTTAGAAAACTTGGTATTTTGGCTGATCTCGATACGCTTAAGCTATTGAACAAAATGGCAGGTGGCCTGCGACGCAGGCGCATTGGGGACAATGCCATTGAAGAGAGCTTTGAACTACGCGCCGCCCCGGTGAAGGATTGGCGAGACCTCGTCGCAAAGCGAAAGCGAGAGCTTTTTCGTGGCCCAGACCTGAAACACTTCACTGATGCGAACGTCGTACGCTTAGGTCTGGAAACGGAGTGTCCGACCTGCAAAGCCACAAACTGGAGTTCGCTGACATCGGTCGATTATAGCCTGACTTGCCAACGCTGTTTGAACTCGTACGAATTTCCGCAGGCCGAGTTGCGCAGTCAAAATGGCAACTGGAGCTACCGTGTCGTCGGCCCCTTCTCTGTTCCAGACTATGGGAGGGGTTCCTATAGTGCTCTTCTAGCAATGCGGGTTGTGAGTCGTGCACTCAACTCATTCGATAGGTTAACCTTTGCTACCGCGATGAACCTCACGTTTGATGGAATTTCATACGAGGTGGATTTTATAGCGTGGCACAGCGACGATGGCTTGCGCGAAACGCAACGTCCTCCCCAGCTAGTGATCGGCGAAGCAAAGTCGCTCGGTCAGGGCGAGCTTATAACGGCGAACGAGTTGGCAAAGCTAAAGGCTGTCGCAACAAAGCTATCTGAAACGGTGATTGTGATCGCCGTTCTCCGCGACCATTTTACGCCTGCCGAAAGCAAAATCCTGCGGAGATTCGTGACCTGGGGAAGACGCGTCAACGCGTACGGCGATCCGATAAATCCTGTATTGCTGCTCACTTCGCACGAACTAACAATGGACTATAATGTCTGGCATGTGTGGAAAGAGCTTGGAGGTAGGCACGCTCAGTTTGCCAACTCCAACCAAATCCGAACGCTATCCGCGCTTGCGGACGCGACACAGCAGTTATATCTCAACATGAAGCCATTTCATGTCGAACGACGCGACTACTGGCAAAAGCGGCACGCGCGTCGTCAGGCCGACGCTGCTGGGGCTAAGTAGACCATAGGCGCCGCAACGAGCGGTCCAATCAAATCGATCATCTTGCCTCCCGACAGCGGTCCAACCGAATCAGTGCCTGTTTCAAAAGACAAATCTAACTGCGTCATGTCCGCTCTTCGCCCTTAAGGGACATTCCCGGACTCTGATGAGCGGTGCGTTGTCGGCCCGGAGCAGCGATACGACGGACGACTGCGACCTTCGATGGGACATCGTAGATGGGCCTATCACGCGGCGTTGGGACTGCTACGCAAAAATACCCCAAATGACTTGCGCCAAAACGCGATGTTCGCCAGCGTTTTCAACGCGAAGACCCCTGTCCAGTCGTCTCGCTAAAAATATTTCTGTTTCGTTTTATCAGAACATGTGATTGACTGTGCGCATCCCGCCTCATCGAGAGGGGCGTTGCGCGCGATCGTCACGACACGCGAGGTGGGGAGGCGATGGCCGCGACATGCCGCAGCGTGCTTGCACGCGGACGAACGGCATGGCGCGGACGTGAAATCGCAGCGTCCTGACACCCCGATGCTGGTGTCCAGCGCAATGCGCGCAAGCGCATTGTCGCCATGGTGGCCAACAAGCCCGGCGCACCAGGGAGACTGCGTATAAGCGTTAAGACCGTCGCGCAGGGAATGCCGGATGACCGGCTGGACCTGTGGTGACTGCCGCCTGCTTTTCTTGTTGCAGGCGGGCCATGGGTTGCGGCCAGCACCCGGCATTCCCTGCGCCCTCTTCTATTCGAGAGGGTCGAACTGATGGATCACTCGGATGCGGATGCGTCGCGAGAAGGTAACGTCATGGGTGGATCGCTCTTTCCACACACTCGCCGTCATTCCGGGGCGCGCGACGCGCGAGCCCGGAATCCATACTCCGTGACGCGCTTGTTGGAACGAGATGGAGCAGCCGACGTGCCCGATACGAGCGTTCGTGGTTATGGATTCCGGGCTCGCGCGTCGCGCGCCCCGGAATGACGAGACCATGTGTAGGTCGCTCGTGGGACACATTCGGTGTCGTCCCGGCCTTGAGCCGGGACCCCATACTCACAGGCCGTGGTTCGTGGCAGGCCAGGAGATGCAGCCCGACCAGACCAGCACCGCCGGTGGTTATGGGTCCCGGCTCGGGGGCCGGGACGACAGCGGAGTGTGTTGTTGGAGCTCGGCTCACCGCTACGCTGCGGGGGAAGATGAAACCGCCCTCACCCGTTCCGATACGTGTAGCTGTAGCCGTTGAGCGCGGGCGCGCCGCCGAGATGGGCGTAGAGCACCTTCGCGCCCTCCGGGAAGTAGCCCTTCTTGACCAGGTCGATCATGCCCTGCATCGACTTGCCCTCGTAGACCGGGTCGGTGATCATCGCCTCGGTGCGCGCGGCCAGCCGGATGGCCTCGTTGGTCTCGGCGCTCGGCACGCCATAGGCCGGATAGGCATAGTCCTCGATGATCACGATCTCGTCGTCGCGCACCTCGCGGCCGAGCTCGACCAGCTCAGCGGTGTTGTCGACGATCTCGCGCACCTGGGCGCGGGTCTGCGCCGGCGTGCCGGAGGCGTCGATGCCGATCACGCGGTCGGCGCGGCCGTCGGCCGCGAAGCCGACGATCATGCCGCCCTGGGTCGACCCGGTGACCACGCAGACGATGATGTAGTCGAATTTGAAGCCGAGCTCGGCTTCCTGCTTGCGGACCTCCTCGGCAAAGCCGACATAGCCGAGACCGCCGAACTTGTGCACGGAGGCGCCGGCCGGAATGCCGTAGGGCTTGCCGCCGGCATCCCGCACCGACTGCATCGCATCTTCCCAGCTCTTGCGGATGCCGATGTCGAAGCCGTCGTCAACGATGCGGCTGTCGGCGCCCATCAGGCGCGTCAGCAGGATGTTGCCGACGCGGTCGTAGACGGCGTCCTCGTGCGGCACCCAGCTTTCCTGCACGACCACGCACTTCATGCCGATCTTGGCGGCGGTCGCCGCGACCATGCGGGTATGGTTGGACTGCACGCCGCCGATCGAGACCAGCGTGTCGGCATTCGACTCGATCGCATCCGGCACGATGTATTCGAGCTTGCGCAGCTTGTTGCCGCCCATGGCGAGTCCCGAATTGCAGTCGTCGCGCTTGGCATAGATCTGCACCTTGCCACCGAGCGCCGCCGTCAGCCGCGGCAGATGCTCGATAGGCGTGGGACCGAAGGTCAGCGGATACTTCTTGAACTTGTCGAGCCGAAGCACGGGATCTCTCCGTGGGTGATTGAAACTGTGGGTGGTTGAATTGGTCGCCTTCAGCATACGAAAAAGCCTGAGAAAGGTGCTCTCTTTATTGGCGCCGGTTTTCATGCTTACGTCGGCATACGGCGCATTCGACGATATTTCCTCTCACACGATATGCATTCAATGAAAGAACCTTCCGAACACGATCTCGACCGCGTCGACCGCCGCATCCTGCAGCTGCTGCAGAAGGACGGCCGCATGACCAATGCCGAGCTGGCGGCTTCCGTCCATGTCAGCCCGGCCACCTGCCATCGCCGCACCCAGCGCCTGTTCGACGATGGCTACATCAAGGGCGTGCGCGCCCAGATCGCGCCCGAGAAGGTCGAGCGCAGCGCGCTGGTCCTGGTCGGCGTCGTGCTCGACCGTTCGACGCCGGAGAGCTTCCGCACCTTCGAGGCCGCGATCCGCAAGCTGAAATTCGTACTCGATTGTCATCTCGTCGCCGGCGATTTCGACTTCTTCCTGAAAATCCGCGTCCGCGACATCAACGACTTCAACCGCATGCATGGCGACCAGCTGATCTCGCTGCCTGGCGTGCGCCAGACGCGCACTTTCTTCGTGATGAAGGAGGTGGTCGACAATGCGCCGCTCGATTTCTGAGCAGGTGGCGCATTGAACCGAGGCCGCCGCGCGCGCGACTCACCAGCGCGTGAGCTCGCTCACATCAGCAACCGGCATGGCGGAGACCCTGATGAAGAGGCTGTTGGCCGTTGCGGCTTTGGTGCTGGCAAGCAGCGCCGCGCAGGCGCAATACGTCATCGAGTACGGCGGCAACACGATCCGCATCGATCCCGATCGCGGCACCGTGCAGATCCCCGGCGTCTACGACAACACCGAGCAGAAGAAGGCCAAGAAGACCAGGCGCGATCAGGATGGTCAGCGCAAGCAGCCGTCGGCAACGGACAAGCCGGCCGCAGCGCCCGCAGAGGCCGCTGTGACGCCGGCTCCGGCCGCGGAAACTCCGGCGGCGCCAGTTCAGGCCGCCCCGGCTGCGCCCTCGACAGCGGCCGTGCCCGCCAGCCCGCCGCCTGCGGCGGTCGCACCTGCGCCGGTGCAGGCAGCCGCACCTCCGGCTCCCGCGCCGGTGGCCGCAACGGCTGCACCGGCAGCGCCACCGGTCGCCGCGACGACGACCGCGACGGCCCCTGTTGCTCCACCCACGCCTGCGGCCGCGCAGCCCCCGCGGCCGGCCCAGGCGCCAGCCACCGTTGCCACGACCGCAGCCCCCTCTGCAGCAGCCGTCGCACCCCGCGATCCGAACTCCCCCGTTGGCATCTGGCTGACGGAGGAGAAGGAAGGCAAGATCCGCATCGAGCCCTGCGGCACCAATCTCTGCGGCTACGCCGTCGACGCCAAGACCAACCAGAACGGCGAGCAGATCCTGATCAACATGCGTCCGAGCGACAAGACCCAGGAGAAGAAGTGGAGCGGCCGCATTTTCGACCCCAGCAGCGGCAGCACCTACGATTCGACCATCGCGCTGAAGGGGGCAGACAATTTGAAAGTGCAGGGCTGCGCGTTCGGCGGCATGTTCTGCGGCGGCCAGACCTGGACGCGGGTGAACTGAGCACGGCGCCGGCCGTCGAAGCTCATTCAAATGACAAGCGCGCGGCCTTGCGACCGCGCGCTCAAGCCGTTCTTAGTCCGGCATCAGCCGACCGGCGTCGCGTATTCCTCGTCGGTCACGTGCTCCATCCACGTCACGTGCTCGCCGTTGAGCGATTCATGCATCGCGACATGGACCATGCCGGTGCTCGGCGCAGCGCCGTGCCAGTGCTTCTCGCCCGGCGGAATCCAGACCACGTCGCCGGCCTTGATCTCGCGCACCGGCCCACCCTTGGCCTGCACCCGGCCGACGCCCTGAATGACATAGAGCGTCTGGCCGAGCGGATGGGTGTGCCACGCCGTGCGCGCGCCGGGCTCGAACCCCACGCGCGCCGAGGCGACGCGGGCCGGAGCCTGCGGTGTGATGATCGGATCCTGCCACACCGTGCCCGTGAAGCTTTCGGCCGCCGCGCGGCGCGTCGGGCGCGAGCCCGCGAGATAAACATCCACCATTGTTCTGCCTTTCCTGAATCTGTGCTGTCGATCGATCGGCGCGTCGGCGACGACCTACTTCTTCGACGCGGCGTAGCGCGCCTTGGTCTCGGCGTTCATCGGATAGAGGCCCGGCAGCACGGCGCCCTTGTTCACCTCGTCGACGATCCAGGCCTCCATGCGCTCCTGCTCCGGACCTTCGGCGAGCACGTGGTCGAGCATCGCCTGCGGGATCAGGACCGCGCCGTCCTGGTCGGCCACGATCACATCGTTCGGGAACACGGCGACGCCGCCGCAGCCGATGGCCTCGCCCCAGCCGACGAAGGTCAGCCCCGCGACCGACGGCGGCGCGGCGTAGCCGTCGCACCACACCGGCAAACCGGTGCCGAGCACGCCTTCGAGGTCGCGCACGACGCCGTCGGTGATCAGCGCCGTGACGCCGCGCTTCATCATGCGGGCGCAGAGAATGTCGCCGAAGATGCCGGCGTCCTTGACGCCCATCGCATCGACCACGGCGATGCAGCCCTCGGGCATGGCCTCGATCGCGGTGCGGGTCGAGATCGGCGACGACCAGGATTCAGGCGTGGCGAGATCCTCGCGCGCCGGCACGAAGCGCAAGGTGAAGGCGGGACCAACCAGCCGCTTCTGTCCCGGACGCAGCGGGCGTGCGCCGCGCAGCCAGACATTGCGCAACCCCTTCTTCAGCAGGACCGTGGTGATGGTCGCGGTGGTGACCTGGGACAGGGTGGCGATGGCTTCGGGAGTGAGGGACATCTTGAGACTGGTGCTCCAAAGGGCTTGCGGAAAAGCAGGCGCATCTTGCGAGCGACGAACGCCGCGTCAAGGGCTCGCAGAGTGCGTGGGGCGCATGCAGGGTTGCGCGCGCCCCGATAACGTCTTCTTATCGCAAGACATCCGATTAATTTATTGAATTTCCGAGAGATTTTGCCCCCGACCCAATTCCACCGGCGCTCAAAAACGATTAGATCAAGAGCATCACCCGAGAACGTTTCCGATCTCATGGCCGATCCTTTTCCATCCCCTCGCCTCCTGCCTAGCGGCGACAGCGCTGTGACCGTCGAGTTCAGCCGGACCATCGACGAGACCGCCAATCGCCGTGTCCTGGCGCTCGACCATGCGCTGGCGGCGGCTGCGATCGACGGCATCACCGAGACGGTGCCGACCTATCGCTCGCTGCTGGTGCACTATGATCCCTGCGTCATCGATCACGATGCGCTGGGCACGCGGCTGCTGGCGCTGTCGGCTGGCACGCTGGCGCCGGACAGCGAGGTCAGGCGCTGGCGGGTTCCGGTCTGCTATGGCGGCGAGCATGGCATCGACCTCGAGGATGTCGCCAAGGCGCTCGCTCTGACGCCGGATGAGGTGGTCGCCCGCCATGTCGCCGGCACCTATCGTGTCGCCATGATCGGCTTCACGCCTGGCTGGTCCTATCTCTCGGGACTGGATCCCACGCTGCAGATGTCGCGCCGGCACAATCCGCGGCTGCTGACGCCGCCGGGCATCGTCGCCATCGGCGGCATCCAAACCGGAATTCAATGTCTCGCGGGGCCCTGCGGCTGGCATCTGCTCGGCCGCACGGCGATGCGGACGTTTCAGCTGCACCGTGCGCCGACCTTCCTGCTCGAACCGGGCGATGAGGTCAGCTTCACTGCGGTGGACGTGAAGACCTTTGCCGAGCAGGAGCGCGCCGCCGAGGGTGGCGAGCTCATCGCCGAGCGGATCGCCCCATGACCACGCTCGTCGTTTCCAGCATCGGTCCGGCGAGTTCGGTCCAGGACGGCGGGCGCTTCGGCGCGCAGCGCTATGGGCTGACGCCGTCCGGCGCGATGGACAAGCTGTCGCTCGCTGCTGCGAACAGCCTGGTCGGCAATGAATTGATGGCCGCCGCGATCGAGATCGGTCCATTCGGCGCGACGTTCACTGCGAAGGGCGGCGCCGTGCGCCTTGCTCTTGCCGGCGCACCACGCCCTGCCGACGTCGCCAAGCGTGCAGTCGAGATCAACACGTCGGTGACGCTGGCCGATGGTGAGATGCTGACGCTCGGCTTCGCGCGCGGCGGCTCGTTCAGCTATCTCGCCATTGAAGGCGGCATCGCCGGCGAGCCGATGTTCGACAGCCTTTCCGTCAATGCCCGCGCCGGACTCGGAAGCCCCTACCCGCGCCCACTCCAGGCCGGAGACGTGTTCGACGTGCAGCCCGCCAGCGGCGCCCCGGACATGCGGATCGACCTGCCGAAGCCGAGCGGCGCGATCCGCGTGGTGATGGGGCCGCAGGATGACGAGTTCAGCGACGAGATGAAGGCGTTGTTCCTCGGCAGTGACTGGACGATCTCCGCGACCAGCGACCGCATGGGCTACCGCCTCGAGGGCCCGCCGCTTCGTCATCTGCACGGCCACAACATCGTGTCCGACGGCACCGTGGACGGCAGCATCCAGGTTCCCGGCAACGGCGCGCCGATCGTGCTGATGTCGGACCGCGGCACCAGCGGCGGCTACCCGAAGATCGCGACCGTCATCACGGCCGATTTCGGCCGGCTGGCGCAGACGCAAGCAGGCACGCCATTCCGCTTCAAGGCGGTCACGATGGCCGAGGCGCAGGCCGAGCTGCGCAGGTACAAGGACTTGCTGCGCGGCCTGCCCGGCCGCGTCAGCGAGATCGTGACCAATGAGTTCGACATCGATGCGCTGTTCACGGCCAACGTGGCTGGACACGCCGTGAGTGCAACCGACGTCACCACTTGGCTTGGAGTGACGCCGGATTAACCTGACCGCCCCTAACCCTGCTTCGACCTATCAACGCGCGGACCATCACATGACCAGCACCGTCGATCTCAATTGC
Source organism: Bradyrhizobium ontarionense (assembly GCF_021088345.1). Lineage (NCBI taxonomy): Bacteria > Pseudomonadati > Pseudomonadota > Alphaproteobacteria > Hyphomicrobiales > Nitrobacteraceae > Bradyrhizobium > Bradyrhizobium ontarionense. The sequence continues at coordinate 1,103,567 of NZ_CP088156.1, read as the reverse complement.
GACCTCGGAGAAAGTTTTGGCCCGTGGGAAATGGGCAATGACGCCGCGATGATCGAGCTCGCGACATCGGTCAACGTCGCCTGCGGTTTCCATGCCGGCGATGCCGACATCATGCGCAGGACCGTCGAGATGGCGAAGGCCAAGGGCGTCAGCGTCGGCGCACATCCCGGCTATCGCGACCTGCACGGCTTCGGCCGCCGCGCGGTGCCTGGGCTGAAATCATCCGAGATCGAGAACCTCGTCGCCTACCAGATCGGTGCGCTGCAGGCGATCGCGACCGCGGCCGGCCACAAGGTCACGCATGTGAAGGCGCATGGTGCGCTGTCCAACGTCGCCTGCGAGGACGACATGACGGCGAACGCGATCGCCAAGGCGATCAAGGCCGTCGATCCCAGCCTGACCTTCGTCGTGCTCGCCAACTCCAAGCTGGTGACGGCCGGCGAGAAGGCCAATCTGTCGATGGCGCATGAAGTGTTTGCCGACCGCGCCTATGGTGACGATGGGCTGCTGGTGTCGCGCAGCAAGCCCGGTGCGGTGCTGCATGATCCCAAGGTGATCGCCGATCGCGTCGTGAGGATGGTTCAGGACGGCGCGGTCGTCTCTGTCACCGGCAAGGTCATGAAGATGCGGACCGACACCGTCTGTATCCACGGCGACACCGCGGGCGCCGTGGAGATTGCGCGCGAGGTCCGCATCGCGCTCGACGCGGCCGGTATCCGGGTCGCGCCGTTCAAAACGGGAACGTGATCAGAACGGGTGGATGGACATCGTGCCCAGGGTGATGGCCGCAATCAGCGCCAATGCGCTGTAGAATGCAACCAGCGCCGCCGTTGTTCCCCGCTCGCTGAAGGCGCGAGCCCCCTCGGGCATCTGTCGCAGGGACGTCGGTATCGTCTGCATGGCCGGTCTCCTGAAGTTCCGGCCATGAGAAAAGCGTTCTCGCAGCCGGGCGCAAGGCAACCGGCGAAATAACGACAAGACCCCTGTTCGGGGTCCACCTGGAGCCAAAAAATTCTCGACCGTCGGCGCGGCCGAGAATTTTATCCGCAGGGTACCCGCTCAATAGACGTCGAGCTGGAACCGGCCCTTCTTCTTCAGATCGGCCACGAAGCTGACGGCCTCGTCCGTCGAGCGCGCGCCGAACTGGGCGACGATGTCGACCAGGGCACGCTCGACGTCCTTGGCCATGCGCTTGGCGTCGCCGCAGATGTAGAGATGGGCGCCATCTGCGAGCCAGGTCCAGACCTCGCGGCCGACCTCGCGCATGCGGTCCTGGACGTAGAACTTCTTGTCGCCGTCGCGCGACCACGCCAGCGACAGCCGCGTGAGAAGGCCTGCGGTCTTCATCGCGTTGAGTTCGTCAGCGTAGAAGAAGTCGCAGTCGCTGCGCTGATGACCGAAGAACAGCCAGTTCTTGCCGGGTGCACCGGTCGCCTTGCGATCGAGCAGGAAGGCGCGGAACGGCGCGACGCCGGTCCCCGGACCCACCATGATGATCGGCGTCTTCGGATCGGCGGGCAGCGCAAAACCATGCGCTTTCTGGACATAGACGCGCAGCCGGTCGCCGGGATTGATCCGCTCGGCGAGGAACGTCGACGCCAGTCCGAGCCGCTTGCGCTTGCCGATGACGTAGCGGACGCAGTCGACCGTCAACGACAACTTGCCGGGCGTCGAATTGTGCGACGACGAGATCGAATAGAGCCGCGGCTGCAGCGGCTCCAGCGCCTCGACGAACGCTTCGGGATGCGGCCGCACCCCGGAGAACTTCTGCAGCACCGCCATCACGTCGAGCGTCGCCGCATCGCCATCGGGATCCTCGCCCTGTGCGAGCCGCCGCGCCTTTTCGCGTGTCGCGCCGCCAGTGATGAAGGAGATCAGCTCGAACAGCGAGTCGGGCGCGGGCGACAAAGAGACGTCCTCCAGCAGACACTGCCGCAGCGTCTTGCCGTTCACCTCGGTCATGTGCGATGCGCCGAGCAGCGCGATGATCTGGTCGACGAGCCCGAGATCGTTGTTGGCGAAGATGCCGAAGGAATCGCCGACGACGTAGTCGAGCCCGCTCTCGGCGAGATCGAACTCGATATGCCAGGTCTCCTTCTCCGAGCCGGGCTTGTTGAGCAGGCGCCGCGACAGGAACGTCGCTTCAATCGGATTGTCGCGCGAGCGGCCGGGCTCGCTGACGACGACGGACACGGTGGCCGGTGTCGCTGACGCCGCAGCGGGCTTCGCGGCGGCGGGTGCTTTGTCGAGCTCCTCATGGAGCGCCTTCAGCATCCGCGCGGTCTCCTTGCCGCCGGGGACGCAGAGATTGAGGCGCGCTTCGCTACGCGTAGCGATCGCATCGGAATAGTCGCTGCAATTGTAGCCGCATTGGCCGCAATCCTGCTGCGCCATCGCTGCCATCAGGCGCCGTCGCAGGGGACGGCCTTCAGCCAGCTTCATGCGCTCGCCGATAGGCAGGGTCTGATCGTGCCAGGGCGCTTCGCCATCATCGCCGTCGCCTGCTGGCGCGAGCACGACGCCATTCTGCGCCGACGACAACGGCGTCGAACCGTCGAGGCCGAGCGCGCCGGCCAGGAAGCCGTTGAGCCAGGAACGCTGCGCGTCGGAGAACGGCGCGTTTGCGGGAATGATTTCAATCTTCGGCATGGGGGTGATCTGGTTCATGCGGATACCTCCGACGACGTCTGGACTTCGGCGAGCTTGCGCAGGGTTTCGCCGTCGTGGCGGCGGGCAAAGGACAGGAAGGTTTCGTCGGGCGAGGCGCGATGCATGAGGTAGGCTTTGAGCAGCTTCTCGACGGTGCGGGGCGCATCCTCAGCCTTGAGGTCGTGATAGACCTCCTGGCCGATCTCGGCCTGCGGGCCGAAGCCGCCGCCGGCGAACAAATGATAGCCCTCGACGGTGTCGTCGCCATCGCCCACGGGCACCTTCGCCCCGATCAGGCCGATGTCGCTGATGTAGTGCTGGGCACAGGAGTGATGGCAGCCGGTCAGATGGATGTTCAGCGGGGTGTCCACGTCCACCCTACTCTCGCACCAGTCGCCGATCTCGGCGGCGTGCCGCTTGGTGTTCGATGCCGCGAACTTGCAGCCGGCATTGCCGGTGCAGGCGATCAATCCGGCGCGGATATGCGAGGCCTTCACCGACAGCCCGATCTGCTCGATCGCCGCGCAGGCCAGCGCGACGTTGTCGTCGCGAACGCCCGACAGGAGGAGGTTCTGCCAGACCGTGAGGCGGATCTCGCCGTCGCCAAGATCCGCCGCGATCTTGGCGAGCGCGCGCATCTGATCGGTGGTCAGCTTGCCCAACGGCAGCACGACGCCGATCCAATTCAGGCCCTGCTGCTTCTGCTGGTGCACGCCGATGTGGGCCATGCGGTCGGACTCGGGACGCTGCTGCAGCGCCTCGTCCGGCACGCGGGCGAGCTTGCGGCCGAGCCTCGCCTCGACAGCTTCCATGAACTTGTCATGGCCCATGCTGTCGAGCACGTATTTGAGCCGCGCCTTCAGGCGATTAGTACGATCACCGGTCTCGATGAAGACGCGCACGATGGCGTCAGCCACCTCGGTGGCGTGCTGCGGCTCGACGATGATCCCGGTCGGCTTGGCAAAGTCCTTGTGGCCGGTGATGCCGCCGAGGCCGAGCCTGAACCACACGCCCGGCGCGGCACCGAAGCCGTCCTTCACCTCGACCGCCGAGAACGCGACGTCATTGGTGTCTTCGAGCGCAGCAATACGGCCCGCGCCGTCGAAGGCGACGTTGAACTTGCGCGGCAGACCATAGAGCGATCGATCGTTGAGGATGTGGAAGTGCCATTCGCGCGCATAGGGGCGCGTATCCAGAAGCTCCTGCGGATCGATGCCGGCGGTCGGCGTCCCCGTCACGTTGCGGATATTGTCGGCGCCGGAACCACGCGCGGTCAGCCCGAGATCCGAGAGACCCTCCAGCAGCATGACCGTGTGCTTCGGCGGGATTTCGCGGAGCTGCAGATTGGCCCGCGTCGTGACGTGGCTGTAGGGGCCGCAGAGCTGGTCGGCGAGATCGGCGAGGCCTGTGAGCTGCCAATGCTTGAGAATGCCGTTAGGGATCCGTAGCCGGCACATGTAGGAGTCCTGCGCCGGCGCCACATGGAACAGCCCGTAATAGCGCCAGCGGAAGTTGTCGGCGGTGGACGGCGGGGTATCGGTGCGGGCCTGCTCCTTCAGCCGCTCGTACGCATCGAAGGGATGCAGCTCGCGTTTGACCTTCTCCTGGTCGGCGAGCTTCCGTCCCGACGCGACCACCTTGTCCTGCGCCTTGAGGTGGATAGCGTCGGGCCCCGTCGGTTCTGCCGCGGCCCTACTGCCCTGTCCCTGCACTCCCAGGTTGACCTTGAGACCGGCGGCCAAGCCCTCGAGATAGCGCTTCTGCTCGTCGTTGAAGTCGACAGACAAAGGTTCGATTTTCATGATGGCGGACGAAGCTCCAGCGGCCACGGAGATTGGCGTTTGCGGATGGGATGAGGATCGCCACGTCAGAGCCGCCAAATCGGCGGAGTTCAGATGAGCGATCCGACCAGCTTCGTTGCTGCGGAATCCAACTTGGATTGCAGTCAGCGGCGTCTGCGGCGGCTGACTGCAGCGCAACATTCAAGTTGCGTGCCAGCTGACGCAGTCCGAAATTGCTAGATAAATCAAATGGGTGATCGAATCGTTTGAGGTCTGGTCGAAGGCCAAAGCCTCGAAAAGCAGGCAACTCGCCCAAAAAATGGTCCAGACACGGCGATGCCCAAACTTCACGCCACGGCGAGCTACGCGCGCCAGCGCCCGATCTTGAATGCCCGGAGATGTCCGATCACGTCGTCGGCCGAAAATGCCGGGCCCGCGAACGCGCCGATCTCGGCGCCGCCGGCAGGCGCGGCCGTTCCCGTCGCCGCATCATAGATATCGGGCCTGAAAACGCCCATGGCCGTGTTCAAGGCCTCCTCGCTCAAGGGGATCTGGCCCCAGCGCACCATCTGCGCGTACAGCCAGGCAGCCTGGATCGGCTCCGGGCGCGCCGCTCCTTCACGCCCGACCAGCAGATAGCGCGGGCTCTCGCGGAAGGTGCCGTCCGGAGAGATCTTCAGCCGGCCGTCGAGCGTGCGCTTGATGACCTCCGCATCCACGTCGATCCGTTCCGGCTTGGCCAGGATCTGCGCCGCCTCCACATGGCTCTGCTCGATGAAATCCGCCGCACGGCCGCACGCGCGGACCAGCGCGGCCAGCGCGTCGGGATTCTTGTCGGCCCAGCTCTGCCTCACCGCCAGTACCTTTTCAGCAGCCCGCACCAGGATATCCGACACGAAGTGCAGGATATGGCCGATGCCGAGATCAACGGCGATCGAGTTCCAGGGGGCCCCGACGCAGAACGCATCGACATGACCATTGGCAAGACTGTCGACCATGTAGGGCGGCGGCAGCACCACCAGCCGGACATCCTCGTCGGGGTCGACCCCACCCGCGGCCATCCAGAACCGAAGCTGGTAGTTGTGCGTGGAGAACGGAAAGGTCATGCCGAAGGTCAGCGGCTCGGCACCTGCCTTGCGGCGCGCGGCGACGACGCGCGCCAAAGCGAGCGCTGTGGCCATCGGATCGAACCGATCTCCCTCCAGCTCCGCCATGAGGGCGGCGTGCAGCGCCGGCGTCACGGTGATGGCGTTGCCGTTCACGCCGAGATTGAAGGGCGCGACAATCGGGACCTTGACGTGGCCGATGCCCAGGCTGGAGGCAATGGCGACCGGGGCGAGCAGATGTGCCGCGTCGAACAGGCCGATGTTGAGCTTGTCGCGGACGTTCGACCACGACACCTCGCGGACCAGCGTGACGTCGAGCCCTTCTGCTGCGGTGAAGCCCTTGTCGACGGCGACGATCAGCGCGGCGGCATCGACCAGCGGAATGAAGCCAATGCGAAGCGGGCCGGTCATTTCAGCATCTCCGAGGCGGTCAGGATCGATTGCGCGATCTCGCCGATCTTCTTCTTCTCGCGCATCGCGGTGGAGCGCAACAGAACGTAGGCTTCCTCTTCGGTGAAGCCCTTCATCTTCATCAGGATGCCCTTGGCCCGGTCGATCACCTTGCGGTCTTCGAGCGCCGACTTGGTCCGCTCGAGCTCGTCCTGCAGCTTCGAGAAGGCATTGAAGCGGGAGATGCAGAGGTCGAGGATCGGCTTGATCCGCTCCTTCTTCAGGCCGTCGACGATGTAGGCCGACACGCCGGCCTCCACCGAGGCCTGGATCGAGGCCGCGTCGCTCTGGTCCACGAACATCGCGATCGGCCGGCGGACGGCGCGGCTGACCTGGAACATCTGCTCGAGCACGTCGCGGCTGGGATTCTCGAGATCGATCACGATGACGTCCGGGTCCAGCGCATAGATCCGCGCCAGAAGGCCCTGCATCTCGCTGACTCGCACGACGCCGGTAAAACCCGCCTCCCGCAAGCCCTCCTCCAGGATGGCCGCGCGAATCGGGCTCTCATCGACGATCACGATCTTGGGTGATTGCTCGGCGCTCATCGATCACCAGGTTGGTCCGGGCCCTCACCCATAGCACGGAGACGACCGGCTTAAAGCCTTGTCTTTCGGGGTAATTCGGACTAGCTGACCCCCTAACCTCATCAGGCAGTTCCAGGATGCAGCAGGGTTCGGCGCCCAAGATCAGCTTTGTTTCGCTCGGATGTCCCAAGGCGCTGGTCGATTCCGAGCGCATCATCACGCGGCTGCGAGCCGAGGGTTACGAGCTCGCCCGCAAGCATGACGGTGCTGACGTCGTGATCGTCAACACCTGCGGCTTCCTCGACAGTGCCAAGCAGGAATCGCTGTCTGCGATCGGCTCGGCCATGGCCGAGAACGGCAAGGTCATCGTCACCGGATGCATGGGGGCGGAGCCGGAGCAGATCGAGCAGGCCTATCCCGGCGTGCTGTCGATCACCGGGCCCCAGCAGTATGAAAGCGTGCTGGACGCCGTCCATCGGGCCCTCCCCCCGGTGCACAACCCGCATCTCGACCTGGTTCCACCGCAGGGTGTCAAGCTGACGCCCCGCCACTATGCGTATCTGAAGATCTCGGAGGGCTGCAACAACCGCTGCACCTTCTGCATCATCCCGAAGCTGCGCGGCGATCTGGTGTCGCGGTCCGCCGCGGACGTGCTGCGGGAGGCCGAGCGTCTGGTCGAAGCCGGCGTCAAGGAGCTCCTGGTCATTTCGCAGGATACCTCCGCCTACGGGCTCGACCTGAAATATGCCGAAAGCTCCTGGAAGGACCGCAGCGTCAGGGCACGCTTCATCGATCTCGCCCGAGAGCTCGGTGATCTCGGCGCCTGGGTGCGGCTGCATTACGTCTATCCCTACCCCCATGTCGACGAGGTGATCGGTCTCATGGCCGATGGCAAGGTGCTGCCCTATCTCGACATCCCGTTCCAGCATGCCAGCCCGAACGTGCTCAAGGCGATGCGGCGGCCGGCCGCGCAGGACAGGACGCTGGACCGGATCAAGGCCTGGCGCGCGCAATGTCCAGATCTGGCGCTTCGTTCGACCTTCATCGTCGGGTTTCCCGGCGAGACCGATGCGGATTTCGACTATCTGCTGGAGTGGCTGGACGAGGCCGAGATCGATCGGCTCGGCTGCTTCAAGTATGAGCCGGTGGCTGGCGCGACGTCCAATGCCCTGCCCGACCAGGTCCCAGCCGAGGTCAAGCAGGAGCGCTGGAACGCGCTGATGGCACGGCAGCAGAAGATCTCGGCGCGAAGGCTGAAGCGCAAGGTCGGGAGCCGTCAGCAGGTCATCATCGACGAGGTCGGCCCGACCGTCGCCAAGGGCCGCTCGAAGGCGGACGCGCCCGACATCGACGGGGCCGTTTACGTCTCGAGCCGTCGCCCCCTGCGCGTCGGCGAGATCGTGACGGCCAAGATCGACCGCGCCGACGAATACGACCTGCACGGAACGGTTGCAGGGTTCTGATCCGTGCGTCGGGTCAATTCCCGTTTGCCGGGGAGCCGGTCCTCACGCTCCACAGCTTGAGCAGGCGTTGCGCCTCGTCCGGCGTCAGCTCGAGATATCTGTTCTTGAGTTTGGTCAGCTCATCGGGCTTCGTCGCGCCCGAGACGAACCGGCTATCGAGGATGGCCGCGACAGTGGTCCAGCTGAGCCCGGCGGCCTTGCACGGCACCAGAATGCCGTCGCTCCGCAGGCTCTGCATCAGTGGCCTAACCAGCTCGATGCTGCATTTTGCGAGCTCCGCGATGGCGGCAATCGTTTCCGTATAGCGCCGCTGGCGGGCAAAATCCTGCAACAGCGCCTCGTTCAGCCGGCCTGTCTGCTTCAACTGCCCGACCGCCAGCTTGGCGCTGCCGAAGTCACGGCAACGCGACATGTCCCGCTCCGCGTCGGCCGCGGCTGCTGCGATCGCGCTGCGGATTTCCTCGTAGAGATGCGGCGGCGCGGCCGCGAGCAGCCTGGCCCTGACCGCCTCGGTGGCCCCCTCCAGCAACGTCCTGCGCAGGGCTGCCGGAAGATCGGCCCGGATACCGGCGGCGATCGTGAGGTCCGCATCGCCCGCGGCCTGGGCAACGACGGCCGCAAACCCAGCCGGCGACACCCGCGCCCCCGGGTTCTTCATCAGCTTTCGGCTCACGCTCGGATAGCGTCGCGCGAGCAGCGCATCGGTGACGATCTCCTGCAGCCACCAGCGGCCGGCGATCGCGATCAGGTGCTTCTCACCGCGGGTCTCGGCGATCTCGACCAGATCCTCGGAGCTGAGCCGCGGCGACTCCGACAGCACGGGCCCGGCCACGGTGATGTCGTCGTGATGGGCCAGCCGCCGGATCACCTCGACAGGTGCTTGTGGCACCGGCGCGAGCTGGGCGCTGAGTTCGGCGAGCGCAATACGCGCGCCGACATCGGCCAGCGCGCGCAACTCGATCGTGTTGACGAGGCGCTCGAAGACGTCGGTAAACAGGGCATGCTGCTCGACATCCAGGCTGCCCACCGATGCGATGAACAGGGATGCAACCCGCTCGGCCACGCCGGAGCAGCGTTCGGCTGAGCCGGTGGCAATCGCCGCCTGCACTTCGTCGGCGATCGTGAGATGGGCGTTCGACATCGCTCGTCCTGAGCGCTCGCATTTCAGGTTGGGGGCCAAGGTAAACGCTGCCGCTAAATGTTTGGTAAAGTTATAACTAAATGGCTTCCCCGCTGAGTTGAGCCCATCCGCTCATCGCCCGCTGCCCGCTTCCGACGCCGCCGTGCCCAACCAAGTCTCGCAACGGCTGACCGACGGCCGTCTTGACACCGGTCGCGTTTTACCTGTATGGGGCCGCCCCATGATCTTCAACCGGACCAACCGCCGCGCCGCCGTTTGCCGTCGTCACCGCCGTGACGATGCCGGGGCGCGCCGTGTCCGAAGACGTTGCTGATCAGCTAACTCATCAGCTCCTGGTTTTCGAGAAGGCCGCTCCCGCAAAGGAGCGGCCTTCTCGCTTTTCGGCCCGTCGTCTTCCCCCCTGAGCATAGGAGACTTGAACATGCTGACCGTCCCCCATCCGTACGACGCCCTGATGGAGATCACGGCGCGTCCGCGCACCGTCTTCGTCCAGGGCAAGGGCTCCTGGCTGTGGGACGACAACGGCAGGCGCTATCTCGACTTCATCCAGGGCTGGGCAGTGAATGCGCTCGGCCACGCCCCGCCCCAGCTTGCGAAGGCGCTTGCCGACCAGGCTACGCGGTTGATCACGCCGAGCCCCGCCTATTTCAACGATACGAGCCTGCAACTGGCGAAGGCACTCACCGAGCGCTCGTGCTTCGATCAGGTGTTCTTCACCAATTCGGGCGCGGAGGCCAATGAGGGCGCCATCAAGCTGGCGCGCAAATACGGTGCTCTGCGCAAGAACGGCGCCTATGAGATCATCACCTTCGAGGGCGGCTTCCACGGCCGCACGCTGGCGACGATGTCAGCCTCGGGCAAGAAGGCCTTCGAGCCGCTGTTCGAGCCGAAGGTGCCGGGCTTTCCCAAGGCGCGCCTGAACGACATCGCCTCGGTCGAGGCGCTGATCTCCGACAAGACGGTTGCGATCATGCTGGAGCCGATCCAGGGCGAGGCCGGCGTATGGCCGGCGACGACCAAGTTTCTTCAGCAGTTGCAGACGCTCACGACGAAACATGGGCTGCTGCTGATCGTCGACGAGATCCAGACCGGCATGGGCAGGACCGGAAAACTGTTCGGCTATGAGCACGCCGATGTCCTTCCGGACATCATGACCTTGGGCAAGGGCATCGGCGGCGGCGTGCCTCTGGCTGCCTTGCTGGCGACGGACGAAGCGTCCTGCTTCGAGCATGGTGATCAGGGCGGCACCTTCAACGGCAATCCGCTGATGTGCGCAGCCGGGCTTGCGGTGCTCGATGTCATCGAGAAGCCGGAGTTTCTCAAGACGATCGCCGATAACGGCATCTATCTCGAAAGCGAGCTGCAGCGCATCTCGGCGCGACACGGCCTCGGCGAGGTACGTGGTCGAGGCCTGTTGCTTGCGCTCGACGTCGTCAGGCCGATCGCGCCGTCGATCGTCGCCCACGCGTTCGAGCTCGGCCTGCTCCTGAATGCGCCGCGACCGGATGCGCTGCGCTTCATGCCGGCGCTCAACGTCACCCGGGACGAGATCACAGCGATGATCGACACCCTGGATGGAATCCTGACCAAGGCCGGCGCCGCGCGCTGCGTCGCGTAGCGGCTTGTTCGAGGAAGGCCGGCGCGGGCATCTATCCGTCCGGCCGGCCTTCCAGGATATGCCTCTGGAACGTCGCAAGCAGATCACAGCGTCGGGTGGCATCCACGCTGGTTGGGACCAGCAACACGCTGCGCGCTCCGCTCGCCGCAAGCTCGGCCAGCTTGGATCGGACCTCGTCATGACTTCCGATCAGAGACCGTGCGAGGAAGCCCTCGATGTTGATCGGCGGCACCGCGGCGTGACGCCCCGCGGACAGCTGCCGCCTGCGATCGAAGAACTGCTGCAGGAACGGAGCCGCCTCGGCGTTCGCCGCGTCCCGGGTCGGCGCGCTGCAATAGAAGCGCGACACCACGAGCCGCGGATCCGAGCTGCGGTTCCGCTCCCGGTAGCTCCGCAGCATCTGCGCGACGTCATCGACGGTCGACGTCAACCCGGCCATCAGGCCATGGCCGTGCGCCGCTGCGTCGTCGAGCGCGGCCTCGCTTGCTGACGCGATCCAAGTCGGCACTGGCTGCTGGAGCGGGCGCGGCGTCAATTGCAGACGATCGACATGGAAGTACCGGCCCTGGTGGGAGACCTCATCCTCGACCAGAAGACGCTGGATCAGATGCAGCGCCTCCAGCATGCGTGGCCGCGCGTCGTCGGACGAAACGCCGAAATTCCGGTTCTGTTCAGGAAACGGCCCGCCTCGCGCGACGCCGAAATCGAACCGCCCACCACTGAGGATGTCGATCGTGGCGATGTCCTCGGCCACCTCGATCGGCGGACGGAACGGCAGCAGCACGGCGGCCGTGCCGAGCCGGATCCGCGCCGTGCGGGCGGCGAGATAGCCGAGCAGCGCGAAGATCGACGGGCTGGAGCTGCCCGCGTCGAAATGATGCTCGGAAATCCAGGCCTCGTCGAAGCCGAGCGCCTCGGCCTTCAGGACCAGATCGGTTTCGGCCTGGATGGCGGAGGGGTGGCCGAGACCATGATTGTCGTAGGGGCAGAAGACACCGATGCGCAGACGGGAAGCCATGATGACGGAATCTATCCGCATCGCGTCTGGTTTTCCAGACTTCGACGCGATCTCCGCCCCGATTGACTTAAATCAAAGACACCCGCCCCAATGAACGCCGATCTTGGCCCGGCCGAACACCTGCGATCCGATGACTTACGTTATATCACCCTAGATATAACGTTGTACGGGAATGTGATCAGCTCGGAGGAAAGAGGCTTGCCGGGACCAAGCTGATGATCATTCCGCCGACAACGAGGTCGGCACCACAAAGGAGATGCAAGAATGGCGAAAGACAATCTGGCTCGGGTGCGGCCCGTCGAAGACACCGGGAGCCACATCGCGCCGGCCGCCGCCACTGAGGAAGTGCTGATTCACGTCCGCTTCTTTCCGAATTCTGACATCAACTCGATCGGCGAGAAGCCGGCCAGCCTGACCGCCAACGAATGGTACGAGCGGCTGCTCGACATGGCGCGTCCGCATTATCAGACCTTTGCAGGCGGCCGCGGCTTTTTCCGTATTCCCCGCCCGTGTTTCGAAGCGATCCTCAAGGACGTCGCGGCCTGAACCCAGGCGCTCTCTGGACGGGGCAGCGAGCGTCCTCTCTGCCCCATCCTTGTCGACCGCGGTGCCCGGGTAGCACCGCGGTCGATGGCGTTTCGTGCGTGCGCGGCATCGGAGGACAATCTTGAGCGAAGCGGCGTTCATCGGACTGCAGCGGATCTTCAGCTCGCTTCTGGCGTCATCGTCGGCATCGCGGAATTTGACGGACATGCTCGCCGACCGGGCGTTCGACCTGTTCGAAGCCAACATCGAGGCCCAGACGTCGCATCTGCCTGCCCTCGCCTGCGCCAAGGGATGTCCCTCCTGCTGCGCGCTGCGCGTCACGGCGACCGCACCGGAGATATTTCTGCTGGCGCGCTATGTCCGTCAGATCGACGAGCGCATGCCCGCAACGGGACTGGGCCTGCTGTCGCGCCGGGTGAAGCTCGCCAATCGCGCGACGCGGGGCTTGAGCGAGACCGCGCGGATGAAGCTGCGTCAGCCCTGCCCGTTCGTGGTCCGCGGCGGCTGTATCATTCATCCGGCACGCCCCCTTGCCTGCCGCGGGCATGCGTCGTTCGACCGGCGTGCCTGCGCGCAAGCGATGACCGGGCGCGATGTCGACGTCCCGGTCTCGGCGCCGCACGCCGCGCTCCGAGCCCTGGTCCAGGACGCGCTGAGGGCGGCCCTCGACAGCACCGGCCTCGCCTCAGACCTCTATGAGCTGAATCAGGGTATCGTCCTCGCACTCGACGTTCCCGACCGCGAGCGGGCCTGGCGCGACGGAGAAGACAGCCTCGCTCCGGCTCGGATCGAACGGACGGCGGCGGCTCAGCCTGATGCGGCGCTCTGGCGCCGCGCGGCCGGTCATGCTGCAACGGCCCAGGACGAGGCTTAGAGACGCGAGGCGGGGATCAGCAGCGCTGGCTCACCACGCGCCGATCACGGCTTCAAGATCGACGCCCCTGTGGTGGCCCGGCTCTCCAGATCGGCATGAGCTTTCGCCGCGTCCTTCAGTGCGTAGGCGTGATTGATGGGAACGTGCAGCTTGCCGCTGATGATCGCGGAGAACAGCGTATCGGCGCCATCCAGCAGCTCCGAGCGCTTGCCGATATAGTCGTTCAGCTTCGGCCGGGTCGCGAACAACGAGCCGTGACTGTTGAGCTCGGCGATCGAGAATGGCGGCACCGGCCCCGACGCATTGCCGAAGCTGACGAACAGGCCGCGCGGCTTCAGGCAGGACAGCGAGCCCGGAAAGGTCGACTTGCCGACGCCGTCATAGACCACGTCGCACAGCTCGCCCCGGCTGACCTGCTTGACGCGGGCCACGAAGTCCTCCTCGTTGTAGAGGATGACGTGGTCGCAGCCGTTGGCGAGCGCGAGATCGGCCTTGGCCTTCGAGCCGACCGTGCCGATGACATGCGCACCGAGCGCCCGTGCCCACTGGCAGGCCAATAGGCCGATGCCGCCCGCCGCGGCATGGATCAGCACGCGATGATGCGGCTCGACCTTGAACGTCTTATGCAGCAGATACCAGACCGTCAGGCCCTTGAGCATCAGCACCGCGCCCTGCTCATAGGTGATGTGGTCGGGCAGCTTGACGAGGCGCTGCCAGGCGATGTTGCGCTCGGTGGCGTAGCCGCCGAGATTCTCGTAGTAGGCGACACGGTCGCCGGGATGGAAATTTGTCACGCCGGGGCCGACCGCGATGACCTCGCCGGCCGCCTCGTTGCCGGCGATGAAGGGCAGGCTCGGCGCCTTGTACAGGCCGGTGCGATAGTAGACGTCGATGAAGTTCAGCCCGATCGCGTGCTGGCGAATGCGCACCTCGCCGGGACCGGGCGCGGCAACATCCACCGCCTCATAGACGAGCGCCTCCGGGCCTCCCACCTTGTGCACGCGCACCGCCTTGGCCATCCCGCGATCTCCCTTTCGGACGCTCTGGGGCCGCATCTCGAGAATCCGACCCAACAACCTTCGACAATTACCTGATTCTCATCGGACACTCGGCCCCGTCGAACGAGCCTGACCGCGGTCCGCGCGCAATGCGCAGATGGCAACAAAAGCGAAGGCGATCGGGCCCTCCTTGTCAACTCAGCCGTTGCGCTTCCTGCGGTTGCGCGATGCCATCACGTTGAAGGCCTCGACTGCGAGGGCGAAGACGATCGCGAAGTAGATGTAGCCGCGCGGGATGTGGAACTCGAAGCCGTCGGCCACCAGCGCGACACCGATCAGCACCAGGAAGGCGAGCGCCAGCATCTTGGTGGTCGGATGGTTCGCCACGAAACGCGCGACCGGTCCCGAGGACACGTACATGATGGCGACCGCGATGATGACCGCGGCGATCATGATCTCGAGATCCTGGGCCATGCCGATCGCGGTGATGATCGAGTCCAGCGAGAACACGAGATCAATCACGATGATCTGCAGGATCACCCAGAAGAATTTGTTCGCGCCACCACCCTGCGGCCCGTCGTCTTCGCGCGCCTCGACCTCGGCATGGATCTCATGCGTGGCCTTGGCGATGAGGAACAGGCCGCCGCCAATCAGGATGAGGTCGCGCCAGGAGAAGCCCAGACCGCGGATGGACACCACCGGTTGCGTCAGTCCGATCAGCCAGACCAGGACGCTGAGCAGCACGATGCGGAAGATCAAGGCCAGCGCGAGACCGATCTGCCGGGCGCGTGCGGCCTGGGGTTGGGGAACGCGCGAGGTGATCACCGACAGGAAGATGACGTTGTCGATGCCGAGAACGATTTCCAGCGCGGTCAACGTCAGCAGCGCGGCCCATGCTTCGGGACTGGTCAGAAGGTCGATCATGCTTTCAAGGATCTCAACAGGCGGATCGCGGAGTCGCTCGCGACGATGTAGAGGCCGATCGCGCACAACAGCGCCGTCACGATCGGACCCACGGCAAAATTCCTCGACAGCGCATCGATGACCAGAACGCCCCAGAGGGCGACGAGCGGCAGTGTCAGCCAGCGCAGCCGTTCGACGCGCACCGGATGGATGACATGGAAGGGCACGAAAGTCAGCGCGATCAGGATCGCGAGGCCCAGCGTCGCCAGCAACGGCGACGGATGCAGCAGGAACAGGTAGAAGGCCGCGATGTTCCAGAGGCCCGGAAAGCCGCGAAAATGATTGTCGTCGCTCTTCATGCGGCGGTCGGCAAAATACAGCGCGCCCGTCACCGTGATGCCGACGCCGATCAGGGGGGCCGCCAACGGCAGCAGCATGCCGCTCGCCGTGATCGCATAGGCCGGCACGAACACATAGGTCGTGAAGTCCACCACGAGATCGAGCACGTCGCCCGACCAGTCCGGTTGCACATGGACGACATCGAGCCGGCGTGCCAGCGGTCCGTCGACGCCGTCGATGATCAGCGCAACGCCGAGCCACCAGAACATCGCCGTCCAATGCTCACGCACGGCCTCGAGCATCGCGAGCAGCGCAACGCCGGCACCGAGCGCGGTGAAGACGTGCACCGAAAACGCGGCGGCGCGACGCACCCGCGTGGCTGATGCCGGGCTCTCTGGTCTCAACTGATCCATGCAGATCCAGTGCTATCAGGAATCGCGGCCGATTGCATATCGCCGATTGCGGCGATGCGCCGCGCAGCCATCCGCATGACCCTTGAAAAAGCCTGCAGGAAGGTCAAATGTTCCGGCATGACCAACGCAGACGCCAGCTTCGATGTCATCGTCGTCGGTGGCGGGCCCGCCGGGCTCGCAGCCGCCATCGCCCTGTCGCAGACGGGGGCCAGGACGGCACTCATTGCCCGCCAGGCGCCCTATGCTGACAACCGCACCACCGCCCTGCTCGGCGGCTCGGTCGACTTCCTCGACGAGCTCGGCGTCTGGGCATCGTGCCGCGATCGTGCCGCCGGCTTGAAGGCGATGCGGCTCGTCGACGATACCGGGCGCCTGATCCGGGCGCCTGAGGTCCGCTTCGTTGCCGACGAGATCGGGCTGGACGTATTCGGCTACAACGTCGCGAATGCTGTGCTGGTCGAGGCGCTGGAACAGCGCGCAAGCGAGATCGACGGACTGGTGCGGATCGCCGAGGACGCCGAAAGCGTCCGCAGCGCTGGCGACGGCGTGACAGTCACGAGCGCATCCGGCCGCGTGCTCACTGCGCGGCTCGTGGTCGGTGCGGACGGCCGGCATTCGCTCTGCCGCGAGGCCGCAGGCATCGGCGTGAGCCGGCGGACGTTGCAGCAGGCGGCGTTGACCTTCAACATCAGCCACGCGCGGCCGCACCACAACGTGTCGACGGAATTCCACACGCCTCAGGGACCGTGCGTATTCGTGCCGCTGCCGGGCGATCGCTGCAGCGTCGTCTGGGTCGCCGCACCGAAAGAGGCCGACCGGCTGCTTGGTCTCGATGACGACGCGCTGTCCGCGGCCGCCGAGCGGCAATCGCATTCGATCTTCGGCCGCGTGCGTGTCGAGCCCGGCCGCCATCTGTTTCCGCTCGCGATCGAACGGCCGCACCGTTACGCCCAGAACCGGATCGCCCTGATCGGCGAGGCCGCGCATGTGGTGCCGCCGATCGGCGCGCAGGGACTGAACCTCGGCTTGCGCGACGGCATCGACATTGCCGACGTCGTGCGCGGGGCCAGAGCGGCCGGCGAGGATCCCGGTGCGCCGCAGGTGCTCTCACGCTACGGCGCGGCGCGGCGCGCCGACATCCTGAGCCGCACCTTCGCGATCGACGTCGCCAACCGCTCCCTGCTCAGCGATCTCTTGCCGATGCAGTCGCTGCGCGCGGTCGGCATGCATCTGATCGGCGGCATCGGTCCGCTGCGACGGCTTGCCATGCGCGAGGGGCTTGCGCCGTCCTGGCGGGCGGCCCGCGGGGCCGGCTGAACGCGTTCACGGAAAGACGAGCCGGCCGCTCTGGATCAGCCACATCACGCTGGTGAGGGTGACGACCGAGGCGAAGGTGCCGATCAGCACCGCGCCCGAGGCCGGCTCGATCCAGCTGTCATGCTGGCGCGCGATCACGAACACATTGAGCGCCGGCGGCAGTGCCGCCATCAGCACTGCGGTTGCCGCCCAGGGCTGCGCGAACGGTCCGAACAGCACCATCAGGCCGAACGACAGCAGCGGGTGGACCACGAGCTTCACGACCGTGAGAACCGGCACCTCCCACGGCAGCCGCTCGAACGGACGCAGCGCCACGGTCACGCCCAAGGCGAACAGCGCGGTCGGCGCGGCGGCATTCTGCAGAAACTGCAAGGTGCGCTCGATCGCCGCCGGCGGATGGAACTGGATTGCCGCTGCCACGATGCCGGCACTGGTCGCCATGATGAGCGGGTTCTGCAGAATCTGACGCAGCACGGTGCGGAGCGCGTGCGCGAGCGAGGCATGATCGCGTTCGGTGAGTTCCACGAGCAGCGGCACGATCGAGAACAGGAAGATGCTGTCGCAGCAGAAGATCAGCGCCGTCGGCGCCGCAGCCTTGGCCCCGAGCACCGCGAGCGCAAGCCCCGGCCCCATGTAGCCGATGTTGCCGTAGCCGCCGGCGAGCCCGGCCATGGTGGCCTCACGCAGGGACAGCCGGCCAATCACCTTGCCGAGCACGAGCGCCAAGGTGAAGGTGAGCATCGTCGCGAGCGTCGTTGCAACCAGGAAGGGAGGGTTGCTCAGCTCCGCAAACGGCGTGCGCGCGATGAGGTTGAACATCAGCGCGGGCAGCGACACGTACAGCAGGAAGAAGTTCATCCAGGACAGCCCGGCCTCGGGCAGCCTCTTCCATTTACCGCAGGCGAAGCCTATGAAAACGACGCCGAAATACGGCAGGGCCAGATTGAGAATGTCGAACATGGGCCTCGGAATGACGGCCCCGTGCGGGCCGGATCTGCGACCCAAGGGCATTGCGGGAATCGGACGGTCTGGATCAAATCGCCCCCGGGGGCACTAGCATCGCTCCCGGTCCTGGTCTATTCGACTAGAATGATCAAAGCGCGTACCGCCAAGTTCCAGATCGGCCAGATCGTCCGGCATCGGGTGTTCTCGTTCCGGGGCGTGATCTTTGACATCGACCCGGAGTTCAACAACACCGAGGAGTGGTGGCTGTCGATCCCGGAGGAGGTTCGGCCGCACAAGGACCAGCCGTTCTACCACCTGCTGGCGGAGAATGCGGAATCCGAATACGTCGCCTACGTCTCCGAACAGAACCTCGTCCCTGATGACACTGGCGAGCCGATCCGGCACTCGCAGGTTGCAGAGATCTTCATCAAGGACAAGTCCGGCGGCTATCGTCCACGCAATCCGCTCTTGAACTGACGAACCCGCGATCCGCCTGCTGTTGCGGCCAGCGACTTCACGGCCAGCTCAATACAACTGCCAAACGAAAAAGGCGCTCCGATCGGAGCGCCTTCGTTGTTCGGGGCCTGCTTTATTTGCCGGCTTGCGGCTGGCCGGGCTGGGTCTGCTCGAGCTTCTTGCGCTGCTCCTCGGCGCGCTTCTGCAGCTCTTCCTGCAGCTTCTTCTGCGTCTCTTCGAACTGCTTCGGATCGGTCGGCGGGCCGTCATAGGCCTTGGCGAAGCTGCTGTTGCCTTCCTGCAGCGGCAGCGGCAGCGTCAGCGCGGTCCCGTTCGAGTTGATCGCCTGGACATACAGGTTCTGGCCCTTCTTCAGGCTGGCCAGGAAATCCGCGGTCGCCTCGTAGTCCGACATGCAGCCGTTCTGGAAGCAGATGACGTAGCCGCTCTGCAGCGGCTGATTGTTGTCGACCACAATGCGGGTGCCGGGCTGCAGCTGCATGCCGAGCGGCAGGGTCACGCGCAGGATCTTCTTCGGCTCGCCTTCGGGCTCGATGATCACGGCAGCAACCACAGGCTGGCCGGATTCGATGCGGCCGTCCTTGCCGATGAAGCAGACCTGCTTGGCATTGGCGTCCTGCCCCTTCAGGCAGAACTTGGTCCAGGGCGCGTAGATCAGCTGCGGCATCTCTTGTGCCTGCGGAGCCTGAGCCTGGCCGCCGGCGGGAGGGGTGGCAGGGGCCTGCGCGGCCGGAGCGGGAGCCTTGGGAGCGGCAGCTGGCGCCTTCGCCTTCGGCGCGCCCGGAGCCTGCTGCGCTTGCGCGGCCGAAGCGAACGGAACAGCCAGCGCGGTGACCGCCAGCAGAGCGAAGAGCCGCCCACGCGGCCCAACCGGCGAGGCCAAGTCACGGAAATTCATTGCGGAAAACCCTTTCTGAACGGCAGCGCCCGAGACCGCCAAAGGCGCCACACCAAGCCGTTGAAGCGGCTGTCTCCTCAGGAAATGAGGCGGTTAAGTGACAGGCGTTGCCGCCGTAACTCAATCGCCCGCTTTCATAACGCGGTGCGCGGAAAGATCAATGCCGCGAGACCACGACATGGTCGCGATCTAACGCCGGCGGGCCTGTGTTAAAAGCCTGTCGTGACCTGTTCCGAATCAAGCGCTTGCGCCCTGATCCTGATGTTGCAGCGGATGTTCAGCGCGGCGATGCGATGGAGCGCCGTGATTCTGGCATTGTTGCCGCCGGTCTACATATCCGGCGCGGATGCTGCCGAAACTGCGGCAATCGCGATGCACGGCAATCCTGCATTGCCGGCCGACGTCCAGCACATGCCGTACGCGAATCCCGATGCCCCCAAGGGCGGCCGTCTGGTCTGGGGGCTGCTCGGCACCTTCGACAGCCTGAACCCGTTCATCGTCCGCGGTGTCGCAGTGCAGCAGATCCGCACCTATGTGGTTGAAAGCCTGCTCACCCGCGGCAATGACGAGGCTTTCACGCTGTACGGGCTCCTGGCGAGAAGCGTCGAGACCGACGACAGGAGGACCTACGTCACGTTTCGCCTCGATCCCCGCGCCCGCTTTTCCGACGGCCGGCCGGTGCTGGCCGAGGATGTCGCGTTCTCCTTCGCGCTGCTGCGCGATCACGGCCGCCCCAACCACCGGCAGTTCTACGCCAAGGTGGCCAGGGCTGAGGTGCTCGATCCCCTGACGGTCCGCTTCGATTTCGGCGGCGCGGAGGATCGCGAGCTGCCACTGATTCTCGGCCTGATGCCGATCCTCCCGAAGCACGCGACCGACGCCGCGAGCTTCGAGGACACCACGATGACCGCCCCGGTCGGCTCCGGACCCTATCGCGTCACGGCGGTGCGGCCGGGATCGAGCGTCACCCTCACCCGCAATCCGGATTATTGGGGCCGCGACCTGCCGGTCAACCGCGGATTGTGGAACTTCGATGAGGTCAGGCTCGATTACTATCGCGAGGCCAACGGCCAGTTCGAGGCCTTCAAGCGTGGGCTCTACGACTTCCGGGTCGAGAACGAGCCGCTGCGCTGGCACGACGGCTACGATTTCCCGGCCGCGCGCAGTGGCGAGGTCATCCGGGACAGCTTCACCTCGGGAATGCCGCAGCCGTCACAGTTCCTGGTGTTCAACACACGGCGCCCGGTGTTTGCCGACGTGAAGGTGCGTCGCGCGCTCACGCTGCTGTTCGATTTCGAATGGATCAACCGCAATTATTTCTTCGGGCTCTACCGCCGCAGCGGCGGATTTTTCGCCGGCTCCGAGCTTTCCGCCTATGGACGCCCGGCTGACGCCACCGAGCGTGAGCTGTTGGGGCCGTTCGCGGCGCAGATCCCGGCCGACATCATGGATGGCAGCTACCGTCTGCCGACATCGGACGGTTCGGGCCGCGATCGCGCCACGCTGAAGGCCGCGCTCGATCTGCTGTCCGAGGCCGGCTACGGCTTCGACGGCAGCCTGTTGCGGCACCGGGCGACGCAGGTACCGCTCGCATTCGAGATCCTCGTCACGACCCGCGATCAGGAGCGGATCGCACTGGCCTATGCCGGCAGCCTCAAGCGCGCAGGCGTCAGCGCATCGATCAGGGTCGTCGATCCCGTCCAGTTCGACCAGCGCCGGCTCAGCTTCGAGTTCGACATGATCCAGAACCGCTGGGATCAGTCGCTGTCGCCCGGGAATGAGCAGGCGTTCTACTGGGGCACCGAGGCGGCCGACCGGACGGGAACTAGGAACTACATGGGCTCCAAGGATCCGGCCATCGATGCCATGATCGCCGCGCTGTTGCGCGCTCGCGACAGGCCCGAATTTATCTCGACGGTTCGCGCATTGGACCGTACCCTGATGGCCGGGTTCTACGCTATTCCAGTGCTCAACGCCGCCGAGGAATGGATTGCGCGGTGGAATCGTATAGAACGGCCAAAGAGGACGGCTTTGACGGGAGCGCTCCCGGAGAGCTGGTGGCAGCGGCCGGAGCCGGCACAGAAGTGACCAATCGGGGCAATTGGTCGTGGCCGGGTCCGTGAAAGTACGGGGCAACAGGTGAATCAGGCCAATACGTCGCCGACGCTCGACGCGTTGTTTCAACGCATCCTGGCGCGCAAGCCGGATGCGGTCGCGCTGATCGATCCGATCAACAAGCAGCGCATCACCGGGCGGCCGCCGCTGCGCCTGACCTATGCCGAAGCCGATCGCGCCATCTCGGCGCTGGCTGCGCACTTCATCGACGCCGGACTTCCCGCGCATTCGGTGATCGCGGTGCAATTGCCCAACACGATCGAGTTCGTGCTGACGGTGCTCGCAGCGCATCGTGCAGGTTTGGTCGTGGCCGTGTTGCCGCTGCTGTGGCGGCAGTCGGAGCTGGTGGCGGCGCTGAACCGCACCAGCGCGCGGGCCATCGTCACGATGTCCAAGATCGACGGCGTCAGCCATGCCGATCTGGCGATGAACGCCGCGGCCGAGGCGTTCTCCATCCGTCACGTCTGCGGCTTCGGCAACGATCTGCCCGAGGGCATGTTCTCGCTCGACCACTCCATGGCCAAGCCGTCGCGCACGACGCGGGGGCTGATGCCCGACGGCCGCAAGGCCGCGATCGTATCGTTCGACGTGACCGCCGAAGGCTTCCGTGCGGTGCCACGTACCCATCTCAGCCTGATCGCAGGCGGACTCGCAATCTCGCTCGAAAGCGACCTGCCGCAAGGCGTGAACATGATGTCGGCATTCCTGCCGTCATCCTTCGCAGGGCTCGCCGCCTCGGTGGTGACGTGGCTGCTGTCCGGCGGCAGCCTCGCCCTGCACCACCCGTTCGATGCCGACGCGCTGGAGCAGCAGCTCGCAGAGCTCGGGTGCGATACCTTGATCGCACCGGCACAGCTCGCCTTGCGCCTCGACGACAACGATCTCGCGGCCCGGCTGCCGAACCTGCGCTACGTGCTCGGGCTGTGGCGCGCGCCCGAGCAGGTGGCCTCCAGTCCCGCCTGGAAGACGCGCGACATCGAGCTGACCGACGTCTATCTGTTCGGCGAAGCCGGCCTGTTCGCCGTGCGCCGCACCTCGGCCGACGGCGGAGCGGGTCCGGTCAAGCCGGGACGCCAGGGCGCACCGCGCGAGCAACCGGGATCGTCGATCGCCGGCGAGGTCCTGGTGACGCCGAAGGGCACGCTCGGCCTGCGCGGGCCCATGGTGGTGCTCGCGGCCTACGCGCCGCCATCGCAGCCGAGCGACTCGCTGATGCCGGCGCCGCCGCGCGATTACGTCGACACCGAATATGCCGTCCGCCTCGACCGCGCCCAGGACACCATCTCGATCACGGCGCCGCCGGCGGGCGTGATGGCCGTGGGCGGCTACCGCTTCCTGGCACAGGACCTCCACGAATGGTCGCGGCGGCTCGGCCAGGGGGCACTGCTGACGGCGCTGCCTGACCGGCTCAGCGGGCACCGGCTCGCCGGGCGCGCGATGGACAATGCCCGCGCGCGCGAGGCGCTGGCCGAACTCGGGCTCAATCCGCTGATGGTCGAGGCCTTCCGCGATCGCGCGGGGTCGGGCGGCTGACGCCGCCGATGCGGCGGCCCGGTCATGGGCAATGTGGAACCGGTAACTTGGAACAGTGTTGACGCCGCGTTAACGCGAGGGACCTAGGGTTACGCGTTGTCATCAGCGTATCCTGAGTTCCCCTGGATGTCCCAACAAGGCCCGCTTCTCATCGTCTCCACGTCTACGCGGCCTTCGCTGTCAGCGGCCCTCGCGGTGGCGCAAATCCTCCCCTCGGTCGAGGCCCGCTGGGCCGACGCGGTCAATGCGATGTCCCGGCTGCAACCCGCGGCGGTGCTTGCCGTGATGGACGGCGCCGCCGCAGCGGACGTCGCGGCATTCTCGCGCCATGTCGGCGCGCGCAAGCCCTATGTTCCGCTGATCGCCATCGCGCCGGCCGGCGTGGCGCTGCCCGAAAATGCCATCCCCATGCACGGCAGCGACAACAGCGACCGACTGACGGCGCGGCTGCGCGCCGCGCTGCGCGTCCGCACCTTGCACACGACGGTGCTGCGCCGTCTCGCCGAGAAGAAGACCGACGGCGCGACGCTGCCCGACACAAATCCGCTCGACGACGCGACCGTGCTGCTGCTCGGGCGTGGCGCCTCCTTTCCTGCGCTGTCGGTTGCCCTCGGCGAGCGCATCGCCGTCGTCGGCGCCTTGAGCATCGAGGCCGCCGCCAAGCACCTGTCGAGCCGCGACATCGACGGCATCGTGCTGGGCGAAGGCTTCTCACCCCGCGTCGTCGACGCCTTCCTGGCGGTGCTCGCCGAGGACACGCGCTTCCGTAATATTGCCGTCGTCGTCACCGCCAATCAGCCGGCGCCGATGCAGGAGCTCGCCAACCTCGAGATCATCGCCGGCGATCCCGCGCTGATAGCGATGAGCGCTCTGCCCCTGATCCGGCAGCACGCTTTCGAGGCGAGGCTCAACAGAACTCTGCGCGCGATCGAAGCCGGCGGCATGCTCGACCCGCACACCGGCCTGCTGACGCGCACCGCATTCGCCCGTGACTTCGCCACCGCCGTCAGTCAGACCCAGAAGAGCGGCGGCGGCCTTGCCGTCGCACGCTTCGCCTTCGACCCCGTCAATCCGCGCGCCCAGTATGACGGCGCGCGCATCATCAGCCGGCTGATGCGGCGGATGGATTTCGGCACCCATGAGGACAACGGCTCGGTCGTCGTCGTGTTCGCCGAGACCGATCTGCGCTCGGCGCATGCGATCGCGCGGCGGCTGTCGAGCGTGATGCGCCATACCTCGCATGGCAAACGCGACACGCGCATCGAACCCACCGTCACCGTCGCCGCGCTGCAGCAAGGCGACACGGCCCGCAGCCTCCTGGCCCGGGTCTACGGCGAGCCGCACCGCGCGGCGTCTTGAGGCTTTGGGCAGCCCGAGGACATACACGAACTACGAGTCGTGGTCCGTAGGGTGGGCAAAGGCGCATACACGGTGTTACCACATGCGAGATCGCGGATAGCGCCGTGCCCACCATCTCGCTGCTGAGCACGTTGATCGACGGTGGGCACGCTGCCGCCTGACGGCGGCCGCTTTGCCCACCCTACGCAATGAGCGCGTATTCGCATCTACTGATACGGGACCTTGTCTCCCGCTTGGTCACGATCTCAACCCAATACTTGCATCTCGAGATCGCGCATTTGCCCTACTCGTGTGGTGCCATCACGCTGATGGACTAGGGGGCGTCTGACGAAGCGGAGTATGGCGCGATGCAAAACCCACAATCTCGCGATGAGACCGACTGGGTGAGCGTGGTCGCGATCGTCTCAGTCTTCGTGATCGCCAGCCTCGCGCTGCATTTCGGCTGGCAGCTGCGATAAGGCGTGGCTGAACAAACGCTTGTCCAGCTGACCCGGTAACTTCAGCGAGCAGCGATAGCCGCTCCTACGCCGCCTTCTTCTTTTCCGCGAGCTCGGCAAGCTCCTTGAGGATGTCGGTGGTCCCGGCGAGGCGTTCCTCCGGCGTCTCCCAAACCTGCAGGAACACCACCTTCATGTCGGGGCGCACCTTGGCGGCCTGGCCGTGGCGCTTGATGAAGGCGACGAGGCGGTCAGGATGGGCGAAGCTGTTGTCGCGGAAGGCGATGACGGCGCCCTTCGGGCCGGCATCGACCTTCTCGACATTGGCCCGGCGGCAGTAGTTCTTGATCGCGGCGACCTTGAACAGATAGCGCGTCTCGTCCGGCAGCTTGCCGAAGCGGTCGCGCAGCTCGGCGGCGAAGCTCTCGATCTCGTCGTCGGTCTCGAGATCGGCGAGCCTGCGATACAGCGACAGCCGCACCGAGAGATCGGAGACGTAGTCCTCCGGGATCAGCACGGGCATGCCGATCGTGATCTGCGGCGACCAGCGGTCGACGGTCGGTTCGGTGACGCCGGCCTTGAGGTTCTCGATCGCCTCCTCCAGCATCGACTGGTAGAGTTCGAAGCCGACCTCCTTGATGTGGCCGGACTGCTCGTCGCCGAGGAGGTTGCCGGCGCCGCGGATGTCGAGGTCGTGGCTCGCGAGCTGGAAGCCGGCCCCTAACGTCTCCAGCGACTGCAGCACGGTGAGGCGCTTTTCGGCCTGGGCGCTGATCTTGTGCGTCGACGGCAAGGTGAACAGTGCATAGGCGCGCAGCTTGGCGCGGCCGACACGGCCGCGCAGCTGATAGAGCTGGGCGAGGCCGAACATGTCGGCGCGGTGCACGATCAAGGTGTTCGCGCGGGGAATGTCGAGGCCGGATTCCACGATCGTGGTCGACAGCAGGATATCGAACTTGCCGTCGTAGAACGCCGAGATGATGTCCTCGATGATCGTCGGCGCCATCTGGCCATGCGCGACCGCGACCTTCATCTCGGGCACGGTCTTGTCAAGGAACTCCTTGACCTCGGCGAGATCGTCGATGCGCGGCACCACATAGAACGCCTGGCCGCCGCGATAACGCTCGCGCAGCAAGGCCTCGCGGATCATCACGGGATCATGTGGGGCCACGAAGGTGCGCACCGCCAGACGATCGACCGGCGGCGAGGCAATGATGGACAATTCGCGCACGCCGCTCAATGCGAGCTGAAGCGTGCGCGGGATCGGTGTCGCCGACAAGGTCAGCACGTGCACCTCGGCGCGCAGCTGCTTCAGACGCTCCTTGTGGCTGACGCCGAAATGCTGCTCCTCGTCGACGATCAAGAGGCCGAGGTCGCGGAACTTGATCGCCTTGCCGAGCAGCGCATGGGTGCCGACGACGATGTCGATCGAGCCGTCGGTGAGCCCCTTCTTGACCTGGTTGAGCTCCTTCGTCGACACCAGCCGCGACGCCTGCGCCACGTTGACCGGGAAGCCATGGAAGCGGTCGGTGAAAGTCCTGGCGTGCTGGCGCGCGAGCAAGGTGGTCGGCACGACCACCGCGACCTGCTTGCCGTCAAGCGCCACAGCAAACGCCGCGCGCAGCGCCACCTCGGTCTTGCCGAAGCCGACGTCGCCGCAGATCAGCCGGTCCATCGGACGCCCCGATTCGAGATCGCCGAGCGTCGCCTGGATCGCGGCGAGCTGGTCCTCGGTCTCGTCATAGGGGAAGCGGGCGCAGAACTCGTCATAGACTCCGGCCTGCACCGGCAGCTTCGGCGCCTCGTGCAGCATGCGCTCGGCCGCGATCTTGATCAGCTCGCCGGCCATCTCGCGGATGCGGTTCTTCAGCTTGGCCTTGCGCGTCTGCCAGCCCGAGCCGCCGAGCTTGTCGAGCTCGACATTGGTCTGGTCGGAGCCGTAGCGCGACAACAGCTCGATGTTCTCGACCGGCAGATACAGCTTGGTCTCGCCGGCATAGCGCAATTCGAGACAGTCATGCGGCGCGCCGGCGACTTCGAGCGTCTGCAGGCCGACGAAGCGGCCGATGCCGTGATCGACATGGACGACGATGTCGCCGACGCCGAGGCTCGTGACCTCCGAGATGAAGTTGTCGAGCTTGCGGCTCGCCTTGCGAGGCCGCACCAGCCGGTCGCCGAGAATGTCCTGCTCGGAGATGACCGCGATCTGGTCGGTCTCGAAGCCGGACTCCAGCCCCAGCAGCGCCAGCATGGTCTCGTTGCGCGGGGTCGCCTGCACCACGCGCCAGGTGTTGACGCTGGTGACGTGGATCAGCTTGTGATCCCGCAGCATGCTCGCCATGCGGTCGCGCGAGCCTTCGCTCCACAGCGCGATGACGACCTTCTTGCGCACCGACTGCAGCGCCTGCACATGCGCCACCACGGCCTCGAACACGTTGACCGCGGCGTCGTTACGCTCGGGGGCGAAGTTGCGCCCCGCGCGGGCGCCGATGTCGACGACGCCGGCATCCTCGGGTACCGCGAACGGCGTCAGACGCGCCAGCGGTACGGCGCCGAGCCTTTCAGCCCATTCGCTCGCGGTCAGATACAGCCGGTCGACCGTCAATGGCTTGTAGATCGCGCCGCCGCCGGGATGCTCCATCGCCTCGCGGCGTGCGTCGTAATAGTCGATGATCTGCTTGAACCGCTCGCGCGCGGCGTCCTCGCCCTGCGGCTCGATCACGATGGGCGTGTTCGGCAGATAGTCGAACAGCGTCTCCATCTTGTCGTGGAACAGCGGCAGCCAGTGCTCCATGCCGGGATAGCGCCGGCCTTCGCTGACGGCCTCGTACAGCGCATCGTCGCGCTCGGGCGCGCCGAACTCGGCGACGTAGCCCATGCGGAAACGGCGGATGGTGTCGGTGACCAGCTGGAATTCCGACACCGGCACCAGGTCGAGCGCGCGCATGTCGAGCATCGTGCGCTGAGTCTCGGCATCGAAGGTGCGGATCGACTCCAGCGAGTCGCCGAAGAAGTCGAAGCGCACCGGCTGGTCGAGGCCGGCCGGAAACAGATCGAGGATGCCGCCGCGGACGGCATATTCGCCGCTCTCGCGCACCGTCGAGGCGCGGTTGTAGCCATTGTGCTCGAGCCAGGCGACGACGGAATCCATCGGCACGACGTGACCGGGTGCCACCGACAGCGCCTGCCCCGCCATGGTGTCGCGCGCGGGCACGCGCTGCACGATCGCATTGACCGTGGTCAGCACGATCAGCGGCTTGTCGCTGCCGGCCAGCCGCGACAGCCGCGCCAGGGTGGTCACGCGCTGGGCCAGGATGCCGCCATGCGGCGAGACGCGATCGTAGGGCTGGCAGTCCCAGGCGGGAAACTGCATGATCGGGAGATCCGGCGCGAAGAAGTCGAGCGCCCGCGCCAGTTGCTGCATCCGCGCGCCGTCACGGCAGACCACCGCGAGGCTGACCGCCGGCGGTTTCGGTTTGGCCGCCACGGCACGCGCGAGGTCCGACACGACGAGGCCTTCCGCCCCCTCCGTGACGTTGGCGAGCGTGAGCGCCCGTCCCGGCGCGAGGTGCTCGGCAGGCGACTTGACCGGGCTCTTCATCAATCGGCATCCACGGCACGGAAGGCCTTGATGCGCGCGAACAGCGCGCCGGCCTGCTCGGGCGGCAGCGGCCGGGCGCCGGTCACGGCGGCATAGAAATCCGGGTCCGGAATTTCGAGCAGCAGCTCGAGCTCGGCCAACTCGCTCTCAGCCAGCGTCCCGATCTCCGAATCGGCAAAACGACCCAGAATCAGGTCCATTTCACGGGTGCCGCGATGCCAGCAGCGGAACAGCAGCCGCTTGCGGCGGTCGTCTAGGCCTTGGCTCGATCGGGTGGTCCCTGTCATCGCGGTATCCCTGCAGTACAACGCCGAAAGCCCGGACGGTGCCGGGCGCGGTTCGATATAGCGGCGCGCGGGGCCCGTGTCAGCCCTTACGGCCGCAGAACCGGCATGTCCGTCCCGCCAGAAACCGGTGAAAAAAGAGGTGGATGTCGCGACGGTTACGGCTATTCCGGCTTTCAAACCGCTTTAAGTGTTCGTCCATGCGCCCTGCCGTCCTAAATCCGCTGTTCGCGCCGGTCACGACCCTGTCGGGGGTCGGGCCGAAGCAGGACAAGCTGCTGCGCTACCTGCTCAGCTGCAGCGACACGCCGCGCCTGGTCGACCTGCTCTTGCATCTGCCGGCCAGCGTGATCGACCGCCGCCACCGGCCCAAGGTGCGCGAGGCCGCGGCCGGGACCATGGTGACGCTGGAGGTCACGGTCGACCGACACCGTCCGTCGCGGAACGCGCGCGCCCCCTATCTGGTTTATGCCAGCGACGAGACCGGCGACGTCGTGCTGACGTTCTTCCGGCCCAAGGGCGACTACATCGAGAAGATCCTTCCCGTCGGCGCCAAGCGCTACGTCTCCGGCACCGTCCAGATGTATGACGGCATCCCGCAGATCGTTCATCCCCACCCGATCCTGGACGAAGCCGCCTTTGCCAAGCTGTCAGGAATCGACCCGGTCTATCCGTTGACCGAAGGCCTCGCGCTCGGCTCGCTGCGCCGCGCGATCGCTCTGGCGCTGACCAAGCTGCCGGACCTGCCGGAATGGATCAGCCCCGAGGTGCTCAGCCGCTGCGGCTTCCCGCCGCTGAAGGAGGCGCTGACGCGGGTGCATGTCCCGCAGGAACTGACGGACATCCTCCCGGAGAACCCGTTCTGGTCGCGACTCGCCTTCGACGAGCTGCTCGCCGGCCAATTGGCGCTGGCGCTGGTGCGGGCGCAATTGCGCCGCCCCGCCGGCAACCGCCATGCCGGCGACGGCCACCTGCGCCACCGGATCATCGACGCCCTGCCTTACGCGCTGACGAACTCGCAGGCCCAAGCCATGGTCGCGATCGCCGAGGACCTGGAGAAGCCGGTGCGCATGCTGCGGCTGCTGCAGGGCGATGTCGGCTCGGGCAAGACGGTGGTGGCGCTGCTGGCGGCTGCTGCCGTCGCCGAGGCCGGCAAGCAGGCCGCGCTGATGGCGCCGACCGAGATCCTGGCGCGCCAGCATGCCAAGACCATCGCGCCGCTGGCCGAGCGCGCCGGGATGCGGGTCGCCATCCTGACCGGCCGCGAGAAGGGCAAGGAGCGCCGCGACATCCTCGCCCGTCTCGAGGCCGGCGAGATCGACATCCTCATCGGCACCCACGCGCTGATCCAGGACGACGTCGTGTTCAAATCGCTGGCGCTTGCCATCGTCGACGAGCAGCATCGCTTCGGCGTCCGCGAGCGGCTGGCACTGACCTCCAAGGGCGAGGCCGTCGACGTGCTGGTGCTGTCGGCGACGCCGATCCCGCGCACCTTGGTGCTGACCTATTTCGGCGACATGGACATTTCCGAGCTGCGCGAGAAGCCGGCCGGCCGGCAGCCGATCGACACCCGCGCGGTGGCCGACACCCGGCTCGGCGAGGTCATCGACGCCGTCGGCCGCGCGCTCGATGGCGGCAAGCTCGTCTACTGGATCTGCCCGCTGGTCGAGGAATCCGAGGCCGAGGGCACCGATCACCTGACCAACGCGACCGACCGCTTCGAGAGCCTGCGCGAGCGCTTCGGCGACAAGGTCGGCCTCGTCCACGGCAAGATGAAGGGCAGCGAGAAGGACGACGTCATGGGCCGGTTCGCGGCCCATGAGCTCCGCCTGCTGGTCGCGACCACCGTGGTCGAGGTCGGCGTCGACGTGCCGGCGGCCAGCATCATGGTGATCGAGAATGCCGAGCGCTTCGGCCTCGCCCAGCTGCACCAGCTGCGCGGCCGCATCGGCCGCGGCTCGGAGGCCTCGACCTGCATCCTGCTCTATCACGAGCCGCTCGGACAGATGTCGAAGGCGCGGCTCGCCGTCATCCGCGAGACCACCGACGGCTTCCGCATCGCCGAGGAGGATCTCAAGCTGCGCGGCGAAGGCGATGTGCTCGGCATCCGCCAGAGCGGCCTGCCCGGCTATCGCATCGCCCGTCCCGAGGTGCATGCCCAGCTGATCACCCAGGCGCGCGACGAGGCGCTGCGCATCCTGAAGGAGGATCCGAAGCTCAAGGGCCCGCGCAGCGACGCGCTGCGCTGCCTGCTCTATCTCTACGAACGCGACGAGGCGATTCCGCTGCTGACGGCGGGATGATCAAGTCGTCATCGCTTCGTAGGGTGGGCAAAGCGACGCCGCAGGCGTCGCGTGCCCACCGTTTATCGGCAACAACAGCGCAAGAAACGGTGGGCACGCCTCCCCGCGCGCTGCGCGGTGCGCCTTTGCCCACCCTACGCAGCGGTCAAATTAGTTCGTCATTGCGCTGGATTGCTTCGCTGCGCTCGCAATGACGCGTGGAGCGAGTTTGGCCTACTTCTTCGCCTTGCAGCTCTCGGCAAACGCCACGAGCTGCGCCGCATCTGTGCCCGCGCCCTCTACGTCGGCCGCGATGTGCTCGAACAGCCGCGCGAAACCTTCATAGATCAGCGCGGCCGGATGATCGTCCCCCAGGAAGCCGGCGATCTCGCGCATCTCGGCGACCCAGCGATAGGCCTTCGGCAGCATGTCCGGCAGCGCATTGCCAAGCCGCGCGTGGATATGCGGCGCGCTCAACGCCAGTTCGTCGCGCAGCGCGTCCGCGGCGCCGGCGCTGACAGCCGCGAGCACCATCGCGGCGCCGAGCCCCGTCAGGCCCTTGTTGATCCCGGCATAGGACATCTTCAGCGCCGAGGCCGCGCCGATCGGCCCGTCGATCCGGCGCAGATCGAGCCCGAGCTCACCCAGCACGGTGACGTCGGCCGCCGCCTCGCCGCTGACATAGAACGCCGGGCCCGTCGTACCGGGCTTCGGCGGCAGGCCGATGATGGCGGCGTCGACGAAGTGGGCGCCGGACGACAGCACGACGTCCGCGATCGTCCGGATGGTCTCGACGTTGACGGCATTGCAGTCGACGATGACCGGCTTCTTGGCACTGCGGTTGATCAGCGTGGCCAAATGCTCGGCCAGCGCCACGGCCTCGCCGGGCGGCACGATCGACAGGATGATGTCGGCATTGGCGATCTCGGCGTCGCCGGCGCTGACCATGCCGGAAGCGGCCGCCCTCTTCCGCGTCGTCGCGCTCCGTCCGTCGAGCGAGGTGAGCACCTTGCAGCCATGTTCGGCAAGACGAGCGGCGATTGCGCTGCCCATGGCACCGGGCGCGATGACGGCGATGGTGGGGATCATGATGGCGAGCTCCGGGTCCGGACAGAGATCGAACACTACGCGCATCGGATGCGATTGTTGAACCCACGAAAGCGAAGGGCAGCTCTTCCGAGCTGCCCTCGCGTCCGCCGTCGCGGCAGCGCCCCCAGAACCGCCGCGACGGCTGACCTCAGAACGAGATCTTGAGCCCCCCGGTGCCGAAGAAATCGTCACCGCCGGTGCGCCCGATCGTGCGTGACACGTTGGCGGTCAGCGCCACGTTGCTCCAGAGCGGCGCCACCACGCCGGCGCTCACCCGCCCATAGACGTTGTGCGACGTGCCGTTCGGGATCGTCCAGTTGTTGACGATCAGGGGCGCCGAGGTCGCGCTGTACTGAATGATGCGGCCGTTGCCGATGATGTCATCATCAAGCGTCAGGTTCAGATAGGGATTGATGGCGGCGCCCAGCAGCTGGAACGGCGTCCGCAACTGCACGCCGACGCTGCCGATCAGGGTCTCGGCGGTCTGCGGGCCGACGGTGAGCGCCAGTGCCGGATCGCCGGTTTCGGTGAAGCCGTCGACGCGGGCGCGGGCATAGGTCAGTCCGCCGATCGGGCCGAGCTTGGCCGTGCCGGCGTCGAACAGATAGCCGGCCTTGCCCGCCACGACGAAGGTCGTGCCGCCGGGGTTCGAGGTGATGGTATCGACCACGCCCGGCCGCGTGTTGCGATAGTCCTGGTGACCGATCGTGGCGAGCGCCTCCGCAAACAAGCTGCTGCTCGCCCAGGCGCCGTAGAGGCCGAACTGATAGGAGTTCGCGTCCGTCGTGCCGGTGTTGTTGAACAGCCGCGCCTTCGGATTGGAATAGTCGAACGCGGTACCGATGAAAGCATTCGGCGACAGCCGGTACTCCACGCCGATGGTGCCGCCGACGCTGTCGAGATTGAAACCGTTGGAGGCGACGTTGCCCTGGCGGTCGCTGATGCCGCCATTGCCCTGCATGTAGAACGACCACGGACTGACGGCTGCGAGCGGCGGCGCCTTGGCGGAAGGTGCCTTGGTCGCGGCGGCAAAGGAATTCATCGTCGACGGCGCGAAGCCCGCGGTCTCGCGGAACAGGTCGAGCTTGCCGAACAGCGTCGAGGCGAAGCCCATCGCCGTGATCGACGCCACCTCGCCCTGCGGCGCGAAGGTCAGCGGCGCGTTGAGGCGGTTGACGATGTACTGCCCCAGCACCTCGAAGCCGTGCGATGTCAGGTGCACGCCGTCGACATAGAACAGATACTGTTTCTGCAGCGCCGGATTGCCGATGCAGGCTGCCGTGCAGGCGAAACCTGTGAAGCCATAACGCGAGGGATTGGCCTGGATCAGCGTCCCCACCAGTCCGGTGTCGACATATTCGACGCGCACGCCCGACCTTGCCACGCCCGCCAGCGAGGCCTGCATCAGGCTGTTGTAGGTCTTGCTGTAGGCGGCGCCGGCCGCCGCATTGGCATTGCCGATAGCTTCCGGCAGCGTGCTGACGTCGCCGACCGTGAACACGATCGTGCGCGCGCCGTCCCCGACCAGCGCATTGACGCCGGCCATCGCCTGCTGCGCCGTGACAGCCGCGGCGACCGGCGCACCGGCCAGCGAACCGCCGGCGCGGTAGTAGGCCCGCGCGTCGTTGCCTCCGACCGACAGCTCGACCAGGTCGGTCGCCGCGATCTTGCCGGAGAACCCCGTCAGTCCGCTCCATTCCTGGAAGAAGCCGGGAATGCCGGGCGCGACCACATTGGTGGCGCCGGCCATGGCGCCGCCGATCGCGTAGTTGAGCTGGGGAATGCCGAGCAGCGTCGACGTCGTGTCGACGAAATTGGTGCCGCCGCTGAAGCGGCCGGTGGGATAGAGCGGCAGCTTGCCGGCACCGCCGGTGAAGGTCCAGAGGTTGCCGATGTCGGCGTAGCTGTCGCCAAACGCCTGAATGCGTGTGTAGGTCGTCTGCGCCGACGCCGGTCCTATCAGCTGCAACCATGCTCCGGACAGAGCGATTGCGCACAACAACGTCTTCGGGCTCACAGGTCCCATCACGCGCCTCCCCAAGGCCTTACATTTGTTTGCCTGATGTTTCCATGGTGGCCGATCCGAAGACCACCGCCTTCCGGTTGTAGCGACGACAGCGGCGGCGGATGTGCCTTTCAGGCATCATCGTGCAACGCGAAACGCCGCTCTGCGCACGTCCGCTCGCTCGCCGCACCAGGCCGGTTGGCGCAATGGGTCGAAGACTGCTGACAGAATCTGGCAAGAGGCCCGGCTAATCGTGCTGGGCGATGCGGCGCCGCCGGTGCCGCCACGGGAGAACGACGATGCCCGACTTCAGCTTCCTGATCCTTTATGTCGACAAGCCGCCGAACAGCGCGGCCTTCTATGCAGGCCTGCTCGGCCGACCCATCATCGAACAGTCGCCGACCTTTGCGATGCTGCCGCTGCGCGATGGCGTCATGCTGGGATTGTGGTCGCGGCACACGGTCGAGCCGGTTGCGGCTGGCGCCCCGGGCGCGAACGAGGTCGCATTCACGGTTGCGGATGCCGGCGAGGTCGAGAAGCTCCACGACGACTGGAAGGCCCGCGGCCTGCCGATCGCGCAAGCGCCGACACGGATGGATTTCGGCACGACCTTCGTGGCGCTCGACCCCGATGGGCATCGCCTTCGCGTGTTCGTGCCCGAACCCGCAACGACGCCCTAATCGACCTTGGCTGGTTCCGGCTGAAGCTGGGATGCAGACGCAGCGTCCGAATTGGCGAGACGCGCGGCGTTGGCGACGTTGGCCAGCGCCGCGACCTTCTTCTGCTGATCGGATCCGGGCTGCACCACACCGCAGGACATGATCAAGGTCGCCGCATCCTCGGCGCTCATGTCGACCTCGATGATCTTGCTCTTCGGCAGATAGAAGAAGAAGCCGGTGGTCGGGTTCGGGGCGCAGGGCAGGAACACCGAGATCTGCTCATCGTCGCCGGGCAGCCGGCTCGCGACCTCCGTGCTCGGCGGCTGCGATATCAGCACGATCGACCACATCCCGGGCGACGGAAACTCGACCAGGCCGACACGGCGCAGGCTGGAGCCCTTGCCCGAGAACAGCGTCTCGAACACCTGCTTGAGGCCGCGATAGATCGCGCGCACCGCCGGGATGCGGCCGAGCAGCCGCTCGCCGAGGTCGACCAGGGTGCGGCCGATCAGGTTGGCGGTCAGGAAGCCCAGCAGCGTGAGCCCGACGACGGCCACGATCAGGCCGGAGCCGGGCACGCCGAACGGCAGATAGGTTTCAGGACGGTAGGCGGTCGGCACGAACGGGCGAACCAGCCCATCCACCCAGGTCACGAACCACCAGGTGATGTAGAGGGTGATCGCGACGGGGCCGGCCACGACCAGGCCGGTCAAAAAATAGTTGCGAAACCGAAACATCAACCCGTGGTGGGGCGTCTCGGCCTGAAGCTCAGGCAAGGAATCGGTCTCGGGCGGCACGTCGTCGCGGGAACTCATGCGAACTTCCAGGTCGGATCAAATCTCAGCTAAGGGTCTTAGCAGATTTTTGGAAGGGCAAGGCCCACTTTCCGACACACGCGCGCTTTGCCGCTGGCCTGTGGCCGGCCTGTCGGGCACCGGCGCGGGGCCGGAGGCGCCCTCGGTCCCGCTTGCGGCAAAGGCCCCTCACCTCAAACGTCAGATTCGTCGCGCTAGGCGCTGCGCAGCGGCAGGGCAAGACCAACGGCCACGAAGATGCCACCGCAGACCTGGTTGAAGCGTCGTCCCACCCGGGCAAGCCATGGGCGAACCCGGGCAGCCGCGCTGGCGATGGCGTACTCGGTGACGAACTCCGTGATCGTATAGGTCATGGCGACGATGCCGAACTGCACCGCGAGGCTGCGATCCGGATCGATGAATTGCGGCAGCAGGGCGCTGAAGAACAGCAGGCATTTCGGGTTCGTCGCCGCGGTCAGGAAGCCCTGGCGAAACAGCGTCTGCCCGCCGGCCTTCGGGCCTTCGGTGCGCACATCGACGGCCACCGGCGGCGATCGCCACAGCTTGATGCCGAGCCAGGCGAGATAGAGCCCGCCGATCCATTTCAGAACCACGAGCCAGGTGATCGACGACTGGACCAGCGCGCCGATGCCGAACATGCAGAGCGCGATGACGAGGACGAAGCCGATCAGGCCGCCCGCGATCGTGAACAGCGTCTTGCGTCCGCCATGCAGCGCGCCATGCGTCAAGGCGAGCAGGCCGTTCGGTCCGGGCGTCAGCGAGATTCCCACCGACGTCACGAAGAACAGCAGCCAGGTGTTGAGCGCCATCCCGATCCCCGTGTCGAAGCGGACCAACCGATCCGCTGCCGGGGGTCATCGCCACTTGCTGATGTCGGATCTCGGATCCAATGGCAAGATGGATGTGCGGAACCGACCGCCCTCGCCTACTCGACCGTCACGGACTTGGCGAGGTTGCGCGGCTGGTCGACGTCGGTCCCCATCACCACGGCCGTATGATAAGCCAGCAGCTGCACCGGGATGGCGTAGACGATCGGCGTGAACGTGGCCGCCATGTCGGGCAGGATGATCGTCACCAGCGACTCCACGGTCGCCTCCTGGGCTCCCTTGGCGTCGGTCATCAGGATGATGTTGCCGCCGCGCGCGGCGACCTCCTGCATGTTGGACACGGTCTTTTCGAACACCCGGTCGTAGGGGGCGATAACGACCACCGGCATGGTTTCATCGATCAACGCGATCGGGCCGTGCTTGAGCTCGCCTGCGGCATAACCTTCGGCATGGATGTAGGAGATCTCCTTCAGCTTCAGCGCGCCCTCCAGCGCCAGCGGATAGGATGTGCCGCGGCCGAGATAGAGCACGTCCTTCGACTTCGCGATTTCGCGCGCCAGCTTCTCGATCTGCGGCTCAGTCGTCAGCGCCGCCGCGATCAGCCGCGGCACCTCGACGAGGCCATGCACCAGCTTGGTCTCGTCCGCCTCCGACAGTTCGCCGCGGCCGCGGCCGGCGGCGATGGCGAGCGCGGCCAACACCATCAGCTGGCAGGTAAAGGCCTTGGTCGAGGCGACGCCGATCTCGGGGCCGGCCAAGGTCGGCATCACGATCTCGCTTTCGCGGGCGATCGTCGAGGTCGGCACGTTGACGACGGACAGCGTATGGGCGCCCTGGGATTTCGCGTAGCGCAACGCCGCCAGCGTGTCGGCGGTCTCGCCGGACTGCGAGATGAAGATGGCGAGATCGCCCTTGCGCAGCGGCGCCTCGCGATAGCGGAACTCCGAGGCAACGTCGAGCTCGACCGGAACCCGCGCGAAGCGTTCGAACCAGTATTTGGCGACGAAACCGGCGTAGCTCGCGGTGCCGCAGGCGGTGATGGAGATACGCTGGACGTCCTTGAAGTCGAACGGCAGCCGTGCCGGCAGCACGACGCGCTCGGTGCCCATGTCGACATAGCGCGCCAGCGTATGGCCGACGACCTCCGGCTGCTCGTGGATCTCCTTGGCCATGAAATGGCGGTAGTTGGCCTTGTCGACCAGCGACGCCGTCGGGCCGTGCTTGACGATCTCACGATCGACGATCGCGTTATTGCGATCGTAGACGGTCGCGCCCTTGTGCGTCAGCACGACCCAATCGCCATCCTCGAGAT
The DNA here is from genome assembly GCF_021088345.1 of Bradyrhizobium ontarionense. Taxonomy (NCBI): domain Bacteria; kingdom Pseudomonadati; phylum Pseudomonadota; class Alphaproteobacteria; order Hyphomicrobiales; family Nitrobacteraceae; genus Bradyrhizobium; species Bradyrhizobium ontarionense. The sequence continues at coordinate 1,065,786 of NZ_CP088156.1, read as the reverse complement.
AGCTGATGTTGTCGGTGAAGGGTCCGAGCGCAATTGCGTCCGACCCCAGATACATCTCACCTTTACCGTAGCCGACCGCAAGCGGCGGACCATTGCGCGCGCCGATCAGGAGATCGTCGTGGCCGGCAAAGATGAATCCGAGTGCGAAAGCGCCCTTCAGTTTCGACAATGTGTCGCGCACGGCATCGACTGGGGCAACGCCCTGACTCAACAGCTCATCCACGAGATGAACAACGATCTCCGTGTCGGTCTCGGTCGCGAACACCGTGCCCTTCTTTTGAAGGGCTTCACGCAGTTCGTGGAAATTTTCGATGATGCCGTTGTGCACGACAGCGACGCGATCGGTCGCATGAGGATGGGCGTTGTTCTCAGTCGGCTTGCCGTGAGTGGCCCAGCGCGTGTGACCGATACCGGTGAACCCCTTGAGCGGCTGCGCCTGCAGTCTCGCTTCGAGATTCTTCAGCTTGCCTTCGGCGCGCCGGCGTTCCAGGACACCGCCCTCCAGGGTGGCGACGCCGGCAGAGTCATAACCGCGATATTCAAGCCGCTTGAGCGAGTCGACCAATTGCTCGGCGACCGGCCCGCGTCCCAAAATGCCGACAATTCCGCACATGCCGAGCTATTCCCCAAATCGTCGAGAGAGATTCAAATGCATGGCAATGTCTTAACGAAAACCGCGCGCTTTCAGGATTCAATAATTATTGCGGATTGCGACAGGGTTAAGTGGAACGCCCAAAGGTGCCTGGCTGCGCAATTCCGGGACGATACGGAGGCCCGGTTCAGAATGGACTTAACCTCCGGTCAAGGCTTTCGCACAAGACTGTCGGGTCGGAGATGATCCCCATGACCACTACCCGTCGCCCGTCTGATCCAAAAGGCACCGGCCCGCTCAGCCTGTCACACCCCACGTCCGGGAGCCATCTGGCGCACTGGCCGCCGCCGAGCATGGGGCACGAGCTCAAGCCGATGCCGATCAAGCATCGCAGCGCCGAGCCGATCAAGCACGCCTCCCGTCGCGGCTGGCGCCTGACCCGCGCGATGTTCGCCGAGTTCCAGGACGACGAGGAATAAGGCCTCTCGAGGATTTCTGGCGTCAGGACAGCCAAGCCCAATACGCGATCGCACCGATCAATGCCCATAGGCTGAGCCCGGTCAGGAACATGATGTCCGGAGAGGGAGTGAGGCCGAGCGCAGCGTAGAGCATGCGTCCAGACAGCGTGCCCAACTGCCTGATCGCGATCAGGACCTCAACGACCAGATCGAGAAAGAGCTGACCGAACTCCAAGCTGCCCTGCCCGGTCTCGCGCCTACTTCTTGTGGCGTGACTTCGCATTCCGGAAGCGCGCGGCAGCACCTTCGCGGGTGGTCTGCGGGCTGCGTTCGAGCGCCAGCGCATCATCCGGCACATCACGCGTGATCACCGAGCCGGAGCCGATATAGGCGCGCGCGCCTATCTTGATCGGCGCGACCAGCGACGTGTTGGTACCGATGAAGGCGCCCTCGCCGATCGTGGTCTTGTGCTTGGAGAAGCCGTCATAGTTGCAGGTGATCGTGCCGGCTCCGATGTTGGAATTGGCGCCGACATGGGCGTCGCCGATGTAGGAGAGATGGTTCACCTTGACGCCCGCCTCCAGCACTGCAGCCTTGGCTTCGACGAAATTGCCGATCTTGGCGCCGTCGCCGAGCGAGGTGCCCGGCCTTAGACGCGCATAGGGGCCAAGCTGCGTGTTGCGACCGAGCGTGGACTGCACGATGTGCGAGAAGGAGTGGATCACGGCGCCGTCGCCGATCGAGACTCCGGGGCCGATCACGACGAACGGCTCGATCGTCACATCCGTTCCGAACTTGGTGTCGGCGGCGAGATACACGGTCTCCGGCGCAATCAGCGTCACGCCGGCATCCATCGCCGCGCGGCGCAGCCGGTTCTGCATCACGGCTTCAGCCTCGGCGAGCTGCGCCTTGGTGTTGATGCCGCGGACCTCGTCCTCGGAGGTTTCGATCACCACCGCCTCGAGACCAAGCTCGCGCGCGATCGCCACCGCGTCGACGAGATAGTATTCGCCCTTCTTGTTCGCATTGCCGATCTTGTCGAGAATGGCCAGCGCGTGCCGTCCATCCATCGCCATGACGCCGGCGTTGCACAGGGTAATGGCGCGCTCCGCTTCGCTTGCATCGGCCTGCTCGCGGATCGCGACCAGCCTCGCGCCGTCCATCAGCAGGCGTCCGTAACCGGTCGGATCCGCAGCGCGGAAGCCGAGCACGGCCAGCGCTGCGCCCTGCGCCAGCGCCGCCCGCAATCGTGCGAAGGTCTCCGCCGAGATCAGCGGCGTGTCGCCGAAGGCAACGAGCAGGTCGTCGGCGCCGCGCGCGATCGCCTGCCGGGCGGCCAGCACGGCATGGGCGGTGCCGAGCCGTTCGCGCTGGACGAAGATGTCGGCCTCAGGGCGCAGGCGCTTCGTCTCCCGCTCGACTGCTTGGTGATCGGGACCGACCACGACCGCGATTCCGGCGCCCTCCCCTTTGGGCGCGGCCGCCAGCACGTGAGCAAGCAACGATTCGCCGGCGATGGGGTGCAGTACCTTCGGCAGACTCGTGCGCATCCGCGTGCCCTCGCCCGCCGCAAGCACGATGGTCAGACTGGATCGAGCGGTCATAAAACACCTTGAAAGAGCGAGCGGAAAGAGTGAGCGGCACACGTATCGCTGTCATAAATCGTTTTCTGCCCGCGGCAAACGGTACCGACTGAAGCCCGTCCTGGTTTTCCTGTTAATGTTTGCCCGTGATTCGATTAAGGCAGGTTCATGGCTAAGGACTCCCACAAATCGACCGGCGCGCATGGAGCTGAGAAGACGAGCGCGACACTGTCCGGACTGTTTGCGGACGAAAACGAGCTCGATCGCCGCGCGCTTTGGCGGCTCGGCTGGTGGGGTGCGGGCGCCGTCGGCGCTGTCGCGCTGGCCGTTTTTACCAATCAGACCGCGCAGGGATGGCGCCAGGACCGCATTTCCGCGACCGATCTGTCGCGTCAGGCGCAGCTGATCCAGTCGCTTGCGCGGGAGACACAGGGCGAGGCGCGGCAGCTCGGCGCGGCCATCGAGACGCTGAACACCGACCGCGACCGGCTCTACGCACGTGTCACCGTGCTCGAGCAGGGACTCGATTCCGTCACCGGCGCACTTGCCAAGCAGAGCTCGCAGGCGGTGCCGGCCCCGCCACCCGGCAGCAGGGCCGTGCCTGCGCCACAGATCGCCGCGGCCGAGTCGCAGCCGGTTCCCGCGTCGAATTCCCCGAATTCCTCGCCAGCTTTCGCCGGCATGTCGCCGTTCGTGGCGGCGCCGAGCGGGGTGCCTGGAACCAACGCCGGCCAGCCGGGCGTGCTGGCCGCGCCATCCCCGCTGCCATTCCAGGCCGGTGCCGCGGCCGCACCTGCTGTCGTCGCGGACAAGACCCGGCCGGAAGCTTCGAAAGCTCTGTCTAGCGCTGCAGCCGCGTCACCTTCCTCATCCTCGGCGGCATCGGAACCCGTCGCCGGCAAGCCGGCAGATTCGGACAAGCTCGCCAAGGCGGATCCCGCGGAGACCGCCGGCGCCAAGGGAACCGAGAGCGCGGAAGGCTCGGCCACCGGGGTCCAGAAGACCGAGTTCGCGGTCGATCTCGGCGGAGCCAATTCCATCGGCGGCCTGCGGGCGCTGTGGCGTGGTCTCGCCAAGTCCAATGCCGACCTCGCCGCGCTGCGGCCGATCATCATCCTGAAGGAGGGCCAGACCGGCCCGGGCATGCAGCTGCGACTCGGTGCCGGACCGCTGAGCGACGCGGCGGCGGCAGCGAGGATCTGTGCAGCTCTCGCCGAGAGCCAGCGCTCCTGTGAGACCACGGTCTATGACGGCCAGCGCCTCGCGGTCCGCGACGAACCCGAAGGCTCCGATGCCGGAAAGGCCGCGGCACCGGCGGCTGCCGTACAGAAGCCGTTTCCGGCGCAGCGCCGACGCACCTTCCAGCCGCAGGCCCCGCAGCAGCGCCACGGCAAGCGCGAGGAGCCGCCGCCGGCGGCGGCAGCAGCTCCGGCGCCACCAGCCGAGGCGCCGAAGCCCGAACAGCCCTCTGCCCTGTCGTCGTTCTTCCGCCGCTCCTGAGCCCGAATCATCTCGCGGCGAAAGCCGGTTGGGGCGGGTTGTGAAGGCAGTCCGTGAAGTGCCCTTGCGGCTTGTCGGCGCGGGCTTTCCGCAGCATAGTCCCGCACATGAAAAAGATCCCGTTCCGCCTCTCGCCCTATCAGGTGCAATGGCTCCTGATCGTCGGCTTCGTCACCGTCGGCTATGCCCTTTACCTGCGCTATCTCGCGATCGAGCTGTCGAGCGTCGCCCTGGCCTGCGATGCCGGCCTGCAGACGCTGGCCTGCAAGAGCCGGGCGGTCGCGACCACGCTGTTCAAGAACTCGGTGTTTGGTGCCACCGCGCTGGTCATCGGGGTGCTGCACGTGATGCGGCCGTCGATCGTGCTGCTGACCGGCGGACTGATCGCCGCCGGGCTCGGCATCGTGCTCTACAACATCGTGCTGTCGGGGCTGGCGATCGGCCTGCTCATTCTCGGATTTGCGCGGCCCGCGCCCGCCACAGCGTAAACGCCAGCACCAGATACATCGCGCAGGTCCACAGCGCCTGCCAGTTGTCGCGGCCTTCGTTGTAGATGACGTAGACCGCGGAGATCGCCAGCAGCCCGGCAAAGCTCGCCTCGGCGATCGGCCGCGGGCCCTGCGCCGGACGGTTGCCCAGCAGCATCGCGAACGGCACCACCGCCATGGTCAGGCTGGCGAACGGGAAATCGCGGTAGCGCGGGTCGAACACGAAGCCGAGCGCGGTCTCGGCCGCAATCAGCACGGTCACGATCAGGACCAGACCGAGCACGTAAGTGATCTTGAGCTGCTTGCGGCCGTCATTCGGTCCCAGCAGATCGAGGAAGGTCGGCAGCGGCCGGCCCGCCATCGCCGCATTGGCGCTGAGGATCGGCGCCAGCACGCCGGCGGCGAGCAGCGCGCCCCATTGCAGCCCGCCGCCGAAGCCCAGGCTCTCATAGAACATCTTGTCGGCGGCCATGCCGAACAGCACACCGGCCGTCGTCGCCGAGATCGCGACCCCGATCCAGGCCGACAGATGCGGTGGCCAGGGCCGGCGGCGCACCGTCAGCCAGCCCGCCAGGAACACCACGAAGGACAGCATCATGCCGCCGCCCATCTGCAGCTTCCACAGCGGATAGTTGCTGACGGGCTGGCCCGGCGGATATTTCAGCGCGCGCTGGTCGTCGCTGATCAGGCCCCAATAGCCGCCCACCGTGCCCTCGAGCTTGCGCTTCCAGGGCTGGTCATAGGCCTCGATCAAATTGACGCGAAAGTTCTCGCGCTTGGCCAGGCTCAGGATCTCCGACACCACGCGAGCCTGGTTGGCCCGCGACGGCAGCGCGCCCTCGCGCATCCGGCCTTCGCTCGGCCAGCCGGTCTCGCCGATCAGGATCTCCTTGCCGGGGAAGGCCACGCCGACCTGCTGGCGGATCGCGTCGACATGGGAGGCGGCGAATTTGGCCCGGACCGGCACGTCTTCCCAATACGGCAGGATGTGCACGGTGACGAAATCGACGATGTCGTAGAGCTCGCGATTGCGCAGCCAGTACTCCCAGACGTCGGCATAGGTGACGGGAACGGTGACCTGCGCCTTCACGCTGCGGATGGTCGCGGCGAGATCGGCGGTCGTCATCTCACCGCGCAGCAGCACCTCGTTGCCGACCACGGCCGATATGATCACGTTGGGGTAGCGCTTGATCAGGTCGACCGCGATTCCGATCTGCTGCTGGTTCTTCAGCTTGTTGGAGCCGAGCCAGATGCCCTGGATCACCTTGATCCCGACCCGGGCGGCGATCGCCGGCACCTGGTCGAGCCCGTTCTCGATCGAATAGGTGCGCACGCATTCCGAAATCTTGGCGAGCTGCACCAGGTCCTGCTCGATCTGGTCCGCCTCGATGTGCGTGGTCGGATCGAGCGGGCTCTGCAGGCCGCGGAACGGGGCGTAGGAGACGCATTGCAGCTTCGAATCGAGTTCGATGGGCGCGCGCGCCAGCGTGATGGGCTGGGCCAGCCACCACCACATGGCAGCAATGACACCCAAGGAAATGAGCAGAAGCGCCAGCGGTGTACGAAGAGATTTCAGTTCCATTCTCCAGGCAGCGTGGTGTCGATTAGCCGGTCAGCGGCGATCTGCCAAGTGCCGGCTGGAAAGTGCCGGCTTCCGCGCGCCCCCGCACCCGACCTGACGATGTGGAGAACGCGGGCGGGGCGGGGGCCGCCGTCGTTCCCGAATCGCGCCTTTACGATGACACGAGAAAGTTGGGGTGTTGCTGGACAAAATCCGAGATTCCGGTCATTGGGAATCCCCGGATGATCCGGCCGTCGCGCCCCAGGTTTCCCGGGAGCGGCGCAAGCGCCCGTCAGGAACGCGATGCGAAGGTCGGAAGCAATCTCCCGCCGCAATCGGGGCCGATTTGATCGGCATCAACACTGCGTCCGTCGCGGGACGGCATGAAGGCAACACTCGGGGAATTTATGGGTCGACGCGTGCTCCAGTCCAAGTTTTCGGTTTTGCGCCTGTTCGCGTCGCTGGGCCTCGTGGCCCTCATCGGCGTCCCCGGCGCCCTCGCCCAGAGCGGCAACGACCATCCCCAGGACCAAAAGCCGCAGGCGGCCAATCCGGCCGACGTGTCGAAGGACAATCAGCGCAAGACCGACGAGTTCACCGAGGCCGCCCAGGCGCTCAATGGCGGGCCGGCCGGCAACCCCGAATGCGTCTGGCTCGGCCGCCGCGTGGTGCAGCTGCTGTACACCGACGACCTCGATACCGCGTTCCGCCATCTCGACCTGTATGACCGGTTCGGCTGCCCCGGCGGCCACGTCCAGGCCTCGTTCCGGTGCCTGACCCGCTTCATCGCCCAGATCGACGACAAGGTGCCGAACTCGCTGCGCAACCACGTCCACGCCTGCTGGGTCAATCCGGACGCCAAGCCGCAGGTCGCCGCCGCCCCGGCTCCAGCGCCCGCCGCGCCGCCGGCTCCGGCGGGATCGTCGCCCCAGCCTGCCCAGCCGGCCGCGCCGCAGGCGCAGCCGTCGCCGCAACCCGCCAAGCCGTGAGGCGACCGCCGCTGCCGCGCGCCTTCGGAGCGCGGCGCCGGCAAGGCAGCCCGTTCAAGGCAGCCCGTCGCGGATTGCAGCCCCGCTGCTGTTGTTTAATTGCGCTGCAGCGCTATCGTGTCGCAGTGGTTCGGTTCCGATCGGTCCGGCGGTTCAGCCCTCGTTCAGCGATGAACCGGCCTTAATGCGGTCACCGGTACGGCGCCAGTGACGGACCTGCCGGTGTCTGCTCGAAGCCGCGCTTCGCCTGACGTGCCTGGGCAGCACGCGGCGAGGTGCCGTGGCGGTGCGCCGATCGTGTTTGCGTCGTCGTATCCGCTGCTCCTCGTTCTCCAGCCCGCCATGGTGTCCTGACCGATGCGCTTGATCGCGGCCGTCATCCTGTTCGTCACTGCCGCTCATGCCGGGCTGTGGGGCCTCCTCCAGCAGAAGCAGAGCGCGCCGGATTTCACCGGCATGCTGCCGAGCGTGTCCTACGATCCGCACGAAGGCACCGCGCATCCCGACGTCGACACCGTCGCGTCGCCGGAGCGCATCCGCGCCGACATGAAGAAGCTCGCGACGATGACGCGCGCGATCCGGCTCTATTCGTCCACCGGCGGGCTCGAGCAGGTGCCGCCGCTGGCGGCCGAAGCCGGGCTGAAGGTCACGCTCGGCGTCTGGCTCGACAAGAACACCATCCGCAACGACAGCGAGATCGCGACCGCCATCAAGCTCGCCCGCCGCAACAGCAACGTCATCGGCATCGTCGTCGGCAACGAGACGCTGTACCGCGGCGAGCTCAAGCCGGACGAGCTGATCGACTACATCAAGCGCGTCAAGAAGTCGGTCACCGTTCCCGTCACGACCGGCGAAATCTGGAACATGTGGCGCGACTATCCGCAGCTCGCGCCGAACGTCGACTACATCGCCGCGCACGTGCTGCCCTATTGGGAGTTCTTCAACAGCACCCAGGCCGTCGACCAGGCCGTCGACCGCTACCAGCTCTTGCGCGAAAAATTCCCCGGCAAGCGCATCGTGATCGCGGAATTCGGCTGGCCGAGCCAAGGCTACAACCGCGGCATCTCCGATCCCGGCCCGTTCCAGCAGGCCTGGGTGCTGCGCAACTTCGTCACCCGCGCCGAAGCCATCGGCATGGACTACAACATCGTCGAGAGCATCGACGTGCCATGGAAATATTTCGAGGGCGGCGTCGGTCCCTATTGGGGCCTGCTCACCGCCGCGCGCGAGCCGAAATTCGCCTGGACCGGGCCGATCGTGAACCCGGACTACTGGAAGCTGGCGACGATCGCGCTGCTGGTCGGCGTGCTCCTGTCGCTGCCGATCCTGCGGCTGCACCGGCCCACGGTGCTGCAGGCGATGGTGCTCGCCGCCACCGCGCATGGCGTCGGCGCCTGGATCTCCACCATCTTCGCCTATTGGAACGTGCACTATTTCGTTTGGGGCTCGACCTTCGCGCTGACGCTCGGCCTTACCTTGCTAGTACCCTTGATCCTGATCGCGATGGCGCGCATCGAGGAGATCGCCGCGATCGCCTTCGGCCGCGAGCCGCGCCGGCTGCTGAGCCGCGCCAAGGCCGCGCGCGACCGCGCCGCTGCCCCGGAGGGCTATTGCCCGAAGGTCTCGATCCACGTGCCGGCCTATTTCGAGCCGGTCGACATGATGAAGCAGACGCTCGATGCGCTGGCGCGGCTGGACTACCCAAACTTCGAGGTCGTCGTCATCATCAACAACACGCCCGACCCGGCGTTCTGGCAGCCGATCCAGGATCACTGCCGCATGCTCGGCGAGCGCTTCAAGTTCATCAATGCCGAGAAGGTCAAGGGCTTCAAGGCCGGCGCGCTGCGCATCGCGATGGAGCGCACCGCCGTCGACGCCGAGATCATCGGCATCATCGACGCCGACTACGTGGTCGAGCCGGACTGGCTGAAGGATTTGGTGCCGGCGTTCGCCGACCCGGCCGTTGGCCTGGTGCAGGCGCCGCAGGAGCATCGCGACGAGCATCTGTCGCTGATGCATTACATCATGAACGGCGAATATGCCGGCTTCTTCGACATCGGCATGGTCCAGCGTAACGAGGAGAACGCGATCATCGTGCATGGCACGATGTGCCTGATCCGACGCGCGGCCATGGACATGGCCGGCGGCTGGTCGAGCGACACGATCTGCGAGGACACCGATCTCGGCCTCGCCATCCAGGAGCTCGGCTGGCAAACCCACTACACCAACACCCGCTACGGCCAGGGCCTCTTGCCCGACACCTACGAGGCGTTCAAGAAGCAGCGCCACCGCTGGGCCTATGGCGGCTTCCAGATCGTCAAGAAGCACTGGCGCCGCTTCCTGCCCGGCAAGAGCCGGCTGACATCGGACCAGAAGCGCGAGTTCTCGCTCGGCTGGCTCAACTGGCTGGGCGCCGAGAGCCTCGGCGTCGTGGTCGCGATCCTGAACCTGATCTGGGTGCCGATCGTGGCGTTCGCCGGCATCGCCATCCCCGACAAGATCCTGACCATCCCGATCATCGCCGCCTTCGTGGTCTCGCTGGCGCACTTCCTCATCCTCTATCGGCTGCGCGTGCCGGTGCGGTCCTGGCAGATGCTGGGCGCGATGATCGCGGCGATGTCAGTGCAATGGACGGTCAGCCGCGCCGTGGCGCAGGGCCTGATCACCGAGCATCTCGCCTTTGCCCGGACCTCCAAGGGCGGCCTGTCCAGGATGTCGATCGAGTTCCAGGCGTTCTGGGAGGCCGTGATCGGCGCCCTGCTCCTGATCGGCGCCACCATCCTGATCGTGACCAACACGCTCGCCATCACCGAGCTCTACATCTTCGCCGCCGTCCTGATCCTGGAGAGCCTGCCGTTCCTCTCGGCGGTCGCGATCGCGCTGTTGGAGATGTCCCGCATCAACTCCTTCGAGTTCTGGCGCTACACCACCGTCCGCACCGCCGAGCTGATCGGCCTGCGCCCGGTCTGGGTGCCGGAGCTGGCGGCTCCTGGGATGCAGCCGGCGGCGATCACCGCCGCGCCCAAGGTGGCCGTGCCGGCCGCGGCGAAGGTGGCGGAGAAGGTGTAGCGGAGAGGCCGGCGCACCCCGCGGGCAAAACCGCCGTTTGAGCCAGCCTCCCCCACACCGTCATGGCCGGGCTTGTCCCGGCCATCCACGTCGGCATCGGAGACGAAGACGTCCGTCAAAGCCCCGCTCGCCGGTCCCCCCGCGGCCATTGGACAAGCATCCCGCCCGCGGCCATCCTTCGAGACGCCCGCCTCCGGCGGGCTCCTCAGGATGAGGACGGCGTGCGCGGCCCGAGCGATCTGCGGCGAGGTCTGAGCCCTTACCCCAACGACGCAGGCTCCTGCCGCGAGCCGACCCTTCAACCCTCATGGGTGAGGAGCGCCGCCGTCAGGCGGCGCGTCTCGAACCACGAGGCCTCCCCCGGCGCGGCAAACTCCCGCCCGCCACCTCCCCAACCCGCGCCCCTGTGGTTTCACCCGCCCGCCCTATTGACCGGAACGAACCCACCCCCTACACAGCCCACACGACAGCATGCAGCCCACGGGTCAGGGGTTTCCCCCCGTTCCCGCAGCCCGCAGTGAACCACAGCCCCGCCGCAAGCGTTCTGATGGTCACCTGCCGACGATCCGGACAGTGACGGCCAGCCGTCACATCGCTTCCTTGGGAGCGAGCGCGTAGCTCAGCCGGTAGAGCACGTGACTTTTAATCATGGGGTCCCGGGTTCGAGTCCCGGCGCGCTCACCAACGGAACAAAATACTTAGCTACGATCTCCACAAGCCGCCAAGGCTTTTCTTCAGGCGCATTGCCGCGGTCCGTTTGCATGATGACTGTTCGCAACGCAGCCCTGGGCGCTGCCGTCTCGGCCGATCCTGGGCTCGTGATGCCGCCGAAAATCCGAGCAAAAGCCCTCCTCGCGGCCGCGGTCGCGCTCGTCGCCGCTTTCCTCGCCCTAGCGGTCATGTAGCCGGCACGATGCGATGGCAGCGAGGTGGTGCAGATCGGGGACTCGATACTGATGGCTGGTTGCATCCAGAGATAGTCGAGCACGCGACCTAATCCCTTCCATTGCGACTCTGCCCAAATTCCGATAGTTCGGATGTAGAAAATACTCGGGGGGAGCATCGTGACGGTTGTGGTCACCGCCAAAGTGAACGATGGCATCGTTCTAGCGGCCGACAGCGCAGCGAGTTTCTTCGATGCGGAAGGGCACCCCATCAAAATCTACAACAACGCCAATAAGATCTTCAACTTAGTGAAGGTTTGGCCGATAGGTGCACTCGTCTATGGGAGCGGCGGTATCGGATCGGCATCGGTTGAAACTCTCACGAAGGATCTTCGCAAGAAACTGTCGGATCAGGCGGATAGCGAGTATTGGCTGAATCGCGAAGCATACACTGTCGAGGAAGTTGCAACTAAGGCTAGGATGTTTCTGTACGAGACCTGCTACAAGCAGGCTTATCCCGAACCTCTCGCAAATTTTGTTATGGGTTATCGAGTTTGCGGCTATTCGGCTCAGTCTTCGAGTTCAGAAATTTGGGAGTTTATGATCCTCGGCGGCGAGTGCGGCCCACCGTACAAGGTGCAAGGCGAATTGGACTATGGCTTGCGTTGGGCGGGAGAAAATGAAGCCTTGGACCGGCTTGTTTTGGGTACCACCGGTAAGCTCCGCGATTTCTTTATTCAGCACGGGATCGCAAATGCCCAAGCCGCAGAAGCGCTTCATTTGGAACTTATTAACCAAGTCGGTCTTGGATGGATCATTCCGGCGATGCCGATTCAGGATGCAATTGATGTTGCTAGGTTTGCGGTCGAAACTTCAGCGAAGTTCGCTCGATACGGTTTGCGTGCCGAGACCATAGGTGGTCCAACAGAAGTTGCAGCAATTACAAAGCACGAAGGCTTTAAGTGGGTGTCACGAAAACACTATTATCATGCCGACCTCAACAGGGAGACTAACCATGGCCAATGATGTGATGGCTCGCTACGCCGCAGCAGCCCAGGCCACGGCCAAAGTTTCGCCGGCTGCAATGGAATCTGTTCGACGTGGGGACTATGTCGCCCAAGCCCAACTGGACTACACCGCCGACAAGGTTGTTTCGAAAGTCCCGCATACGGCGGACAAAAAAGTTCCGGTAAAGGATCAGAGCCGTTAGGCGCGGAATCCGGCACTCGGCCATGTCTCACTCGACTTGGCGAGCTACGACCGCGCATCGCCACCCTTCTTAAGCCTGCGAGCGACTGCCTTTTTCGCGATTGCACCACGCAAACGCTAGAACCTTGTTATGGGGCACCAGCGTTTGCCACTTGGTAGTTTCGTGACCGTGCTGGGGGATTGCAGTGACAGTGCCGTTGTGCATGCCCAATCGATGGACAGATTGAATACCTAATCGCACCCTCTTGGTGGTAAAGAGTGGTCCAGCGAACGAGGACTCCAGGCCAACTTAGCTAGAAGTGGGGATGGAGCAAAAGCTAAGCTCTAAGCTCAACCAACATTCGAGCAGCTATTCCTATCACTGCAGCCAAGCCCAAATGTATGGTTCCTGCCACGCCGGGTGAGAATCCGTAGAGGTATAACAAAAGTGCGATCGCACCGCCGAGAGCTATAGCCGCCGCGATCCGGAACGCAGTGTTTTCTTGTTCAGATGAATCGTCTGGATCAACTTTCTGAATGTTAGGCGGCGGGCCAAGAACGTCGTATTTCAGGGCGATTTCAGGGGGCGCTTCTAAAAAGCTCGGTTCATCTCGATTGGACGCTTGAGACCGTGTAGCCCTTTCAGCGTAGGCAGCGGCAACAGCCTTCTGAGCGATGGCTTCTGACTGCTCCAATGTCCTGCGCATTGCAGCAAGCATCTCGTCTGTCGGCACCGGCGGTTTTGCGTCTTCGTCAGACATTTAAGACCTCGAGCCCAGATTGACCGGCATTCCAGCGGCCGTCATCTGCTTCTTCCAAAACGACCATTCCACAGAAGTGGCACGCCATAGTAGGCCGCTAAGGCCATGAAAATGTCCGAGGCGCGAGTGGGATCAAGGAATTCTGGACCAAGATGGAACACCTGAGCTCCTGTGGCGAGGAACGCACCCGCAGCAACCGCTCTGCCGAGAATCCGACCAGCGGCGTCGGCATATGCAAGCCACCTTTGAGGGGGCGTCATTTCCTCCCAAAGCTGAATGCTGGTCTTCTTGGTCTTAGATTCTTTCGCCAACGGCTCTCACCCCGCCCGACCACAATCTTAGATGGCGGAACCAATGAAAGCTAGTGCAAGATGAGGAGGGTAGTCTTCGAGGCCGTCCTATGAAGACGTCAATGACTCATCAGACATGGAATTACGGTGACAGTGCTAGGACTGCACCCCTCCTTGTCCACATCGTATTTTATGTACTGCAGCACCGTAACCCCGAAGTTCGGGAGCAAGCATGTAGGCTCGTTAGCACACTTGCTGCGGTCTCGATGTCGACAATCTACATAAGCGCCTTGATTCACAGACTTTTCTTGCTCTCTCGTCAAAGTTGCGTTTGAATGTCGCTCTTTCGGGGGCATGCATGTTTATTCGCAATTGCACAATGATGGCCGTTTTGGTCGTCGTCCTAGCCGGATGTAGTGCCCAAAAGGTATGGGTTAAGCCGGGTGCAGGAACGGAGGAATTCAATCAAGCGAAATACGAGTGCCTTCAGCAGGGGCAGCAGCCCTATTCAACCGCTGTTGTGAATCGCTATGGGGGCTCTGCATCTGGTGGAATGACAACGAACCAGGTTCTGTATGGCGCGTGCATGGAAGCAGGCGGCTGGGCGTTGGTCGACAACGCGCAAGTTAGCTCACCTGAATATGCCGCCGTCATCAAACAGATCAATGATGATAATCGGGCGCTCTGTCGGAAGCCAGAGTACTATCCATATTATTCTTGGGCGCCATGCGACGGGCGTGAGGCTACTGCCGAACAGCTGAACGATCGATTGCGGATTACGGCTGCTGAAAAGGCCGTCTTCGAGAAATTGAAAACTGAGCTTAATGATCTCAACGCAAGGATCGTCGCTGCGCATCGTCAGTACAATGCCAAAAACGGTGAAGCTTTGGCTGTGAACATCGAGCAGGCAAGAGCAATGGCCGACATTTTGCGACAAGAGTACCTTGCCGGTAAAATCACGCGTGGCGAATACAACAAGCGGCGACGAGATATTGTCATCGGCAGTGATGCGGAAGCAATACGTATAATGAAAGGTGCCTGAGAGAGCAGATAGTACTTTGAGTACCGATCGCGCGTCCGCCCGGCCTCTTTGTCACTGCCGCAGCGCAGGGCGTCCCCACGCTACGGTCGGCGTTTTGGCCAAGTCCGAACGTCCCCTGCCTTAGCCGCTGCGTTTGCCAGCTTCGGTCCGAAAGAACCGTCCCTTCCCTACCGCGGGGCATCGGCCTCCAGCACGACCTTCGCCACGGGATAACGCCAGTCGTTCTTCGTGTTGTCGGCGGCGGCATCGATGCCTGCCACGATCACCGCACCAAGGATCCCGCCATTGGCGCCGCTGGCCAGACGAGCCTGGCGCGTGGAATCAAAGGGCGCGACCGTGATCATCCGCTTCTGATAGCCAGGCTTCTGGCAGGTCACGGCAAGCGTGCTCGACTGTCCGCGATAGAGCGGCACGCGTACCTTTGCGGGGCTCGTCATGGTTGCGGTGAAACCGGTGGCTTCCAGTGAGCAAGCGGCCCCGGCCATCTCGACCTCGCCCTGGCCGGGATTGTGAAAAGTCCGCACTTCCACAAGCTGGTCACCCGCGAACTCGGGCACGCTTGCGTCGGTTCGGCGCTTCGGCTCGTAGATGTCGATCCCTCGGCTGCCCGTGCTCGACCTGATGTCGGTCACGTTGTTGACCGCAAGCGGCGCAGCACACCCTCCAAGACACGCCCCTCCAAGGATGGCCAGCCAGGTGGCAAGCCAACGCAAACAGTTCATTTGAGCCCCCACAGCATCCCACTGTCGTTGACTAGCGGTAGCAGGGGCCGATTTGACGAACAATAGCCGCAACCTCGGGGGGAATAGAGCGACTATCAAAAACCGACTACGTTGCGGGCAGGACACAGTCGCTGTCGTCCCCCCAGTATCAATTAGGAATTACGGTGACGCTGCATAAAATTGTCGCTGCGTGCCCGGCCCGCCCACCACCACCACAGCCCTCACCCAGCCACCGCAAATCCAAGCACCAACTGCTTCGGGCTCTGTTTGAATTCCTTGATCACCGCGGCCCGGACCTTCTCCGACAGCTCCGGCAGCGGCTTGGCTGTATAGAGCTTGGGGAAGGTCACCATCACGGATGTCAGGGTGCCGTTGTTCCAGTTGAAGCCGACCGCGGGCCGCACGCCGGTCTCGGCGAGGAGGTCGGCTTCGACGGCCCTGCTGTAGGCAAGTCCGTTTTGAACGGCGTCGATCATCCCGCAGCCGGCGAGGCATGCGATCAGGGGGATCAGCACGAGGGATCTCATGGCATTACACTCCAGGGGTTTAAGTCGTGTTCGGCGACGCGGGCCGCACGCTTGGCGCCCGCCGAGGTTGCAGCGGCCGGCCGGCATGAATGGGGCAGAGACCGGATCATGGCGCGACGGCGCAACGCTTTCCAGCGTGACGTGCCGGGATGCGTGCGCCGAAAACCTCATTTCACCTGCCGCCTCAACACGATCACCCCTGTCCAGTCCCCTCGCGAAAAATATTAAGCTTCCATTTTTCCGAATTCCATGTTTCACTCCCTCATCCCGTGCTCCTCGAGAGGGGCGGATCGCGATCGTCACGGACGTTGGGTGCGGGGAGCGGTGGCCGCAGGTGGGTCGCAGCGTGCTTTGCGCGCGGACGAACGGCTCTTTGCGGACGTGAAATCGCGTGGTCCTGGCGCCCCGTTGCTGGCGCCAAGTCTTTGGGGATGATGACCCCCTTGGGCGACGGTGGCTATCAAGCCGGACACCGGGGAGATCGCGTATAAGCGTGAAGACCATCGCGCGGGGAATGCCGGATGATGCGGCTGAACCTGTGGTGACTGCCGCCTGCTACTTCTTCTGCAGGCGGGCCATGGGTGAGGCCCTCACCCGGCATTCCCCGCGCCCTCTGTTTGATTGGGGGCGAAACGAACTGAATAGCTCGGGCGCGAAACGCGTCGCGACGATGAACGAGCGCGCCCCCTACTCGCGTTTTCTCTGGCGTTGTCACAGGGTCCCAATGACCGACCAATTCCCCGTCATTCTGCGGCACTAAGAACATGACGAGGCGCTCACCTTGGGGCCTCATGGTTCGAGACGCGCCGCAAGGGCGGCGCTCCTCACCATGAGGGTCTTAGTCGCGATATGGGTTTTTGATCGCGCCTCAAGTGTAGTCCTCGTCCTGAGGAGCTCGCCGCAGGCGGGCGTCTCGAAGGACGGTGAAGGCCGCGCTGCTTCTTCAAGCGCCAGCCAGATGCGATTGCGCTGCGTTCTAACGGGACGCGGTCGGACGCACCACGACTTGAGCAAGCCTTCCAGCAAAAGAGAAACCCGCCTGGAGCGATGCCGCCCCAGACGGGTCTTGTCAGTTCAGCAATTCACCAGATCCGGCTCAGCCGAACTGGTTCATCGTGTTGTGAGCGCCGCCCGCCTTCAGCGCGGCTTCGCCCGCAAAGTATTCCTTGTGGTCGTCGCCGATGTCGGAGCCGGCCATGTTCTGATGCCTGACGCAGGCGATGCCCTGGCGGATCTCGGCGCGCTGGACGTTCTTGACGTAGCCCAGCATGCCCTGCTCGCCGAAATATTCGCGGGCGAGGTTGTCGGTGGACAGCGCGGCGGTGTGGTAGGTCGGCAGCGTGATCAAATGATGGAAGATGCCGGCGCGCTTGGCCGAATCCGCCTGGAAGGTGCGGATGCGCTCGTCGGCTTCCTTCGCCAGCGGGGTGTCGTCGTACTCCGCCTTCATCAGCTCGGCGCGGTTGTACTTGCTGACGTCCTTGCCCGCCTCCTTCATCGCGTCATAGACCTGCCAACGGAAGTTGAGGGTCCAGTTGAACGACGGCGAGTTGTTGTAGGCGAGCTTGGCGTTCGGGATCACCTCGCGGATGCGGTCGACCATCTTGGCGATCTGCTCGATGTGCGGCTTCTCGGTCTCGATCCACAACAGATCGGCGCCGTTCTGCAGCGAGGTGATGCTGTCGAGCACGCAGCGGTCCTCACCAGTGCCGGGACGGAACTGGTAGAGGTTCGACGGCAGTCGCTTCGGACGCAGCATCTTGCCGTTGCGGTTGATGATGACGTCGCCGTTGCGGGCGGTCTCCGGGGTGATCTCCTCGCAGTCCAGGAAGCTGTTGTACTGGTCGCCGAGATCGCCGGGCTTGCTGCTGACGGCGATCTGCTGCGTCAGGCCGGCGCCGAGCGAGTCGGTGCGGGTGACGATGATGCCGTCCTCGACGCCGAGCTCCAGGAAGGCGTGGCGGCAGGCGCGGATCTTGGCCAGGAACACCTCATGCGGCACGGTGACCTTGCCGTCCTGATGGCCGCACTGCTTCTCGTCGGAGACCTGGTTCTCGATCTGCAGCGCGCAGGCGCCCGCCTCGATCATCTTCTTGGCGAGCAGATAGGTCGCCTCGGCATTGCCGAAGCCGGCGTCGATGTCGGCGATGACCGGGACGACGTGGGTCTGGAAGTTGTCGATGCTTTCGATCAGCTCCTTTTCCTTGGCCTTGTCACCGGCCTTGCGGGCTGCGTCGAGGCTGCGGAAGGTGTTGCTCAGCTCGCGGGAGTCGGCCTGACGCAGGAAGGTGTAGAGCTCCTCGATCAGCGCGGGCACGGAGGTCTTCTCGTGCATCGACTGGTCCGGCAGCGGACCGAACTCCGAGCGCAGCGCCGCGATCATCCAGCCGGACAGATAGAGGTAGCGGCGGTCGGTGGTGCCGAAGTGCTTCTTGACCGAGATCAGCTTCTGCTGGGCGATGAAGCCGTGCCAGCAGCCGAGCGACTGGGTGTACTTGGTGGGATCGTTGTCATAGGCGGCCATGTCGGCGCGCATCAGCGCGGCGGTGTAGCGGGCGACGTCCAGGCCGGTCCGGAAGCGGTTCTGCAGGCGCATGCGCGCCACGGCCTCGGCGGTCACGCCGTTCCAGGTCGGCTGAGTCTCGAGCAGCGCGCGCGCCGCCTCGATCTCGTTCTGGTAGGACGACGGTCCCTGGATGGCCCGGTCGCTGAGTCCACGCGGTTGGAAGTTCATGTCCGTGATCCCTTCGGTGAAGACAACCTGGGACCTGTTGTAAGCACCCGCGGCGGGCGGACCAGACATTGCGCGGAAAACTTGTCACACTTTACAAACTTCTCGTGTATAGCTGTAAGGAGATTACAAAACCGGGAACCGGCCATGACCACCGCCACCGCCCGCTCGATCTTCATGGGCCCGCGCCTGCGGCGTCTCAGGCGCGAGCTGGGACTGACCCAGGCCGACATGGCCGCCGACCTCGAAATCTCAGCGCCTTACGTCGCACTGCTGGAGCGCAACCAGCGGCCGGTGACGGCCGACATGCTGCTGCGCCTCGCCCGGACCTACAAGATCGATCTCGCCGACCTCGCCGGCGACGGCGGCGCCGACCACACCGCGCGGATGCAGTCGATCCTGAAGGACCCGATGTTTTCTGACATCGACATCCCCGCGCTCGAGATCAGCGACCTCGCCGTCAGCTATCCCGGCATGACCGAAGCCTTCCTGCGCCTCTACACGGCGTATCGCGAGGAGCAGCTGGCGCTGGCCGAGCAGCGCGCGCCGGCGATCTCAGGCAGCACGCCGCGTCCGGGCCAGGAGACGATCGACGCCAACGACCCCGTCGCCGACGTCAGGCGCTTCCTGGCCGCGCGCCGCAACAACTTCGCCAATCTCGACGATGCCGCCGAGCGGCTGGCCCAGGCCATGTTTCAGGGATCGTCAGCAGGGTCTCCCCAGGTCTCGGCGGGGCCGGCCGGCTTCATCGAGCGGTTTCGCGTTCGCCACAACCTTCAGGTCCGCTACATGCCGCCGAACGTCATGCTCGGCTCGCTCCGGCGGCTCGACCTGCACCGCCGCCAGCTCCTGATCGAGGACTCGCTGGACAGTGCGAGCCTCAAATTCGAGCTCGCCCGGCAGCTCGCCTATCTCGAGCTGGACACCGAGATCGGCGCCGCTCTGGAAGACGGCAAGTTCGCCAGCAAGACCGCCGAGTTGCTGGCGCGCCGGGCGCTCGCGGCTTACGCGGCGGCCGCGATCATCATGCCCTATTCGATCTTCGCGAAGGCCGTCGACACGAGGCAATATGATCTGGAGGCGTTGGCGCGGCAGTTCGGCACCAGCTTCGAGCAGACCGCACACCGCGTCACCACCCTGCAGAAGCCGGGTGCCGAGAAGATCCCGTTCTTTCTGATCCGCGTCGATCCCGCCGGCAACATCTCGAAACTGCTCGACGGCGCCGGCTTCCCGTTCGCACGCCACGGCGGCGCCTGCCCGCTGTGGTCGGTGCACGATGTCTTCAAGACGCCGCGCCAGATCGTCACGCAATGGCTCGAGCTGCCGGACGGCCAGCGCTTCTTCTCGATCGCCCGCACCGTGACCGCCGGCGGCGGCTCCTACGGCGCCGTCCGGGTCGAACGCGCGATCGCGGTCGGCTGCGCCGCCGAGCATGCCGGGCAATTGATCTACACCCGCGACGGCCACGGCCCTGATGCCAACGAGCCGACCCCGATCGGCGTCGCCTGCCGGGTCTGTCATCGTCCGAAATGCGCGGCACGCTCGGCACCGCCGATCGGGCGCGAGATCCTGCCCGACGATTTCAGGACGTCGGCCGTTCCGTTCGGGTTTTCAGCGGATTGAGAATGGGCGATGCTGGGCCTGCATTGAAACAAGGAGCCTGCCGATGTCCGCAGCTTTCCTCCTGACCTCGCTGATCGTGGTCGCCTCGCCGGGTACCGGCGTGCTCTACACGCTGGCGGTGGCGCTGACGCGGGGATCGCGGATGAGCGTCGCCGCCGCCTTCGGCTGCACGCTCGGGATCATCCCGGCGATGCTGGCTGCCATCGTCGGGCTCGCCGCCGTGATGCACACCAGCGCGCTGGCCTTTGCCGCGCTGAAATATTGCGGCGTCGCCTATCTGCTCTACATGGCCTGGCAGACGCTGGGCGAGCGCGGCGCGCTGTCGGTCGAGGGCCGCACTGACGCGCGCTCGGCCGGGCGTGTGGTGCTGACGGGCTTCCTGATCAACATCCTCAATCCGAAGCTGTCGATCTTCTTCCTCGCCTTCCTGCCGCAGTTCATCGCAACTGACGAGGTGCACCCGCTGGCGACCATGCTGGAGCTGTCGGGCACGTTCATGGCGATGACGTTCGCGGTGTTCGTGCTCTATGGGCTGTTCGCTGCGGCCGTGCGCGACCGCGTGGTGAGCCGGCCCCGCGTCATGGTCTGGCTGCGCCGCGCTTTCGCCGGCGGCTTTGCGCTGCTCGGCGCGCGCCTCGCATTGGCGGAGCGATGAGGGAGCGGGCTTGCGCCGGCGCAACAACACCTTACACGATGAAATCGAACCTTCGCAAAACCGCCCTGTCTGCCGCGTGTCTTCGAGCGCGCTGCAGCACCCGGTCTGCGAGGTCCCCCTCGCGGTGCAGCCTCGACCGTCCCCCCAACGGGCATATCCTGAGGCTTCTCGATGTCATCAACAAAGCGAAGCGAGCGACGCGCCGTCATCGCGATATTGGCCGTTCTCGTCCTCGGAAACATCGCCGCCATCATCGCCTGGCCGTCGCACTGCGCGACGGCTCATCGTCTGACGATCGGCAGTACGATATGGATGGCAGGCTGCAACGCGCACTGAGTGGGCGGCGTGAGGGCCGGTCCATGACCGTGAGCCTCTCGTTTCACAACTTGGCGCCCGGCCTGCGCCGCTGCCGCGGCGCCGGCGCGCCCCCCCTGAGGGCAGCAAACGGCACAGCCAGAAAGCCGGAAAACCCGCAAAAACCTGCTCCGAACCGGCCTTGGAGGTCGCCGCTCTTGACGAACCAGCCATAAACCGGACAAAGATTGCGCCAAAATGTCGCGGCGGAGGTGGTCCATGAGATACGTCGACGGCGCTGTGATGTTCTTCAGCCTATGGCTGCTGGCATCCATGCTTCTTGACGCGCTGACGCCACCCGAACTGAATTTCTACATGATCGGCCCGATCATCGCGCCGGCCGCGGTCATCACCGGGCTCATGTACTGGCTGCGCGTCCCTGCGCTGGAGTTCTCGCTGGTGTCCGCGGCGGTCTGGCTCGTCTGCGAGATGGCGATGGAGATGATCACCCCGAAGCCGCTCTCCCCGCTGATGGCAGTGGCAGCCATCGCGCCGCTGCTCCTGGCGGGAATCCTCCTGAACGTCCAGCACTGGCGCGGATCGGGCCGCCGATCGGCCCCCGTCCCGCCGAAATCGATCACGAACCTGCCGGCGTCCTCCGACGCCATGCCAAGCCGCCGGCTGCTGTGATCTGATCGGCTCCCGGTCGGCAGCGACTGGCTTCCCGCACGACACGACAGCGGCCGCACCCGGCCGAAGCGCCGTGTCCGACGAGCATCGGCCGCGGACCTCACGAGCGCAGCTAGGAACCGCAGATTGCCGACGTCGCGGAAGCTGTCTGGTCTGCTCGCGTTGGCGGCATGCGGCGTCGGGCTCATTTTCGTCAACAACTCGAATCTGTTCGTCGCAGCGGTGCCCAGGCGCCCCGTGCTGCTTGCACATCGCGGCCTGTCGCAGGATTTCGATCGGACGAACCTGACCAACGAGACCTGTACCGCGCGCCGCATGCGGCCGCCGACGCACGCCTATCTCGAGAACACGATCGCCTCGATGCAGACGAGCTTCGCCGCAGGCGCGGACATTGTCGAGTTCGACGTGCATCCGACGACGGACGGGCAGTTCGCCGTGTTCCACGACTGGACGCTGGATTGTCGCACGGATGGCCGCGGCGTGACCCGGGAGCGCGCGATGCCCGAGCTGAAGGCGCTCGACATCGGCTACGGCTACACGGCCGACGACAGTCGGACGTTCCCATTCCGCGGCAAGGGCGTCGGACTCATGCCGTCATTGAACGAGGTCCTTGCGGCCTTTCCGAAGCAGCGGTTTCTCATCAACATCAAGAGCAATGATCCGAACGAAGGCCACCTGCTCGCATCGGCGCTGACGAACCGACCGATCGGCGAGATCGATCGGCTGATGGTCTATGGCGGCGATGCGCCGATCGCGACCTTCCGCGCCGAGATGCCGGCCGTCCGCGCGATGTCCCGCAGCAGTCTCAGATCGTGCCTCGTGTCCTACGTCGTCATTGGCTGGAGCGGTCGCGTGCCGTCGGCATGTCGCGGCAGCCTCGTCTTCGTGCCGGTCAACGTCGCGCCCTGGCTCTGGGGTTGGCCCGGCCGCTTCCTGGGGCGCATGAATGCAGCGGGCAGCGCGGTCTTCGCCATCGGCCCCTACCATGGCGGCGACTTCTCATCGGGCCTGGACTCGGCCGACGACATCCGCCGCCTGCCCTCGGGCTATACGGGCGGCATCCTCACCCAACGAGATTCAGACCATCGCGCCCGTCGTGAACGGCCTGGTGGCTAGGTAGGGAGAGCCGCGCGCGCATGTGAGCTCTCCCCAAGATCAGCGCCGCTGAAGACCTGCATCTTCTCGCACGCGCACGACAGCGTGCAGATACGTCGGTAATTCTACGGGACCAAGAATTTACGCTCAACTCAGACACCAGCTCTTAAGCTGTTGGGGTCCATCAGAAGCCGACACAAGGACGCGCGGGGACCATGCTGAACGAACTTCTCGTGATCGAAGATGCCGACGTTCATCTGTCGATCCTGCGCAAGATCGCCGTGCAGGCGGGCTTTGCGACGACCGGCGTGAACTCGGTGGACGGCGCGATCAACGTGCTGCGCCGGCGCAACTTCGAGTGCATCACGCTGGATCTGAACCTCGGCGAGCGCTCCGGCACGGAAGTGCTGCAGCTCCTGGCGGATATGAGATCGCGCACGCCGGTCCTCATCATCAGCGGCTCGGACGATCACACCCGCGACGTCACGGTCCGTGCCGGCAAGATCCTCGGCCTCAACGTCCACCCGCCGTTCTCCAAGCCTGTCGATCTCGCGCTGTTGCGCCAGACCCTGCGCCAGATCGCCGCCGACACCGACCGCCAGCGCCTCGTCAAGGCCAGCATCCGCTAACGCGACCGGACAGGGCGTCTTTACGCCGGCGGCGAATGCCGCAGGGCGTGCATCGATGTTTCCTCTTTGATTCAGATCAAGGCGTTCCCCGCCTGCCCCTTGTTGGTTGCGTGGGGGCGAGTGGAAACGAGATGCAATGACGGCAGCCAATTCAGCCAGCGAAGCAACGATCATCGAGGCCACGCCTTACGAGCTCATCGGCGGCGAAACAGGGGTGAGGCATCTCGCCGAGCGCTTCTATGCGATCATGGACGAGGAGCCCGGCGCGAGCCGGATCCGTGCCATGCATGGCGCCGACCTCGCTCCGATCAAGCAACTGCTGTTCGAATTCCTCAGCGGCTGGCTCGGCGGCCCTGCTCTCTATTTCGAGCGGCCCGAACATCGCTGCATCATGTCCGCTCACCGTCCCTATCCGATCGGCGATGCCGAACGCGATGAATGGATGATGTGCATGCGGCGCGCGATGTTCGATTGCGACATCACGGGCGACATGCATGCGTTGCTCGACCAGGCGTTCCTGCGGATGGCCAACGCATTCCGGGCGCGTCCGCCGGGCTGACCCGGCCGGCTTCAGCCGCGCTTCTCGGCAGACTCCCGCGCCAGCCGCTCGGCCCTGAGGCGCTCTCGATTGGCTTTGAAGGCCCGCTGAGCCTGCTCATGTTCACGCATGGCCTGTTCGGCGTCGGCGCGGCGGGTGGCGTCACGCGCCCTGCGCTCTTCCGGCGTCAGGACGCGAGGCGATCTGGCTGTGCTGTCGTACGTCATGGCGCATCAACGCCCGAGACAGCCAGATGTTCCCGCCAGGCCGGTCGCTGCCGGTACTTTAGTCGGCTTTGCGCGGAAACAGCCGATCGCGGATATAGCGCGAGGTCGGCGTCAGAGTAAGCCCGTAAGGCTTTTGCCAGACCGCGCGGTCGATCTCCTTCTTGTCTCCGATCTCCAGCCGCCCTTTGGCGTATTTGGCGATGAAGATCGCGTCGCTCATCTTGCGGCCAGACCGCTTGTTCTTGGCGGTCACTTCCTTCCACAGCCGGAGACGGCCGAGCTTCAGCTTTGGAAGCTCCTCCTTGATCTCGCGCTTGAGGCAATCCTTCGCGGTTTCCTGGGATCGCTTGCGGCCGCCCGGAAACATCCAGCGTCCGTCGATGCGGCGCCGAACCAGGAGAACCCTTCCGCCCTTGGCGGCAACGAGCTTGGACGCCTTGGTCATGGCCTCTCAACTCTAACCTTAAACGAGCAATGAAGCAGAGCGTATCAGGATTCGTTCCAAGTCGTGCCCCGGACATTTGCGGCCCCGCGTGGGCGCCAACGCCGCCGACGACGTGACCGTGCGTGGTCGCCGCTGCTGATCATTCTGCGCCGCCGCCGAGTGCCCCATGACGCATCTCGGCAGCGCGCGTCGGATCAGTAGCAGGATCGTGGATCGACCGCGACGTACTCTCCGGACGGATAGCGATAGTAGCAATTGCCTTGCGACAGATAATAGCCCGGCCGCGACGCTGCGGTCGCGCCTGCGATCGCACCCGTCGCGCCGCCGATCACGGCGCCGGCGGCTGCACCGCCAGCCTTGCCGGTCAGGATACCGCCCAACACCCCGCCGATGATGGCACCGCCGAGAGCGCTGGCGCCGGGATCCGGATCAGCTGGCGGCGGCGGAGCCGGTTCGTAGGCAACCGGCGGAGGCGCGGCCTCGTAGGCTGTGGCGGGCGCATAGACTACGTCGTCAGCGTAATCCTCCGATACGTAGGTCGGCGGTCCCTCCATCGGCTCGGGATAATAATACCAGACGCCGCCGACATCCCACCACCAGCCCGGCCGGCCGTGATGGACCTCGTGACGCCAGCGGCCGCCTTCCCAGCCGACGCGGCCACGATAAGCGTGTCCACCATAATCGCGCATTCCGATGGCGCCGCGGGCGAACCGCGCATCGGGGCCGCGGCCCGCGGTTACCGGTCCTGGTCCCGGCGGACGCCCCTGAACGACGGGCTGTGGCGGACGTCCCTGGGGCGCAATAGCGGCCCGTGGCGGCGCTCCACCCGGCTGGCCTACCATGGGGCCGCCTTGGCGCGGGCCCAGCGCGTGGGGCTGGCCACCGGGCTGCCCACCCGGAGCCTGTGGCTGGCGAACAACGCCCGGTGGACGCCCCTGCGGCGGATGACCGCCGGCTCCTGGGCCGGCCTGATCCTGCGCCTGG
Source organism: Bradyrhizobium ontarionense (assembly GCF_021088345.1). Taxonomy (NCBI): domain Bacteria; kingdom Pseudomonadati; phylum Pseudomonadota; class Alphaproteobacteria; order Hyphomicrobiales; family Nitrobacteraceae; genus Bradyrhizobium; species Bradyrhizobium ontarionense. The sequence continues at coordinate 1,040,221 of NZ_CP088156.1, read as the reverse complement.
GCGGGCAGCGAGATCAAGGTCAGGACCGCCATCGCCGGCAGCCACAATCTGGTTTGATCGAACAACGTCATTCTTGCCTACCCCCTCGCTCGCCCGCCATCTGCAATGTTGCTGCGCTGGGCAGGGCCTTGGCTCGCTGATATCCGGCCGGACCACGCGCCGGGCAATTCGGCCACACCACGCTCTATCCGACAAACCGGTAGAATCGCGACAATTTTGCGGCGCGGGTCCGCGACCCGTGTCCAGGGTATTGCAAAGAGGGCCTGATTCGCCGCCCGGATCAGCGAAAAAATTGTCGCCGCCGCAGCCACCAGCCGGCCGGTGCGTCGCCCGCGCTCAGCGCGCCGGCTCGATCACATTGCAGTTGGTACGACCCGACATCAGGCAATCCTGCATCCTGCTCGCCGATGTGAGGCTATGGGCCAGCCACAAGCCCACCCCGACCATGACCGCCGCGAAGACGAGAGCCGCGATCGCGCCCCCTCGCCCATTGCCTGTATCCTGCTTGCTCATAGGGCCTCACGTCTACACCGGCCGCAAGCCACCCGCTTCGCCATAGGGCTGACGGCGCGATGCCGGCGTGATCGTTTCGATCCGCGTGCAGCTCGTGACCCAGAACAGCTGGCCGCATTCCCATTCCGCCCCCAGCGCGCCCCTCGGAGGCGCCGAAGGACGGGCGAGGACCGCAGTCATCACAAATGCGCTGACCACAAGACCGAGAAGCGCGAGGACGAGCACCATGCGCCCGCGGCTGCGAAATACAGAGGTCATACCGGTAAACTCCGCTGGAGGGCGCACCGGACGGGGACGCCAGTCCCCGTGGGGTGTGAGGCAATTCACACCCGGCCGACCTTCGCCAGCACGACGGGGAGGCTTACATAGCGTCCGGCGCCAGCCATGCAAGCGCCAAAGGCGGCGGATGTGGAGGAGTGACGATAAAGCATTTGTCATTTGCGCGTGCGATCCTATACACACGGCGTCGCGCCGGCCTTTGCCCGTGTTCACGACATCGTGGAAGAGTTGCGTGGCGGCGCGTGCAGCCTTGACCAAACCCCAAGTAGTGAAGTGACGACGTCTCCATGAGATCATTCAAGGAACCCGGATTTGCCGATCGGCAGAAGGCTGCGCAGCAGGCGCGCCGGAGCATAATGGACAAATTCCGCTCGCAGCCGGGACCGGATGATCCCGAAGTCGTGAAGCGACGGCAGGAGCGCGAGGCTGCTGCGGCCCGCCGCGAGCAGGCGCGTCTCGAGCGCGAGGCGGCCCGCGCCGAGCAGAAGCGGCTCGAGGAAGAGATGAAGGCGAGCGAGGCCGAGCGGCTCGCCCGCGAGGCGGAAGAACTTACCGCTCGTCTCGCCGAGCAGGAAGCCGAGCAGAAGGCGAAGCGCGATGCGCGCTATGCCGCGCGCAAGGCGCGCGGCAAGAAGAAGTGACGGAGCGGGCGCGTTGGCCGCGCCCCGCTCTCTGTCGGTCGTGAGCTGAACGGCAGGGCTTTACCAAATCGAGAGCGGGGCGATGGGCGGTGATCCGATCCCATCGCCCGAACTTGATGGGATCGGCTCAGTTCTTCTTCATGCCGTCGTCTTTCTTCATCCCGTCCTTGGACATCCCGTCCTTGGACATGGCGTCATTCTTCATGCCGTCCTTGGCCATCGTGTCCTTCTTCATACCGTCGTGTGACATCGCATCCTTCTTCATCGCGTCATCCTTGCCCATCTTGTCTTCGGCGAAGGCGACAGGCGCCGCGGCCATGTTGAGTGCGAGTGCGGCGGCGGAGAGGCTGAGGACGAGGCGGCTACGATAGGTCATGATGATCGCTCCTTCAGAGACCGGGTTGGACGGCGATGAGACGCCGTTCCTCAGTCTCGACGTTCTGACGGAGGCTGTTGTTACGGGCGAACGGGATATTTTAATCGATCAATTTTGATTTGAGCTTCGCCGTGATCGGTAAGGCCGACACAATTTTGCCCGGCAAGCCCATGTTAGTACAACCTGCGCAAGGGATTCACAGACCGACATTTGCGCCGCAGCAATATGTCGCTTCCCGCGCATTTGACCTCGAACGAACTGTATTGTTCAGCTAGAGGTAAATCCAGCAAGCCGGCTCCAGTGCGCCAACGAACCGGATCGGGAACCCAATCAGAAGTTGTCCAGGGGATATCTCATGCTTTCACGCCGTCACGTCATCGCGTCCGCTCTCGCCGCGCCGGCCATTCTGCGTCTCGGAACCGGTACGGCCCAGGCTGCAACCACGCTGAAGATCTCGCACCAGTTTCCCGGCGGCACCATCGACAAGGGTGACTTCCGCGACCGGCTGTGCCGGGTGTTCGCCGAAGAGGTGTCGAAGCGTTCGGGCGGCGAAATCGCGGCCGAGATCTATCCGAATTCGTCGCTGATCAAGACCGTCGCGCAATTCTCCGCGATGCGGAAGGGTGCGCTGGACATCAGCCTCTATCCGATGCCCTATGCCGGCGGCGAGGTTCCCGAGACCAACATCGCCCTGATGCCGGGGCTGGTGACGACCTACGACCAGGGCATGCGCTGGAAGAACGAGCCGGTTGGCAAGGCGCTCAGCGACTTCCTCGCCGACAAGGGCATCATTCTGCTGACCTGGGTCTGGCAGGCGGGCGGGGTCGCCAGCCGGTCGCGTCCGCTGGTCACTCCCGACGATGCCAAGGGCATGAAGGTGCGCGGCGGCTCGCGCGAGATGGACATGGTGCTGCAGACCGCCGGCGCGTCCGTGCTGTCCGTGCCGTCGAACGAGATCTACACCGCGATGCAGACCGGCGCCTGCGACGCCGGCATCACCTCGTCGACCAGCCTGATCTCGTTCCGCCTGGAGGAGGTTTCGAAGGCCCTGACCTCCGGCGCCAAGGCGTCCTACTGGTTCATGCTCGAGCCGCTGATGATGTCCAAGGCAACCTTCGACAAGCTGCCGAAGAACCAGCAGGACATCATCCTGGCCGTCGGCAGCGAGCTCGAGGCATTCGGACGCAAGGGCGCGCAGGACGACGACGTCGAGGTCGCCAAGGTGTATGAGAAGGCCGGCGCGAAGGTCAGCGAACTCGACGTCGAGACCGTGGGCAAATGGCGCGACATCGCCCGCGATACCGCCTGGAAGGATTACGGCGGCAAGACTGCCAACGCCGCCAAACTGTTGAAGCTCGCTTCCGACGTCGCGGCCTGATTGATGCACGCTCCCGTCTCCGATAGCGAGCCCGCGCCCACCACCGGCGCCGGCGGACTGCTGGCGCCGCTTCAGCGTGTCGTCTCGCTGCTCAATCGCATCATCGTCGTTCTGGCCGCGATCGCATTGGTCGCGGCCTGCATCATCCTGAGCTACAGCGTGGCGGGTCGCGCGCTGTTCAAGGCCGCCAACTACTGGCAGGACGAGGCCGCCGTCTTCCTCCTGGTTGGCGCAACATTCATGACGGCCGCCTACGTCCAGGAAAATCGCGGCCATGTCAGCATCGAGGCCTTCGTCGGTCTGATGTCGCCGCTGGCGAACCGTATCCGGCTCTGGCTGGTCGACGTCGCGAGCTTCCTGTTCTGCGCGTTCTTCACCTGGAAATCCTGGACCCTCACGCACGAGGCGTGGGAAGATGGCCAGGTCTCGAACTCGATGTGGTCGCCGCCGCTCGCCATTCCCTACGGCCTGATGGCTGCCGGCATGACCCTGCTCTGCCTGCAGATGCTGCTGCAGATCGTGACACCGTTGACCGGAGCGCGTCGATGAGTGTCTTCGGAATTGGGCTTTCCTACGGACTTGCGACCCTGTTTGCGATGTTCGCGGGCATGCCGATCGCATTCGCGCTTGGCGCGGTCGCGGTCGTGTTCATGGCCATCTACATGCCGACTGCGTCGCTCGATACGGTGACGCAGAACGTCTACGAGGAAATGGCGTCGATCACGCTGCTTTCGATTCCTCTGTTCATCCTCAAGGGCGCTGCGATCGGCCGCTCCCGTGCCGGCCAGGACCTCTATTCCGCGCTTCATGCCTGGCTGCACCGCGTGCCCGGCGGCCTCGGCGTGGCCAACGTGTTTGCCTGCGCGCTGTTCGCAGCGATGGCAGGATCGTCCCCCGCCACCTGTTCGGCGATCGGCTCGGCCGGCATCCCGGAGATGCGCAAGCGCGGCTATTCCGGCGGCTTCGCTGCCGGAATCATCGCGGCCGGCGGCACGCTTGGGATTCTGCTTCCGCCCTCGATCACGATGATCCTGTTCGCGGTCGCCGCGGAGAAGTCGCTCGGCCGGTTGTTCCTGGCCGGGATTGGTCCTGGACTGCTGCTGGTCACGCTGTTTGGCGCCTATGCGGTCGTGCGCTTCCGGCACGAATATGCCAGCGCAAAGACCGCGTATGAGAAGGCGGGCACCTGGTCGGACATCCTGACCAAGGACGAATACACGATGGCCCAGCGCTTTTCCGTGCTGCCGCGCGTGATTCCGTTCGTGTTGCTCCTGACCGGCGTCATGGTGGCGCTCTATGGCGGGTTGGCCACGCCGTCGGAGACTGCAGGTCTGGGCGGCATTCTCGCGCTCGTCCTGATCGCGCTGATTTATGGCGTATGGCGCCCGACCGATCTGGCGCCGATCATGAAGGCGACAGTGCGGGAATCGACCATGCTGATGCTGATCATCGGCATGTCGCTCCTCTACTCGTACGTGATGAGCTACCTGCACATCTCGCAGTCAGTGGCGGAATCCATCGTGGCGATGCATCTGCCGCGCTGGGAACTGCTGGCCGCGATCCTGCTCATGGTCGTCATGCTCGGCTTCTTCCTGCCGCCGGTCTCGATCATTCTGATGACCGCGCCGATCATCCTGCCGCCGCTGCGGGCCGCGAATTTCGACATCATCTGGTTCGGCGTGGTGATGACGATCGTGATGGAGATGGGCCTGATCCACCCGCCGGTCGGCCTGAACATCTTCGTCATCAGGAACGTCGCGCCGGACATTCCCCTGCGCGACGTGATCTGGGGCACCCTGCCCTTCGTGCTGCTGATGATGGCCGCGGTGCTGCTGCTCTGCTTCGTGCCGCAGATCTCAACCTACCTGCCGGATGTCGTGATGGGCCCGGATCTGAGCCGCTGAAGAAAAGCGAACGGTGAATAGGGAGTCGCGAATGGAGGATTGATCCACTCGCTACTCACCATTCGCCCTCTTAGCTCTCGCATTCAGCGCGGCGGCGACGCGGCTGACCGGCGGACGGCCGAGCAGCCGACTCATCTCGTTGGTGGCGGCCAACAGCTTCGTCATGTCGACGCCGGTCCTGATGCCCATGCCCTCGAGCATGTAGACGACGTCCTCGGTCGCCACATTGCCCGTTGCGCCCGGTGCAAAGGGACAGCCGCCGAGACCGCCGGCCGCGGTATCGATGACCCGCACCCCCTCCTCGATCCCTGCATAGAGGTTGGCCAGAGCCTGGCCGTAGGTGTCGTGGAAATGCATCGCAAGATGCGCAGCCGGCACGTCTCCGGCGACCGCGCGCAGCATGTGCTTGGCCTTGAGCGGGGTGCCGACGCCGATCGTGTCGCCGAGCGAAATCTCATAGCAACCGAGGTCCCACAGGGCCTTCGCTACATGAGCCACGGCCTGTGGCCTGATCTCACCCTCATAGGGACAGCCGAGCGCGCAGGAGACATAGCCGCGCACCCGGATGCCGTCAGTCTTGGCGTGGGCAACGACCGGCTTGAAACGCTCGAGCGATTCTTCGATCGAACAGTTGATGTTGGCGCGCGAGAAACTCTCCGAAGCCGCCGTGAACACCGAGATGACCTTGGCGCCGGCGGCGTGCGCGGCCTCATAGCCCTTCACGTTGGGGACCAGGACGTGAAATTCGCCGGGAAGCGCGGCCACGCTGCGCATGACCTCGTCCGACCCCACCATCTGCGGGATCGCCTTGGGCGACACGAACGCGCCGACCTCGACCGTGGTCAGCCCGGCGTCCACCAGCGCGCGGACGAACGCGATGCGATCGGCGACGCTGACCAGCGCCTTCTCGTTCTGCAGGCCGTCGCGCGGGCCCATTTCGATGATGCGCACGCTATCGCTCATGCTGATCTCTTCCGTTCGAGGGTCAGGCGGACGGTTCGACTTCCGCCAGTTCGACGCCTTCCTGCACGATGTCGCCGACCTTGCACTTGATCGCCTTGAGCCGGCCTGCGAACGGCGCCCGCAGGGTCTGCTCCATCTTCATCACTTCGAGCGTCAGGATCGCTGCGCCCTTCTCCAGGACGGCACCTTCCTGTGCGAGCAGTGCCACCACGGTCCCCGGCAGCGGCGCAACGATCTTGTCCTCGCCGGCCTGCTCCTCGTCGTCACCGCCGAACGGATCGATCCAGTGAAGATCGAAACGGCCGTTGCGGGTCCTGAGATAGAACTCATGGCCCTCGATGACGGCAACGACATGGGATTTGACGCCATCGCGCACAAGGTCGAAGCCGCCATCGGCGGTCGGAACGGCCGAGAACGACGTCACGCGGCCCTCGACAGACAAGGTCTGCACGCCCGGACCATAGGACAGTGTGACCGTCTGCGTCCCGCTCCCGTGTCCCCGGCGGAACGAGAACACGCGTTGCCGCAAGCCCACCGGCATCCAGCCTGACGATCGCCACGGCGATCCCTGCTCCATGGCGGCCGTCTTCCGCTCGTCGATGAGAATGGCCGCAACCGCCGCGCACAATTCGAGATCGGAGGCGCCAGCAGCGACCTCGGTCAGTTTCGGCAGCTCGCGCTCGATGAAGCCGGTATCGATGGCATTCGCCGTGACATCAGGATGCGTCAGCAGCGCCGACAAGAACGGAATGTTGCTGACGATGCCGCGGACATCGCTGTCCTCCAGGCCGCGGTTGAGCCGCTCGATCGCGACCTCGCGCGTGGGGGCCCAGGCAATCATCTTGGCCAGCATGGCGTCATAATAGGGCGAGACGGCATCGCCCTCGCGATAGCCGGCATCGATGCGCAGGCCCCCGGTCTCCGCGGGCAGCCGCCAGGTCTTGATGGTCCCGACCGATGGCATGAAGTTCCTGGCGGGGTTTTCCGCGTAGACACGCGCCTCGATCGCGTGGCCGTTGAGCCGGATCTGTTCCTGCTTCAGCGGCAGCTCTTCACCAAAGGCGACCCGCAGCTGCCATTCCACCAGATCGACGCCCGTGATCAGCTCGGTGACGGGATGCTCGACCTGCAGGCGCGTGTTCATCTCGATGAAGAACACCTCGCGGCCATCGGAGACGAACTCGATGGTTCCGGCGCCGACATAGTCGACTGCGCCTGCCGCGCGGCGCGCCGCAGCGCAGACCATCTCTCGCTGGGCGGGCGTGAGCGTTGGCGACGGTGCTTCCTCGATCACCTTCTGATGGCGGCGCTGCAAGGTGCATTCGCGCTCGAACAGCGAAACCAGATTGCCGTGGCTGTCGCCGACGATCTGCACCTCGATGTGGCGCGGGTTCTCGACGTACTTCTCGATCAGCACGCGATCGTCGCCGAAGGCGGCCTTGGCCTCGCGCTTGGCGCTGGTGATGGCGCCGATGAGCTCGCCGGCGGCATGGACGACGCGTATGCCGCGGCCGCCGCCGCCGGCGGAGGCCTTGATCAGGACGGGAAAACCGATCCGGGCGGCCTCGTGAGCCAGCGTCGCCTCGTCCTGCGCCTCGCCGTGATAGCCCGGCACCAGCGGCACCCCGGCCTGCTCCATCAGGAATTTGGAGCCGGACTTCGAGCCCATTGCGGTGATCATCGCCGCTGTCGGGCCGACGAAGACCAGCCCCGCATCGAGGCAGGCCTGCGCGAACTCGGCGCTCTCGGACAGGAAACCGTAGCCGGGATGAACGGCCTCGGCCCCGGTCTGCCTCGCGGCTTCGAGCAGCCGCTCGATGTTGAGATAGGAGTCGCGGGCGCGTGCGGGGCCGAGCAGCACCGCCTCGTCGGCGAGCGCGACATGCAGCGCGTTGCTATCAGCCTCGGAGTAGACCGCGACGGTCTTCAATCCCATCGCTTGCGCGGTGCGGATGACGCGCACAGCGATCTCGCCGCGGTTGGCGACCAGGAGCTTGCGGAAGCGACGATACAATCCGGGACGAACCATGATCACATCCTGAACAGGCCGAATTTGGTCGGCTCGACCGGGGCATTGGCGGCGGCGGACAGTCCGAGCCCGAGCACCAGGCGGGTATCGGCCGGATCGATCACGCCGTCATCCCACAACCGGGCCGTCGCGTAGTACGGATTGCCCTGGGCCTCGTACTGGGCGCGGATGGGCGCACGAAATTTTTCTTCGTCCTCGGCCGGCCAGCTCTCGCCCTTGGCCTCGATGCCGTCGCGACGCACCTGGCTCAGCACCATGGCCGCCTGCTCGCCGCCCATGACCGAGATGCGCGCATTCGGCCACATCCAGAGGAAGCGCGGCGCATAGGCCCGGCCGCACATGCCGTAATTGCCGGCACCATAGGAGCCGCCGATCACGACCGTGAATTTCGGCACCGAGGCGGTCGCGACTGCCGTCACCAGCTTGGCGCCATCGCGCGCGATGCCGCCGGCCTCGTATTTCTTGCCGACCATGAAGCCGGTGATGTTCTGCAGGAACACCAGGGGAATGTTGCGCTGGCAGCACAGCTCGATGAAGTGCGCACCCTTCAGCGAGCTCTCGCTGAACAGGATGCCGTTGTTGGCGATGATGCCGACCGGATAGCCCCAGATATGCGCGAAGCCGCAGACCAGCGTCTGGCCGTAGAGCTTCTTGAACTCGTCGAACTCGGAGCCATCGACGACCCGCGCGATGATGTCGCGCACGTCGAACGGCTTGCGACCGTCGACCGGCACGACGCCATAGATCTCCTCTGCGGCATAACGCGGCTCACGCACCTCGTGCATGTTGAGCAGGTTGCGCGCGCCCGGTGGTTTCAGGGTGCCGACGATGCGCCGCGCGATTCCGATCGCATGGGCGTCGTTCTGCGCGTAGTGATCGGTCACACCGGACTGGCGCGAGTGCACGTCGGCGCCGCCGAGCTCTTCGGCGCTCACCACCTCGCCGGTCGCGGCCTTCACCAGCGGCGGCCCGCCGAGAAAGATCGTGCCCTGATTGCGCACGATGATGCTCTCATCCGACATCGCCGGGACATAGGCGCCCCCGGCGGTGCACGAGCCCATCACGATGGCGATCTGCGGAATGCCTACCGCCGACATCTGCGCCTGGTTGTAGAAGATGCGGCCGAAATGCCGCTCGTCGGGAAAGATCTCGTCCTGCAGCGGCAGGAACGCACCGCCGGAATCGACCATGTAGACACAGGGCAGATTGTTCTGCCGCGCGATGTCCTGGGCGCGCAGATGCTTCTTCACCGTCATCGGGTAGTAGGTGCCGCCCTTGATGGTGGCATCGTTGGCAACCACGACGCATTCGCGCCCGGCGATACGTCCGATCCCCGTGACGATGCTTGCCGAGTGCACATCGCCACCATAGAGCCCGTGGGCCGCCAGCGGCGACAACTCCAGGAACGCCGTACCGGGATCTAGCAGCAGGTCGACGCGTTGGCGCGCCAGCATCTTGCCGCGCGCCAGATGCCGCTTGCACGAGGCCTCGCCGCCGCCTTCGGCGACCTGGGCCAGCCGGCCGCGCAGGTCGGCGACGAGCGCGCGCATCGCGTCGGCATTGCGCGCAAAATCGGAGGACGATGGATCGATCGTGGAATGAAGCGTCATGATCGGCGTTTTCGTTGCGGGAGCTGGATGGAGAGCCGCTGATGTCCCGGCCCTGGAGCGAGCACGCGTCAGATCGCGCGCGGCCGTTCGGGCCGCTGCGGGCTCGGATGTAACATCTTTGCCGGCATGCTGTCCTCCCTGCCCCGCGGCGGCGGTCGCTGCCGACCGTCCATCGTTCTCGAATTAAACGATCATACGTTTTTAAATTCTATTCTCAAGCGGATTGTTGTATGGTTTGGGCCGAGCATCAGCTTCTTGAGAATACGAGCGTTTTCAGACCCCCACCACGGACGCTGCTCGTGTCAGGTCGTTCCGACCGGCACCCGCGGGACGATCCGGCGAGGATGAGATGGCACGAACGATCGGGTCGCATGGTCCGACGACGATGGAGGCGATCCGCAAGGCCGGCCTGCGGCTGATCTTCCAGCACGGCTATGAGGCGATGAGCCTGCGCCAGCTCGCCGCCGAGGTCGGCATCCAGCCCGGCTCGCTCTACAATCACATCAGCACCAAGCAGGAGCTGCTGTCGGAGCTGATCCAGGACCACATCAACGACCTCCTGCGCGAGCTCGAAGCGGCGCTGCGCGACAGGCACGGCGCGGTCGAAAGGCTGCGGGTCTTCGTCGCCTTCCACGTCGGCTATCACATGACCAGGAAGCGCGAGGTGTTCATCGCCAATTCGGAGCTGCGCAGCCTCGATCCGCGAAACTATGAGGCGGTGGTGGCGCTGCGCGGCGCTTACGAGCGCCGGCTCGCGGACATCCTCACCGACGGCGTCGCCGAAGGCGTGTTCGACGTGGTCGACGTTCAGGTCGCGACCTTCGCGATCCTGTCGCTGCTGACCGGACTGTGCAGCTGGTATCGTCCGGGCGGCCGCCTGACCAAGGACGCCATCATCGCGGCGCATGAGAAGCTCGTCCTCTCCGGCGTCATGCCCCGGAGCGCTGAGCCTGCACCGGTCGGTGGCGGCCAGTCCGGCCACACCCCCGGCTGAACGGGCTCGACCCCGATGGCGGAGCGCCCTGACCTCGACGAGATCGACCGCAAAATCCTGGCAGAGCTGCAGGCTGACGGCCGGCTGCGCAACAATGAGCTCGCCGACCGGGTCGGGATCTCCCATCCGAACTGCCTGCGCCGCGTCCGCGCGCTGCGCAGCAGCGGCGTGATCAAGTCGATCCGCGCCACGATCGATGAGCGCTCGCTCGGTTACGGGGTGGTCTCGTTCGTCTCGATCCAGCTCGACAGCCAGCATCAAAGCGCGCTGGAGGCGTTCGAGGCCGCGATTGCGCCGCTGGCCTGGGTCCAGCAATGCTGGCGGCTGTCGGGCGATGCGGATTTCCTGCTGAAATGCGTCTCGACCGGCGTCGAGGGCATGAGCCGGCAGCTTCGGCAGTTTGCCGCGCTGCCCGGCGTCCGCGCCATCAGAAGCTTCCCGGTGCTGGGTCAATCCAAGGATGCGCCGCTGCCGATCCCGAGCGGACCGGCGGCCGGATAATCGTATGGACCGAGGCGCCGGCGCCGCACGGCGGGTCAATGCGTCCCGCTTCAGTGAGCCGCGATTCAGTGCGTCCAGGGCTCGCCGCGACGGAACGAGAAGTTGTCGGCATAGGCGATCTGCCGCTTCACCGGCTCCTTCGGCTCGATCACCTGGTAGGGAATGGCCTTGCGCTCGCAATAGGCCACCGCCTCTTCCTTGGTGTCGAAGCGCAGCGTGACCTGCTGCTTCATGTCCGAGGAGGAGGTCCAGCCCATCAGCGGCTCGACGGCGCGAGGCTGCTCCGGCTCATAGTCCAGCTGCCAGTCCCGGGTCTTAGCCCTGCCGGATTGCATCGCGTTCTTGGCGGGCTTGAAAATGCGTGCGGTCATGGCTGGAAGGGCCCTCGAAGCAGCGGTCGTGATGCGTTTGGCGGAAGCGGCCGGGATGGGGTACAGGCAACTTTCGGCACGAACGGTGATTCCCATCCTGGACGTGACCGTCTATCGTGCTCCGTATAGTCATTCTGCCGTCCCGTGACAATCTCGGTCGACTGCCACGGCGCCTCCCTGCTCCCGAACGTTTTCCATTCAAAACAGCGCGTTGAAGCGGCCATGAAAATCAATGCCACGCTGCCCGACAGAGGTCGCGACCTTCGGCTCGACCTGTTTCGCGGCATCGCCAACTGGGCGATCTTCCTCGATCACATCCCGGACAACGTGGTGAACTGGATCACGACCCGGAATTACGGCTTCAGCGACGCCGCCGACCTGTTCGTGTTCATCTCGGGCTACACCGCGTCTTTCGTCTATGCGCGCATGATGATCGACCGCGGCTTCCTCGTCGGCGCTACGCGCCTGTTCAAGCGGGTGTGGCAGCTCTACGTCGCCCATATCGTGCTGTTCGTGATCTACATCGTGGCGATCAGCTATCTTGCGACCCGGTTCGGGGTTTCCGAGATCATCGACGAGTTCAACGTCGCCGGCCTCGTCGATCATGCCAGCGATACGCTGGCGCAGGGCCTGATCCTCAAGTTCAAGCCCGTCAATCTCGACGTGCTGCCGCTCTACATCATCCTGATGGGCTTCTTCCCGCCCGTGCTCTGGATGATGCTGCGCCAGCCCGACCTGACGATGATCGCCTCGATCGTCCTCTGGCTCCTCGCCCGTCAGATGGGCTGGAATTTCGCCGCCTATCCGGCCGGTACCTGGTACTTCAATCCCTATTGCTGGCAGGTGCTGTTCGTGTTCGGCTCATGGTGCGCCCTCGGCGGCGCCCGCCGCTCCATGGGCATCATCATGGCACCGGCCACGCTGTATTTCTGCGTCGCCTACATGCTGCTCGCGCTCGTCATGACCATGGCCGGACGATTCCCGGACTTCGGCGCGATGTTTCCGCAGTGGCTCTACGGCGCGTTCAATCCGAACGACAAGACCAACCTCGCGCCGTACCGCTTCGTGCACTTCGTGGTCATCGTCATCCTGGTCATCCGCTTCGTGCCGAAGGAATGGTCGGGCCTGGAATGGAAGGCATTCGATCCGCTTGTGGTATGCGGCCAGCAGTCGCTCGCGGTGTTCTGTGTCGGCGTGTTCCTGTCCTTCATCGGCCACTTCACCCTGATGCTGAGCTCGGGCTCGCTGCTCGCCCAGATCCTCGTCAGCGCAGCTGGTATCGCGATCATGACCACGGTGGCCTATTACATCTCGTGGTCGAAACGGCAGGACAAGCCGTTGCCGAAGCCACCCGCGCCGAAGTGAGCCCGAACGTGAACGCGCCGCGCGACGAGGCCGCGTGTCGGTTGACCTGCATCAAGCTGGCCTCGATCCGGGCTCGGTAAGGTTCGCATCAGAAATGGCGCCGCCCTCGGCGGCGCGCGTTCTCACCGAGCGCGCCTGCCGCCAACGCGGCGACTTGCTGACAAGGACCAGATCATGCCGACCCATTTCCACGCCGTCGTGTGGCTCGATCACAGCCAGGCCAAGCTGTTTCATATCGGCCTGACGGGCGCCGACGAACTGACGCTGCATCCGCACCTGCAGACCCAGCATCTGCACCACAAGGCAAACACGACGGGCAGCGGCCACGCAGCGCCCGACAAGGATTTTCTCGAGGCGATTGCGAGCGCGCTGAATGACGCCGGTGAGATCCTCATCATCGGCCCGGCGAGCGCAAAGACGGAGCTTGCCAAGCACCTGCGCGAGAAGCACCCTGCGATCGGGAAGCGCATCGTTGCAGTGGAAGCCGCCGATCATCCGACCGATCACCAGATCGTCGCCTATGCCAAGCAGCACTTCAAGATGGCGCCGCCCCGCGTGGCGACGGGCACCGCGGGCTAGCATTCCGGGACTGACGTTCGTATCGGTTCGCAGCGGATTCCTCTACGACCCCTGCGGCGTCCTGACTGCACTGACAGGGTGAGCCGAGACATGGTTCGCGCACCGCGCCTGTGGTGCGCGGCCGGAGCGTCGCCGGCACGAAGGTGGGACATGCCGATGACGCCTGGCACGCGCCTCTGTCGGGCCGCCCGCAGGCCGGGCGTCTGATTTGATTTAGCGCAAAGACGCGAGATTTGGATTCAGATGATGTGAAGCCCGGCGGATGTTCCTTCCCCGGATTCACCCGCACCACTTCGGATGCTCCCGGGTCTTGCCGCTGCGGGAGCATCCGAATTTTTATTGGCCCTGCCATTGCAGCAGCCACGAACCGGCTCACGGCTCCGGCCTGCATCTGCGCGAGCGCTGCGGCGGCCGGCCCGAGCGCTACTACCCCGTGCGCCAAAGCGATGCGCCGGGTTTTGCGAGAACGTTCTAGCGGGCCGGCCGAAAGGCCGTGACCTGCGGCGGCGCGGCGCCGAGGCATGTCTGCGGCATGTGATCGAGCGCGCGCAGGAACGCCGCCGAGAAGCGCTTCGCGCTCCAGTACGACAGATGCATCCCGTCGACCAGGGTCAGATCGTCGCCGGTGTCGGCATCGATGTACACGGCCCCGATGGCGTCGGCGATCCGCTTGACCGGATCCGGCTTCGGCCAGATATCCGGGAGAGGCATGGGCACCAGCACGACGCAATCGGGTGATATGCCGATCCGCGAGAGGAAGCGCTTGGCCGTCCGCGCGTCGCGCCGGACGTCGACCTGGAAATCGCGGGCGCGCGTCTCGTGCGGCCGCGGGTGCTCAGCATCGGGCATCAGCACGTCGCGCCACACGAAATAGCCGTCGCTGGCCGATCGGAACGCGGTGTATTGCACCGAACTGCAATCGATCATCTGCCACTCGCAGAGCGTCGATCGATAGGCGATCTGCGCCTGCTTCACCAGGAGATGCCCGACCTCGAGCCAGTCATAGATCGCCGCCGAGGCGGCCGGACTTAAGCGCCTGCTGAAATAGGGGTCGACGCCGATCACGAGCATGCGTGGGTGCAGCTGATGCCTCACCGCCAAGCGGGCGAAGAAGGCCTGCCCATCCTCGCCGCTGAAGCCGAGATTGAATTGGCGCAGGCCACGCGCGGCGAAATACGATTGCACCTCGGAGGTCGAGAACGCGAACATGGTACGGCTCGAGCCGGTGAAAACGACGTCCGCCGCCTTGAGGTTCTCCAACGCGGCCGGCTCGAGCCCAAACCAGAATGCGTCGTGCTCGTAGTCACCGAATTTCGGAGATCCGCACAGGCTGATGAAGTGGCCGGGCGGCGCGACGCGGCAGCCTGCGATCGAGATGCCCCTGGCGCTATAGGCCACGGCACCGGTTAAATACGCCAGCACGACCAGGACGATGCAATAGGTCGGCAGCCCCCCGTTACGTTCCATGACTCGTTCGCCTGTCCCCTGATACCTCAGCGGTATCATGTGGCGCCAAGCTGGGAAACCCTGCGTTAGGAGGTTATGGTACAATGATGCCCGAGCGCGGGCCCTTGTCCAGCGTTCCCGCGGCGCCAGAGGCCTCAGGCCGCCGCAGTCCAGAAGCCCAAGGAGACCGAGCAGAAGGCCCTGTGCCGCGAGCTGCTCGATATCCGCTGTATATGGCCATCGGCACGGCGGCGTTCGAATTGATGCTGCGCCAGAAGGACATCATCGGCGACCGGCTGTCGCGCCGCGCCGCGCCGATGGCCGCCATCCCTCTGGGATTTCGTTGCTGCATCTCGACGAAGGGACCTGGCGCGGCTTCTTCACCTGGGACGCCACCCCGGCTGGCGTTGGCGCACGCGCACCTCAAAGTCGAAATATCGCGCCGCGGTCGAGTTCGACCTGCAGGTCTACGACCTATTTTGTTTCGGCTGATGCAGATGGTACCGGTCGAGCGGTGCATCGGCGTCATCATCAAGGACGAGTACGGTCTGCCGATCCGCTACCGCTCCTACGCAGATTGGTGGCGCCAGGTCGCGACGGCGGCCGGCATTCCGGGTGACGTGCAGAGCATGGACGCGCGCGTCGGCGGCATCACCGAGACCTAGGAAGCCATGGTCGATATCGACCTGCTCAAGGCCAGCCTACCCCATACGCAGGAGTCGACGACGGTCCGCTACATCCGCGCCGTCGCAGCAACAAGATCAAGGCGCCGGCCGAGGCGCGCAAGCAGTCGCGAACGAGCGGAGGTTCAGATGGAGAAGTTTGATGCAAGCGATCCTGCCGAGCGCGAGGCCGATCCGTTCCGCAAGCAGGTTGCCGAGTTGCTGCTCAGCATGCGGCAGAACTCCGACTTCAGGGCGCTTAGTATTTCGGAGCAGGCCTTCTCGTTCACAGTCGGCACGAGCATGGGTATGATGGGCGCTTGCCTGTGCTGTTTCGACCAAGGCAGCCACGACCAAGTCATGGACGTCATTCGGAGCTACCTTCCGACCGCTCGTCTGCAGGCCGAAGCCATCATTGCAACCTTCAAGACCGAGGGAACGGCGTAAGAACCGCCCGTCAGAATCACGTCGGAATCGCATGGAGAAAGTGGAGGAGATTCAAAGGCCGAAGTGGTCGGGGCAGCTGGATTCGAACCAACGACCTGCAGTACCCAAAACTGCCGCGCTACCAGGCTGCGCTATACCCCGATGTTCTCAAGGACCACTGTCCTTGGAAGGCCACGTCACTACACGGTCGCGGCCTCCGCAGCAAGACCGCGGACACGCCGCGGATTGCCGCCCGAACGAAAAGGCCCCAGGCAGGGCGCCTTGGGGCCTCGATATCTCTGGGTTTGGGGCCGTTCTGCTCAGTGCGAGGACAGCGCCGGCGACCCCGCCTCAGGATGGATTTCCGCCGCCATCATGCCCTTGGAGCCCGGCCCGTAGCGGACCAGCACCCATTGGCCGGGGCGCAGCTCGGTCATGCCGAACCGGCGCAGGGTCTCCATGTGGACGAAGATGTCCGGGCTTCCCTCGCCGCAGGTCACGAAGCCGAAGCCACGCAGGCGGTTGAACCACTTGACCTGGGCCCGCTCCAGCCCGCTGGTCGGCGTCACCGTGACATGGGTACGCGGCGGCAGCATCTGCGCCGGATGGATCGCCGTCGACTCGTCCATCGAGACGATACGGAAGGCCTGATAGCCCTTCGCGCGCTGGATGCACTCAACCACCAGACGAGCCCCCTCATAGGCGGTCTGATAGCCATCGCGCCTGAGCACCGTGACGTGCAGCAGCACGTCGGGCCAGCCGTTGTCGGGAACGATGAAGCCGTATCCCTTCGACGCGTCGAACCATTTGATGACGCCGCCGATTTCGACGAGGTTCTCGCCGAGACCAGTCAACGCATCGATTGCCGAGTCGCGCTCAACGCCGCCCTGAAACTCCGCTCCGAGCCGGGATGGTGCAGATGCACCAGCCACCGGTACTCCAAGCTTTTTGGACTCAAATCCGTCCGACCCCATAACCCCGGACCTCACAGATGAATTATCAGCCGCCACCCCTGCAACGGCGTCCTCATGCGCGCACTCATCATTTGTACCCCGACGAGTCACGCGAATCTCTCGAATCAAAAGATAACATTCCCTTGTGCCGCGCATAGACAAAAATCGGATTCATTGAGGCATATGAACAGAGTTGCAGGCAAAAATGCATCAATTTCCGTTCAATTACGGACGAATGGTCCGAGTACTTCGCCGATGTCCTGATGGATGACGAGGTCGGCAACGTCGTCCTGATCGGTAGGTTCCCGATTGATGACGACGAGTCGCGCGCCTGCCTGCTTTGCCATCAACGGAAAGCCCGCAGCCGGCCATACAACCAGCGATGAGCCAATCGCGACGAACAGATCGCAATGCTGCGCGAGCTCGGCCGCGCGCTGCATCTCGTCTTCCGGCATCGCCTGACCGAAGGACACCGTCGCCGTCTTCACCGGCTCGGCGCAAACAGGACAATCCGGCGCGGCACCATCGCCGTCGAAACGCTGGCGCACCCAGGCAAGCTCATAACGTTGCCCGCAGCCGATGCAGCGCGCGTAAGTGGTGTTGCCATGCAGCTCAACGACGTGATCCGGCGCAAAGCCGGACTCCTGGTGCAGATTATCGATGTTCTGGGTGATCACGGCTGGGATCTTGCCGGCCCGGTACAGCGACGCGAGCGCACGATGGCCGCGGCCGGGTCGCGCCGCGGCAAACGTCTCCTGCATTGCGAAACGCCGGCGCCATGCCTCGTCGCGCGCATCCCGGCTGGCGACGAATTCCTCGAAATCGATCGGCCTGTTGCGGGTCCACAGCCCTCCCGGCGATCGGAAGTCGGGAATCCCGGCCTCTGTCGAGATGCCGGCGCCGGTGAACGGCACGATGACCCGGGCGGCGGCGATCATATCGCCCAGTCGGTCCACTGCGTCCTGGAGATCAGGTGCAATCATCGGGCACGACCTTGAACATGAGGGACCTCGCATCAAGTCCTGTCATCCTACCATGGTCTCGCCGGCGAAACCTCCGCGACGTTGACGGGCCGTGCGTCCTTGAGCCACCTCGCGTGCGCTGGAACCATTCGGGCATGGGCCCAGTGCACGCGGCGCGAGTCGATCGCGCCGGCTGCCACCGCGAGATGTTTGCGATGCTTCATTTCACGGAGCTATCCCCACCCGAACGCGCGGCTGCACGCCGCCACATCCGCTCGTCCGCAATCACGCCTCAATCGCGCACGCACATCACGCCAGCGATTCGCCAGGTAGTTTGTCATGCGTCTCATGGCGAGGCTCGCCGGACATCGACCGGAGCAGAGAGGATCCGTGGGACAGAACGAGACGCAGGACGATCGGCGCGCCCAGGAGCGCGCCGACATCACGGCAAGGATTGCCGTATTCAAATCGACGCAGGAAAAGTTCGCACGCGAGCGCGAGGAATTCGCGAGCCGGGCCTGGCGCAAAGCGAATCGTGGCGAGGCCGCGGAGTAGCCGGCCCGCGCACCTCCTCGAGACAATCAGACCCGCGAGGATCAGAGACACAGAAGAAGAGCCCGGAGGCATGTGCCGTCCGGGCTCTTCCGCCGCCGCGTCGTGTTCGCACTCACCAGTGATGGCGCCAGTGGTGATACCGATGATAGTACGGACCGCCATAATAGGCGTACGGACCCGGCCCATACGCATAGCGAGGGCCGTCGTCGTAGTAGCCGTAGCCCGGGCCGTAATAGTAGGGATGCGACGCTGCGAGCGCACCCGCCGTCAACGCGCCCGCAGCCAAACCGAACGCTAGGCCGGGGCCGATGCCACGCGCCTGTGCCGGCGCCGGAGCGGCGAGAGCGGTGGCGACGGCGCCGGCAGTCGCGAGAACGGCCAATGCTTTTCTCATGACCGATGTCCTCCAAGTCACATGCGTCCAATCAACGCGGAGGCCTCGAAATCGTTGCAGGACCCCACCCTGCCCGTGCGGCGCCGGAACGTTCGCCCCGTCAAGGGGTTCATGAGCAAGGGTAGGATCGCGATGGAATCTTGGCTGGAACTTCTGTTCAATATCCTCGGCTATGGTGGCTTCGTTGTCCTCGCCTCGCGTCATCACGGGCCTGAGATGATGGCGACCGGATCGGAGGGGGTCGCGGACGCCGCCCAAGATCCCGGCTCCGGCGGCGTATGAAACTGAGCCGCGCCGTTTATCCCCGGAAAATCCGCAGCATATCCACAGCGCGCCCGAGCTCGGTATCCAGGCTGGGATCAACGGCTTGCCGCGCAGCATGCGCGGGCTTGTCCCCAAGGGGCTCAAAGGCGCTCCGAAAATGCTTTCTCGCCTGGAACGCACGTCCAGCGCGGGCCACCGACGTGGTCCGCCGGCTCGTCGATCTTACCGCGACTTCTCTTGAACCTTCTGGCGGCTGGCCAAGACAGATGAGTACTGGGGATTTCAGGGCCCAGTCTACGAGGGTGGCGCCAGGCGACGAAGATATTCCGTCGCGCTGGCGCTGCTGTCGTTTCAGCATGCGATCGCCTGACTGGGCCCGGCCTTGCGCATGAAAAAAGGCCCCCTTCGCAGGGGGCCTCTGATCTCGATCAACCACCGTGACAGTGTGATCAGGCGACCGCGTCCTTGGCGGCCTTGACCGGGCGGGCGCGCACGATCTTGCGGGCCGGCTTGGCCTTGAACATCATCTCTTCGCCGGTGAAGGGGTTGGTGCCCTTGCGCGCCTTCACGGCCGGCTTCTTGACGACGACGAACTTCGCAAAGCCCGGAACGAGGAACACGCCGTTCTTCTTCAGCTCCTTGTGGCCGACGTCGGTGAGCGTCTCGACGACGTTCTTGACGTCGCGCTTGGACAGTTCGGTCGTGGTCGCGATCTTCTCGATCAGCTGCGACTTGGAAAGTTGGGTAGCCATCGTATCTCCTTAGGATTGGTACCGATGAATGACGAGACGACTTCGCGGCTATCAGCGCATTGCTGCGCAGACGGGTCGGGGCTTTCTGGCTGCATTGCACAGCCGTGACTTTGAGTCGTCTGGTGGCGTATCACCCCGCGTTTTTTCGGGATTCTCCTGCATTTCAAGGGGCCCCGAAGCACCCAGAGCGGCGCCAAAATTCCAACGGAGCGCGGAGAAGTCAAGCTGCGATGCTCGTCGAATGGATCACGTGATTCATTTTTCCCTATATTTCTAGGCATTTTCGACTTTCATGCGTGATTTTGGCCGCACATGACAGTCGAAAAGCCCCAAAAAACCCTGATGCGGCCGTATCGCGCCGATGCGTGGACACCGCGAATCACTGCCAAAATAGGGATTCGCGGTATGCCAGGGGACGCCCGAAACCTCCTGCAACGAGCGGGACCTTTGCCCGACGACGACAATTCCGCGCGAGGCGAAGCCGGCGCGCGGTGAGCCCTGATGCGCCGGAGAACGATTTGCTGCTATGGATCGACGTCCACCGGCGGCGGTTGAACGTCCGCTTCAAGTTCAGGGAGAACAGAAACGATGCGTTATCTCCACACCATGCTGCGCGTGCGCAATCTCGACGTCGCGCTCAAGTTCTATTCCGATGCGCTCGGCCTCAAGGAAGTGCGCCGGATCGAGAACGACAAGGGACGCTTCACGCTGGTGTTTCTCTGCGCACCCGAAGATGAACACCTGCTGAAGGGCCTGCCGCCGACGCGCGGCGCTCCGCTGGTCGAGCTCACCTACAATTGGGACGAGGAGACCTATGGCGAGGACCGCTTCTTCGGCCATCTCGCCTATGAGGTCGACGACATCTACGCCACCTGCGATCGCCTGATGAAGCTCGGCGTCACCATCAACCGGCCGCCGCGCGACGGCAACATGGCCTTCGTCCGATCCCCTGACCTGCATTCGATCGAGCTGTTGCAGAAGGGCGAGCCGAAGACTCCCGCCGAGCCCTGGCTGTCGATGCCGAACACCGGACACTGGTGAGCGCTGCCCTGCGAACCCTGACGGAACATCGAGGCCCCCCTCGCGTTGTCGCTCCGATCGAATGACGGAGAGATACGAGGAGGCCGAGATGGGTCGAGGACTTCTGTTGTGGTTGTTGGGCGTGCCGATCCCGGTGATCATTCTGCTGTGGCTGTTCTTCGGCCGCTGATCACCGTAAGCTATTCGCTCAACCGAAAGGCCCCGCCCATGGCGGGGCTTTTTGCATGGGATACGCTATCAACGAGAACCATTGCGCAGAGAGCAGGAGCCGCACATGCCCGCCGAAAACCGACTGATCATCTGGGGACGCCCGAATTCGGTGAACGTGCAGAAGGTGCTGTGGTGTCTCGACGAGCTTGATCTCGATTTCGAGCGGATCGACGCCGGCATGCAGTTCGGCCGCAATACCGAGGCCGACTACCTCGCGATGAATCCGAACGGCCGGATTCCGACGCTGGTCGACGGTGATTTCGTGCTGTGGGAGAGCAACGCGATCATGCGCTATCTCTGCCTCGCCCACGGCGGCGATACCCCGCTCTACCCGCCGATGCCGCGACACCGCGCCGCGGTCGAGCGCTGGCTGGACTGGACGCTGTCGACGGTGCAGCCGGTCGAGCGGCCCTTGTTCTGGGGCCTCGTGCGCACCCCGCCCGCACAGCGCGACATGGTGGCCTTGCAGAGGAGTGCCGACGAAGCCGCGGCGACGTGGCGCATCCTCGACACGCATCTGGCGACTCGACCGTATGTCGAGGCCGAGAGTTTCACGCTGGCGGATATCGCGCTCGGCGCCTATGCGCGGCGCTGGTTCGGAGTCGAAGGCGTGGCCAAGCCGGAGCTGCCCAACATGACCCGCTGGTATCAGCAGATCGAACAGCGTGCCGGCTTCGTCCGGCATATTGCGCCGCCGCTGTCGTGAGGACGCCGCCCGCTCAGTGTCGGACTGAACTGCCCATCTCGACGCGCGCAGCCCCTCCCACCTTCACGCAGGTGTCGGTGCCCTCGACCCGCACGAAGTCGGCGCCGTAAGACGCACAGGGGTTGGTTGCGACTGCGCTGCGACGTGGTGCCGACTTGTTCGTGCCCGCGGCTTGCGGCGACGGCAGGGGCGCGCCGGGCGAGCCGGCAAAGGCGACAGCGACGACGATCAGCCAAGCGGTCGTGCCGAGAGCGAGAGATCTGAACATGGCTGCTTGTTAGCGCATCTTCGCCGATGGCGCTGCCCGAAAACGTCGGACGTCCTGGTCCGACACCGGGATGGCAGATCTGTCCTACTTGCCGATGAACTTGACCCCGGCCGAGGCGCGGCGCCGCCAGACCACCTGGCACAGCCGCCCGGTGCGCGCATCGCGGGCGAAGGCCAGTCGGATCGTCGCCGGCAGGGCGGTCGCATCCTCCAGGGTCAGCTTGGCGCCCGCGCTGGAAATATCCTGCACCACGCAATGGCGCACGGCGAACCCGCCATCCAGCGTGATCCACGCCGGCTGCTTCATCGATTTGCGGGCTTCCCGCTTCTTTGGCGCGGCCATCATCCTGCTCCTGCTCGCCCGCTGCAGTAAGCCAAGGACCCTAATGGACGGTTGATCGGATCAAACAGACGCCGCGTTGCGTTGGCGCAAGCCGGGATGGATCGTGGTCCGTCTCAGAGACGGGCCGTCATTCGAGGGTCTCGAGGGGGGCCGAGAAGGCCGGCGCTGAGTGGCGCTCCCTAGCGGAATCGAACCGCTCTCTCCACCGTGAAAGGGTGGCGTCCTAACCGATAGACGAAGGGAGCAATACGCACGATCGCGTGGAGCAACCTGCCCCGGCGCCATCGCCGTTTGCACGCTCTTGGCAAAACCTTCAGCAAATCAGCGAGTTGAAGCGATGATTTGCGAGATCGGCTGAACCATAAGCGATGATTCCGTGCCGCGCGCGCCGAACGTATAGAGGCGTTTTGCCGGCCGGGCAAGCGCCCGTGAGCATCTTGCTCGGGCTAGGCGCCGGGGATTAACGCGCCGCAAACAACGGCGAGATCCCGTCCGTGTCGATGTAGACCACGCCGTCCTCGACCTTCACCGGATACTCAGCCAGCGCGCTCTCCTGCGGGTGGAGCGGCGTGCCGGTGAGCGCATCCCACGTCCAATTGTGCACGGGACAGCTGAGCACACGGCCGTCGAAACCGGCCTCCTCCATCGGCGCCGCCGTATGCGGACAGACGCCCTGGAACGCCTTCAGCTCCCCATTGTCGGGCCAGGTGAGGACGATGAGCTGGGCGTCGGCGATGACGAGGCGCATGCCGCCTTCGTCGATCGTGTCGGCCCTGCAGACGCGCGTGAACATCATTGCCCCTTCGAGTGCGATTGACCTGCGATCCTAGGCCGTGCCGGCGCAATCGCGCGAGCACGGAAAAGCGGCAGCGCCGGATCTCCGGCCCGCAGCCTTGCGATGGCGGTGGCCCCCTTCTTGCTAACCTGTCCCTACAGACCCCGTTGGACGCGCCGTCGTGTCGTGAAAGCGACAGAACGATCGGCACGCCGGCGAGACGCGGCGACGGAGTGCGACATGACCGACATGGCGGAGCTGAGAACGCGCAAGGAGCCGCTCAATCTCGCAATCGTGCACGTCGATCCCGACGCCTTCGTCGCCAACCTGATGGGGTGGCTGGAGATCACGGCCTTCATCAAGGCGCAGCGCGCCGGCGAAGCGACGCCGCCGCCGGATGGCAAGACGCCGACATTATCGGCCGCACAACTCAAGAACGGCGGCGTCCACGAGGTCGGCAACGACGCGCTGTTCGCCTTCGCCATGACGGCGGCGCTGAAAGGCGACAAGGCTGCCGTCGACAAGGTCGAGACCGCGCTGCTGGACAGCATGGGCAAGGATTTTCCGGGCTCGTTCGCGTTGTGGCATTTCCGCGCCACCATCGACGCGCCGACCACGCTCGACGACTTCGTCGGCCAGGCCGGCAAGAAGATGCTGCTCGGCGACCTGCCACCGCCGCCGCTGCGCGCCAAGGAAAACTGGAGCGCCGGGCTGCGCTTCTTCGAGAAGGCGCGGAAGTCGAACTTCGTCCACGAGATCATGTATCCGCTCGCGAAATGGACACGCGCGCGTTGGACCGAGACCGCCGAGAAGGGCGTCGCCTTCCTGCACCACATCGAGGACAACGTGCCGGTGTTGCGCGAGGTGCTGGAAGAATCCCGTAACGACCAAGCCTTCATTGCCAACGTCCTGCAGAGATTGGCGCCTGCCGTCGATATGGAGCTGAACGAGGAATATCAGGGTTTTCTGCGCTCGCTGGCGCGGCGCAATTGATGCGGTGAGTTGCCTCATGCCGGGCCCAGCAAAAAGACCGGCGGGCGTTACGCCGCCGGCCTCTTGTCGCGACTGCCGGCTCCGGCCGTCCGGTTCCGCCGCACTCCTGGGGGGAGCATGCGTTCAGGGTCGCGCGACCTGGCTAACGATAGGTTAACGCGGGGACACCGGAATAACCACGATCACGACCTCCATGACCGTCACGGGCGCAGAGATGCATCCGGTGAGGGACCATCATCTTAAAGGGTTTAGAACGCGGCGGGAGCGTCAGCTCAGCAGCAGCGCGCGCTTCCTGTCACTGCGGAGCTTGAGTTCCTGGCATCCCGAGAGCCGCACGAACTCCTGCGGGTGCATGTCGTAGCCGTGGCTGCCTAAGACGTTCTGCTGCGACATCGGGACCTGCGCGGGTGTGTCGGCCGCGTCCGCGGCCCCCGTCGTCAATGAACCTCGGACTGGTTCGGGTCCTGTGTCCAAAGCGGCCATAGCCAGCTCCCGCAAAAGAGTGCCTGCCCCCGGACCGGAATTATAGTCCTCCGCCTGCCCGGCGCAATCGGGCAAAACGCCATCAGCCGGTGGCCGCACGCCCCTGCTCCGCCTCCTGCTCCCAGCGCAGGATGGTCCGCTCCAGATTGTGGAATTTCTCGGCGACGTCGCCGTCGAACAGCGGATCTTTCCGGTCGGACATGCGGGCGTCGATGTCGGCCCAATCCTCCGCCTGCAGTGCGCGCAACGCAGCCGGAAACAGCAGCGTCTCCTCCTTGCGCAGATGCTCGCGCTGGCTGTCGATGAACTGATGCACCGCGGCGTGAAAGCTTTCGCGCAGGATTTCCTGGTCGGCGAGAACCGCGTTCACGGCAGCAGCAAAGTCGCGCAGCCGCTGCGCCTCGGTCTCGTGCTCGTCGTCGACGTCACCATAGGCGGCGGCAGCGGCAGGATCACGCGCGCGGAGCTTGCCGAAGATCATCTCCTCCTTGGGATGATGACAGCGCTGCGGATAGTCCTCGAAATAGGCGATGATGCTCTGCAGGATATCGTAGTCCGGCCGCCGATCGTGATCGAACAGCTCCAACTCATGCTCGAGCACCGAAAGGAGCTTCTCGAGATTCTCGTGCTCCTGCAGCAGCGCCTCGATGATCCTCGCCATGGCAGCCCTCGCCTGTGCACCGGCCGGGCCCGGCCGAACCGGCATTTTCCCTGATCGCAAACACTACGCCCGCGCGGGCACGGGCGGCATTGCGGCAGATCAAACCGACAGATCGACGTGACAGCCCGGCAGGACAGGCGAAGCCGTCACTCCGCCGCCAGCGCCTGCGGCGCGCGCGCCAGGCTGAGCCGGTCCCAGACATCGACCAGGGCCTCGGCCAGCGCGTCGATCAGGCCGTCATCATGGTAGGGGGATGGCGTGATCCGCAGCCGCTCCAGGCCGCGCGGCACGGTCGGGTAGTTGATCGGCTGGATGTAGATACCGTGCTCGGACAGCAGCAGGTCGGAGGCCGCCTTGCACTTCTCGGCATCGCCGACATGGACCGGCACGATGTGGGTGTCGGAGGGCATGACCGGCAGGCCGGAGGCGTTCAGCACCGCCTTCAGCCGCGCCGCACGATCCTGGTGGCGGTCGCGTTCCCATTGCGAGGTCTTCAGGTGGCGGATCGCCGCGGTCGCGGCGGCGCAGACCGGCGGCGGCAATGCCGTGGTGAAGATGAAGCCCGGAGCATAGGATCGCACGGCATCGATCAGGTTCGCATTGGCGGCGATGTAGCCGCCGAGACAGCCATAGGCCTTGGCGAGCGTGCCTTCGAGGATGTCGATCCGGGCCATCACGCCGTCGCGCTCGGCGATGCCGCCGCCGCGCGGGCCGTACATGCCGACCGCGTGGACTTCGTCGACATAGGTCAGCGCGCCGTAGCGTTCGGCGAGATCGCAGATGCGGTGCAGCGGCGCGACGTCGCCGTCCATCGAGTACAGGCTCTCGCAGATGATCAGCTTGGGACGGTCCGGATCGGCCGCACGCAGCAGCTGCTCGAGATGATCAAGGTCGTTGTGGCGCCAGATCTGCTTCTCGGTGCCCGCCTTGCGGACGCCCTCGATCATCGAATTGTGGTTCAGCGCATCCGACAGCAGAAGGCAGTTCGGCAGCAGCTTGGCGATGGTCGAGATGCCGGTCTCGTTGGAGACGTAGCCCGACGTGAACACCAGCGCCGCCTCCTTGCCGTGGAGATCGGCGAGCTCGCGCTCCAGCTCGATCAGTGGATGGTTGGTGCCGGCGATGTTGCGGGTGCCGCCGGCGCCCGTGCCCATTCGCGCGGCAACGTCGACCATGGCGCCGATCACCTTCGGATGCTGGCCCATGCCGAGATAGTCGTTGGAGCACCAGATCACGACGTCCTTCGGACCATCCGGGGCGTGCCAGATCGCGCGCGGAAAGCGGCCCGCGAGCCGCTCGAGATCGGCGAAGACGCGATAGCGGCGCTCCTGATGCAGCTGGTCGAGGGCCCGGTCGAAATAGCTGTCGTAATCCATCACCTGATCCGTCCTTCCCCTGCCCGCGGCGCGAAGCCAGAGTTCCAGCGGCCCCTTAAGGGTCTGTTGCAGGTCGGGACGAAAGCGCAATTCTGCGCCCGCTTCGTTGATCCAGATCAGGTATTGGGCACAATGCCGGGCGTCGGGCGGGCCGTCCCCGGCGTCAGCCCTCCGCGGCGAGCGGCTCGCCCAGCGTGTGCATGAGACGGTTGGCCCAGCCGAAGATCGCCGCCGACAGGATCAGGTCGAGCTGCTCCAGCTCGCTGAGGCCGGCTTCCTTCAGCACGCCTGCGTCGGCAACCGTCGCCGCGATCGGCGTCGTCGACAGCCGCGCGGCAAAGTCGAACACGGCCTGGTCACGCGGCGGCAGCCTGGCCTGCAGCTCGTCGGCGAAGACCGTCTCGATCAATTCGGTCCGCTTGGTATGGGCCAGGAACCGCGAGGCATGCACTGCCGTGCAATAGATGCAGCGATTGACCACGGAGGCCGCGATCGCGCCGAGCTCGCGCTCAGCGGGGCTCAGGCCGTCCTTGCCGTACATGATCAGGTTGAACAGCGGCGAGCGCACCTCGAGCGATTCCGGATCGTGCGCCAAGGTCAGCACATACGCCGACACGCCCTTGTTGGACGGCGTGACCTTCATCGCCGACAGCTGCGCGGGCGTGGCGCTGGCGAACTCGACCGGGGTCACATAGGGCGACCATTCCGGGACCTTGGCCGTAAAGTCGTGGACCGGCTTGCTCATGACGCATCCCTCAGCAGCACCAGGCCCGCGACCACCCGCAGCTGGTAGTTCACGAACGCCGCGAGCTCTGACAGCCGCACGATGTCGGGCTCGCCGACACCGGCGGACCTCAGCGCCTCGATGTCGCCGCGCGTCGCGTTGCGTGGCGACAGCGTGAGCAGGTCGGCATGCCGCGCCATGGCGTCCTGGCGGGGATCGCCGCTCACGCCGCCGGGCTGCGCGAGCGCCGCGACGTCGGCATCGCCGGAATGAGCCAGATAGCCGTCGTAATGCGCGACCAGCGCGGCGCTGCCGAGGTGCCGGCACATCCGTGCTGCCAGTGCCGCACGCAGCGCATGGCTGAGCCCGCCGGGATCGCGCGGCACCAGCACGGCATCATGCGCGGCCTCGCTGAGCCGCAGCACCTCGGCGCGCGTCTTCAGCGCGGCACCGAGCTTCGAGCCCGTGGGGATGCCCGCGAGCTTCTCGATCAGCGTGGTCATGCGGCACCTCGCATCTGGCAGGGATTGTCGGCATCCAGGATATCGAGGCCCATTGGCGTGCCGGTATCGAGGAAGGCGGTGAGCACAGCCTCGACCGGCGCCGGATCGAGGCCGCGGGCGGCGAGCCATTGCGGCTCGTAGTAGGTCTGGCGATAGCGTTCGCCGGAATCGCAGATCAGCGTCACCAGCGAGCCGGTCGTGCCGGCCTCGCGCATCTGGGCCGCAAGCCGGCACAGCGCGAGGAAGTTGGTCCCGGTCGAGCCGCCGACCGGCCGGCGCAGCCGCCGCGTCAGCACGTTCATCGCCGCGATCGAGGCCGCATCCGGCACCTTCATCATGCGGTCCACCACACCCGGCACGAAGGACGGCTCGCAGCGCGGACGGCCGACGCCCTCGATCAGCGAGGGACGCTCGCAGGTCTGGGCGCAGTCGCCCTTGCAGAAGGCATCGAAGAACGCGGAGTGCTCGACATCGGCGACGCACAGCCGCGTCGGATGGCGGCGATAGCGCAGGTAGCGGCCGATCGTGGCCGAGGTGCCGCCGGTGCCCGCGCTCATCACGATCCATTCCGGCAGCGGACAGCGCTCGCCCTGCAGCTGGTTGAAGATCGACTCGGCGATGTTGTTGTTGCCGCGCCAGTCGGTGGCCCGTTCGGCGAAGGTGAACTGGTCCATGTAGTGGCCGCCGAGCCGCGCTGCGAGCGCGGCCGCCTCGGCATAGAGGAACCTGCCGTCATCGATCAGGTGGCAGTTGCCGCCGTAATGCGTGATCGCGGCGATCTTCTCAGCCGACGTCGTGCGCGGCATCACCGCGTAGAACGGCACCCCGATCATCTGCGCGAAGTAGGCCTCCGACACCGCGGTGGAGCCCGAGGAGGCCTCGACCACCGGCGTGCCCTCGCGGATGTGACCATTGCACAGCGCGTACAGGAACAGCGACCGCGCCAGCCGATGCTTGAGGCTGCCGGTCGGATGCGTCGACTCGTCCTTGAGGTAGATGTCGATGCCGGCGAGCGCGGGCACGATGAGGCGGATCAGATGCGTGTCCGCGGTGCGGCACTGGTCGGCCTCGATGGCCGCGACGGCGTCGTCGACCCAGCCGCGGCGATAGCGCGGCGGGCCCATCATCGCCGAATGGGGAGCAATCGGAGGGGTCATCCGCGCAACCGACCATAATCCACTTTTCACATCAAGATTATTTCGTCATTCTTCTGATGAATAATAAGCCATCGGCCGCGGAAACTTTATGCTTCAAGCAGATTGAAGAGGATGCATAATGCCGGGAATGCATGATGATGTGATCGATATCAGGCTGCTGGAAGCCTTCTCCGCCGTGATGTCCGCCGGCAGCATCACTGCGGCTGCGCGCCTGCTCGGCCGCTCGCAGCCGGTGGTGACGCGGCAGATCCAGGATCTCGAGACCGACGTCGGCTACCTGCTGTTTGCGCGCAACGGCCCGCGCATCGCGCCGACGCCAAAGGGGGTGCTGTTCCACGCCGAGGTCGAGCGGCTGCTGCTCGGCCTCAGGCACATCCGCGCGCGCGCCACGGCGATCGGCGCCGGCGCCCTGCCCGTGCTCAGCCTCGCCGCGATCTCCGCGCTCGCCGCAGGCGTGGTGCCGGCCGCGCTCGCCGCCATGAGCGGCGACCTGCTGCCGCGCCAGGTCCATGTGCAGTCGCTGTCGGCGGAGAACGTCGTGCAGTCCGTGCTGGCCCAGTCGGCGGATTTCGGCCTCGCCAGCCTGCCGATCCAGCATCCCGGCCTCGACGTGCAGTGGGTCTGCGAGGTGCCCTGCGTCGCCTGCGTCGCCGCCGATCACCCGCTGGCGAAGAAGAAGGTGATCCGCCTCAAGGATCTCGGCGGCCGCCGCCTCCTGACCATGGCCAATCCCTATCGCCTGCGCCGCCGCGTCGACGAGGCGCTCGAGCGTGCCGGCGTCAGGCCGCAGGAGGTGATCGAGACCAACGCCTCGCTCAACGCGGTGGCGATGGCCCGGCAGTCGCTCGGCGTTGCGATCGTCGAGCCCGTGCTGACCTCGCATCTGGAGATGACCGGCATCGTCACGCGCAAGCTCGATGTCGCCATTCCGTTCCTGTTCGCCGCCATCACGCCCGCCGGGCGCGAGCTCACGCCGACCGTTGCCGCGCTCAACGCGGCGCTGCGCGCGGCGGCAAGCCTGATGCCGGGCGCGAGGCTCCACGACGGCGCCGCCGCGTTTGCCGAGGCCGCCGGCGAGGCCGTCCAAGTCGAGAGAACCGCATGATGAGCGATCCCTGTCCGAACGCGACCGGCCTGGCCGCGCTCGAAGCGCGCCTCCGCCAGGATCTGGCGTGGCTGGAATGGCCGGCGAAATCCTGGGTGCCTCGCCGCACCGTCGATGGCGTCGCGGTCCACGATGTCGTCATTGTGGGCGGCGGTATGGCCGGCCTTGCGGCCTCGGCCATGCTCAAGCGGCTGGGCGTCGACAACCACATCGTGCTCGATCGTGCCACGGCAGGCTCGGAGGGCCCATGGGTCAGCTATGCCCGCATGCTCACGCTGCGTTCGCCGAAGGAATTGACCGGGCCCGCGATCGGCCTGCCGGCGCTGACCTTCCGCGCATTCTATGAGGCGCAGCATGGGCGCGAAGCCTGGCAGCGCCTCGACCGCGCCCCGCGCACGCTGTGGATGGACTACCTCGTCTGGTACCGGAAGATGCTGGAGCTGCCGGTGCAGAACGAGGTGACCGTCGTGCGCATCGACGCGCGCGCTGAACAGTTGCTCGCCCTTGATCTCCGCAGCCCCGAGGGACCGCGCCGGATCCTGGCCCGCCACGTCGTGCTCGCCACCGGCCGCGACGGCCTCGGCGGTCCGTTCGTGCCCGAGATCGCCGACAGCATCGACCGTCGCTACTGGGCCCACACCGCTGATACGATCGACTTCGACCGCCTGAAGGGCAAGCGCGTCGCCGTGGTCGGTGCCGGCGCCTCGGCCATGGACAATGCGGCGGTCGCGCTCGAGACCGGCGCCGCGCGGCTCGACCTGTTCATCCGCCGCGCCGACATTCCGCGCATCAACAAGTTCACGGGCATCGGCAGCCAGGGCGTCGTGCACGGCTTTGCCGGCCTGACCGATGAATGGAAATGGCGCTTCCTCGATCACACCATCAAGGCCCAGACGCCGCCGCCGCGTCCGAGCGTGCTGCGCGTGTCGGCGTTTCCGCAGGCGCAATTCCACTTGGCAAGCCCGATCCTCGCGCTGGAGGAGCACGACGATCATGTGGTCGTCACCACGCCCAAGGGGCGCTACCCGACCGACTTCATCATCTTCGGCACCGGCTTCAAGGTCGACCTCGCGCTGCGCCCCGAGCTCGCAGCGTTCGCTCCCCACATCCGGTTCTGGCGCGACCGCTTCCCGGCGCCGGCCGGTATGGCCAATGAGGAGCTGTCGGACTCGCCGGATCTCGGCGACGGCTTCGAGTTTCTCGAGAAGGTGCCGGGAACGTGCCCTGCGCTATCCCGGCTGCACGGCTTCAACTACCCGGCGACGCTGAGCCACGGCAAGCTCTCGGGCGACATCCCGGCGATCAGCGAGGGCGCCGACCGGCTCGCGCGCGGCATCGTCCGCGCGCTGTTCGTCGAGGATCGCGAGCGGCATTTCGAGAACCTGAAAGCCTTCGCCACGCCGGAGATCATCGGCGACGAATGGACCGACGCCGATGCGCCGGTCCCACGTCAGCCTGCTCCGATCACGTCCACCTGACCAACGCCGAGCGAACGAGGGACCGCACAGATGCAGACGAAGAGCAGGACGGCCATGATCGCGGCAATCGCCGGCAACGCGATGGAGTGGTACGACTTCACGGTGTTCGCGCTGATGACGCCGGTCATCAAGACCCTGTTCTTTCCGGTCGACCCCAAGGTGCCGGGAAGCGAGATCAACGCGCTGCTGCTGACGACGGCGCTGTTCGGCACCGGCTTCTTCATGCGTCCGGTCGGCGGCCTCGCGCTCGGCTATTTCGGCGACAGGCACGGCCGCAAGGCGGCGATGACGCTCGGCATGGCGCTGATGGGCCTGTCGGTCGCGCTGCTGGCGCTGACGCCGACCTATGCCACGGCCGGCTTCGCCGCGCCCTTCATCGTGCTGATCGCGCGCCTCCTGCAGGGCTTCTCGGTCGGCGGCGAGTTCGGCACCTCGACCGCCTATCTGATCGAGGCGGCCCCGCCCGGCCGCACCGGCTTCTTCGGCTCCTGGCAGATCGCCGGCCAATTGATGGCCAACGCGCTCGGCGCGACGCTCGGCGCCGGCATCACGATGATCTTCACCCAGGAGCAGATCAACGCCGGGGCCTGGCGCATTCCCTTCATCGTCGGCCTCCTGATCGTGCCGATCCTGTTCGTGATGCGGACCAAGCTGGTCGAGCCCGAGGCGTTCGTCCGCGTCAAATCCGCAGGCCATGGCGACCGCTTCGTGGCGGCGCTCAAGCACCCCGGCCGCAACTATCTGATCGGCATGGGCATGGTGGTCGCCAGCGCCGTGTCGTTCTACGTCACCTTCGGCTACACCGTGACCTATGCCAAGGACGTGCTGAAGCTGCCGCTGATGCAGAGCTTCCTGGTGCAGCTGATCGCCGCCGTGGTGATGACCATTGTGGTGCCGATCGCCGGCGCCGTGTCTGACCGCTACCCGCGCAAGCCGCTGTTGCTGGTCTCGCTCGCCGGCTATTTCGTGCTGCTGTATCCGCTGTACGCCTGGGTCATCGCCGCGCCGTCGATCGGCAGGCTGTTGGTCTGCCAGGTCGTGATCGGCTGCTTCAGTGCATTCTTCCTCGGCGTCTATTGCACCACCCTGGTCGAGCTGTTTCCGGTCCGCGTGCGCTCCACCTCGCTGTCCATCGTCAACAACGTCGCGGTGCTGATCTCAGGTGGCTTCGCGCAGTTCTTCGTGACGTGGCTGATCGCGCTCACCCATTCGCCCCTCGCCCCGATCTTCTACGTGATGATCGGCGTAGGCCTCGGCCTGATCGCGGTGATCGCGATGCGCGGCGACCCACGCGATGCCGTCACTGCAACGGAAACCGTGACCGCAAGCAGCTGATCGTCGATCTCGGCCGAACGCGCCGCAACCACAACGATCATATACATAGCATTCACGCAAACGATGTCTGCTGTGTGCCATCCCGACAACAGACATCTTGAAACTGAAGGCGAGAATGGCCAAAAAAAAGCGCCTTTTCACGGCAACACCGCAGCAGCCTCGGTGATCGACTCGCTCGGGGCACTTCAATATGGCCGCCGGGTAAGCTTCATGAGACGCATTCCTATCTTCCTCGCCGCCTGTGCGCTCAGCCAAACCGCCTTCGCCGAAGGCTTGGAATGCCGGCGCGTCGCCGATCCCACCCCGCGGCTGAGCTGCGTCGAGAAGCCCGCCACTGCCGAGGCACCGGCCCCCTCTCGAACCGACGCCTGGACGCCGCCAGAGCCGCGGCGTGAGACGCCGGCGCGTGACGGCGACGGCAGCGTGCCGAGAAGCTCCCGGACACGCTGATATCGCCGAGCGGCATCAGTGTCGCTGTTGATGCGACGGCCGTCGAGCTGCTCCAACCGGCCGCAGGCCGGAGCCGGGATCATTCAGACCCGCCATCGCGCCGCTCCCCTTATCGGCTCTCGCCGCCTTGACGAGCCGCTTCACCTCGCGCGCCGCGCCGGCGACGGCACGTCCGTGCAGCTGCCGCACCTCCTCATCGGTCGCAGCGATGATGTCCTCGCTCAGGGCGTCGAGCAGCCGGGTGAGCTCAAGGCGAGGGTGCCAGCGTGTCACGGTGCGCTCCAGTTCGGTTGATGGCGCAGCAGCGTGCGCCGCATCCGCCGCCGGGCGGTGTCATAGTCGAGCGCGGAGATGCCATAGGCCCTGCAGATATCCCTGGCCACGAGCCCGTTGGCCAAGCCGTCGATGATCTTCAGCACGACTGGGTCTCCCGCGAACAGCCGCATCACTTCGGCCAGCCCTGCGACGGCGACAGCCACCCGCTCAGGGTCGGCCAATTCGTCGATCGGATCGGCCGATGAGCTGCCTTGGCCCTGACCATCGCGACTGACGAGCAGCCGCTGCTCGCGGCGGACGCACCGCCAGTAATCGTCGCAGATGCTGCGCATGACGCCGGACAAAAACGCCAGGATCGGGACCCCAAACGGCCAGACGCGCGATCCGTCGAGAACGCGCACGATCGCCTCATGCAGCACATCGGCCCAACCGAGCCCTCCCGGCAGTCCGCGGCTCCACAGTTGCGCCAGGGCCTTCAGCCGCACCAGGTCGGTCTCGGACAGCGCATCGATCGCCGACGCTGCGTCGGCGGTGGTCCGACCAGCCGCGGTCGCGACTCCAGAAGTGACAGTCGATCGTTCCATGTCCCCCATTATGCGGACCAGCCGGCGCAGCGCGGACAGCGCCTTGCGAAATATTTTGGTCTGTCCGCGCCGGCGACCCGGGACCGCATCATCTCCATCGGCAACAGGAGAAAGAGCCATGGACGACACATTGGCGGCGCGCCGTTGGTATGCCGAAGATCTGCGCTGCAAGACCCCGGTGCTGCGCAACCTGCGCGTGATCGACGCCTTCGCCGCTGTCCCGCGCGAGCCGTTTGTCGGCCCCGGTCCCTGGCGTATCATTCCATACCCCTACCAGGAGCCGTTCGTGACCCCGGACAGCGACCCGCGCTGGCTCTATCACGATGTTCTGGTCTCGATCGACCCCAGCCGCAATCTCAACAATGGCATGCCCAGCTTCTGGGCACGCAATTTCGAACACCTCGACATCGCCGGCGGCGAACGCGTGCTGCAGATCGGCGCCGGGACCGGCTACTATTCGGCCGTCCTCGCCGAGATCGTCGGCCCCACCGGTCACGTCACGGCCGTCGAGATCGATCCGGGTCTGGCGGTTCGGGCTCGTGACAATCTGACACCCTGGCCGCAGGTCGACGTGGTCCCGAGCGATGGCCGCACGACGGGCGCCGGCGCATTCGACCTCGTGATCGTGTTCGCAGGCTGCACGCACCCTGCCCCGCAATGGCTCGATGGTCTGGTCGAAGCCGGCCGGCTGCTGCTGCCGCTCACCACCGACACATGGTCGGGATTTCTGCTGCGAGCGACCCGGCGGGGCAAATCGTTCGTGGCCTCATCGCTCGGCGGGGTCAGCATCTACCCCTGCGTGGACGGCCGCGACGAACACGCCAGCCAACTATTGAAAGCCGCGCTCGAGGGCCTGGCGGCGGGCGAGGTCCCGATCAACGCCCTGCACATCGGCGATCCCTCACCCGCCGACGCCGAGCGGGTCTGGTATCAGGCACCGGGCTCCTGGCTCGAGCGTAAGACGGCGGCGCCGGACGTGGCCGCGCAAACGGACTGAGTTGGATATCGGCTTGTACGACCCACCACGCTCCAGCACGCGATCGCGCCGGGCGGTGGGAACCATAGCAATACACTCGCTCCGCAAAAGACCGGTCAAGCCTGCACGGCAAACGATCCGTCCGCGCGCCTCCCGAATCATCCCGCTCGCCGCGGGACCTGCGCCTTCGGCCGTGACCATCCCATCGCGAACCGAACCTTTGCGGCCTCCCAGGCAAAGCCGGGGGCCGTCCCCTGTCGGGCCGGCCGCGAGATCTGGTCCCTTGATAAGCAGGTCGTTTCTGCCGACATGTAGCTCTTGCCCCGCGGCCGCCCATCGATGTCAAATCCATGCCATTGACAGGAGGCGGAGAGCGCGGTTCCGCCGGCGGCATCGGATGATCGGAGAACATGGCCTACCTGCCTTCCCAAATGAACCTGCTCGAAGCCCTTCCCACCGTGATCGGGACCGCGGCCATTGCGCCCGCGCTCCTGATCCTGTGGCTCGTGGTCGCCGCGGGTGACAATTCTGGTCCGCCGCTCAAGATCTGGACCGCGTTCCTGCTTGGAGCCGCCAGCGTGCTGTTGCTCGGCATCGTGCGGGCGCCGTTTCGCGACATCGGATTGTCGCTGGAGGCCCCCTGGGCGGCGCAGCTGACCCGGGTCTTGTTCAGCGTCGCCATCCCCGAGGAGATCGCGAAAATCGCGGTGATTGCCGCGATCTCGTCGCGGCGCCGGCAATTCGGCAATGCCATGGATACGGTGTTCTACGGCGCCGCCGTGGGCCTCGGCTTCGCAGCCTACGAGAACCTCGCTTATCTGGTCCAGCATGCCGAGATGTGGCGCTCGCTGGCGGCGCTGCGCAGCGTGCTGACCGTACCATTCCACGGCGCGCTCGGCATCATCGCCGGCGCCTATCTCGCGATCGCGCGCGCCGGAACGGCGCTCGGCGCCCACCGCCATAATCGCGACTGGGCGCGGATGTCGAGCTGGGCGCTGGTGGTGGCTGCGCCCGTCGCCCTGCATGCCGCCTTCGATTATCCGCTCCTGATGCTGCAGAGGGTGCCAGATCTGGACCCGATCGTGCGGCTCTGGCTCGGCGGCGCCAGCGTGCTGATCGGATTCTCCTCGATCGGGGTCGCCATCCGCCTGGTCCGGAAAGTCGCTCATCACCACACGCCGCGCACCGACCTCGCGCGAGCCCGGCTGAGCCAGCTGCGCCGAATGTGGGCGCTGCTGCTGCTCGGCGGTGCCGCGGGCTTCATCGGGCTCGGATTCGTGCTGACCTCGATCCGGCACTGGCTGCTCAACCCCGACCGCAACGTCACGATGGTGCTGGTTCCACTGGGACTGACGGCGATACTGCTCGGCGCCGCCCTATTGATTGTCACGACGACGATCTACATTCTCGGCCGCAACCGGATGCGAACGACAGCTTGAGTCGGCATTCGGCTGAGGTGGGCAGGCAGGAATCGGCAACCAAAAGCGCATCGCGCGCTTGTCCGGGCTGCGGTTCCTAACCATGTTCCTCACGTGCGCGCACGCGTCCTGCGCGCGACCTCGCCGGGAGTTACGATCATGACCCTTCCCCAGGATACGATTCCCCCCGAGCTCGAGCGCATGAGGTCCGCGATGAGCGCGGCGGTCCGCGCGCATTGGAAGGCCTTCCTGATCGAAGGCATCCTGCTCGCCGTTCTCGGGCTGGCCGCGATGATACTGCCCTGGGCGGCCAGCCTTGCCGTGACGATCTTCCTCGGCTGGATGTTCCTGATCTCGGGCATCGCGGGGCTTGCGCTGACCTTCTGGGCGCGCGGGATGCCTGGCTTCTGGTGGTCGCTGCTATCGGCCGCGCTCGCGATCGTCGCCGGCATCATCCTGATCGCACAGCCGGTGCAGGGCACCGTGACGCTCACAGTCGTCATCGGCATCTATTTCCTGGCCGAGGGCGTGGCCACCATCATGTACGCGCTGGAGCATCGGCGTGAATTGTCCGGGCGCTGGTCGTGGCTCGCGGCCTCAGGCGTCGTCGACATCGTCATCGCCGGCATCATCATCTCCGGCCTGCCCGGCACGGCACTCTGGGCGATCGGCCTCCTGGTCGGCATCAATCTCCTGTTCGGCGGACTGTCGATGATCGGCATGGCGCTCGCGGCACGGAACGGCTGACCCGAAGGGGTTGCGATTTTCGAGATGACAAGCCGGCGTGAGCCGGCTATAGAGCAGCCATGATCAACGCCGCCACCAGCTTCTATTGGTACTTTAGCTACGACAGCTCGCTGGCGGCGGGAGGATCGCGCTCAATCTGACAAATTGCAGCAAGATATCCGAACAGCCGCCAGATCCTGGCGGCTTTTTTTATGGCCGGCAGGTGCCCACAACGCAACGCAGGAGCCCGCCGTGCTGAGTACGACAGACGATCTTCGCATCAAGGAAATCAAGGAATTGAGCACGCCTGCGGAGGTGATGGGCGAGATTCCGCGCACCCTCACCGCCACGCGTGTCGTGATGGCGGCGCGCAACGCGATCCACGCCATCCTCACCGGCACCGATGACCGGCTGCTGGTGATCGTCGGCCCCTGCTCGATCCATGATCCCGACGCCGCAGTCGACTATGCCGCGCGCCTCGCGGCCCTGCGCGAGCGCCTTGCCGACAGGCTCGAGGTCGTGATGCGGGTCTATTTCGAGAAGCCGCGGACGACCGTCGGCTGGAAAGGCCTGATCAACGATCCGGATCTCGACAACTCCTTCGACATCAACAAAGGCCTGCGGCTCGCCCGCAACGTGCTGTCCGCCGTCAACAATCTCGGCCTGCCGGCCGCAACCGAATTCCTGGACATGACGACGCCGCAATACATCGCGGACCTGGTCGCCTGGGCCGCCATCGGCGCGCGCACGACCGAGAGCCAGATCCATCGCGAGCTCGCCTCCGGCCTGTCCTGCCCGGTCGGCTTCAAGAACGGCACCGACGGCAACATCCGCATCGCCACCGACGCGGTCAAATCGGCCGCCCATCCGCATCACTTCATGGCGGTGACCAAGGGCGGGCGCTCCGGCATTGCGGCCACCACCGGCAATGAGGATTGCCACATCATCCTGCGCGGCGGCAGCGGCCCCAACTACGATGCCGCCCATGTCGAGCAGGCTGCAGTCGAGCTGGTCGCCTCCGGCCTGCCGGCGCGGCTGATGATCGATACCAGCCATGCCAATTCGAGCAAGAAGCCGGAGAACCAACCTCTCGTCGCCGCCGACGTCGCGCGCCAGCTGGCCGACGGCGAGCAGCGCATCATGGGCGTGATGGTCGAGAGCCATCTCGTCGCCGGACGGCAGGACGTGCGGCCGGGCGTGCCGCTGACCTACGGCCAGAGCATCACCGACGGTTGTATCGGCTGGGACACGACGGTCGAGGTGCTGGAGCAGCTCGCCGACGCGGTCGCTGCCCGGCGGGCCACGGGCTGCGACAAGTTGCACGAACGCTCGGCGTAACGCGTATCAAGGATCGGGCGGCGCGCCTCGGCGCGCGCCGCTTCTGCGGCTTCTTCAGCAGCCGCGGCAGATGCTCTTGATCTTGCGGTCGAGCTCGCGGTCTTCCTTGGTCATCCCGCTCATCGAATTCTCTTCGGCCTGCTCGGCCTTCGGCAGATCGGCCGGGCGCACCTGACGGTGGCCGACCGGCGCCTGTGACGACGTGCCGCCTTTCGATCCGGCACCGCCGGCGGAGCCGGCGCCGCTCTGCGCCAGCGCTCCGCCACTTGCCACGAGCATCAGGAGCCCCATCGCGATCGAAAATCTGTTCATGTTGCTCCTCCGTGTCAGCGGAATCGGCGCGTCACGTCATTCGCCAGCGGGCGGATAGAGGTGCGCCTCGCCGCAATAGTCAATCACACGATAGCGCGTTTGCGCACCCGCCGCATGATCCTGCTCAACAGAATCCTCGGCACTGATGTATTGCGGCCCCGCCGGCGCCTTGCCATAGCCGCCGGGAATGTCGAGCACGTAGTCCGGCTGGCACAGGCCGGAGACTCGGCCACGCAACGCCCGAATCAGCTCCTGCCCGTGCGCCAAGGTCGTGCGCAGATGCGCCGTGCCCGGCGCGAGGTCGCCGTGGTGCAGGTAATACGGCTTGATACGGGTCTCGACGAAGGCGCGCATCAGGGCCTCCAATGTCGCTGCATCGTCATTGACCCCGCGCAGCAGCACGGACTGGCTCACGAGCGGAATTCCGGCGTCGACCAGCCGCGCGCAGGCGGCGCGTACCTCCGTGCTCAGCTCGCGCGGATGATTGGCGTGCAGCGCGACCCAGGTCGCCGCGCCCTGCACCCTGAGCGCATCGACCAGCGCGGGGGTGATGCGCTGGGGATCGGCGACCGGCAGTCGCGTGTGGATTCGGATGATCTTGACGTGATCGATCGCGGCGAGATCGGCCATGATCTCCTTCAGCCGGCGCGGCGACAGCATCAGGGGATCGCCGCCGGTGAGGATGACCTCCCAGATCTCGGCTCGGCCGCGGATGTAGTCGATCGCCCCGCGATAGGCCTCGTCCGACAGCGCGTTGTCCTTGCCGGGTCCGACCATCTCGCGGCGGAAGCAGAAGC
Organism: Bradyrhizobium ontarionense; assembly: GCF_021088345.1. Lineage (NCBI taxonomy): Bacteria > Pseudomonadati > Pseudomonadota > Alphaproteobacteria > Hyphomicrobiales > Nitrobacteraceae > Bradyrhizobium > Bradyrhizobium ontarionense. The sequence goes on along the minus strand of NZ_CP088156.1, from coordinate 1,000,270 downwards.
GGCAATACACCGCGCAGACATGAACGAGCTTGAGCAGCACGCGATCCGGGTAGCGGTGCACGATGCCCGGGACCGGCGCATGCGTATCGTCACCGATCGGATCGCCGCGCTCGCCGGGACCTGCGTTCAGCTCGTGGGGGCTCGGCACGAACTGGCGCGCGATTGGATCATCGGGATCGTTGGTATCGATCAGGTCGGCCAGATGCGTGGTCACTGCGACCGCATAGCGCTGCGCCACACGCTCCAACACCGGCTGCTCGGCCGGGTTCGCGACGAGATCCGCGGCGCTCCGCAGAGTCGCAGGACGTTCGATTCTGTTCATCGCTCACCTGCCGGCGGCGTCCACACCACCTGGTCGATTCGAACAGCGCCGGCTGCCAGCATCACCAGCCGGTCGAAGCCGAGCGCGACGCCGCTCGCCTGCGGCATCTCAGCCACAGCGGCGAGGAAATCCTCGTCGAGCGGATAGCGCTCGCCATAGCGCCGCTCCTTCTCCGTCATCTCGTCCTCGAAGCGGCGGCGCTGCTCGGCGGCGTCGGTGAGCTCGCCAAAACCGTTGGCAAGCTCGACGCCGCAGGCATAGACCTCGAACCGCTCGGCCACGCGGGGCTCGCCGGCCTTCACCCGCGCCAGCGCGGCTTCCGGCGTGGGGTATTCGTACAGCACCGTCAAACGTCCCTGCCCGAGCCGCGGCTCGACATGCTCGACCAGCACCTTGCTGAACAGGTCCGACCAGGTGTCATCGTCGCTGATCCGGATCTTGCCCTGAACCCCCGCCGCCAGCGCGTCGCGGTCGCCCGCGCCGTCGCGGATGGTCGCCAGCAGGTCGATGCCGGCGTATCGGGCGAACGCATCCGCAACCGTCAGCAGCTCGGGCTCGGCGAACGGGTCAGCGGTCCGGCCACGGAAGGCGAACTGCCGGATCCCGGTGGCCTGGGCGGCGTGGGCGATGATGACGATCGTGTCCGCCATGATGGCGTCATAGGGCGCGTCTGCCCGGTACCACTCCAGCATGGTGAATTCCGGCAGATGCAGGTCGCCGCGCTCGCGGTCGCGGAACACACGGGCAAACTCGAAGATGCGACGCTCCCCGGCGGCCAGCAGCTTCTTGCAGGCGAATTCCGGCGAGGTTCTCAGATACCGCCTGGCTCGGGCCCCGTCCGCGCCGGTCAGCTCGGTGGCCGGCGCGTGCAGATGGGTCTCATTGCCCGGCGACACCTGCAGGATGCCGGTCTCGACCTCGGTGAAGCCCTGCTCGTCGAACCAGGCCCGCAGCGCGCGGGTGATGGCGGCCCGCGCGAGCAGGAACGGCCTGACATCGGCGTGCCGCTGCGGCGACCACCAGGGCGAAGGCGCAGGCTCGCGGGACATCAGGGAATCGCCCGTGCGGGCCGCAAAAGACTGGCCAAAAGACTGGCAACCCCGGACAAAATCAGTATGTTGCCGCCCGAAACCGCATTCCGCGTCGCGCGGCGCCCCGGCTCAGTCCGGCGCCCCCTTTTCAGTGTCAGGAAAACAGCTTTGAAAGTCATCGCCAGCTCTATTCGCAAGGGTAACGTCATTGAGCAAGATGGAAAGCTCTATGTCGTCGTGACCGCCGAGAACATCCATCCGGGCAAGGGCACGCCGGTCAGCCAGATCGAAATGCGCCGAATCAGCGATGGTGTGAAGATCTCCGAGCGCTACAAGACCACCGACCAGGTCGAGAAGGCGACGATCGAAGAACGCAACTTCACCTTTCTCTACGAAGATGCCGACGGCTTCCACTTCATGAACCCGGAGAGCTACGATCAGGTCCAGGTTCCGAAGGACGTCGTCGGCTCGCAGGCGGCCTATCTGCAGGAGAACATGACCGTCAAGCTGTCGATGCACGACGTGGTGCCGGTGTCGATCACGCTGCCGCAGCGCGTCACGCTCGAGGTGATGGAAACCGAGCCGGTCACCAAGGGTCAGACCGCGTCGTCCTCCTACAAGCCCGCCGTGCTCTCCAACGGTGTCCGCACCGGGGTGCCGGCGCACATCACCGTCGGCACCCGCATCGTCGTCATGACCGAGGACGGCTCCTATTGCGAGCGCGCCAAGGACTGAGATCTCGGAACGCGCCAAGGGCGCATAAAGGGCGGGCACATGAGCGGGTGGATGGTCTGACGCCGGGGGGCGCGGGGGATTGGGGGCAAGGGTCACCATCGTCGTCGCCGTTCTGGCGATGATCATCACGCTGGCCGCGTCGTCCGGGGGACGTGCGGCCGATGCGTTCGTCGCGCCTGCCGTCACGGTCAATCGCGCCGACTGGCGCGCGGCGATGGACCAGCTGCGCTCCGAGCTCAACGCGGCGCCCGAGGTCGCCGCCGACTTTGCGCTGTCAGCACGCCGGCGCAGCGTAGGGGCCGATGATCCGCGCCGGCGGCCCGCGCTCACCCAGCTCAATGGCGTGACCTCGGCGATCTTCACGGGGATCGGACGCAGTCCGGTCCCCGTTTTGCTGCCGTTCGACACCACGGCCTATCTCGCCGCGCGCCGTACGACTGCGATCGACCCGGCAGCCCTGCCGCGCTTCCAGGCCGACTTCCAGACGGACCTGTTCGATGCCGGCCCTTCCGGTTACGACGCCGTGTTCTCGTTGCCGCCAGAGGCCGTCTCCGGCCTGCCATCGCGGACTTTCGTGAAGCCGGTCGAGATCCAGATCACCGGCTCGCTGATCAGCTACGATGTCGCCGATCCCGCTGGCCTCAAGGGCGAGCCCGTCAAGGCGCTTGCCGCTGTCTATCCCGATCTGCGCCGCTTCATCCGCGAGGGCTATGTCCGCTACGCCTTCACCCGCTTCGGCGTGCCCTATGTGGTCTCGATCCAGTGCCTCGACAGCGCGCCGCGGCCGCGGCGCCTGGCCTGTCGCGAGGCGTACCCGATCGCCGAGCGCTTCCTGAAATCGTTGCGACTGGCCGGTGGCCTGCCGGCGCGAACTCCGCCGGACATCGCGCCGGTTGCCACCGAGCGGCCGCTCGCGCTCGACGCCGACTTCACCTATCGCCCCACCGGCGACATCGTCGCCAACAGCGGCGCGCGCGGCCAGAGCGGGCGCGCCGACCGCACCGCCTATTCGCAGATCCGCTTCCCGCTCGACTCGCCGGCCTATGTGCATTCGCAATCCTTCGGCCGCCGGCGTGCGAGCGACAAGCTCGAGCAGCCCTGGAGCCAGTATCCCTGGCGCGACAATTTCTGCGAGGCGCGCAGCTTCAATGTCGGCCAGTGTGCCAGCGGCTTCGGCCATCAGGGCCAGGATCTGCGTCCCGGCGTCTGTCCGGTGCGCCGCGACGGCGCCGACGGCTGCGATCCCTGGCGGCAACGCGTGCTCGCGGTGCGCGACGGCGTCGTGATCCGCTCGACCAGGCAGCAGGCGGTGACCGTACAGGTCAACACCGGCACCGAGCACATCCGCTTCCGCTACATGCACATGAACCCCGCGGCCATGGATGCGGACGGCCTGCTCAACGGCCGCATGCTGCGTGAAGGCGAGCCGATCGGCGTCGTCTCGAACTATCTCGACCACCCCAACGGCACCACCCGCCACCTGCACTTCGACGTCCAGGTGTTCACGCGCGACGGCTGGATCTGGGTCAATCCCTATACGACCTTGATCGCGGCCTATGAGCGGCTGATCGGCGGTCGCGGCAGCGAGATCGGACCGGACATGGCGTCCTCGCCGCTTGCCATCTCGTCAGCGGTCAGCTCACCGCCAGCCACCACGGGGACGCTTCCACTCGTCGCGAGTCCCCAGGCCGATGCGGCTGCAGGCCACGACCGGAACTGATGCCGCGGGGCGCACAACCGCGCACCCGGAACCGCCGCCGGCCACTCCGGGTTAGCCTCCCACAAGGAGGATGACCGATCGTGACAAGCAAACCTCAGAGCAGAACCGGAGCCGCGCTCGTGGCAGCCGTGATCGCAGTGGGCTGCGTGGGAGCGTTGACCATGCTGGTGCGCGACCGCTGGCATCCGCCCGAGATCAAATCCGCTGACGAGGCGCGCCATTCGATGACCGGCCACGTCACGCAAGCCGCCGGAGCGCGCGTGCTGCCCACCGACCCCAGCCTCGCCGTCGAGCCGAAGCCGGAAGGCCCCAAGCGTGCGCAGCCGGCCAACCCGTTTTGAGGGGCTGACGCAAATTGAGGAGCCATTGGATCGACGTCTCGCTTGGCGCGTCCTGAGATCAGCTCGATCTGGTGCCGCGGGATCACAGCTTCGGTGAGTCGTAGCGATCGACTTGCCGTCCTAATCGATACGCCTCGATGATCATCGTGTGGCGGCAACTCGCCCTGCGAACACAGGGGCAGCCTTCGGACGGCCCGGCAATGTGTCGTCCCAAAACCACACAACCCTGGAAACATTTCGTCACAACCGCGCCGATGTGTCGCGGTCCGCTCGGCCATGAAAAAACCTTGCTGAGAGAGACGGGGGTCTTGGGGGAAACATGTTGAAGATCGGTTCGATCCTGGCGGTTGTGTCCACCGTGACGTGTGCGCATGCGGCCGACCTCCCGCTCAAGGCTGTCACGAAGGCGCCCGCTGTGGCGAGCTTCTCCTGGACCGGCTGTTTCATCGGCGGTCAACTCGGAGCGGCGATCAGCGACGACAAGATCCGAAGCTCCGGCGATTTCAGTTCTGTTGGTGTTGCAGCGGGTGGACAGATCGGTTGCGACTATCAGCTTGCATCGCCCTGGGTGGTCGGGATCGAGGCGCGAGCGTCCTGGCTGGGCCTGACGAGCGACACACAAGGCCGGCTGACGGATTTTGCAACGGGGCTGACCGTGCCCTCGCACTTCACCGTGCGCAATGATCTCCTGGCCTCCACCACCGCACGCCTCGGCTACGGTTTCGCAAGCGGTTGGCTGGCCTATGCCAGAGGTGGTGCGGCCTGGACGCGCGAAAAATCCGATATTGTGTTCGCGCTTCCGGGGCGCCCGACCGTCGACCCGAGAGGGAGCAGGATTGTGTCCGGCTGGACCGCGGGCGCAGGCGTGGAATGGGCCTTTGCGCAGCATTGGTCGGCGAACCTCGAGTACAATTTCTATTCGTTCGGCGACAATGCTTTCAGGCTCACGGACGCCAACGCGTTCGCGACCGGAAGCCTGAAGGACCGTATCAACACGGTCAATATTGGCCTGAACTACCGGTTCTGATGGCGGCAGACGCGCCCGGCGAGCGCATGGCTCGCCGGCTCGTGCCGCGACCGATCACGCCGACCACTTGTCCTCTTCGCGGCGCTGTTCGTCCGCGTTGAGGCGCTCGGCGATCTCATGCGCCATCGCGTCGGTGTTGGTCCGCGCGATCGGCTTGCCGTCCTGGCGACAGACGCGCCCCTGCTCGGCCTCGAGCGGAAAATCGTTCGGCTTGAGCGGCTCTTTCTGCTCGGTCATGCGTGCCTCCAGAAGCTTTCCACGTACAACACGCCGGGTCGCGCCAAAGTTCCCGGCGCCTCAGGACGAGGCGGCGGCGCGTGCCGGCCGCTCGGTCGGCGTCCAGCGGAAGGCTGCGCCGAACCGGTTCCAGAGATTGATCACGCCGATCGCCGACGTGAGAAACACCAGCTCAGTCTCGGAGAATTCAGCCCTCGCCTGATCATAGACATCGTCGCTGACGCCATCCTTCAGCGTCGTCAGCGCCTCGGTGAAGGCCAGCGCCGCGCGCTCGCGCACCGAGAATTGCGGCGCCTCGCGCCAGACCACGACGAGGTTGATCTTGTCGGCGGAGACGCCGAGCTTCTCCGCCAGCAGCACGTGATGCTGCACGCAGAACGCACAGCCGTTGATCTGCGACGCCCGGATCTTGACGAGCTCGAGCAGCTGCTTGTCGAGCCCGGCTTTCGCGGCCTGCTGGCTGACCGCAAGAATGGCCTCATAGAGCTCCGGCGCCTGGCTCCTGAAGTCGGTGTACTCGCTGCGTGCATGTGACATGGATCATCTCGTATGTTATCAGTGCACTGACAACTTATCAGAGCTTTGATTTCATGCGCAAGACGACGACACGACCGCCGTCCCGGGCGACGGCCACGCCCGCATGGCCCCCGAAGGGGACCGCACGGCGCGGACGCCTGGGCGTGGCCGCCGCCGTTCCGGTGCGGCCGCCAGCGCCCGGCGAGGGCAAGCGCGGCGAGGACGGCCATCTTGCCTACCTGTTGCGCCAGGCGCAGGCCGCGGCGCGGCTGTCGCTCGACCGCGCGCTCGCGTCGACCGGCCTCACCCATCCGCAGTTCGTGGTGCTGACGATGCTGAAGGCCTATCCAGGGCTGTCCGGCGCCGACCTCGCGCGCGTCGCCTTGCTGACGCCGCAGACCGTGAACGTGATCATCGGTAATCTCGAACGCGACGGCGCCATCCGAAGGACGCCGCATCCCGTGCATGGGCGGGTGCTGCAGTCGAGCCTGACCCGCCGCGGGCTCGCTCTGCTGGCCACGGCACGGCGCCGGGCCACCGCGCTGGACCAGCGGCTCGCCGGCGGCCTGAACGAGCGGGAACTCGCGACCATCCGCCGCTGGCTGGCGCGCCTGGCCGCCGAGTTCCACCAGGATTGACCGCTGCGGGGCCTGCCGTCGGCCTGCGTCAACGGATAGACTGCCGGCCATGACCCAGTCCGAATCCATGACCCGCCGCGCCTTGCTCCGCTCCGGCATCAGTGCCGCCGCCCTGCTCGCCCCCACCTTCCCTGCCGCCGCCGCGCCCGCCGAATTCGACGCCTGGCGCGACGGGTTTCGCGGCCGCGCGCTCGCCAAGGGCATCTCGCAGGCGACCTGGACGCGGGTCATGGCGCGGCTCGAGCCCGACATGACCGTGTTCAAGGAGATGCGCAACCAGCCGGAGTTCAAGGAGCAGCTCTGGCAATACATCAACCGCCGCGTCTCCGACTGGCGCGTCATCAACGGCAAGATCGCGCTGCAGAAGAACGAGGCGCTGTTCGCCCGCATCGAGAAGGATTTTGGCGTCGAGCGCGGTACCCTGCTCGCGCTATGGGGCGTCGAGTCCGCGTTCGGCGATCCGCTGGTGCAGCAAAACCACATGCGCCCGGTGTTCCCGGCGCTGGCCGCGCTGGCCTGGAACGAGCCGCGCCGCAAGGCCTATTGGGAGACCGAACTCGCCAACGCGCTCAGAATCGTCGACCGCGGCTGGAGCACGCCCGAGGAGATGCGCGGCTCCTGGGCCGGGGCGATGGGCCACACGCAGTGGATGCCTGAAGTCTGGCTCAATGTCGGCTTCGACTATGACGGCGACGGCAAGATCAACCCGTTCGGCAAGCCCGATGACGCGCTCGGCTCGACCGCGCGCTATCTCGTCAACCGCGGCAAGTATCACCGTGGCGAGCACTGGGGCTACGAGGTCCGCGCGCCCGGCAACATGTCGGGCAGCCGCAGCTACGCGGCCTGGCAGGCGGCCGGCGTCACGCGCGCCGACGGCCAGCCATTTCCGCAAGCCAACGCCTCGGCGCAGCTGTGGATCCCGGCCGAGGGCGGTCCCGCCTTCCTGCTGGGGCCGAACTTCTACTCGGTGAAGTCCTACAATCCGGCGATGAGCTACGCGCTCGCGATCTGCCATCTCGGCGACCGCATCCTCGGCGCGCCGCCGTTCCTGCAGCCGTTCCCCGGCTCCGAGCGCGCGCTGACGCTTGCCGAGGTGCAGGAGATGCAGAAGCGCCTGACCGCGGCCGGCTTCGACACCGGCGGCACCGACGGCCGCGTCGGCAACGACACCATGAAGGCGATCCGCGACTTCCAGGCCAAGGCCGGCATCCAGCCGGCCGATGGATATGGTGGCTTGAAGGTGCTGGCGAAGCTGCGGCAGGGCGGCTGAGCGGCGAAGAAATGTAGGGTGGGCAAAGGCGCGGCCGTGCTCTCGCCACCCTGAGAGCTGGTAGTGGCGCCGTGCCCACCATCTCACCGCTGAGCACGCCGCCCGACGGTGGGCACGCTGCCGCCTTCGGCGGCTGCTTTGCCCACCCTACCTGTCCGCCGTTGTTGCGAGCAGGGCGACGCTCAGTTCGGCGTGGCCTTCATCACGGGCTTGACCGCCTCGCGCTGGCCCGTCCTCGGCGCCTTCGCTTTGGGCTGCGATCCGCTCACCGCCCTGACGCGGATGCGCACCGAGCCGCCGCCCTTCGTCTGCTCCTCGATCTCGAAGGCGCCGGTCTTGCGGACGAGATCGCTCAGCTTGCGGCAGCCATAGGTGCGCGGGTCGAAGTCGGATACCAGGTTGGAGAGCTGCTTGCCGACCTCGCCGAGCGCGACCCAGCCATCCTCGCTGTCCATCTGCGTGATGACCTTCTTGATCATCGGCGTGGCCGCGTTGATCGGTAGCAGAGACTTCGGCGCCGCAGCGCTATCGGCATCCTTGCTGCTCGCAGCGTCGCTGCGAAGGTTTTCTGTATAGACGAACCGGCGGCAGGCCTGCCGGAAACTCTCCGGCGTCTTCTGCTCGCCGAACCCGAACACGTCGACGCCCTGCTCGCGGATGCGCGCCGCAAGCCTCGTGAAATCGCTGTCGGACGACACCAGGCAGAAGCCGTCGAAGCGGCCGCTGTGCAGCAGGTCCATGGCATCGATCACCAGCGTGATGTCGGAGGCGTTCTTCCCCGTGGTGTAGGCGAACTGCTGCTGCGGCACGATCGCGTGGCGCGCCAAGGTATCGGCCCATGGCTTCGAGCGCGGGCTGGAGAAGTCGCCATAGATGCGGCGCACGCTGGCCTCGCCGATCTTGGCGATCTCCTCGAACAGCCCGTCGACGATCTTGGCCGAGGCGTTGTCCGCGTCGATCAGAACGGCAAGACGCGGCGAGCGAGGTTCGGACGGCATCACGGGATCTTTCGGTTGGCCACGGTCTCGTTCGTATATACGGGTGCCGTGCTCCCGTCAGACTAATTTTCTTAGGGCGCGGCCCGGGACGCGGAGGCAGATCATTTACCACGGCGACGACCATGCGTCTCGCATGGGCTGACCCAGCTCAGATCGTTGGCCGGATCTGATAGGCTTGCCACCCGTCATTCCTCGCGAGAGCAGGCAGCGGCCGATGCCATCACCGTCCGATCCTTCAAAGACAGTGCACTTCGTAATCCGCCCTCGGCCCACCGGCGGCCCTGCCTCGCCTGGGTTCGTCCATCCGCACGCATCCGTGCCGCGGCTCGGCGATCCCGTCCGCGTCTGGCTGTCATCCGAATTCGTCGATCCAACCGAACATTTCCGCTTCGATTCGCCGACCGCGGTTTACGAGGCGGCGCGCTGGCCGCTCGGTCTGACGCCTGGCCGCAACAAGGAGGAACAGATCGCCATGTCCGGCATGTCCGATGGCGATTTCGACTGGCATGTCGGCTGCGCGCTGCAGCTGCCACACCGGTACAGCGGCCTGCGCTTCGGTCCACCTCTACGGCGGGATCATGCCAATCTCTGGATCCAGCATGTCGGACATTGGAATGGCGACACGAACCGGTTGGCGGACATCATCGCTGGACTTGCACGGCTGCCGAGCGCGCGTGACCCCAGCTACACTTATCATTCGCTGTATGCGCTGACGCCGTTCGCCATTATCGGCCAGACCTGGTGTCAGCCCGGCCCTGCCTCTCCGGCATTCATTACGGACACCTCGATTGCATTCTTCTACACCTTCGAGACGTTGCTCCAGGAATGCTTGATCATCGAGTCCCTGAAGGCCGGCACGCGTACTCTCGATGTCGTGCCCCTCTATGAGCATCGCTACAACCGTGTCCGTGGGCAGCCCAATCTCCTGATCGATGATCTCTCCACGTTGAAGCTCGTGCGTCATGCCCGTTCGCCGATCGACTGGGAGGGGCTCCGGGCAACCCGCGAGAACGCGAGACGGGGTAGCGGAGGTCGGGGATGGGAAGCCCGTCATTGCCGCGAATTCCTGTTTGTGAGCCGTCTGCAGACGCATCTGATGATCGCGATCACCGCGGCCTGTCATGGGCTCGCCAATTTCGCCACCGGACAGATAAGCTCCCCCCTCGTCAAGACGCTGGACCTGCCGCCCACCCTCGGTGCGCTCGCGCCGCACTGGCTCGGGCATGTAGCGCACGGCTATGATCACGCAACGGCCTGCGCAGACCTGCTCGAAAGCCTCGCTCAATTCTACGAGCAGGACCTCGCATCCAACCATCTGCGCGGCATCCCCATTCCGCCACCTCAACAGCTGAGCGATCCGGTCGAGCGGTCCATCGCGACAACGCCTCCGTATCTCTGGGGATGCACGGTCGACGAGGCTATCGACGCTTATCGCTGGAATCTGTTCGATGTTGGTCTGGATGACACCTCAGTCATCCAATGGAGTCGCACGGCCTCCGATTGGGTCGAAAACTGGAAGTGACCTGGCGCCCAGATGGCGAGCCGTTGCCGGACGATCGGGCCAGACCCGGATTCGTTCACAACCATTTGTACACGAACAAATTTCGGTTCCTGGTGCCATTCACGCGGTGGCTTTCACCTTCTCTTAATTTGCGCCGCACAACGATGCGCGAGACCCAACGACGGGATCTGCGGCAGATGATGAAAGAAGGCACCTATTCCGCCTGGTTCAAGACCCCCAAGGGCCAGGGGACGGGTATCGTCCAGCTGGTGGGCGGCAAGGTCTGCGGCGGCGATACCGTGCTGAGCTACACGGGATGCTACGAGGCCGACGGCGATCGCTTCACAGCCATCGTCAAGACGAAACGTCACGCCCCGGGACAGCCGTCGCTGTTCGGCCCGGATGAGCTGACGCTCAGCCTCGAAGGGTGCTGCAGAAGCACGCCCCTCACGTGCTGGGGCTACGCCGCGGAGGCCCCCGACGTGCCATTCGAGGCAATCCTGCTGTTTTCCGCATCCGACGATGCCGCGGCTCCACCAGCGCCTCGGTCGGTCCCGAAATTCAATCCCGACCAGTTGCCGAAGCCGTCCTGGCGCTGAGCTTCATTTCGGTACAACCGGGATCGTCCGTGGGCGCTCATGCCAGCTTCCGCTCCGCGACGATCTGCACGGGCGGAAACACCACGCAATCGATGACGTCGAACACGACGGTGAAGCGACGGTCGAACGAGCGCGCAAAAGCGATGGCGTCGTCGCGGCGTCCGTCCATGATCCGCGTGCCCAGAGTACAGTGCGGCACCCACGCGCCGGGGCGATAATGCGGACGACAATGCGCCGGGTCGATCGCCGCCGCGATCGAGGCGTGCCATCTGAAGAGCGTCTCGTTCATCGCCGGCTCGGCCCACAGCACGAACTGGGGATGCGAGAACCAGCGGATGCGGCTGAACTGAACCTCCAGAGCAGCGCCGCCCTGCGCGGCCTCGCGCATGGCGTTCCATGCGGTGTCGACGTCGATCTCGGGCGATTCGTAGATGGCAAACGTGACGTGCGGCCGATAGCCGAGCGCATGCATCGACGGCACCTCCTCGAACGCCGCGACCTGATCCCACAGACCCTCGATCTCGGCTGCGGAGAAATGATCAGATCGAAGATTGATCGCTATGGCCATTGGACGCCTTGTTACGGCACCGATACGCTGATTTTTCTCACGAGATCGAGAAAGCGCTGCGTCCGAACCCCTTGCCTGTTCGCAGCGAGATCCACAAGTTCGACCAACACCAGGCGTTTCGATGGAACGACCACGACCAGTTGGCCGCCATAGCCATTGGCAAAGAAGGCGCTGAGGTCCGACCTTGCATCGGCGAACGTCCACCAGAGATAGCCGTAACCACGTTCAGGCTGTTCGGTGTCCGAAAGACGGGTCGTCGATTCCGTGACCCACTGAGAAGGGACCAGCTGCGTCCCGTTCCAACGGCCACCGTTGAGGAACAGCAGGCCAAACCTCGCCAGGTCTCGGGCGCTCACCCGAAACACATAGGCCGGATGGGACGACGAGGCTTCCTTCAGATACAGACCATCCGATGCGGAGAAATCCTCCATGCCGATCGGCCGCGCAATCCGCTTCTCGAAGCTCGCAAAGACGTCGTCCACGGATCGACGATAGATCGTGCCGAGCGCGTTGAAGTCCCAATTATTGTAGTACCAGAAGCTGCCGGGCGTATGGCTTTCGCGCGCAGGCCGCCCCTGCTTCATCTGACCTGTCTCATACGCGGCCGGATGATAGACGCCGGACCGTGCCATCAGCAACTGGCGAACCGTCGCTGTCTTTTCTGCCGGCGAGAGAGCCGGCGGAACATCGTCGATCTCGAGCTCGGCAAGGGTGCTGGCAAGGTTGATCCGGCCCTCCTTGACGGCAATGCCATACAGCGCACTCAGCAGGCTCTTGCGCACGGATCTGACATTGACCTTCGCGCTGACATCCCCAAAGGAGGCAACGATGTGGTCGTCTCTGACAACCATGATCGCCGTCGGCTTCTGCTCAACGGCGAATTCCTGCACCTCGCGTGAGATGGGCTCAGACCAGGATTTGTCGCCGGGGCTTGCCGTCCGCCAATGCAGGCCCGGCTCAGCGAGAGCACACGACGCCCACACCAGCAGAGGCCCGAGCACGGCAAGCAAACGTCGCATGGGCACTTCAACTCCGGCTCGTCCGAACGACCTTACGTCGCAACGATTGCAGAGATCCTGGAAAAAACAGAGGCGAGAGATCGTAGCCTCGTTTCAAGGCGCACCGGTCGAGCAGCGGCTGCGCCGTCACTGCGGCTTCTTCCTTCGCGAACTCAAATATCCGCCGAGGGCGGCCAGCGCGGGGCTCACCGCGATCAACGCAAGTTGCACGACCAGATGGCGAGCGCTGCGGCCGCCAATTGTCGCGTATACGCCGAAGCCGATGCACAGAACTGACGAGAGAGCCCCGTTGAGGATCTCATCGTGCTTGGCAACCCTCCCCGAAACGTAGCCGCCCAATACGGAGCAGAGTGCTCCGAAAGTCATCATGAGAGCTTTGAAAAGGCCGCTTTCCATCAGAGCGCGAGGGTTGGAGACCGCAAGCTCCGCAGCAGATCGGGAATAGATGAAGATGATGATCGTCGCTGGAAAGATAGCGAGGTTCGTCGACAGGATGTCCACGATGTTGCCGATCACGACACCCTTGAACGATATCCGCTTCATCTCACGCAACCCTTCCCGCACCCCGCGCAACTTGCCGCGCAGACCGTGAACGCGCAAGCGTTCTGCGCGTGTGCGCCTTTTAACATTCGCCAGAGTGTCCCGGTGGTCGAGCAGCCTCGACGCCGATCGACCGATTTCGCAAGCCGCATCAGCGACCTGCCTCCGCTCAGTCGCCGGGTCTCAAATTTTCCGCTTGCAATTATTCCGAAAATCAGAAACAATGCCGTCGTCCCGTCCTCATGAGAGGGGCGCTTCGCGATCGTCATGAACGTGGAGGGCGGGATGCGGTGGCCGCGATCGTGTCGCAGCGTGCTTCGATGTGCGCGGACGAACGGCAGGTTGCGGACGTGAAGTCGCGTGGTCCTGGCGCCCCGATGCTGGCGCCAAGCTCTTGGGGGATGATGATCCCCAAGGGCGACGGTGGCTATCAAGCCGGACACCGGGGAGATCGCGTATAAGCGTGAAAACCATCGCGCAGGGAATGCCGGGATATCCGGCTGGACCTGTGGTTCCTGCCCCGTGCACTTTTCACGCACGGGGGCCATGGGTATCAGTCGATACCCGGCATTCCCTGCGCCCTCTTTCTTGAGAGGGTTTTTGAACAGGCATCACTCGGGGCGCGATGGCGCTGCGAGGACGTAACTGCATGCGCTTCCATGAGAGACGCGACCGCCGCCTCACCCTCCGCTGTCGTCCCGGCCTCCGAGCCGGGACCCATACGCCGCGGCCGTCGTGTGAGGCACCGTCGGCATCGCATCCTCACAACATCTGCTGCGGCGTGGGTCCCGGATCTGCGCCGCGCCGACGCAAGCGTCGGCGAGGCTTGTCCGGGACGACAGGGGATGTTGGGGCTACTACCTGATCATCGCCGGTCCGTGGTCCGGCACCGCGACATCGAGCACGCGCAGTTGCACCCGCTCGACGCCCTGGTAGCGGTCGACCGTGAGCGTGCCGGCGACATGCAGGATCTGGCCGCGATGCTGAAGCAGCGCATTGCCGAGCTTCTGGCCGACCGAGCGGAACGCGATGGCATTGACGGTGGCGCCGTCGCCGGATTTGAAGCGCAGCTTCAGATGCGCCTGCCCGACCTCGTCGGCATAGACCAGCTGGTGCGACGGCAGCGCCACGATCGGCTCGGGATTGCCGCTGCCGAACGGACCGGCCCGATTGAGCGTCGCGACCAGTTCCGGCGTCGCCGCGCGTGCGCTGATCGCGCCATCGATCAGGATCTCGTTGACGTGGCGCGCATCGGCGACGTCGGCGGCGAGCGCGCTTTCCAGAAAAGCGCGGAATTCGGCGAGCCGCTCCCTGCGCAGGGTGACGCCGGCGGCCATCGCATGCCCACCGCCCTTCATCAGGATGCCCTGCTCCACCGCGTGGCGCACCGCGCGGCCGAGATCGACGCCGGGAATCGAGCGGCCCGATCCGGTGCCGATGCCGCCGGGCTCCAGCGCGATCGCAAACGCGGGACGGGCAAACTTTTCCTTCAACCGCGAGGCAACGAGACCGACGACGCCGGGATGCCAGCCTTGGGAGGCCGTCACGATCACCGCGCCCTTGTCTTCAAGCCCCAGCGAGGCCAGCGCCTCCGCCTCGGCCTGCGCTTCCGCCGCCTGCTCGATGACGCGGCGCTCGCTGTTGAGACGATCGAGCTCGGCGGCGATGCGCGCCGCTTCCGAGATGTCACCTTCGAGCAGCAGCCGCACGCCGAGATCGGCGCGGCCAATGCGGCCGCCGGCATTGATACGTGGGCCCAGCATGAAGCCGAGGTGCCAAGCCTCCGGCGGCCCGTTGAGCCGCGCCACGTCCATCAGCGCGGTATGGCCGACATGGTCGCGCCGGCGCAGCGCGATCAGGCCCTTGGCGACGAAGGCGCGATTGAGCGCGATCAGCGGCGCGACGTCGGCGACGGTGCCGAGCGCAACGTGATGCAGCATGCTGAGCAGGTCGGGCTCCGGCCGTTCCGCAGTCCAGAAACCACGCTTGCGCAGCTCTCTGTTGACGGCGACCAGCGTCACCAGCGTCAGCCCGACCGCGGCGAGATAGCCGAGGCCGGAGAGATCGTCGGGCCGGTTCGGATTCACCAGCGCGTCGACCTCCGGCAGCTCCTCGCCGCATTGGTGGTGATCGATCACGACTACGGACATGCCGAGCCGTCGCGCCTCGGCGAGCGGCTCGAGACTCGTCGTGCCGCAGTCGACCGTCACCAGAAGCGTCGCGCCCTTGGCCGCGAGCGCGCGGATGGCTTCGACATTCGGCCCGTAGCCTTCGAAGATGCGATCCGGAATGTGGATCAGGGGATCGAGCCCGCAATGGCGCAGATGCCAGGCGAGCAGCGCCGCCGACGTCGCGCCGTCGACATCGTAGTCGCCGAAGATCGCAACGCGTTCGCCCTTCGCCGCAGCATCGGCGATGCGGCCGGCCGCCGCCTCCATCTGCGTCACCGTGAACGGATCCGGCATCAGCTTGCGGATGGTGGGATCGAGGAAGTCGTCGACCTGATCGATCTCGACGTCGCGCCCGGCGATCACCCGCGCCAGCATCTCCGGCAACTCATAGCGCTGCACGATGGCGAGCGCCCGCGCCGCGCCGCGCGCATCCAGCCGGTCGCGCCACAATTTGCTGGTCAGCGACAGCCGTACCCCCAGAAACGCTGGCGGCGCGCTCAGGGGCAGTGCAAGGGCCGATGGTGCCATGATGCGGGGAGCCTCGCTTGCAGCGCAGCGATTCGAAACGGACGGCAGCGAACCTACAGCAACTCTCTGCCATCGGCGGGTTCCATCCAGGGAACCCACTGGAATCGAATGATAGCCGCCGGGAACTCCAGGAACCTGACAGCATATTCGGCTGGTTGCCTAAAATTACAGCTGTGTCCAAGGGCGTGCATTAAACAGCCGTTAGGCGAACTTCGTACAATTTCAATCAAATATTACGCCTGATTTGTTCGCGCGCTCCGTGCCGACGGAGCACGCGGCAACACGGAGTTGATTGCCGATGCCGATCGCGCCCGAATTGAAGACGTCGCCCTCCATTGCTCCCTCACACGCGGCTCAGAAGGACGACGAGACCGACGTCTCGGCGCTGATCGCGCGGCTCACCGGCGAGGTCAATCAGATCGCCTGCGAGAAGACCAAATCGATCCAGCAGATCACCAACCAGATGAAGATGCTGGCGCTCAACGCGCTGATCGAAAGCTCGCGGGTGGGCGCGCAAGGCGCAGGCTTCGCCGTGGTGGCGCAGGAGGTCCGTGCGGTCGGCCAGCTCGTCGAGACCATCGCGCGCGAGCTCGAAGGCCAGCTCACGACGCGCACCGGCAATCTCAAGAGCTCGATCGAGCGCATGACCGACCGTGCCCGCGGCGAGCGCATGGTCGATCTATCACTGAATGCGATCGAACTGATCGACCGCAATCTCTACGAACGCACCTGCGACGTGCGCTGGTGGGCGACCGATTCAGCCGTCGTCGACTGTGCGGCAAACCCGGATGCGACAGGGGTCGCGCATGTCTCCGAGCGGCTCGCCGTGATCCTGTCGGCCTACACGGTCTATCTGGATCTGTGGCTATGCGATCCCAGCGGCAAGGTGATCGCAAACGGCCGCGCCGATCGCTTCAACGTTGTCGGCCAGAGCGTGGCCGACACCAAATGGTTCCGGGAGGCGCGCGGCCTGCGCTCCGGCGACGACTACACAGCCGGTGACGTCGAGTGCCAGCCGCTGCTCGGCAATGCGCAGGTCGCCACCTATTGCGCGTCCGTGCGCGAGCATGGCAAGGCCAACGGCAAGCCGCTCGGCGTGCTCGCGATCCATTTCGACTGGGAAGCGCAGGCGCGCGCGATCGTCCAGGGCGTGCGCGTCAGTGAAAACGACCGCGCGCGCGTGCTGCTGGTCGATTCCAACTTCCGCGTCATCGCCGCGTCCGACGGCCAGGGCATCCTGAGCGAGCGGCTGTCGCTCAAGCTCGACGGCAAGCCCAGCGGATTTTATCAGGACGCCTCGGGGCGCATGGTCGCGTTCCATGCCACACCGGGCTACGAGACCTACAAGGGGCTCGGCTGGTACGGCGCGATCGTGTCGGGCGGGTGAGGCCGGCGGGTCAGCAGCCCACGCGATCGGCGATGCCGCCGAAATCATTGGCTGTGATGTCCCAGGCGCCGGTGGCCTCGAAGTCGCGGCTCTGCAGCGGCCCGTATTCGGTCGGGCGGGCGACAAAGGCGGTCTTGAGACCGTACCGCTGCGCAGCTTCGAGATCATTGTTGTGCGCGGCGACCATCATGACCTCGCCGGGCGCAAGACCCAGCAGACGCGCGGCGCCGAGATAGGTTTCGGGGTCGGGCTTGTAGTGCGCGAACAGCTCTGCGGAGAGGATGAGGTCCCAGGGCAGACCCGCGAACTTCGCCATGTTGGTGAGCAGCGCGACATTGCCGTTGGAGAGCGGCGAGATGATGTATTTGGACTTCAGCCGGGACAGCCCGGCGACGCTGTCGGCCCACGGATGCAGCCGGTGCCAGCCGCGGGCGAGATGATCGAGGTCGGCCTCGGTGAGGCCCGCGATGCCGAGCCGCGCCACCAGCGTCTCCAGCGAGCGGCGGTGCAGCACATCGAGGATGACGTAGCCGCGCTCTGGATTCTTGCGGACCTCGTCCATCGAGCCGACATAGAGCCCGCGCCAGCCGTCGACCAGCGCGGTCCAGTCACCCTGGATGCCGCGGGTCTTCGACCACGCGGTGAAATCATTGATCAGGCTGGTGCGCCAGTCGACGACGGTGCCGAACACGTCGAAGACGAGCGCCTTGACCATGGACAGATCGGACATCACGGCGCTCCGACGTCAGTCGAGGTGGAACTTCTCCAACTGGCGGTGCTCGGCGCGGATGTAGCGCACAGTGCCGGTGACCGAGCGCATGACGACGGTCTCGGTCTCGATCACGCCGTCCTTGCGGAACTTGACGCCGGAGAGCAGCGAGCCGGTGGTGACGCCGGTAGCCGCGAACAGGCAGTCGCCACGGGCCATGTCCTCGATGCCGTAGATCATCTTGGGGTCGCCGACGCCCATCTTGTGGGCGCGCTCGCGCTTCTCCTCGGTGTCGAGAATCAGCCGGCACTGCATCTGGCCGCCGATGCAGCGCAGCGCCACAGCCGCCAGCACGCCTTCCGGTGCGCCGCCGGTGCCGAGATACATGTCGACGCCGGTGTTGTCCGGGTCGGCGCAGTGGATCACGCCGGCGACATCACCGTCGGTGATCAGCCGCACTGCCGCACCAGTCGAGCGTACGCCCTGGATGATGTCGGCGTGACGCGGACGGTCGAGCACCAGCACTGTGATCGCACCGGGCTCCACGCCCTTGGCCTTGGCGAGCCGGCGGACATTGTCGGCCGGCGTCGCGTCGATATCGACGACGCCCTTGGCGTAGCCGGGGCCGACTGCGATCTTCTGCATGTAGACGTCGGGAGCATGGAGGAGCGTGCCGCCATCGGCCATCGCCATGGTCGCAATCGCGCCGGGCATGTTCTTGGCGCACAAGGTCGTACCCTCGAGCGGGTCGACCGCGATGTCGACCCTGGGACCGGTGTTGAGACCCACCTTCTCGCCGATATACAGCATCGGCGCCTCGTCGCGCTCGCCCTCGCCGATCACGACCGTGCCTTCGATCGGCAGCTTGTTGAGCTCGCGACGCATCGCATCCACGGCCGCCTGGTCGGCCGGCTTCTCCTGGCCATGGCCGCGCAGCCGCGCCGCCGACACCGCCGCCCGCTCGGTCACGCGCACCAGCTCGAGCGTCAGGATGCGCTCGAGCAACAACTGCTGCGGGACAGAAATCTGCGTCGACATCGGTCAACTCCTCAAGACGTCACGGCGGACACCCGCCATCAAAATCTACCGCTCAAACGTCGCCCCCACGGACGACGCACCGATCAGGCGGTCGGCCCGGATGGCCGCTCCCCGCCTGTCGATTCCCCCGGTTTGAGCATGAAGTCTGGGCAAACGCCATGCGTTTGTTTGAGCAGGGACAAACGGTTCCCTGGGCATCATGCCCTAATTTTTCTCGATCCGGATGACCTGCGGCTTGCCGCTGATGACCTTGTCGCGCTGCACCGCCTGGAGTGCGCGATGCACCGCGTCTTCATGGGTCGCGTAGGTAATGAGAATGACAGGCACGGGCGCGCTCTTGCCCGCGGATTTCGGCGGCTCGCTGCCGTTCGGGTGGCGCTGCACGATCGATTCGATCGAGATCTTCTGCTCGGCCAGCCGGGTCGCGATCGTCGCGGCCGTGCCGGCATGGTCGCGCGCCATCAGGCGGATGTAGTAGCCGCCCTCGTGCCGCTCCATCGGAGCTTTCTCGGTCGCCTGCAGCTTCTCGACCGGACGCCCGAACGGCGCGACGCGAATGCCGCGTGCGACGTCGGCGATGTCGGCAACGACGGCGGACGCCGTCGCCGCGCCACCGGCGCCGGGTCCGACCAGCGTGATCGGTGGAATGCCCTCGCCGTCGATCGTCACGGCGTTGGTGACGCCCATCACTTGCGCGATCGAGGACGATTTCGGCACCATCGTCGGATGGACCCGCTGCTCGATCCCCTTGGCGGTGCGCATGGCGACGCCGAGCAGCTTGACGCGGTAGCCGAGCTCGGCAGCCGCCTTGAGATCTTCCGGCGCGATCGAGGAGATGCCTTCGACATAGATGGAGCTCTGCGCCACCTGGGTGCCAAAGGCGAGGCTCGCCAGGATCGCGAGCTTCTGCGCGGTGTCATGGCCATGGATGTCGAACGACGGATCGGCCTCGGCATAGCCGAGGCGCTGGGCGTCCTTCAGGCATTCATCGAACGACAGCCCTTCCTGCTCCATCCGGGTGAGGATGTAGTTGCAGGTTCCGTTGAGGATACCATAGACCCGGCTGATGCCGGTGCCGGCGAGCCCCTCGCGCAAGGTCTTGACCACGGGAATGGCGCCACCGACGGCGGCCTCGAAATTCAGCGCGCCGCCATGCTTCTCAGCAGCCTTGGCGAGCTTCAAGCCGTGCTTGGCGATCAGCGCCTTGTTGGCCGTCACCACCGACTTGCCGGCCTTGAGCGCGGTGTCGATCGCCGACAGCGCGGGATCGCCGGCGCCGCCCATCAGCTCGACCAGGCAGTCGACCTCGGGATCCCCAGCGAGCGCCAGCGCATCCTTGGCCCATTTGAAGCCGGACAGATCGATGCCGCGCTTCTTGGCCTTCGACCTCGCGGTCACAGCGACGACGCGCACCGGCCGTCCCGTCCGCTCGGACAGCACGCGCCCTTGCCGCTCGATGAGACGAACGACCTCGACACCCACGGTGCCGAGGCCCGCGATACCCACTCTCAGGGGTGCGACCATGAGATCAATGAACCTGCAGAAAAGAACCTGGGAGACTCAGCGCCGATTGGCGAGAGGAACCACGTTG
This sequence comes from Bradyrhizobium ontarionense, assembly GCF_021088345.1. NCBI lineage: Bacteria > Pseudomonadati > Pseudomonadota > Alphaproteobacteria > Hyphomicrobiales > Nitrobacteraceae > Bradyrhizobium > Bradyrhizobium ontarionense. Next base: position 979,784 of record NZ_CP088156.1, on the reverse strand, counting down.
TGCAACGTTTCGATGCCGCTTTCAAGGAAGCGGCGGACGCCGCGCGCGGCCTGCCGGATGCGCTGCTCGTTCTCGACCATCGCGATGCGGACATAGCCTTCGCCGTGCTCGCCGAAGCCGACGCCTGGCGACACCGCGACACCGGATTTCTCGACCATCAGGGTCGCGAACTGCATGCTGCCGATGGTCTTGAACGCTTCGGGCAGCGGCGCCCAGGCGAACATCGACGCCTCCGGCGACGGGATCTCCCAGCCGGCGCGGCCGAAGGCTTCCACCAGCGTATCGCGACGCTTGCGATAGACGTCGCGCATCTCACGAATGCAGTCGTCGGGGCCGTTCAGCGCGGCGGTGGCCGCGACCTGGACCGGCGTGAACGCGCCGTAGTCGAGATACGACTTCACGCGCGCCAGCGCAGCGATGATGCGTTCATTGCCGACCGCAAAACCGATGCGCCAGCCGGCCATCGAATAGGTCTTCGACATCGAGGTGAACTCGACCGCCACGTCCATCGCGCCTGGCACCTGCAGCACCGACGGCGGCGGATTCTTGTCGTCGAAATAGACCTCGGCATAGGCGAGGTCCGACAGGATCAGGATCTCGTGCTTCTTCGCGAATGCGACGAGGTCGCGATAGAAGTCGAGACTTGCGACATAGGCGGTGGGATTGCTCGGATAGCAGACGATCAGCGCGAGCGGCTTCGGGATCGAATGGATGATGGCGCGCTCGGCCGCCTCGAAGAACTGCGGCGTCGGCTCCGACGGCACCGAGCGGATCACGCCGCCCGCCATCAGGAAGCCGAAGGCATGGATCGGATAGCTCGGGTTCGGGCAGAGAATGACGTCGCCCGGCGCGGTGATCGCCTGCGCGACGTTGGCAAAACCTTCCTTCGAGCCCAGCGTCGCCACGATCTGCGTATCGGGGTTCAGTTTGACCCCGAAGCGGCGGTCGTAATAGGCCGCTTGAGCCCGGCGCAAGCCGACGATGCCACGCGATGCCGAGTAACGGTCGGTGCGGGGCTTGCCGAGGGTCTCCTTGAGCTTCTCCAGCACATGCGGCGGCGCCGGCAGGTCCGGATTGCCCATGCCGAGGTCGATGATGTCGGCGCCGGCGTTCCGTGCGGCCGCCTTGGCCCGGTTGACCTGCTCGAATACGTAAGGCGGCAGACGGCGGATGCGATAGAAGTCTTCCATGGGTCTCTCGGCTCCGGCAACCGGGGGCGGATTCGCCAGCATGGCTGGCGCTGCGGCGCCGCGGGCCTTGCCTTGAAACCGGTGCTGGATCAAACGCTTAGCACGGGCTCACAGCTTGGCTGGCGACGACACGCGGAGGTGTTGATTCCGGTGTTTTATCATGGACACTGCGCCGCGCCAGACAATTACGCCGGTCGGAGCCGCCGATCACTTGTCCTTTGCACCCGTTCCGGCCGAGGCCTGACGGTCGCGCGCAGCGAGCAACTCCTTCTCGATCCTGGCGCGCTCTTCCGGCGAGATGGTCGCGGCGTCGCGATCGCGCGGGACGTCGTTGACAGGCAGATAGCCACCCGGCTCCTTGGGCCGCACCAGGGCTTCAGCCTCGAGCGAGGGCATGTCCGCGATCGGACTGGAGCAGCCGGCCAGCGTGAGCGTGCCGCAGAGGACGCCGGCCGCAGCAAGAGCTCGCGCCCTCGACTTCCAGCTTCGATCCACCGGCATCACACGACGTCCCCTCGGTCTCCGCACCCAATCGACCGCAGCCCGGCGCATTTTGCCGCAGCACAACCAATTGTCACCCAAAACGTTAGCGGGTTGAACAGGAATTCCGACCGCTACGAGCTCGATATGACCGAAGCAAGAGTCTTTTTCGCAACGCAACACGCAAGAATCGAATTAACCGCAAACTCGCGGATTATTGATCGATTGCGGTGACGAAACGCTCCCGACGCGATAGTGTGATCAGGCCATGACTGACGTTCAGACCGACACCCGATCAGCAAAGACCTTCGACGCAGAAGCTTTCGCGATGAACATCGCGAAGGCCATGGAGACCAGCGGCAAGGCGCTTGCCGCCTATCTGAAGCCACGCGAGAACGGCGAAGTCCAGGACCGGCCGCCGACCGAGCTTACTGAAGTTGTGAAGTCGTTCACTGCGGTTGCCGACTATTGGCTTTCGGACAAGGATCGCGCGAGCGACATTCAGACCAAGATCGCCAAGGGCTATCTCGATCTGTGGGGGTCGGCTTCACGACGCCTCGCCGGGGAAGAGGCGCCGCCGGCGATCTCGCCATCCCCGCGCGACAGGCGATTTGCCGATCCCGAATGGAAATCCAATCAGTTCTTCGACTTCGTGATGCAGGCCTACCTGCTCACGACACAGTGGGCGCAGGACCTCGTCCACAATGCCGAAGGCCTCGATCCGCACACGCGCAAGAAGGCGGAATTCTACGTCAACCAGATCACGAATGCGCTCGCGCCATCCAACTTCGTGCTGACCAATCCAGAAGTGTTGCGCCAGACCATGTCGTCGAGCGGCGACAATCTGGTGCGCGGCATGCAGATGCTCGCAGAGGACATCGAAGCCGGCAAGGGCTCGCTGAGGATCCGCCAGTCCGACCCCGGCAATCTCGAGGTCGGCGTCAACATGGCGACGACGCCCGGCAAGGTGATCTTCCAGAACGAGATGATGCAGCTGATCCAGTACACGCCCTCGACGGAGAACGTGCTGCGCACGCCGCTCCTGATCGTGCCACCCTGGATCAACAAGTTCTACATTCTCGATCTGCGCGCCGAGAAATCCTTCATCAAGTGGTGCGTCGATCAGGGGCTCACCGTGTTCGTGATCTCCTGGGTCAATCCCGACAAGAATCTCGGGACCAAGACCTGGGACGATTACATGAAGGAAGGGCCGCTCACGGCCATGGACGTCATCGAGAAGGTGACGGGCGAGATGAAGGTGCATACGCTGGGCTACTGCGTCGGCGGCACCATGCTCGCGACCACGCTGGCCTGGCTTGCCGACAAGCGGCGCCAGCGCGTGACCTCGGCGACCTTCCTCGCCGCCCAGGTGGACTTCACCCACGCCGGCGACCTGCTGGTGTTCGTCGACGAGACCCAGATCTCGGCGCTGGAGCGCGACATGCAGGCCTCCGGCGTGCTCGAGGGCAGCAAGATGGCGATGGCCTTCAACATGCTGCGCTCGAATGACCTGATCTGGTCCTACGTCGTCAACAACTACCTGAAGGGCCAGCCGCCGTCGGCGTTCGACCTGCTGCATTGGAATTCGGACGCCACGCGGATGTCGGCAGCAAACCATTCCTATTACCTGCGCAACTGCTATCTCGAGAACCGGCTGACGTCGGGCACGATGGTGCTCGACAACACGCTGCTCGATCTCTCCAAGGTGAAGGTACCCGTCTACAATCTGGCGGCACGCGAGGACCACATCGCGCCGGCCGATTCCGTGCTCTACGGCTCGCAGTTCTTCGGCGGCCCCGTGAAATACGTGCTGTCCGGTTCCGGCCATATTGCCGGCGTCGTCAACCCGCCCTCCTCCGGCAAGTATCAGTACTGGACCAACGACCAGATCAACGACATCTCGCTGAAGGACTGGATCAAGGGCGCGCAGGAGCACAAGGGCTCGTGGTGGCCGGATTGGCGCGAATGGCTCAGCCAGCTCGATCCCGAGCAGGTTCCCGCGCGCAGCGTCGGCAGCGAGGCCTATCCACCGATCGAGGACGCGCCAGGGTCCTATGTCCGCGTCCGTGCGTAGCGCGATCAGCCGCGATTGACTATAACCGCCTCCGTCCCGCCGGGACGGGACGATATTCAATTGAGGGGATCTCGATGACGCGCGAACTGTTCTGGCTGACGCTCACGGTCATTCTGACCGGGCTGCTGTGGGTTCCCTATATCCTGAACCGTTGCCAGACCCGAGGCCTGTCGGGCGCGATGGCCAATCCCACGCGCAACGACAAGCCGCATGCGCCCTGGGCGACGCGACTGATGTTCGCGCACGACAATGCGGTCGAGAACCTCGTCATCTTCGCACCGCTGGTGCTGATTCTCAATTCGATCGACTACTCGACCAAATGGACCGTGCTCGCCTGCGCCGTCTATTTCTGGTCCCGCGTGGCGCACGTGATCGTCTATGCGCTCGGCCTGCCGGTGTTCCGCACGCTTGCTTTCGTGGTCGGCTTCGCGGCCCAGGCTGTGCTGGCGGTCGCCATTTTCGGCTGGCTGTAATCGATCGTTCAGGAGGATGTCGCGCCGCGACGTCCTCCACGCCCGCGCTCAGCTCTCGATCAGCTACGGCAGATTGTCCCGCAGAAAGATGTCGATCCGGATGCGCTCCTGGTCGGGACTGATCGGCTCACCCGAGCAATGCGCGAGCAGGACTCGCGCCGCGGACCGCGCCTCGTGGCCGGGATCCTGGTTGATGATGGCATCGAGCGTGCCGCGGACCAGGAAACGGCGCGTGTACTGGGTCAGCTCATGGGTGATCCAGACCACCTCGCGCGCGCGACCCGACGCCTCGATCGCGTCGGCGATGCCACGGTTTCCGGCGCCGCAGCAGTAGATGCCGCGCAGATCGGCATGGCGCGCGAGCAGCGCGGCCGTGAGCTCCCGCGTGAGCTCGCTGTCGTCGCGGCCCTCGATGACCGGCAGCGTGAACAGGTTCGGATACTCGCTGGACAGGATCTGGTGGAAGCCGAACTGCCGCTCGGCGTGATCGCGCAGCGACAACGATCCCGCGATCACGGCAACCGTCCCCTGGCGGCCGGCAAGGAAGCGTCCCATCAGCGTCGCCGCAGTCCGCCCCGCCGCCGGGTTGTCGATACCGACATAGTGCAGACGGCGCGCGCTCGGCGCGTCCGAGACGAGGGTCACCACGGCAACCCCACGCGCGGTGAGTTCATCGATCGCGGCGCGCACCCTGGGATGGTCGAGCGCGATGACGGCCACGCCCTGATAGGCCGGCGACAGGTTCTCCAGCGCGCTAGCCAGCACATCAGGATCGAACACATCGACGTGGAGGATATCGATGAAGCCGCGCTGGCCGGCCAACCACTCCGCAGTGCGTTGCACCTGCTCGGTCAGGTTCGTCATGAAGCTGTTTCTGCCGGTCGGCAGCACGAAGGCGAAGCGAAAACTCTGCCCGCGCGCGAGCCGTGCGGCCGCGACGTCGGCGCGGTAGCCGAGCTTGGCAACGGCGGCCTCCACGCGCGCAATGGTCTTGGCGCGCACGCCCTCGCGCCGGTTGATGACGCGGTCGACGGTGGCGAGCGAAACGCCCGCCGTCCGCGCGACGTCCTCGAGCGTCGCGCGAATTGCGGGCTGGATCGCACCAGTCGTCATTCGCGCGCCGCCCACAGCATGCCGCGGGTCATCAACGTCCGGATCTCCGGCACGTCGAGCTCGTAGGCGCGATGGCCGAGCGAGGAATAGAATACCCTGCCCGCGCCATATCGCTTCTTCCACACCACCGGCATCACCACCCCCTCGATCCAGGATGCGTGCTCGCCGCTGAAGGTCGTGGTCGCCAACACCTCGTTGGCCGGGTCGACATGCATGTAATATTGCTCGGAACGGTGCTCGAAACTCTTCAGCCCCTTCATGATGGGATCGTCCGGCCTGGTCAAGTCGACCTTGTAGTCGATGATGTTGCCGGGATGCGCGACCCACTGCCCACCGCACAGGAACTGGTAGTCGACCGAATCGCGGAAGGCATCGCACATGCCGCCATGATGGCCGGCGAGCCCGACGCCACTGCGCACCGCCGCGCACAGGTTGAGCGCTTCGGCCTTTTCGATCTTAGACATCGTATAGATCGGGATGATCAGCGACAGATCGTGAATCGCGGGATCAGCGAACGCCGACGTCGTGGTCTCGATCCGGACCTCGAAGCCTTCCGCCTTGAGCCAGCCGCGGATCATCGAGGCACAGAGGTCGGGATCATGTCCCGGCCAGCCGCCCCACACAATCATTGCCTTGCGCATGTGTCCGCCCTCAGTCGATCTGTCCGGTTTCGCATCCCACAGGCAGCATCGCCGGCCGCTCGACGCGGCTCTCGATCTTGACGCGCCGGCCTTCGCTGGCGGAGGTCTGGAACGCCTCCATCACCTCCAGCACATGGAACGCGAGCGCGCCGCTGGCACGATGCGGCCGGTTGTTCAGGATCGCGGAGGCCATGTCGGCGACACCGATGGAGCGGAATTCGCCGTCGACATGCGCGTGGGTCAACGGCACTGTCTCCCATTCGCCGCCAGTCTTTGCGACCTGCACCTCGCCGCCGAACCGGTTCGGGTCCGGCACCAGCATGCTGCCCTTGTCGCCGTAGATCTCGATCGGCGCGTGCCGGTGCTTCGGGACATCGAAGCTCATCGTGATCGACACGACCGCTCCGCTCTCGAATTCGAGCGTGCCGGCGACATGGGTCGAGACCTCGACCGGGATCAGCGTGCCACTGTTGGGCTGGCTGGTGACCAGGCGCTCGGATCTCGGGCGCGCCGTCGAGCCCATCACGCTCGCGACCGGACCGAGCAGCTGAACGAGATCGGTAATGTAGTACGGACCCATATCGAGCATCGGCCCGCCGCCGCGCAAATAGTAGAAACCTGGCGCCGGATGCCAGCGCTCATGACCGGGGCAGCCGAAGAACGCGCTGCCCGCCACAGGCGTGCCGATCGCGCCGTCGTCGATCAGCTTACGCGCGGTCTGGTGCCCACCGCCGAGGAACGTGTCTGGCGCGCAGCCGACACGGAGGTTTCTCTCGGCGGCGAGCTCCATCACCTTGCGGGCTTCCGCGACGTCGATGCCGAGCGGCTTCTCGGAATGGACATGCTTGCCGGCATTCAGCACCGCGAGGCTGACATCGGTGTGGGCGAGCGGCACGGTGAGATTGACGACGATCTCGACGTCATCGCGCTTGAGCAGTTGATCGACCCGCATCGCCGGCAGGCCGAAAGCGGCGCCCTGGCGCTCCGCGGCATCGCTGCGCATGTCGGCAAGCGCCTTGATGTCCAGGACGGGGAAACGCTGGGCGGCCTTCAGATAGGCGGTGCTGATGACGCCGCAGCCGATGATTCCGATGCCGACTTTTCTCATTGTGATCTCCGTGGATGCCGTTCATCCTTTGACCGCGCCCGACGTGAGGCCGGCAACGATGTGCTTCTGCGCCAGAAGGAAGAGAATGATCGTCGGCAGGATGGTCAGCGTGATGAAAGCCAGGATCAGATTCCATTCGGACGAATACTCGCCTTGATAGACCATGATGCCGAGCGGCCAGGGGTACAGCGCATCGGTGTTGAGCATCACCAGCGGCAACAGATAGGCGTTCCAGCTGTTGACGAAGGTGATGGTGCCGACGGTGGCCAGAATCGGTCGCGACAGCGGCAGCGTCACGTAGCGGAAGAACTTGATGTAGCTGCAGCCGTCGACCAGCGCCGCTTCGAGCAGCTCATAGGGAATGTCCTTGAAGAAGCGCCGGAGCAGCAACACGCTCATGGCGAGGCTGAAGGCGACCTGCGGCAGCGCAACGCCAAAATAGGTATCGAGCAGTCCGAGATCGCGCACCCTGATGAAGAGCGGCAGCACCGCGGTCGCGGCAGGGAACAGCAGGCCGAGCGTCAAATAGCTCAGCAGCATCGAGCTGCCGTAGAACCTGACATGGGCGAAGGTGAACGCCGCCATCGAGGCGACGATCAAAGTCAATGTCACCGTGAGCGTCGAGATGATCAGCGAGTTGCGCAGCAGCTGCCAGTAGCGACCGGAGAACAGGATGTCGGCATAGTTCTGCCACTCCCAGTGGTCAGGCAGTCCGAATGGATTGACCCGCAACTCGCCGAGCGACTTGAAGCCCCCGAGCAGGGTCGCGAGCAGCGGGACCAGCACGCAGACGGCGACGGCCGCGAGGAACACCGCCTTGAACAACACGGCTGGATCGAATGGCGCGCGGGCGGTCTCGTTGCTAATCATCGCGCATGAACCATCGCTTGTAGGTGAAGGCAAAGGTCACGCAGATCACGAACAGGATGACGCCGATGGCGCTGCCATAGCCGACCCGCATGCGCGAGATGCCGTTGTTGTAGAGGAAGCTCACCATCGTATTCGAGGAATCGGCAGGTCCCCCGCGCGTCAGCGGCATGACGAGGTCGAACAGCTGCAGCGAGCCGACGATGGCGAAGAACACGGAGAGCCGGATCGTCGGAGAGAGCAAGGGGATGACGACGTGGCGCAGGCTCTGCGCCCGCGTCGCGCCGTCGATCCGGGCGGCCTCGATCAGGCTCTTGTCGATGCTCTGGAGCGCTGCGATGAACAGCATCATGTGGAAGCCGAAATATTTCCAGACGATCACGATCAGCACCGCCAGCATCGCCGTGTCGGTCGAGGCCAGCAGATGCGGCGGCTCGGCGCCGAAGCTGCGCCAGATCGAGGCGACGAGGCCGTAATCGCCGTCATAGACGAAGCTGAAGATCAGCCCGGTCGCGATCTCCGCCAGGATATAGGGCATGAAGAACAGCATGCGCAGCGCAATCGCGCCACGAAAGCGTTCCGCAAGCATCAAGGCCAGCGTCAGCGCAAGCGGCAGCTGGATCGCGAGCGAGACCGCGATGATCAGGCCGTTGTTGCGGAGCGCGAGCCAGAACGCGCGCGTCTCCAGCACGAACCGATAATTGTCGAAGCCGATCCAGTTGGTCGGCTTGCCGAAGCCGTTCCAGTTGAAGGCCGAGTACCAGGCGGCCTCGCCGATCGGCAGCACCACGAACAGCGTGAACAGCAGCAGCGCCGGCGGCAGGAACAGGATCAGGACGGTGAAGCGGCCGTCCCAGCTCGGGCCGCGCATCGCGTGCGCGGCGAGTGGTGGCCGCGCAACGTCCAGCGCGGGCGAACTCGCGATCGGCCGCGCCACGTCAGTTGCCCTGCTTCCGCGCGGCCTCGATCGCCTTGGCGGCGTCCTGCGGGCTCATGCTGCCGCCGGCGATCTCCGCGGTGACGTCGTTGACGACACGACCGACCGAGGGGCCGAGGCTCTGATCGTAGAAGTTCTGGTGATAGTTCGATTTCGCCAGATTGGCCGCGATCAGCTTCATGAAGGAATTGTTGAGTCCGGCGTCCGCGCCCTGCACCACCGGGATGATGAAGTTGCCGGCCGCAAGCCGCGTCTGCACGTCCTTCGAGATGAAATATTTCAGGAAATCGACCGCCTCCTTCGGCGAGCCCTTGGTGACCAGCCAGCCGGTGATGCCGCCCAGCGTATCCGTGGGCGAACCCTTGCCGCCGACCACGGTCGGGAAATCGAACCAGCAGATCTTGTCTTCGCTCAATCCGACCTTGTCGGCGGCAAGCGCGCGCTGCAGATTGTAGACTGAGCTGATCGCGAGCGTCATTGCGGCCTTGCCGTCGCCGAAATAACCGACGGCCTGCGGATTCTTGAAGCCGAGAAAACCGTTCTGGAACGGCTGGAGATCGACGAGTTGCTTGAACAACTCGCCGGATTTCTGAAAGGTCTCGCCGGCGAAGCCGCCATTCTCGCCGCGCAATGCTGCCTCGAACGCCGGCTTGCCGCCGATGCGCACCGCAAGATGCGTCCAGTAGAAGTGCAGCGGCCATTTGTCGGCGCCGCCGACCACGATCGGCGTCACGCCGGCGGCTTTCAACGTCTTCACGGCGCTCAGCAGATCGTCCCAGCTCTTGATGGCGGCGGGATCGACCTTCGCCTTGGCCATCAGCTCCTTGTTGCAGAGAAAGCCGACCTGGGAGAGCGAGATCGGCAGGCCGTAAACCCGGCCATTGTCGGTGAATGCCGCGAGCGCCGCCGGTGTCAGGCTGTCGCTGTAGCCCTTCACCTGATCGGTGATGTCCTCGAGGACGCCGGCCTCGATTTGCGTCTTCAACACGCCGCCGGCCCAGCTGTAGATGATGTTCGGCCGATCCTTCGATTGCAGGATGGTCGGCAGCTTGGCCTTGTAGGCCTCGTTCTCGAGGAACTGCATCTCGACCTTGACGCCCGGATGCGACGCCTCATAGGCACGGGCCACTTCCTCCCAGATCTTGACCTGTGCCGGATTGACCTCGAGGTGCAGCCACTTCACCGTGGTGTCAGCCGCAGCGGCGCTGGCCCAAAGCAGGCATGCGGTAGCGGCGAGGCCCAGCTTCGCGAGCAATCTCATCACAGTCCTCCCAACCGGCTTCTTTTGTTGACGGTAATCCTGTCCTCAATTTCTGAGGTGCGCAACCAAAATTCTGACCTATACACCTCACGCTCGAGGCGACTAACCTCTGGGGACGAGTTGGGCAGCGCGTCGCCCGCGAGACAACATCGGGGAGATACCCATGGCCGCCACCTATTCCGATCTCGCGAGCAAGGTCGTTCTCGTGACCGGCGGTGCATCGGGAATAGGCGCTGCGATCGTGCGGCGATTTGCGCAGCAGGGATCCAATGTCGTGTTCTTCGACATCAAGGCCGATGAAGGCCGACGTCTGGAACGCGAGCTGTCGGATCGAGGTCTCAGCGCGCAGTTCCAGTACGTCGACCTCACCGACACCGCCGCGTTGCGCGCCGGCGTCGCCGAGGCACACAGCACGCACGGCGCGATCAACATCCTCATCAACAATGCCGCCAATGACGAACGGCACAGCACCGATGAGATGACGCCGGAGTATTGGGACGACCGCGTTGCGGTCAACCTGAAGCACCAGTTCTTCGCCGCGCAAGCCGTATTGCCGGACATGAAGGCCGCGAATGCCGGCGTCATCATCAATTTCGGCTCAATATCGTGGATGGCTGGACAAGGCGGCATGGCCGCCTACACGGCCAGCAAGTCAGCCGTGATCGGTCTCACGCGCTCGCTGGCACGCGATTACGGTCCCTACAATATCCGCGTCAACGCGATCGCGCCGGGATGGATCATGACCGAGCGCCAGCTCGAGAAATGGATGACCCCGCAGGGCGAGGTCGAGCTCATGCAGCGGCAATGCCTGAAGCGGAAGCTCATTCCCGACGAGGTGGCGAAGTTCACCGTCTTCCTCGCCTCCGATGAGGCCTCGGCCTGCACCGCTCAGCACTACATCGTGGACGGCGGTTGGGTGTGAGACGCACGGGGGGGTCGCCGTCCCCCCCAGCGGCAGTCCGACGTCTCGCGGCGCGCTCCCTCAGGTGCAGCGCGCCTTGAAGCCGCCCGGCGGCGGAGTCACCGTCGGCGCTCAGCCATCGAGGGCATCGATCAACGTCTCGTCCACCAGCGCGCGCAGGCTAAAATCGTCCTTCAGCCGTGTGCGTCCGTACCATTCGAGCAAGGTCACCTCCTTGCCGAGGTAGCGCTGCATCGCCAGACCGAACAACGGATGATCCTTGTTGGCGATCGCAAAGCTCTTGCGGTCGAGATCGCGGCCCCGCTCCCAGATGGCCTCGATCTCATCCACAAATCCGGAGAGCATGCGCTTCAGCCGCGCCTCAACCTCGTTCACGGCCGCAAGGTCGATGCCAGCCTCGACCAGCGCGCCCTTCACGTCGTCCAGCTCCTCGTTGAGCGCCAACCAGGCGATGTCGCGCTCGCGAAGGAACGAGAGACTGCGATGGATGCGCAGGTACCAGGGGCACTTGATCTTGACCATGTCGCCATTGGCGAACTGGATGACGTAGCCCTCCCTGCCCTGCATGTCGGCGAGCGAGTCGATCGCGGCTGAAAGCGACAAGCCGTCGAAGCGATGGACCAGCGGAATGCCGTGGCCCGCGATCAGGTCATGAACGACATGACCTCTGTCCAGCATGACATACTGGCCGGTGACGTTGTCCCGCACATGCAGCAGTCGCAGCTCAGGCTGCTCCTGCGCGACGACGATCCGGGCGTCCGGATGCGTGAGCTCGAAGATCGCCGTCAGGCCGGCGCTCGCGACCTCCCAGGCGAAGGCGTTGATGCCGCTATGCTCCGGCTGATCCAGCAACTGCGTCGCCAGATTGACGACCTCCGAGTTGAAGGACTTCTTCGATCGCCATTTCAGCTCGCCCTCGACCCAGGCGGTAGCGACCATGCTGCCGTCGAGCTTGTCGTAGATCGCGACGATGTCGTCGCGCAAGACCAGACGGTCCGGCGCCAGCCACTCCTTCTCGCCGGCATTGAAGAACTTGTGCAGCGGCCGCGATACGACGCGGCCCTCGCGATCGAACGCAATCCCGCGGCATTCCAAAGCCTCGGGGGAGTCGAAGGTCTTGGAATCCATGAACAGGTAGCAGCCGAGCGTGATGCCATTGGGCTGCGAGAGGAAGCGAATCTCCTTCTTTCCCGCGACGGCAGGCTCGACGTCGGAGATATGCTGAATGACCTTGAACATCGGAAGCGATCCAAACGAGTTATTCGGTACACACCATCTGTCAGGTGCAGCGCGCCTTGAAATTGGCTGAAGCGAGCTTCGCCATGACGTCGTTCAGATGCGCATGGTCGCGCGTTTCGATCACCAGCTCCAGCAGCGTCGCCTTCGCCGGCAGGTCCGAGAACGTGCGCTGGTGCGACACCTCGATGATGTTGGCGCCGGCATCGCCGAGCAGCGTCGACACGGCCGCGAGCTGTCCCGGGCGATCGACGATGTCGATCGACAGCTGCGTCAGCCGTCCCTCGCGGGCGAGCTCGCGGGTCAGCACCGAAGCGATGAGCCGCGTATCGATGTTGCCGCCGCTCAGCACCAGCCCGACATTGCGCCCCGCGAAGTCGCCGGGGTGTGCGAGCACCGCGGCGAGGCCGACGGCACCGGCGCCTTCGACCACGGTCTTCTCGATCGAGATCAGCGTTGCCAGCGCGCGCTCGATCTGCGGCTCGGTGACGAGCAGAACGTCGTCGACGAGATGGCGGATGATCTCGGTCGTGATCCGGCCCGGCGATTTCACCGCGATGCCCTCGGCTAGCGTATCGCCACGCATCGGCAGCTGAGCGCCACGGACGGCGTTGTACATCGACGGGTAGAGCTCGGCCTGAACGCCGACGATGCGTAAGGACGGCTTGAGCGCGCGCGCTACAACCGCCATGCCCGAGATCAGGCCGCCGCCGCCGATCGGCACGACCAGCGTGTCGAGAGCCGGCACCGCCGCGAGCATCTCCAGCGCGACGGTGCCCTGCCCTGCGATGATCAGCGGATCGTCGTAAGGGTGGATCATGGTCATACCGTGCGCCGCGCCGTGCTCGCGGGCGAACGCGCCGGCCTCCTCCAGGGTCGCGCCGGAGATGACCACCTCGGCGCCGTGCCGGCGGGTGTTCTCGACCTTCACCATCGGCGTGCCCACGGGCATCACGATGGTGGCGGGGATGCCGAGACGCCTCGCATTATAGGCCACGCCCTGCGCGTGGTTGCCGGCGGACATCGCGATCACGCCGCGCTCTCTCTGCTCGGCAGACAGTGCGTTCAGCCGGTTCAACGCGCCGCGCTCCTTGAACGAGGAGGTGAACTGCAGGTTTTCGAATTTCAGCCAGATGTTGCAGCCGCAGATCTCGCCCAAGGTTCGGCTCTGGTTGCAGGCAGTCGCGAGCACCGCGCCGCCGATCGTCTCGGCCGCAGCACGCACGGCATTCAAGGTGACGGGCAGTTCGTTCAGGTCATAAGCGGTCATGGGTCTGCCCATCGATGTCTGACGTGCGTCGTTGCACGGCGCGGCCGGCGGAAGCCGGCCGTCGCATGGTGTTGCCGATCGAGACGGCCGCTTCTGCGGCCGGATAGATCCTGACCGATTTCAGGTCCCGAGGTCGGGAAGCCCGAGCATCAGCCGCATGTTCTGCACGGCCGCGCCAGAGGCGCCCTTGCCGAGATTGTCGAGCCGCGCGACCAGCACCGCCTGATGATGCTTGTCGCTGGCGAACACGTAGAGCTCGAGCTTGTTGGTCTCGTTGAGCGCCTCAGGTTCGAGCCGGCCACTCTCGGCGACCGTTCCATCGAGCGGCATCACCGATACATATTTGCTGCCGGCATAACGGTTCGCCAATGCCGCCTGCAGGTCCGCCCCGGTCGGCTTGCCCGACAGCGTGTCGAGCTGCAGCGGCACCGAGACCAGCATGCCCTGACGGTAGTTGCCGACGGAGGGAATGAAGATCGGCCGCCGCGTCAGCTTCGAATAGAGCTGCAGCTCCGGCAGGTGCTTGTGCTCGAAACCAAGACCGTAGAGCTCGAACGCCGGCGCCGTGCCGTTCTCGTAGGCGGCGATCATCGTCTTGCCGCCGCCGGAATAGCCGCTCACCGCGTTCACGGTGACCGGATAGTCCTGCGGCAGCAGGCCGGCATCGACCAGCGGCCGCAGCAGCGCAATGCCGCCGGTCGGGTAGCAGCCGGGATTGGAGACCTTGCGTGCGTTGCTGATCTTGTCAGCCTGATCGGGGGCAAGCTCGGGAAAGCCATAGGCCCAGTCCGGCGCAACCCGGAATGCCGTCGATGCATCCAGCACCTTGGGCGCGGCATTGCCCATGCCGTCAATCAGCGCGACCGTTTCCTTTGCGGCCTCGTCGGGCAGACAGAGGATGACGAGGTCGACCTCCGCCATCAGCGCCCGCTTGGCCGCCGGATCCTTCCGCTTGTCCTCGGCGATGGTCTTGACGGCGATATCCGGCTGGTGCCGGAGCCGCTCGGCGATACCGAGCCCGGTCGTACCGGAGCCGCCGTCGACGAACACGGAGCGCGTCGGAGCGCCGGCTGCATTTTGAGCTTTCGGCAAGTTGCTGTCGATCACGGTCATCACACGCTCCTTAGGTCGGGGTTTCGCCGGCAAAGGCCTGAGGCCGCGCCTGCCGCATGAGAGAGGCAATTTGTTGCGAGCCGATGTCGGACTGCTCGCCAAGCCTGGTCGCGACTGCCGCGTAGTCGGCCTCGGACTTGTGCTGGTTGAGCTTGAAGCTGCCTTCGACCTCGTCGATCGTCATCACGACGCCCACGATCGCCTTGCGCATCGCCTCCAGGCGGCCGGCGGTCATCTTGTCGGAGGTCCACGGCTTTTTCGGCAACAGCCACTGCTCGAACTTGGCACTCACCGTATCCACCTGCAACGCGAGCTCCGCCTCGGACAGGACCCGTGCGGTGCCGGTCAGATGAACCGCCTGATAGAGCCAGGTCGGCACCTGGTCTGGCGATACGTACCAGTCGGCCGACACATAGGCATCGGCGCCGTTGACGGCGAGCAGCCACGACGTCGAGCCATCGGCAAGCCTGGCCAGCGGATTGCCGCGCGCGACATGCAAGAACGCCTGCGGCGTGCCGTCGTTCAGCGCGCCCAGATGAAACGGCACCGAGGACGCGATCGGCTTGCTCCCGTCCCACGCACAGACCGTACCGAAGCCGCGCGCCTCCGCAAAGCCGAGGCTCGCGGCGCGATCAGGCTTGAAGGGCGGAGGCGTGTACATCGGAAACTCCTGCTGGACGAAGGAGCCGCCTGATCAATCACGCTGCAAGGGGGGAGATTGCCGCGGGACCGGATCCGGCGGCAGGGGCTGTGATCTAGACGCAGATCATCGCCCACACCGCGAGGGTACGGCGGCGTACAATGGCGAACATATTGGTCGCTGCGTTGATCATGGGCGCAGGCCTATAAGGCCGGAACCGTCGCTCGTCAAGAGAGCCAGACCGTTGCGAGCCCAAGCGTTCAGGGCCCCGGGCCAGTGGCGACGGCCCATGCGGACAGCAAAGTCAGCAGAATGGCCAGCAGGAACCAGATCGCCGCCGCGAAGCAAAACACCTGCTTGGCGTAGAACATCGCAAAACGCAGCCGGTAGCGCAGCGATGAGACATCGTACTCGTTGGCAGCGTTCGGATCCGCCTCGATTGCGCGGAGCGTGCCCAGGCTGGAGAAATATCCGAACAGGAATTGCAGCCAGTCGCTCAGGATCGCGCAGAGCGCCAGGAAAATCGGACCGAGCAAATTCACTGCGGGAACCTTGATACCCCCGGTTTTGGGCAGTTCTCCGATGATGAAGGCCCAGCAAAGCGCGACGATCCCCAGCGATATGACGCGGGATCGATCGGTAAGCGCAGCCGTCGTGATGTCGAGGTCGTCGCTGACCCTCTTGCGAAAATCCTTGCGGTCACTCGCTGTCGTCATGTCGGCGTGCCCGCTCAACTGCCGCTTTTGCCACTCCCAGGCGCCGGCCGGCCGATCGCCGCGTTGAGCTCGAGATCGTCGGTCAACGCATCCGTCGACAAGGCCAAGCGTGTGCTGAACGGCCCCAGCTTCCTGATGCCGGCGCTGAGCGCCTCCGAACTGGCGCCCTTGCGCGAGGCTTGCTTGATCACATCGATCAGCTGGTCGTAGGCGATGAGCGCTTCATCCTTGTCTGCATCCGACAGGCGCTCGACGGGATTGATCTGCAGAATCTCTTTCAGGAGATGGGCGTGCTTTCCCTGCATCGCCTCCCTGCCCTGCAGCAGCTTCTTCGATATCTCGACAGGGACGAGCGGGCCAGGCCACCTGCTGCGCGGGCCCGGCCATTCGCTCCGCGGACCGGGATATTGGCTCGTTTGGCCGGGTCCGATCCGAGGGCCAGGATAAGAGCTGCCGGCCTGTCCCTTTTCGCCCTTGCCGCGACGACCTTGAGGCTTGCGCATGGTCCGTGCTCGCATGGCGCATCGAGAGGCTGCGGAGCTTCACAGATCCCTCCTCGCCCGTCAACCGGAGCGAGTAGCGGGACGATTCAGCACCTTCGAGGACGGCCGGACGCCATGGCACCGGTTCAGACCGCGCGCCACAGCCATTCCACGATCCGCCCGATCACATCACCGAACAGCAGCAGCGCCGCTGACCAGACCAGCGCCGAGACGAAATTGGCGACCTGGAACTGGAGGTAGGGCATCTCGAAGATGCCGGCGGCCAGCGGCACGGAGGCGCGCAGCGGCCCGAAGAACCGGCCGATGAAGATGCTCGGGACCCCCCAGTCGCGTACGAACGCCTCTCCGCGCAGGAGGATTTCAGGAAAGCGGGACAAGGGCCACATCCTGGCCACCCGGTCCTTGTAGCGGTAGCCGAACCAGTAGGAGACCCAGTCGCCCAGCGCCGCTCCGACGCCGCCGGCCAGCCAGACCGGCCAAAAGCTGATTCCGGTCACGCCGATCAGCGCGCCGATAGCCACCAGGGCACCCCAGGCCGGGATCAGGAGCGAGATGAAGGCCAGCGACTCGCCAAAGGCGAGCAGCAGGACGATCGGTGCAGCCCAGGCCTGATGGTCGCGCACGAAATCAGCAACCGCGCGACCAAAATCTTCCATCTGCTCGATGCCTTTCCCGCCCCGAAGCCTAAGTGCTTGATGGCTTTCACGGTTCCTTGCGTTCGACTGGTACGCCACGGAGCCGGCAGACTTCAAGTCACAACAACCGGCTGTAGCGCGTGAACAAGCCGGGGGACCCCGTCTCGGGAGACGCCTCGGGAAGGCCCCGTCCTGGCGAGGGTCATTGTTTTATGCCGGTCCATGGCATAGTCAGACTCAACGATTCGTTCCCTCTTGCGCAAGCGCAACATCAGATTCCATGGGCAAGCCATTGAAATCAGCTGCAAAAGCCAAACCCAAGGGCGTCAGCGACCCGTTGGCGGCGTTCGCCGCCAAGGGCAAGGCTCCCGCCAAAGCCGCCGCTCGCGCGGCAAGTCCCGAGGGCGATTATACCGCCCGTGACATCGAGGTCCTCGAGGGCCTGGAGCCGGTGCGCCGCCGTCCCGGCATGTATATCGGCGGCACCGACGAGAAGGCGCTGCACCACCTGTTCGCCGAGGTCATCGACAACTCGATGGACGAGGCGCTGGCCGGTCACGCCACCTTCATCGAGGTCGAGCTGGACACCGAGGGCTTCCTGACCGTGACCGACAACGGCCGCGGCATCCCTATTGATCCCCACCCCAAATTCCCGAAGAAGTCGGCGCTCGAGATCATCATGTGCACCCTGCACGCGGGCGGCAAGTTCGACTCCAAGGTCTACGAGACCTCGGGCGGCCTGCACGGCGTCGGCATCTCCGTGGTGAACGCGCTGTCGACCCGGCTCGAGGTCGAGGTCGCGCGCAACCAGAAACTCTACCGCATGATCTTCGAGCGCGGCCATCCGAAGGGCAAGCTCGAGGAGATCGGCAAGGTCGCCAATCGCCGCGGCACCAGGGTGCGCTTCCAGCCCGATCCGACCATCTTCGGCGCCAAGGCTACGTTCAAGCCGCAGCGCCTGTTCAAGATGGCGCGCTCCAAGGCCTATCTGTTCGGCGGCGTCGAGATCCGCTGGAAGTGCGATCCCGCGCTGCTGAAGGGCATCGAGGACGTCCAGCCCGAGGCGACCTTCCACTTCCCCGGCGGCCTCAAGGACTATCTCGCCGCGGCGATCCACGCCGACACGCTGGTCCATCCCGACATCTTCGCCGGCAAGTCCGGCCGCACCGGCGGCCATGGCGGCTGCGAATGGGCTGTCGCCTGGACCGCCGATGCCGACGGCTTCCTGTCCTCGTACTGCAACACGATCCCGACACCAGATGGCGGCACCCATGAAGCGGGCATTCGCAGCGCCCTGCTCCGCGGCCTGAAGGACCACGCCGAGCGCGTCGGCCAGGGCAAGCGCTCGGCCAGCATCACGTCCGAGGACATCATGGCGGGCGCCGCCATCATGATGTCGGTGTTCGTGCGCGAGCCGGAATTCCAGGGCCAGACCAAGGACCGCCTCGCCACTGCGGAGGCGCAGCGCATCGTCGAACAGGCCGTCAAGGACCCGTTCGATCATTGGCTGTCCGGCAACCCGGTGCAGGCGAATCGGCTGCTCGACTTCGTCATCGAGCGCGCCGAGGACCGCATCCGCCGCCGTCAGGAAAAGGAAACGGCGCGCAAGACCGCGACCAAGAAGCTGCGCCTGCCCGGCAAGCTCGCCGACTGCACCGATGCCGGCACCGAGGGCTCCGAGCTCTTCATCGTCGAGGGCGATTCGGCCGGCGGCAGCGCCAAGCAGGCGCGCGACCGCAAGAAGCAGGCGGTGCTGCCGCTGCGCGGCAAGATCCTCAACGTGGCCTCGGCCGGCAAGGACAAGCTCACCGCAAATGCTCAGCTCGCCGACCTCGTGATGGCGATCGGCGCCGGCACCGGCCCGTCCTATCGGGAAGAGGATCTGCGCTACCAGCGCATCATCATCATGACCGACGCCGATGTCGACGGCGCCCACATCGCCTCGCTGCTGATCACCTTCTTCTACCGGCAGATGAGGCCGCTGATCGACGAAGGTCATCTCTACCTCGCCGTGCCGCCGCTCTATCGGCTGACCCATGGCAGCAAGACGTTCTACGCCCGCGACGATGCCGACCGGGACGCCCTGCTGAAGCGCGAGTTCAACGCCAATGCCAAGGTCGAGATCGGCCGCTTCAAAGGCCTCGGCGAGATGATGCCGGCACAGCTGAAGGAAACCACCATGGATCCGGCCAAGCGCACCTTGCTGCGCGTGGTGCTGCTGGCCGAGGATCGCGACGGTACGGCGGACTCGGTCGAGCGGCTGATGGGGACCAAGGCCGAAGCCCGATTCTCCTTCATCTCCGAAAAGGCCGAATTCGCCAGTGACGAGCTACTCGACGTCTAGCTTTTGACCTGGCTCAAGCACTGATTGCAGGTTCCACGCGCTCGCGTGGAACCTGTTTCATTTGAAGTTACAACGACTTGCCGGAGACGCGGGGCTCGCAAACCTACTTTGCCTTGCGGTGTGTTCAACGTGCAACAGCTTTTGGGCGGCAATCGGCTATAGTTTGGCCACATCGGGCGAGGGAATCGCCACCGGCTACCACTGCCGACGACGCTCTTTGGGGATTTTGACAATGAAAAAGCTTTTGCTCGCTCTGACCGCAGTGGTGGCAATGACCGGTGTCGCGTCTGCTGCTGATCTCGCTGCAAGGCCCTACGTCAAGGCTCCGATGGCGCCGGTCGCCCCGAGCTGGACCGGCTTCTACATCTTCGGCGGTGCTGGTGGCGGCATCTGGGATGCCGACTCGAACAGCAACCGCACCGGGTTCGCATCGACGGTCAATCAGCGCGTTGGCGGCGACGGCTGGTATGGCACGGCCGGTATCGGATACGACTGGCAGGCTACCCCCAGCTGGGTGATTGGCGTCTTCGGTGATGGCCAGTTCGGCAGCCTGCGCGGAGACATTCAGGACCAGTTCGCTGCCTTCACCGGCCGCATCAAGCTGCAGGACAGCTGGGCTGGCGGCGTGCGCGTCGGCTATCTGGTTGCTCCCAACGTTCTGTCCTACGTCAACGGTGGTTACTCTGGATCGCACTGGTCTGGCACCACTCTGAACTCGGCATTCACCGGCGCAGCGTCGGGCTTCCACACCGACTCCTTCAACCGCAATGGCTGGTTCATTGGCGGTGGTGTCGAGAACAACCTGAACATCTTCGGTATCTCGGCCCCCGGCTGGTTCATGAAGACGGAATATCGCACGGCCTTCTACGGCAAGAAGGATATCGCCGTGCGCTTCGATGGCACCAATGCTCTGAGCACGGACTCCGTCACCTTCAAGCCTTGGGTCCAGACCATCAGCACCTCGCTGGTCTACCGCTTCAACTGGACCGGCCCGGTGGTTGCCAAGTACTGAGCAGTCCCCACTCGGCATTCTCGAATCTGCTGCGAAAAGCCCCGGTTGATCCGGGGCTTTTTGTTTTAGGTCCCAAAGTTCCGGCTCTGGTCATCGCGCCCGTCCGTCGCTACCCTTCTCTCCACAAAAAAGACGGCAGCGGCGTCTCCGATGCTGTGAAGCCAGTCGACGAGGGAGGGAACGGGCATGCGGAGGTTCTTGATGATCGGCGGCCTGTTCGTGCTCGCCATCGGCCTGCTCTGGGTCGGTCAGGGCACCGGCGTGGTGCCTTGGCCGCGCGCGAGCTTCATGATCAACCAGCTGCAATGGGCCGGCTATGGCGTCGGCATGGGCGCGCTTGGCCTGGTGATGATCTGGCAGGGCACCTGCTGACCTCTTTCGGATAGATTTGGAGACTACGCATGGCAGGCCCTTTCGACCTCCGCGGCAAGGTTGCGATCGTCACTGGCGGCAATGGCGGCATCGGCTTGGGCATGGCGCACGGGCTCGCCGACGCGGGCGCTGACATCGCCGTGGTCGGCCGCAACGAGGCCAAGTCGAAGGCGGCCGTAGCCGATCTCACCGGCCGCGGCGTGCGCGCCATCGCCGTCACGGCTGATGTCAGCGACAAGGGCGACGTCGCGGCGATGGTCGAACGGGTCGTAGGCAACCTCGGCCGAATCGACATCCTCATCAACAACGCCGGCATGAGCATCCGCAAGCCACCGCATCTGCTCGAGCTCGAGGAATGGCGCGAGGTGATCGACACCAATCTCACCAGCGCCTTCCTGTGCTCGAAGGCCGCCTACCCGGCCCTCAAATCCGCAGGCCGCGGCAAGATCATCAACATCGGCTCGATGCTGTCGATCTTCGGCGCCAGCTTCGCGCCCGCCTACGCGGCGAGCAAAGGCGGCATCGTCCAATACACGCGCGCCTGTGCCTGCGCCTGGGCGCCTGACAACATCCAGGTCAACGCCATTTTGCCGGGTTGGATCGACACCGATCTTACGCGTGCCGCCCGTAAGCAGATCGATGGCCTGCATGACCGCGTGCTTGCGCGCACGCCCGCCGGGCGATGGGGCGACATCGGCGACTTCGCGGGCATCGCCACGTTCTTAAGCTCATCGGCGTCGGACTTTGTCACGGGCACCGCGATTCCGGTCGACGGCGGCTATTCCGTGATGGCGTGAGCCAGCCCGTCAGCGCCGAAAGCTCTTGATCTCCGACACGCTGCCGTCGCGATAGGTCAGCTCGACCGAGATGAACTGGGTCGACGGCGGCAGCTTGAGATAGGGCGTGGCGTTGGAGGGAATCGAAATCGGATCGCGCATGTCGCAGCCCGGCATGTTCAGCACCTTGTCGGGGACCGCGGTATCGATGCCGATGCGCACCTCGCGAATCGCGCAGCGATACGACATCAGATGCGTGTAGTAGACCAGGAGACCATTGAACTCGCGGAACGACAGCCAGCTGGTCGCCGTCATGTCGAGGATCTTGCGCTGGTCACGGACCAGCGCGGCTTCCGGTTCGAACCTGATCGGAAACGGTCCCTGCATCTCGCCGCCGGCGTCGACATAGCGCAGCTGGATCGTCCCGGCCGGCGCGTCCGCGGGCAGCTGGATCGAGGGATTCGGCATGCGCTTGCGGGTGCGCGGATCGAGCACGTCCATGAAGCCGGTTTCGCGGAAATCTCCGGCGTCGCCCATGCGCCAGGAAATACCAAGTGTCGGATCGGCGATCGAGAACGTGACGGTCCAGCCGCCATTATGGCGCGAGAACATCGCGATCGGCGCGTTCAGCGTCTCGTTGGCCGGCGGGATGCGCGGGGCGGAGACCGGCGGCAGCGCGGCGAGTTTTGCAGGCGGCGGATCGGAGGGCCGGGTCCCCTCGGCCTGCGGCTTGACGGCACCGTTGAGAAAAACGTCATCCACCATCTGGTCGAAATAGACCGGGATCTGCTTGTGACGGACGGTCTCGGCGAGTTCGCTGACCACGCGCCGCGTGCGCTGCGCGACCTGCACCAGGTTGACGCCGGGCTGCGTCAGCTCCTTGGCGAAGGTGCGCGTGAACACGGAGTTGGGGTTGGCGTCCTCATTCGACAGCCGGTCGAGCGCCGTCTGCCGCGGCCCCGCCGAGAAGACCGAGAACACGCCTTCAGGCAATTGGGTCATCGGCGCGAGGCCACCGCCGCCGGCCACCGCACGCGTGCCCGCGCGCTCGAACGGATTGTTGCGGCAGGCATCGAAGACCAGGATCGAGGTCCGCGCCTTCTTGTTCTGCAGCCGCTCGATGACGCGGTCGGCGAGAATCGAGGCGTCGCGCACCAGCTCTTCCTGTCCTTCGATCGCGGCCGGCACATCGGTCGGCAGCAGGAAGTTCTGGCCCGCGATCTCGAAGCCATGGCCTGCATAGAAGAAGAAGGCGGTGTCACCGGGCTCGACCGCGTTGTCGAAGGCGAGCAGGGTCTGGCTGAATTGCTGGCGGTTGAGGTTTTCAGCGACCATCACGCTGAAGCCGAGCTGCTTCAGCGTATCGCCCATGGTGCGGGCATCGTTCACGGCCTTCTGCAGCTTGGGAACGTATCTGTAGTCATTGTTGCCGACGACGAGCGCAACGCGCTTCTCAGCATGAGCTGCCGGCGCCAACAACATCACCAGGATGGCCAGTCCGCTTGCCAACCATATCCGCATCGATGCCATGATCCGTCCCTGCTCTGCTGCGTCCGTGAAGCCGTCGCCACCACCGACCAGTCCTGCGATAGTCGGCCTCGTCGGGCCACTGGTTCACGCAAGGCGTTTGCGCCTCGTTGCAGCCCGCTGAGGCGCCCGACGACAGGCCACAATTCCGACGACAATTCGACGGGACGCTCCCGGTCGGGACCAGCCGTGCGGGCGTTCGGGCCGTCCGAAATGCGACGGCTCTACGACGAGTTGCCCGCAAATAATGCAAAAACGTTAAGCTTTTTCAGGACTTCAACCGTCACGTCCATTGACTTTGGGTGATTTGACCCTATTTTCTGCTTATCGCGGCTTGGAAACGCTACTCGATTCTACCAAGCACTGGCCGCGGGTCAGCGTCAGTCAGAGAACCCCCAGCTTCCTAAAGCATGCCGTTTCGGGGTTGAACGCGACCACAGCCTTTTACCCCTCGATTCCTAACGGCGGCGTCGAACAGAGGCCCCGTCGCCTGTAGGCGCGTGACACAGAGGCTCGATGTCATTTTCCAATCTCGGCTTGTCCGACAAGGTGTTGGCTGCAGTTGCGGCCACCGGTTACACCATCCCTACCCCCATTCAGGAGCAGGCGATTCCCCATGTTCTGGCACGTCGCGACGTGCTCGGCATCGCCCAGACCGGCACCGGCAAGACGGCCGCTTTTGTGCTTCCGATGCTCACCATCCTGGAGAAGGGCCGTGCCCGGGCTCGTATGCCCCGCACCCTCATTCTCGAGCCGACGCGCGAACTGGCGGCCCAGGTCAAAGAGAACTTTGATCGCTACGGCGCCGGCCAGAAGCTCAACGTCGCGCTGCTCATTGGCGGCGTCTCGTTCGGCGACCAGGACACCAAGCTGACCCGCGGCGTCGACGTTCTGATCGCGACACCAGGCCGCCTGCTCGACCATACCGAACGCGGCGGCCTGCTGCTCACCGGTGTCGAGCTCCTGGTCATCGACGAAGCCGACCGCATGCTCGACATGGGCTTCATCCCCGACATCGAACGCATCTGCAAGCTCGTCCCGTTCACGCGGCAGACCCTGTTCTTCACCGCGACCATGCCGCCGGAAATCCGGCGCATCACCGAGGCCTTCCTGCACAATCCGCAGAAGGTCGAGGTGTCCAAGCCGGCGACGGCCGGCGTCAACATCACCCAGTTGCAAGTGCCATCGGGCCGCGAGGCGCATCAGAAGCGCGACGTGCTGCGCAAGCTGCTGCGCGAGGCCAAGGACCTCAAGAACGCGATCATCTTCTGCAACCGCAAGCGCGACGTTGCAGTCGTTCACAAGTCGCTGCAGAAGCACGGCTTCAGCGTCGGTGCGCTGCATGGCGACATGGACCAGTCGGCGCGCACGGCCGCGCTCGATCAGTTCCGCAAGGGTGAGTTGCCGCTGCTGGTGGCGTCCGACGTCGCAGCGCGCGGACTGGACATCCCCGAAGTCAGCCACGTTTTCAATTTCGACGTCCCCCATCACTCCGACGACTACGTCCACCGCATCGGCCGCACCGGTCGCGCCGGCCGCACCGGGACTGCCATTTCAATCGTCGCTCCAGCCGATCAGAAGTCGGTCACTGCGATCGAAAAGCTGATCGGCCAGAGCATTCCGACGATCGAGGGCGACTACGAGGTGCACGACACCCCGCGTGATGAGGATGCGCATGAACGTCGTCCGCGCGACGGTGCGCGTCGCAGCCGCGGCAAGACGCCGCGTGAGCGCGAGCCGCGCGAGCCACGTCCGGCCGCTGCATCGCCGCGCGCTGCACAGGCTGCGGCTCCCCGGCCCGCCCCCGTCGCTCGCAACGAGCAGCCGCGCAATGAACAGCCGCGCAACGAACCACGCCGGCCACGGCGCGAGCCCGACAATGAGCCTGCCGATCATTCGCATCTTCCGGCTTTCCTGCTCCGTCCAGTGCGCGCGCCAATTCCGTGAGCGGCTTGAAGCTCCGAGCAGCGGCTCGGAGCTTCAATGCAAGACCGCGCCTCGCAATCACTGACGTGCGATTTTTCTTTGCTGATTTCGCTCGCGTCGCCGCCAGGTGCTTGCGCGGCTCGCCGCGACACCCTTTGGGCCCGTGGTACGCCACCCGCGCCTTTTTCGGTGCGCAATCAATGCCGCGGCGATCGCAAACGCCACCTCTTATGTAGATCATCGATCATAAGAAGACGCCGGTCCCGCAAGCGACGCGGCTTGCGCGCCCCCGTGACTCTACGGCCGTATTTACCCCTGATTCATGAACGTCCTTTAGCGTGCACGTCATTGTTTATTGATTGCTGTAGCGACGGCGACGCGGGCGAATTATGGGGGACCTGTGGTGGTCAATGCGCTTGACGAACACGAACGCACGATAGGCTTCGCCGAAGTCGCGCTCAGCCAGATCAAACTGCTGCGTCATTCGGCCAACCCGCGCAACTACGAGATCTGGTACGTCTATGCGACGGGCTACAATGCGCCGCTGAACGAGATCATCAACGAGACGCTCTCGCGCAACGGCAGGCTCTCCCAATCCGAGCTCGACGAGCTCTACGAATCCTATCTCACCCATCTGAAGACGTCGGACCGCATCGACAAAGTCGGGGCGCGCGTGGTCGGCGAGATCGACGACCTGATGGGCACGATCAACGACGCTCTCGGCAGGACGGCGAGCTACGATGCCAGCCTGGCCGGCGCAGATCAGAAGCTCGCATTGGCCACCAACCGCGAGCAGCTCGTCGAGATCATCGAGGTCCTCGCCCAGTCGACGCGCCAGATGCGTGAGACCAATCAGATTCTTGAGGAGCGTCTGTCGCTGTCGAAAGACGAGATCAGCGAATTGCAGCACAGCCTCGAAGCGATCCGCGCCGAGAGCCTGACCGATCCGCTCACGGGTCTCGGCAACCGCAAATATTTCGACCGCATGATCGAGATGACGGTGCAGGCCGGGCTCGCGACGAATCAGCCATTGTCGCTTCTGATGTTCGACATCGATCACTTCAAGTCGTTCAACGATTCCTATGGTCACCTCACCGGAGATCAGGTGCTGCGCCTCGTCGGGATGACGCTGAAGCATGCGATCAAGGGTCAGGACATCGCGGCGCGCTACGGTGGCGAGGAATTCGTCGTCGTGCTGCCCAACACGCCACTGCGGCAGGCGCTGACGGTCGCCGACCAGATCCGTCGCGCCGTCACGGCCAAGGAGCTCAAGAAGAAGTCGACCGGAGAAATCCTCGGGCGCGTGACGATCTCGGTCGGGGTATCCATGCTGAGAGCCGACGACGACACCGACGCGCTGATCGAGCGTGCCGACGCCTGCCTGTATGCAGCCAAGCGCAACGGCCGTAACTGCGTCATCTGTGAGACCGATCCGGAATATGCCGAGGAAGCGCGCGGACAGGTGGCGTGACGCCGCCCCTGGCGGCCATCTCAACGTCGCGCCGATGATGCTCCAGACCTCTTGCGCGGTTGCAGCGCCTTGCGGCTTCGTTTCGGGGTTGGCGGCGGCGCTGCAGCTTTGGCGGTGCTCTTGGCCGTCTTTCGCGCCTTCTTGACCGACTTCGCCGTTTTCGTCGCCTTGCCGGCCGTTTCAGGCTGCGCACCGCCGCGTGCTGCCGAGGGCTCCCGCCCGCTGCGGGACGATGTCGCCCTCTTCTTCTTGGTTCGCTTGGTCAGAGCCGCTCTCTGCGCCGCTGCCAACGCCTCCCGCGCCCACCCGGCGAACTCGTCGGTGTCGTCGAACAGATGCGCCGGCACCTGCCAATACGATCGCACCGTCATCGTCCGCGCCCGCGTCTCATAGGAGAACGGCTTGGACCCTGCAGCCTCGAACTTGGCAAAGCTGGCCTCATCAGCGCGCAAATAGAGGCCGCTGCGCAGCGCCAGTGCGAAGTTGATGCCGTCGGCGGAGATGCCGAAGCCGGAGAACATCCGCCGGATCGTGACCGGACCGAAACCGGCGAACAGGTCGATCAGGAATTCGCGGTCCATCGTCCCTCCTCAATTGGCGTAGACCGCCTCGTCCGCGAGCAGGCAATCCATTGGCGCGCTCGCCTGAACGTTATTAAAGTACCAGATTGCGAACACGCAGGGGGCCGACTTCATGTTTCCGAGACCGGTGGACCGCAAACTTGCGGACCTTGCCCGGTTCGCCGGGCAACAGTTTCGCTTTGCGTTCCAGCATATGGACACGCACGGCTTTGCCAATACCGCCCTGGGCACGACGATGACAGGCTGGTGGACCCCCAAATATCACTTGCAGGTCTTGCAGACCGACGATGCGGCGTTCGTCGAAGCCATGGCGATGAACTGGCTCGATGCTGATCATAGGGCATGGAAGTTCGCTGGCATCGTGATGAATGGCAGCATCACGGTCGACGGCAAGAGCCACAACAGCCTCATCCTGAGATCGCAAACGACCGACCACAGCCGCAGACTGGTCGCATATCATCCCTATTACGGAGAGGCGAACAAGGAGGAGCCTTGGCTCACGCCGTTCGTCGACTTCCCGGCCGACCGGCAGGTATCACCACGCACCCAGAAGGCCGTGCAGGACATCATGTTGAAGACGCGGCTGGGGATTGTCACCTAGCGCGATGTCACGGGGTCGAATGCCGATCAGCTTCGCCGTACCGCGAGAGCCGGGTTTGAACGCCGGCTTTCAATGTCTGGAACGCGACATATGTCGCGACGAGGGCAGACGGAAAACCGACGCTCAGACCTCGGCCGGCTTGAGCTGAACAGACTCGCCGCAGCCGCAGGCGCTGATCTGGTTGGGATTGTTGAAGACGAACTGGGCCTGCATCCTGTCGGCTTTGTAGTCCATCTCGGTGCCGAGCAGGAACAGCACTGCCTTGGGGTCGACCAGGATCTTGACGCCCTTGTCCTCGACGACTTCGTCGGTCGGCCGGACGTCGTGGGCGTATTCGACCGTGTAGGACTGGCCGGCGCAGCCGCCGTTCTTGACGCCCACCCGCAATCCGATGATCTCCGATTCGGCGCGCGCCGTCAGATCGCGGATGCGCGCAGCGGCAGCGTCGGTCAGGCGCATCACCTGCGGGCGGGGCCTCGGTTTCGGCTTGCTGACAACAGGCGTGGGTGCGTCGGTCATATTGGTCATGTGGTCAATCCCAGCGGTCGATCAATCCCCGCGGCCTATTCAAACTTCGTGCCTGCTTATCTCACCACATGTTCAGGACGAGGCGGGCCTCGTCGCTCATGCGGTCCGGCGTCCATTGCGGCTCCCAGACGATGCTCACATTCACGATGCCGACCCCCGGCACGCTGGCGATCGCATTCTCCACCATGGTCGGCAGCTCACCGGCCGCAGGGCAGTTCGGCGTCGTCAGCGTCATCAAGACGTCAACGCTGCGGTCGTCCTTGATGTCGACCTTGTAGATCAGGCCCAGTTCGTAGATGTCGGCCGGAATCTCCGGATCGAACACCGTCTTCAGCGCGGCGACGATCTCGCTCGACAGCCGTTCGGTCTCCTCCGGCGGCAGCGCCGAAAGCGTTTCGATAGTCTGGGTTTTGACGTCGGCCGTGTCGGTCATGCAAACAAATCCCGCGCCTTGATCAGTGCCTGTGCCAGCTGATCGACCTCTTCCCTCGTATTGTACATGCCAAACGAGGCCCGGCAGGTCGCCGTGACGTTGAATCTCTCCAAAAGCGGCATCACGCAATGCGTGCCCGCCCGTACCGCGACGCCCTGGCGATCGATGACGGTCGCGATATCATGCGCGTGCGCGCCCTTCATCTCGAACGAGATGACCGGGCCCTTGCCCTTGGCCGTGCCGATCAGCCGCAGCGAATTGATCTCGCGCAGCCGATCCTGGGCGTAGGTGAGCAGATCGTGCTCGTGCGCGGCGATCCGCTCCTTGCCCACGGAATTGACGTAGTCGATCGCGGCCCCCAGCCCGACCGCCTCGACGATCATCGGGGTGCCGGCCTCGAACTTGTGCGGCGGGTCGCCATAGGTGACGAGATCGCGCGTGACTTCGCGGATCATCTCGCCGCCGCCGTTGAATGGCCGCATTGCGACGAGGTGATCATATTTGGCATAGAGCACGCCGATGCCCGTCGGCCCATACAGCTTGTGGCCGGTGAAGACGTAGAAGTCGCAGTCGATGTCCTGGACGTCGATGGCGAGATGCACGGCGGCCTGGCTGCCGTCGATCAGCACCGGAATGCCGCGCGCATGCGCAATGCGGACGACCTCCTTCACTGGAACCAGCGTGCCAAGCATGTTCGACATCTGCGTGATGGCGACCAGCTTTGTCTTGTCGGTCAGCAGCTTCTCGAACTCGTCGATCAGGAAGTTGCCGTCGTCGTCGACCGGAGCCCATTTGATCACGGCACCCTGGCGTTCCCTGAGGAAGTGCCAGGGCACGATGTTGGAATGGTGCTCCATGATCGAGAGCACGATCTCGTCGCCCTCGCCGATGTTCGGTCCGCCCCAGGACGCTGCCACGAGGTTGATCGCCTCGGTCGCGTTGCGGGTGAAGATGATCTCCTCGGTCCGCCGCGCATTGAGGAAGCGCGTCACCCGCTCGCGGCCGCCCTCATAGGCTTCGGTCGCCGCATTGGCGAGATAATGCAGGCCGCGATGCACGTTGGCATATTCGCTGGTATAGGCCTGCGTCATGCGGTCGAGCACCGCGCGCGGCTTCTGGGCCGAGGCGGCATTGTCGAGATAGACGAGCTTCTTGCCATACACCTGCAGCGCCAGCGCCGGGAAATCCTCGCGGATGCGCGCGACGTCGTAGGAACCGTTGGTGACGGCCGGATGCGTGGTCATGCGCCCCCCTCCAGCCAATCCTGCGCTGCTGACATCACGCGCTCGCGCAATCCGTCGTCCTCGATCGCCTCGATCGCCTCACCGACGAAGGCCTGGATCAGCAGGGCCTGCGCTTGCTTCTCAGGCAGGCCCCGCGCGCGCAGATAGAACAGCAGGCTTTCGTCGAGCGCGCCCGACGTCGCGCCATGGCCGCAGGAGACGTCGTCAGCGAAGATCTCGAGCTCCGGCTTGCTGTCGGCCTCGGCCTCGTCGGACAGGAGCAGCGCCCGCGTCATCATCTTGCCGTCGGTCTTCTGCGCGCCGGGCTCGACGATGATGCGGCCCTGGAACACGGAGTGCGCGCGATCGTCGAGCACGGCGCGGAAATTTTCGCGGCTGGTGCAGCCGGGAACCGCGTGGTCGACGACAAGCGTCAGGTCGCCGTGCTGCCTGCCGCGCAGCAGGTTGACGCCGTTGACGATCAGCTCGCTGTCTTCGCCTGCCATCGTGATGAACGCCTGCAGCCGGCTGATGGCGCCGCCGCTGGTCATGTTGAAGAGGCTGAGCTTCGATCGGGCGCCGACGGTGATCAGCTCGGACGAAACGTTCACGGCATCGGCGGCGTCACACATCAACCTGACGTGCGAGAACGCAGCCTCGTCGCCGACCCAGATCACCGCGGCATCATTGGCCTGGTAGGCTGCGGCGCCATCGGCCGCCACGGAGCTCTCGACCAGGGTCGCGCGAGCGCCCTGCCCGACTCGGACATGCGAGCGGCTGTAGCGCGCGGCCTTGGCCGCGGTCGCGACATGAATGAGCTGCAGCGGGGTCGACAATTGCGCGCCATTGGCCACCGTGACGACGACGCCGTCGGTCGCCAGCGCCGCGTTGAGCGACAGCATCGGATCCGCCGCCTTGGTCAGCAGCAGATCACCGCGGGCATCATTGGCGTGGTCGTCCAGGACCGCGCGCAAGGTCCGCACGGTGACACCGGGCGGAAGCGCCGAGAGGTCCGACAGATCGGCTGAAACAACGCCGTCGACCAGCACGAGCTTCGTTGCACCTTCGATGGCCGTCGCAGCGATCGCCGCCTTGGCGCGTGCAATCGCGGCCGCATCGGGCGAGCCCGCGAGCGGCAACACCTCGCGCATCAGCGCGCGCAGATCGGTGTATTTCCATTCCTCGATACGCCGGTGCGGCAGACCGGTGCGCTCGAAGGCGGCAAAGGCCTCGCGCCTGATCTCGGCGACCTTGCCGGTGCCGGGCAGCCGTCCGGCGTCGGCGGAAAAACCGCCGCTTGCCGCCATCCCGGTGTCGTTCTTGACCAAAGCAACGTTCATCACAGATCCATTCACGGTCGTCAGGCCGCGTCCTCGAACTGGGCGTAGCCGGACGCCTCGAGCTCGTGCGCCAGCTCCTTGCCGCCGCTTTTCACGACGCGTCCCTTCGACATGACATGAACGACGTCGGGCACGATGTAGTTCAGCAGCCGCTGATAATGGGTGATCACGACCATCGAACGCTCGGGCGAGCGCAGCGCGTTGACGCCGTCGGCGGCGATGCGCAGCGCGTCGATGTCGAGGCCGGAATCCATCTCGTCGAGGATGCACAGCGACGGCTGGAACAGCGCCATCTGCAGCACCTCGTTGCGCTTCTTCTCACCGCCGGAGAAGCCGACATTGACGCCGCGCTTGAGCATGTCCTGCGGGATGCTGAGCGACTTCGAAATCTCGCGCACCTTCTTGAGGAAGTCCGGCGTCGAATATTCCTCCTCGCCGCGCGCCTTGCGCTGCGCGTTCAGCGCGGTGCGCAGGAAGGTCATGGTGGCGACGCCGGGGATCTCGACCGGATACTGGAACGCCAGGAACACGCCCTTGGCGGCGCGCTCGTCCGGCGCCATCGCCAAGAGATCCTCGCCCTTGAACAGGACCTCACCACCGGTGACCTCATAGCCCGGCTTGCCGGCGATCACGTGGCTAAGCGTCGACTTGCCGGAGCCGTTCGGCCCCATGATCGCATGCACCTTGCCGGCGTCGATGGTCAGCGTCAGGCCGTGGAGGATCTCACGCTCCTCGACGCGGACCTGCAGGTTCTTGATTTCGAGTAGTGCCATTGGTCTCTCTATCTGTCTGTTCCTCGTCCCGAGGAGCGCCGGAGGCGCGTCTCGAAGGCACGAGGCCAACAAAGCTTTCATCTCATCCTTGGAGGAAGCCGCTTGGCTGCCTTCTCGGGATGAGGGCTTATCCGACCGATCCTTCGAGCGAGATCGAGATCAGCTTCTGCGCCTCGACCGCGAACTCCATCGGCAACTGCTGCAGCACGTCCTTGACGAAGCCGTTGACGACGAGGCCGACCGCCTCCTCCTGGGAGAGGCCACGCTGGACGCAGTAGAACAGCACGTCCTCGGAGATCTTGGACGTCGTCGCCTCGTGCTCGAAGGTCGCCGAGGAGTTCTTGGCCTCGATGTAGGGCACGGTGTGCGCGCCGCAGCGGTCGCCGATCAGCAGCGAATCGCAGGCGGTGAAGTTGCGCGCGTTGGACGCCTTCCGATGCGCCGTGACGAGGCCGCGATAGGTGTTCTGCGAGCGGCCCGCCGCGATGCCCTTGGAGATGATCCGGCTGGTCGTGTTCTTGCCGAGATGGATCATCTTGGTGCCCGAGTCGACCTGCTGATAGCCGTTCGAGATCGCGATCGAATAGAACTCGCCACGCGAATTGTCGCCGCGCAGGATGCAGCTCGGATATTTCCAGGTGATCGCCGATCCGGTCTCGACCTGGGTCCAGGAGATCTTGGAATTGTTGCCGCGGCAGTCGCCACGCTTGGTGACGAAATTGTAGATGCCGCCCTTGCCTTCCGAATTGCCCGGATACCAGTTCTGCACCGTCGAGTACTTGATCTCGGCGTCATCGTGCGCGACCAGTTCGACGACAGCTGCATGCAGCTGGTTCTCGTCGCGCTGCGGCGCCGTGCAACCCTCGAGATAGGACACGTAGGCACCCTTGTCGGCGATGATCAAGGTGCGCTCGAACTGGCCGGTGTTGCGCTCGTTGATGCGGAAGTACGTCGACAGCTCCATCGGGCAGCGTACGCCCGGCGGCACGTAGACGAACGAGCCGTCGGAGAACACCGCCGAGTTCAATGTGGCGTAGAAGTTGTCCGAGGTCGGCACCACGCTGCCGAGATATTTCTGCACCAGTTCGGGATGCTCGCGGATGGCTTCCGAGATCGGCATGAAGATCACGCCGGCCTTCTTCAGCTCCTCCTTGAACGTGGTCGCCACGGAGACCGAATCGAACACGGCGTCGACCGCGATCTTGCGCGTCTCGGGACTGCCGGCGCCGGGAACGGGCTCGACGCCTTCGAGGATCGCGACCTCGCGCAGGGGAATGCCGAGCTTCTCATAGGTCTTGAGAATCTCCGGATCGATCTCGTCGATCGAGGAGAGCTGCTTCTTCGGCTTCGGCGCCGAGTAATAGTACAGATCCTGGAAATCGATCTTGGGATAGTCGACGCGCGCCCAGGTCGGCTCGGTCATGGTCAGCCAGCGGCGATAGGCCTCCAGGCGCCATTCGAGCATCCAGGCGGGCTCGTTCTTCTTGCCCGAGATGAAGCGGACGGTGTCTTCGGAAAGCCCCTTGGGGGCTTTCTCGGATTCGATGACGGTCTCGAATCCATATCGATATTGATCGACGTCGATCCGCCTGACGCGGTCGACCGTCTCTTGTACGGCTGGCATTCCATCCTCCGCTCGCGGTTTCAAGGACCGCGGTGGACATCTTCTGGAACCGTCTTACGACGTTTCGGCGACGAAATCACGCCCCTAGAATCGCTCAACGACGGTTTCGTCGCGTCCTTTAAGTAGGGTCAATGACAGCTTTCGCCAAGCCTTGACGCAGCGATCGACGTCCGCCTCGGCCGTGGACCAGCCCAGACTGAGGCGCACCGCGCCCTGGGCGGCTGCGGAACTCACTCCCATGGCCTCCAGCACGTGGGACGGCTGCACCTTGCCCGACGAGCAGGCCGACCCCGACGATACGGCGATACCCTCGAGATCGAAGCCGATCACGGCGGTCTCGGCCTTCAGCCCGGGCGCGGTGAACAGCGTGGAATTGGGCAGCCGCGCCGTCTGGGAAGAAAAGACCGTGACGCCCGGTGTCTGCCGCAGCCCGAGTTCCAACCGGTCGCGCAGTGCGCCGATTCGCACCTGGTCGGTTGCGATCCCGGCCAGGGCGGCTTTGGCCGCCGCACCCAGGCCAGCGATGCCGATGACGTTCTCGGTTCCCGCCCGGCGGCCCCGCTCCTGGCCGCCGCCGCGCAGCAGGGGCGCCACGTCGTCGACGCCGACTCCGAGTACGAGCGCGCCGACGCCCTTGGGACCGCCGATCTTGTGTGCAGAGATCGTAACAAGGTCGGCTCCCACCTCATTGATATCGAACGATATTTTTCCGAAGGCCTGGATCGCGTCGACATGCAGGAGGCCGCCCGCCTGGCGCACGAGATCAGCCGCCTGCGAAACCGGTTGAAGCACCCCGGTCTCGTTGTTGGCGGCCATGACGGAAACCAGGGCCGGCGGACCGCCGGCGAGGAGCGTTTTCAGGCGGCCAAGATCGACCACGCCGGAGGGGTCCACCGGGATGGTCTGGACCGCTGATAG
The DNA here is from genome assembly GCF_021088345.1 of Bradyrhizobium ontarionense. Taxonomy (NCBI): domain Bacteria; kingdom Pseudomonadati; phylum Pseudomonadota; class Alphaproteobacteria; order Hyphomicrobiales; family Nitrobacteraceae; genus Bradyrhizobium; species Bradyrhizobium ontarionense. Next base: position 945,156 of record NZ_CP088156.1, on the reverse strand, counting down.
CGGGAACCGGCCCCCGGCCAGCACCGAGGCATGCTCGACCGCGGACATCAGAAGCCGCCCGACCTTCCCGGCGGGCGCTTTCAGATCCGGGCTCAGCGCCAGCACGTTGGCCTCGGTCCCGCCGGATGTGAACACCACGCGGCGCGGCACTGTTGCCAGGCTGCGCGCGATCGCCTCGCGGGCATCCTCGACCAGCCGGCGCGCCTTGCGGCCTTCGGCGTGGACCGAGGAGGGATTGCCGACGAGATCCATAGCGGCGACCATCGCCTCGCGCGCCTCGGGCCGCAGCGGCGTCGTCGCATTCCAGTCGAGATAGATCCGGTCAGACATCGGTTCATTCTTATCAAGTTGCGCCACGACCGGCCATCGCGGCTATCCGCGCCGACGCACGGATTCACGCCGTCCGCGTGCTGCCCTGGCGCAAGGCGGCGTGGTACCGTCGCGCACCCGATTGAGATAGCGGCTGCGCCACCATGAACAAGCTCGTAGGTTCTGTCTTGGGTTCTGTCTTGGGTTCTGTCCTGAGTTCTGCCTCGGGTTCCGTGTCCCGCCCGAACGACCGCATCTTCTATGCCGCAGTCGCGGCGATCTCGCTCAGCACCGGTCTCGTCAACGCATTGTCCGCGGCCCAGGATGCCGCGAAGCGCGGCGCGATCTATGATGTCCGGACCCCGCTGTTGTGGGAGATGACGAGCATCCTCGTCATCATCCTGCTCGCGCCCCTGCTCCTCGTCGCCGTCCGAACCCTTCGCCGGTCACCGGCCTGGGCGACCCGGGCTGCGATCGCGCTCGCGGTCATCCTCGCCTTCTCTGCGCTCCACATCGCCGGCATGGTGATCTTGCGCAAGCTCCTGATGTGGTCGGCGGGCGGCAGCTATGATTTCCAGCTCTCGCTGGCAACGATCGTCTACGAGTTCCGCAAGGACATCATGACGGCCGTCCTCATCGGGGGCGCCATCTGGCTGTTCGATCGCGACGGCGGAGCCATGGAAGGGCCAGTCTCGTCACGCAGCCAGAGCGCGGCGCCGGCTCCCGCCGCGCTCTGGCTGCGTGACGGCACGAGCCGGGTGCGCATCTCGCCGGCCGAGATCCTGTGGATCAATTCGGCCGGCAACTACATCGAATACGACCTCGCCGATGGCAGGCAGCACCTGATCCGCGGCACGTTGGCGGCAGCCGAGACGGATCTCGCTGGCTTCAGCATTGTCCGGATCCACCGCGGCCGGCTCGCCAACCTCGCCCGGGTCACTGCGGTCGCGGTCCGGCCATCCGGCGATTTCGACCTCACCTTCGACACGGGGCATAGGGTCCAGGGCAGTCGTCGCTATCGGAGCGCCGTCGCCACGCTCGAGCGGACCTCGGAAGCGCGCTGAACCCGGCGTCACGACCGAGAAAAAATCAAACGCTTCCATTGGCTTATGCGGACATGCGGACGGCGCGCGGCGAAACGCGCGAGCAAATCGGATGGCGACCTGCGGGCTCACCCGACATCATGGCGCCACGGTCGGACGTTGAAAATCCTTGCTTTTTGCCCTGCGCTCCATGCTAGAAGGCGGCCTTCCAATCACGCCAGTGCCGCTCCATCCGAGCGAACGGATGGCGCTCGATCACCACTTTTCCTGCGGAATGCGTCGGCAAGGCGCCAGATGAAGCAAGGACGAAGTCGGTCGATGATCTGCCAAGGATTCTCAAGGATTCCCTGATGCCTGAAGTCATCTTCAACGGTCCGGCGGGCCGCCTCGAAGGCCGTTACCATCCGGCGAAGCAGAAGAACGCGCCGATCGCGATGATCCTTCATCCACATCCGCAGTTCCACGGCACGATGAACCACCAGATCGTGTACCAGTGCTACTACGCCTTCGCCCATCGCGGCTTCTCGGTGCTGCGCTTCAACTTTCGCGGCGTCGGCCGCAGCCAGGGCTCGTTCGACCACGGCACCGGCGAGCTGTCTGATGCCGCGTCCGCGCTCGACTGGGCGCAGACGATCAATCCCGAGGCGCGCGCCTGCTGGGTCGCCGGCTTCTCGTTCGGGGCCTGGATCGGCATGCAGCTGCTGATGCGCCGTCCCGAGGTCGAGGGCTTCATCTCGATCGCGCCGCCGGCCAACCTCTACGACTTCTCGTTCCTGGCGCCCTGCCCCTCGTCGGGCCTCATCGTCCATGGCGAGAAGGATGCGGTGGTGCCGCCGAAGGACGTCAACACGCTGGTCGAGAAGCTGAAGACGCAAAAGGGCATCGTGATCGATCAGCAGATCATCCCCGGCGCCAACCACTTCTTCGACAGCAAGCTCGAGCCCCTGATGGAAACCATCACGGCCTATCTCGACATGCGGCTTGCCAATGTGAGGTGACGTCAGTTCGTCATTCGGAGCGCGGCGTTCTGTAGGGTGGGCAAAGGCGCGCCCGACGCTGCTTCAGCACGAATGGTAGCAAGCGCGCCGTGCCCACCATCTCCATGAGTGGTGCTGAGACAATGGTGGGCACGTCCTCGATCGGCGCGTCGCGCCGATCTGCGGCTTTGCCCACCCTACGACCTACAAACTCTTCTCACGCTGCCTGCTTCAACAGATAGGCATCATGCCGCGCCAGGAAGGCGCGCAGAAGCTGCGGATAATCGACGCTGACGGCCGTTCTCACGCTCGGGCGCCGCGCCAACTGATCACGCTAGGCGCGGACCTTGGGCGTTGAGGCGAAGATGCCGAGATCGCCATAGGCATCGAACACGTCGAAGTAGCGGAAGACCGGCGCGAACACGGCATCGACCAGGCTGAAGCGGGCGCCGTCGAAATACGGCCCCTCGCCAAGCGCTACCTCGACGCGGGCGAACTTGGCCGTGAGGGCTTCGCGCTTGGCCGCGAAGATCGCGGCATCCTGCGTCGTCTCCAATCCCCAGAGATCGGCGAGGATCGCCGAACCGAACTCCATCCAGGCGCGATGCTGCGCGCGTGCCAGCGCGTCCTCCGGATGGAGCTTTGCACCAGGCTGCGTCTCCTCGATGTACTCACAGATCACGTTGCTCTCGAACAACGCCACCTCGCCCTTCGCCGTCGGCACGATCAGCACCGGCACCTTGCCGAGCGGCGATATTTTCAGGAACCAGTCGGGCTTGGCGGAGAGGTCGATGTCGATCCGTTCGAACGCGACGCCTTTCTCGGTCAGCGCGATGACGGCGCGTTGCACATAGGGGCAGAGCTTGTGGCTGATCAGCCTCAGGACAGGCGCCATGACATCCTCGGCAAGTTCGATGCAGATACATCAAACTAGATGCATCTGCATGAAGTTGTCAAGGTAGATGCATTTGCATCAATCAGGGCCGAGCGATCACGCCCCCGGTCATCGGGAACGGCACGCCGGTGGTGGTGGGATAGCTCAGCGGCAGGCCCTTCATGCCGCGCACCGCGAGGAAACCGAACGCCTGCGCCTCGATCGCGTCGGCCGACCAGCCCAGCGCATCGGCCGATTCCACGGTGGCGGGCGCCACGCGCTCGCGCAGCATCCGCATCATGGTGTGGTTGCGGGCGCCGCCGCCGCAGACGATCCAGCTCGCCGGCGGCTTCGGCAGCAGCGGCACGATGCGGGTGATGGCGGCCACCGTGAACGCCGTCAGGGTTGCGGCGCCGTCGGCCGGGGCTGCTTCGCCCAGCTTCAGCGCGGCGAAGTCGTTGCGATCGAGCGATTTCGGCGGCGGCAGCGCAAAGAACGGCAGCGCCAGCGCACTGGCAATCCACGCCTCGTCCGGCGTGCCCAGCTCCGCGACACGGCCATCCTGATCGAAGGCTTGGCCCGTGGTCCGGTGCATGAAGTCGTCGAGCAGCGCGTTGCCGGGACCGGTGTCGCAGGCGATCAGCACGTCGTCGCCATCGATATAGGTGATGTTGGAGACGCCGCCGATATTGACCACGGCGATCGGGCCCTCGCGCGACAGCGACTGCGCCAGCGCGCGGTGATAGACCGGCACGAACGGGGCGCCCTGCCCGCCGAAATCGACATCGGCGGCGCGGAAATCGTGCATCACCGGGATGTGGACGGCCTTGGCCAGCGCCCCGGCATCGCCGATCTGGACGGTCAGGCGCCGTTCCGGGCGGTGCAGCACGGTCTGGCCATGGAAGCCGATGATATCGATGTCCTCCGGGGTCAGCCGGTGCTGCGCCAGGAATGCCGAGACGGCCTCCGCGTGCGCTGCCGTCACTGCGAGCTCGGCGTCGCGGACCCGCCCGGGACGCGCCTCGCGCCGGTCGATCTGCACCGCATCCGCAAGCGCCTCGCGCAGCAGGCTGCGCTCGGCGGCGCTATAGGGCCGGTAGCCGGACGGACCGAGGCTCTTGATCTGCCGCCCATCGGTCTCGATCAAGGCCACGTCCACCCCGTCGAGCGAGGTGCCACTCATGAGGCCAAGTGCGGTCAGAATCATTGCAGTCGAACCTGAAAACCCTGGCCTCGCTTGCTAGTGCGGCGAATTTGAGGTTCCGCCGGAGCCGTGCACATGCTTGTACAAGCGCGGCGCATCTTATAATGCCACATCGCCTGGATCAGCGGCAGCCGCCCGGGCGCGCCGCGCCGAGACGAGCGGCCAATACCGTAAACGAGAATCCTCAGAGTCGCCGACAAATGACTGCCTTCAAGTCTGACTTCCTGAACGTGTTGCAGAGCCGCGGGTTCATTCATCAGTGCTCGGATTTCCAGGGCCTGGACGCCTTGGCGGCCAAGGGCCAGGCCACGGCCTATGTCGGCTACGACTGTACGGCACGCTCGCTGCACATCGGCAACTTCCTGACCATGATGATGCTGTACTGGCTGCAGCAGAGCGGCAACAAGCCGATTACCCTGATGGGCGGCGGCACCACCATGGTCGGCGACCCCTCCGGCAAGGACGAGACCCGCGCGATGCGCACGGTCGACGAGATCGAGGCCAACAAGGCCTCGATCCGTGGCGTCTTCGCCAAGGTGCTCCGTTATGGTGACGGGGCGACCGATGCCGTCATGCTCGACAACGCCGAATGGCTGACCAAGCTGAACTGGATCGAGATGCTGCGCGACATCGGCCGGCACTTCTCGGTCAACCGCATGCTGACCATGGATTCGGTGCGGCTGCGGCTCGAGCGCGAGCAGGAGATGAGCTTCATCGAGTTCAACTACATGGTCTGCCAGGCCTATGACTTCGTCGAGCTGTCGCGGCGCACCGGCTGCCGGCTGCAGATGGGCGGCTCGGACCAGTGGGGCAACATCGTCAACGGCGTCGAGCTCGGCCGCCGCATGGGCACCGAGCAACTGTTCGCGCTGACCACGCCGCTGCTGACGACCGCCTCCGGCGCCAAGATGGGCAAGACCGCGCAGGGCGCGATCTGGCTCAACGCCGACCAGTGCAGCCCGTATGATTTCTGGCAGTACTGGCGCAACACCGAGGACGCCGACGTCGAGAAGTTCCTCAAGCTGTTCACGACGCTGCCGCTGTCCGAGATCGAGAAGCTCGCCGCGCTGCAGGGAGCCGAGATCAACGAGGCCAAGAAGGCGCTCGCGGATGCGGCAACGACTCTGCTGCATGGCGAAGAGGCTGCGCGCACCGCCGCCGAAACCGCGCGCCGCACCTTCGAGGAAGGCGCCATTGCCGAGAACCTGCCGACGGTCGAGGTGACCAAGGCCGAGCTCGACGCCGGGCTCGGCGTGCTCAACGCCTTCGTCAAGGCCGGCCTCGTCGCCTCCAATGGCGAGGCGCGGCGGCAGATCAAGGGCGGCGGCCTGCGCGTCAACGACGTCGCGGTGACCGACGAGAAGATGGCGCTGACACCTGCGGAACTGACGAACGAAGGCGTGATCAAGCTGTCGATGGGCAAGAAGCGCCACGTGCTTATCAAGCCCGCATAGGCTCATTCGCTTTTGGCCGCTTGTCAGGGACCGCCGAAAGGCGCTCCCTTTCGGCCATGACGATCAGCGCGCCGCCAGAGCCTGCGCAAGCCGAGGAAACGCCGACCGCCGCGCCGCCGCCGAAGGCGGCGCGCATGGCATTCGTGGTGCTGAGCCTCTGTTTTGCGCTCTCGGTGGTCGGCCGCGGACTCGGCGAGAGCTTCACCGTCTTCCTCAAGCCGATCTCCGACGGCTTCGGCTGGGACCGCGCCGAGGTGGTCTCGATCTATTCGCTCACGGCGCTGGCGGGCGGTCTCGCAGCGCCACTGATCGGCCGGCTGTTCGACCATTCCGGCCCGCGCGCCGTCTATGCGCTGGGGCTTCTGCTGCTGGGTGCAGCGTTCACCTCTGCCGCTCATGCGCAGGCGCTGTGGCAATTCCAGATCAGCATCGGCCTGTGCGTCGGCATCGGCATCGCCCTGATCGGCAACGTCCCCAACTCGATCCTGCTGGGACGCTGGTTCGGCGCCAGGCTGCCGACCGCAATGGCCGTGATCTATTCGGCGACCGGCGCCGGCGTGCTGATGCTGCTGCCGGGCTCGCAGCTGCTGATCGACGCCATCGGCTGGCGCAGCGCCTATCAGTCGTTCGGCGCCGCGGCGTTCCTCCTGCTGGTGCCGCTGGCGCTGCTGCCCTGGCGCCTGTTTGCCGCCGGCGCGCCTGAGGTCATCAAGCCGCTGGCGGACGAGCTCGCCGACGATGCCTGGACCTTGTCACGTGCGCTGCGCCATCACGCCTTCTGGGCGCTGTTCGCGACCTTCTTCTTCACCGCTGTTGGCATGTACGCGATCGCGCCGCAGGTCGTGGCCTATCTGATCGATGCCGGCTTTCCGCCGCTGCAGGCCGCGACCGCCTGGGGCTTTTCCGGGGTCGTCCTGCTGTTCGGCATGCTCGGCGTCTCCTGGCTCGACGGGCTGATCGGGCGGCGGCCGTCGGTGCTGTTCTCCTACGCGGTGTCGATCGCGGGCATCCTGATGCTGTGGGCGCTGCAATTCGCGCCCAACATCTTTCTGCTCACCGGCTTCGTCGTCTGCTTCGGCAGCATGATCGGCTCGCGCGGCCCGCTGCTGTCGGCAACCGCGATGAAGATCTTCCGCGGCAGGCGGCTCGGCACCATCTACGGTGCGATCACCATCGGGGCCGGCCTCGGCGCGGCTTTGGGCTCCTGGAGCGGCGGCGTCATCCACGACCTCACGCACGGCTACGACGCGGTGATCCTGCTCGCGCTCATCAGCGTCGTCATCGGCATGATCCCGTTCCTGGTGGTGCCGGCGCTGCGGCAATGACCGGGTGGCGGGCGTGTGCGTCCTATCCCAGGTCCGCCCTCGTCGGCATGGCCCGGGGGCGTTCAAACATGAGCAGGCGAACGGCTACGCGCACCGCAACGCCTACATTCGCCAACCGGCAGCGACCGACGGTTACCACGCGTAGCGCACGACGGCCTTGCCGGCATACGAGCGTGTGGTATCCGAAAACTCTCCTTCGAAGGTCGCGGCCGCCGACCAGCCGGCCGTCCAATGCATCTCGACAGCGGCGCTGGTCAGCGCGGAATTTCTGGCTTGCGCTGCCCCGTTGACGACAAAGCTCGCCCCCGGCACCGCCTGGAATGTCGCTGCAGCCGCGCGGTCGGGATTGAAATCATGCGCCCAGGCAAGACGGCCGCGAAGCGAGAGCACGCCATTTGTCGCAGTGAACGATTTGTCAGTACGGAAGCCGAGCTCGCTGCGGGTATCGGTCGGGCTCTTCGCGGCGTAGTTCAAGGCGAAGTTTCCGGCACCGGAGACCACCTGCTCCGAATAGGACGGCAGAGCGATGGTGGTGACCTGCGCCGCTGCATAGGGCGCAATGCCGACGCCGCCGCTCCAAGGTCCGATAAGGCGGTAGCCACCTTCGACCCGGCCCGAATAGGCGTTCGCGTTGAACTCCGCACGGAGATGGTCGACGCCTGCGATCGTCACGTAACGATCGGTCGTGATGTCCTGCCAACCATAAGCCAGCGCTGCGGAGACGTAGGCGGGTCCGTCCGTGTGGCGCATATACGCACCGATCTGAAAAAGATCGGAGCGTCCTGAACCGAGTCCATTGATGTTGAAATTCGTGCCACCCCCGGCGAGCGAGAAGCCCGCCAGCGTATTCGGTGAGAACAGGTAGTCTGCACCGGCAGCCGCGCCGTAGATGCGGCTCGTCGTGTCATTCGATCCAACGCTCGCATTGCCGTTGCTCGACTGCGAGCCGCCGAAGCCTGCGGTCCACACGTTCCAGCGCTGCGCGAACGGCACCGGTGGAGCTTTGGTGAACATCGCGAACGCATCGGTCCGCCGATCCGCCTGGTAGGCGTTGCTGTCGCCCGCAAACCCCGCCGGACCGGACGACGAAGCCGACGCGGTCGTGCGTTGTATCAATGGGTCGGTGAGCAGCCCCAGGAACTGGCCCATCGCATCGAACGTGGTGTGCTGCGGCAACGTGCCGACCTCACCCGATGCCTGCGTCAGCCCATTCGCCGTCAGCCCGGCATAGACGAATGGAATACCATTACTATTGAACGCGTTGATCAGCGTATTCCCAACTGCCGCCTGGTTGCCGTTGAGCCCGCCGGGAAGCCCGTAATTGAGGATCAGATCAAGGTAGACGTCTTTGGGGGTGTAGCTCAGCGCAGTGTGAAAATTCGCGGGCAGGTTCGTCTCCACCAATGTGGAGAATCGCGTGTCGTTCAGACCGCCTGCCGCGGACAAGATCGTGTATCTCTTGGTCACGTAGGAGGCGGGGCTGAAAACCGCATTCACCGTACCCGACAGTGCTGCCGTTCCCGACGCGACGATCTGATCGGACGCGGTGGGCGATACCTTGACCAGATAGGTTCCGCCCGAATTGAGGATCAAATTGCCGCTGAGGTTGGTCGTCTGTATCGCGGTGCTTCCGCCGGGAGCAAGCACTCCACTGTTTGTCAGCGTCATCCCGTCGCCGAGGACAACCGACGCGCCCGGCGCGAACACGGCCCCCGCAAGATTGTTGAAGCTGTTGGCTCCGGTGCCGAGCTTGACGCTGCCGATGATCGTGCCGGAATTGTTGACGATGGTGTTTCCGGTATCGCCCAGGATCGCGCTTCCTGCGGTGCCGGCTGCGCTTGTGATCGTCCCATAATTCGTCAGGACGTTGGTGCCTCCCTGCAAGTAGACGCCGGCGCCCGCGCCCTGCCCTCCTGAGATGGTGCCTGCCAGGTTGGTTACGGCGGTGTTGCCTAAACTGGACGTGAAAGTATGGATTCCATAGGAGCCGTCGCCGGAGGCCGTGATATCGCCGTTCGAGCGGATCGATGTGTGTTGGACGAAGTAGCCTGATCGCGCGAAGATGCCATCCGACCCGCTTCCGTTCGTGACGATGCTGCCGATCGAATTGATGGTTATATCGTTGCCGGACGCGGTGATCCCTGAAGCGTTGCTTCCCGACGTCGTCAGGTTGCCTTGGGACGAGATCGTCACGGCGCCGCCGCTGAATGCCGCGATGGCGGCCGAGTTGTCGCCTGCGGTCGTCACGTTGCCTTTCGACGTCACCGCGCTCGAGAAGGCTTGCGCCTGCGCGACAAGGCCGTAGGCGCCGCTCCCATTCGTCGAGATGTCTCCGGTCGATTCGAGCGTCACAACCCCGCAGCAACTCGTGAAGGCAGCGATACCAGACGCGCCGACCCCACGGGTCGAGATGTTTCCTGTCGATCTGACATGGACATCGAAGCTCGGCTCACCCGCGCTGGACGCAGCAATCCCCGCTCCCCCGTTGGTGGAGATCGTCCCTTTGAACGTCAGATCCACACTCCGCGCACTGAGGAAACTCACCCCTCCGGCGCCGGAGGTGATGATTTGAAATGCCCCGAGATCGATCGTGCCGGAAATGTCGGAGGCGAATTGCCCTGTCGAAATGCCGGCGGTGCCGGAGGCCGGAGATATGTTGGTCGTCAGTGTATTGACCAGAAGCGTGTTGACGGAGGGATCGACCGCAACGCCTGCCGACAAATTTCCGGTGCAGGTCTGGACGGTGCCGCCGGTTGAGCAGCCGGCGCGAGCTGAACCGGGCGCAACGATCAAACCCAACAGCGCAAAAAAGCCGGCACACGGTCCGGCCAGGACAAGCGGGTGTTTCAAAATATCGCCCCAAGAAAAGTAAGAAATTACCTGAAACATAACCTCCGGCCCGCGCGCGCTGCAATCTGATCGTGCGTCGGATGTGTGCTGAATCCAGAAGGTGTGCCAAGGCAGCCACAGACAAATCCGCGGGCGCGGGCCGTCCGATCGCTCTCTCGATCAGCTTGGGCGAGGCGTCGCGTGTCTCGTGCGCCCACCACAACCAAGAGCGTTCATCGGGGAAGCGGCCTCAAACCCCGAACCGGAGCCGCCAGCCGCCTCAATTGTTCGGCGGCAGCTCCGCCGGCGGATAGGGCTGCTTGCCGGTGTTGAAATCCATGATCTTGCGCGTCACGCCCGGCAGCATCGCCGAGATCGGATTGATGCGCACCACCGGCTGGCTCGGCGTGCCGACCACCTCATAGGTCACGCCGAACAGGCCCTCATTGCTGCCGCCGAGGAACAGGCCGACGATCGGAATCTGGTTGAACATGTTGTTCAGCCCGTACAGCGGCACGATCGTGCCCGAGGCCCGGACCTGGTTCGCGTTGTAGTCGATGCTGCCCTCGATGGTGAGGCCGAGCGTCGGTCCCTTGACAATGCCTTCCCTGAACGAGAGCAGCCCGTTCTGCCGCGTGAACTCCGCGCGCAGCATGGTAAAGGCGATGCCTTGCGAAGCGCCCTGCACGGCGCCCGAGGCGGCGCGGTCCAGCGCCTGCTCGCCCCTGACCGTGAAGTTGCGAACGACCGCAAGCCCCTCTTTGGGACCCGGATCGGCCGTCGGCGGCTCCATCGCGAGCTCCAGCTCGCCGCCGGCCATCTTCGAATAGGTATCGGAGAAGCGCAACAGCGCACCGGCGTCGCTGGTCACGAGAAAGATCACCTCGCGTCCCTGACGGCGCACGCGCGGATCGGAGCTCGGCGCCTCGCGTCCGACGCGAAGGTCGGCCGTGACGGGCGTATCGCGGCCGACCTTGCCGGTGAGATTGAAGCTCTTGAAGGCGCCGCCGCGCCTGGAGAGCTTGGCGTCGACGCTGCGCAGCGCCTCGCCGTTGAACCCGGCGACGGCGCCGAGCTTGACCTCGGCGTCGAAGTCGAGGTTCGATCGCGCCTTGTTCTTTTCGGCGTCCTTGTTGGTGCCTGATATCGCCGACTTGAGGAAGCCGCGCCCGTCGAACACGTCGCCCCGCATCGACAGCTTCAACACGCCGTCCGGGCCGCGCTCGGCCTTCAGCTGCGTCTTGTCGCCTTCGGACGGCGAATAGGTCGGGAAGTTCGCATTCATCAGGTCGCCGTTCTGGTCGACCTCGAGCGAGCCCTTGATGGCGACGCCGCCGCCCTCGATGTTGATGTCCTCGAACCGCGTCGATTGCTGCTTCGCGACGACGTTGAAGGTCGCCTTCCCCGCCTTGCCCGGATTCTTGACCCAGCCCGGCAGCAGATTGTCGAGACGGAGCTGGGTCAGATCAGCCTCCACACCGATCCGGCTGTCGCGATCGCTGGAGCCGGCGATCTTGCCGTTGAGCTTGAGCGGGACGTTGCCGGTGATGGCGGTGCCGAGATCCATGCCGAGCCGTGCCCGGCTGGCGTCGTCGAGGATCGCCTGCATCTTGATGTCGGCGTCGCCCTCGGCCGGCTTGCGATAGTCGAGCGTCGCGGGCTGGCCGTTGATCTTGACGTCGCCCTTCACCTGGTAGCCGGAATTGTTGGCCACGATCTTGAGCGTATTGGCCTCGAGCTTCTGGCTCATCACCAGCTTGTCGGCGGCAAAGCCATTGAGGTCAGCCGTCACCGTGTAGTTGGTATCGGCCTTGGTCAGCTCGCCCTTGACCGGCAGCGCGAGATTGACGCTGGCCTGGAACGTTCCCTTGGTCTGGTTGGGGTCGATCGGCATCGACGACAGATCGTTGAGCCGGTCGGACGAGAGGATCTCGGCGGCGGCCGCGACCTGGCCGTCCACGCGCATGCGCACGCGCGACGGTGACGGCTTCGGCGCCATGTCGGGCACCTCGAACACGACGTCGGAGAAGTTGAGCTTGCGCCCGGCCGGGGTGTCGGCGACGCCCTGGCCGATCGCGACCGTCGCGGTGCGTCCGGTCACATGCACCTTCATGTCAGCGTCGCGCACCGACGGCAGGCCGTCGACCGGATGCACGGTGACATTGGTCGCCACGATGTTGACGTCGAGCCCGTCGTCGGGAATTGGCGGCCCCTTGCGCGGCAGGTTGCGCGTCGGCGAATTGACGGCGACGTCGATACGCTGCACCGAGGCGCGCTCGATGCGCTCGATGATCCAGGCCCGCACCTCCGGAACGATCAGCGCCGGCCATATCCGCTTCAGGGCGAGCGCGGGCATCGGCGTCGCGGCGAAGCCGAGCTTCAGCCGCGGCTCGCCGGCATAGTCGACGCTGCCGGTCCCGGCCACGCCGACCTCGCCGTTCGACACCTCGGCCTGCGTCAGCAGCACGCGCTTGCCTTCGGTGTCGAAGCGCATGTTGATCGAGATGCGGTTGAAGATCAGCGGCGGGTCCTTCTCGATCGCACCGAGCAGGATGGTGCCGCCGCTCAGACCGAGCCGCCAATCGTTGACGCCGTCGTTCGGCGGCTCGAGGTTGGCGATCAGCGTGACCCGGTTGGCGCCGGAGACGACCTTGAACGGCGCCACCAGCACGCGGCGGCCCGCATCCCAGTCCATGGTCAGTTCGGCGGAGTCGATCGCCATCGGATAATCGGGCGTATCGGTATCGATGATGCTGCCGGCCCCGATATTGATCTTGCCGCGCAGAAAGGTCGGCAATCCATCGCGGCCGAGCTCACCCTTGACGTCGCCGGTGAGCGGCAGGTCGGCCATGTAGGTCAGATCCTTCAGCCGCAGCGCGAGCAGGATGTTGCTGGTGGAGACCTTGTCGGCCTTGATCTCGATCGTCCGCACGCCGTTCGACTGCGGTCCCACCTGAACCCGCAGCAGCCATGGCTTGGCGCCCTCCTCGCCGAGGCTCAGCGCGACCCCGCCGCCGGACGGCCGGCGCAGGCTGAGGCTGATGTTCTCGAAGGTCCATTTGTTGCCGCGCTGCTGGTCGTCGACGATCAGCACACCGTTCTTCAGGCCGATCTCGTTCAGGTTCTGGCCGTCGAGCCCGGTCAGGCTGAGGCTGTCGAGCCAATCGAGCCCGGCCAGCAGGCCGTTCGGGGCGCTGACCGGCACGGCCGTCCCGGCGGGGGCCGTCGCGGCCGGTGCGGCTTGCGGCGAGCTGCCTTGCGCCCCTGCGGGCGCCGGTGCGGCGGCCGCACCTGGACGCGGAAAGGTCGGCGGCAGGCCGGCGTCGCGCTTGGACGCCACACCGGTGGCCAGCGGCTTGTTGCTCGAACCGGTCGAGACGGTGACGGTGCCGTCCGGCGTGATCCGGATCGCGAGCTCGGCATCGACCAGCTTGAGGCTCTCCGCCCGCAGCTGGCCCATCATCAGTGCAACGCCGGACAGCCTCACCTCGGCCTTCGGCGCGCTCGCGACGACCGCATGATCCTGATCGCGGACGACGACATCGCGGACCCGCACCGCAATGTGGATTCGGCCCGCACGCTCGATCTGGGTGCCGCCGACCTCGACCGTGTTGCCGTGACCGATATTGTCCTCGATCGCGGCCGCAAGCCACGGCGTCGCCAGATCGAGACTGATCGGCCCGGCGCCGAGCCGCAGCCACAGGCCGGCGAAACCGACGGACAGGATCAGCGCCAGCAACGTCAGCGCCATCGCGACCCGTTTCACCCAGCGCCGGCCCGACATGCGGGGACGCAGGCCGTCCGCCGTTCCGCGCAAGCCGGAATCGGAGCGCTCCAGCAGACGGCGGGCGCGCTGTTCGGCGACCTCGTCGTGCTCGGCAGCGTCCTCATGCTGGTCAGCCAAATCCAAGTCGGCGTCATCCCATTGTTGGCCCTGGGTGTCCGCTTGCAGATGGGGCCGGTGGGGTGATGTCTGTCTTGCCATTGCCTCTCGGTGCTGGCCCCTGGTGTCCGATACGTTGGTGCCAACCTGGCTTCGGCCAGATCGGTCTCCGGTGTGGCCCCGCCCGTTCACGGCCGCGGGCGCTTACTGGCCGGCATGGCCCGCTGCCGCTCCCCGTCGATCGCACCCCGCTTCGACGGTCGCTGTCGACACGCCCGCCGACACCTCTGCGGCGCGGGGCGGACGACGCGTACAATCCTTGCCACTATACCCTGCCGCCGCCAGGTTTGCCCACCTGCTCGTGCCAGCGCACCGGCGTCTCCCCAGAACCGATCGAATGTCTGGCCGGGACGTCTGATCCGGAGGACGTCTGATCCGGAGAAGGTACGAGAATCGTCATTGCAATGGTACTCACGAGTGCTGGTACCCACGATTTACGGAACGTCGCAAGAGGTGTCGCCCCCGCGCGCATCGCAGCACAGATGCCAGATCGATCCCGGGACACCGGACAAGAACCGAGACAGTGTCATGATTGAGCCGCCGAAAGCGACGAAAGGAAGGCGTATGTCAAAGGAATCACGAAAGAAATCCTCCAACCCGTCGTCGTACGGTGTGTCCGTCGGGAACCGGCCGGCTATCGCGGCCAAGAAGACGACCGCGACCAAGACATCGGCCAAACAGGCGACGATGGCCGCCAAGAAAACCACCGCCAAGACGAATGCCAAGATCAGCCCCAAGATCAGGCCCAAGACCAGCGCGAAGACTGGAGCCGCGGCTGCAAAGTCCGTGACCGGCAAGCCCAAAGCCGTCGCACCGGCCAAATCGGCCACGCCCGCCACCGGTGGAACCGGACTCGCCGAGGGCGCCAAGGCCCCCGCCTTCCGGCTGCCGCGCGACGGCGGCGGAACCGTTTCGCTGGCCGACCATGCCGGCCGGAAGCTCGTGCTGTTCTTCTATCCCAAGGCCAACACGCCCGGCTGCACCAAGGAGGCGATCGACTTCACCCGCCTGTCGAAGGATTTCGCCGCCGCCGGCACCGCGGTGCTCGGCGTCTCCGCGGATACGGTCAAGGCGCAGGACAGTTTCCGCGACAAGCACGGCCTCGCGGTGCCGCTGATCTCCGACGAGACGCACGAGATGCTGGAGGCCTACGGCGCCTGGGGCGAGAAATCGCTCTACGGCCGCAAATTCCTCGGCATCATCAGGAGCACCGTGCTGATCGGCGCTGATGGCCGGGTCGCCAAGATCTGGCGCAACGTCAAGGTCGACGGCCATGCCGACGCGGTGCTGGCGGCGGCCCGGGATCTCTAGAACACACGGCATGACGTTGGGGAAAAATTAACCATGCCCGGGTCAAATCCCTCCCGTAAATGACGCCGTGAGGAATGCATGTTCCGATCGGCGCGGGAGTGCCGATGTCGCATCGTTCCGGCCAGTACGCCGAATATCCCCAGCACCATGCTCATGACCGCGGGCACGCCTTGCATCAGAGGCGCGCTCCGGTCAGCCATCCGGCGCCCACTGCCGCGGCCTCGCAGAGCGACTACACGCTGGTGCATGCCGGCAAGCAGGTTCGCATCGGCCCGATCGTGTTCTGGATCGTGGTCGGCACGGTCTCCTTGCTTGGCCTGTGGTCGGCGGCGACCGCCACCTATTTCGCGTTCCGCGACGACGTCCTGACCCGGCTGATCGCGCGCCAGGCCGAGATGCAATACGCCTATGAGGACCGCATCGCCGAGCTGCGCGCCAAGGTCGACCGCGCCGCCAGCCGGCAGCTGCTCGACCAGGAGCAGTTCGATCAGAAGCTCGACCAGATCCTGAAGCGCCAGACAGCGCTCGAAGGCCGCGCCACCGCGCTCGGCAGCATGCCCGACGTCACCGGCTCGATTCGCCTGCCGGCACGCGCACCGGCCGCGACCGAAGCGCCGGCGACGCCGGCCACGCCAAAACCGTCGCCGATCAGCGACACCGTGATCTTCACCGCACCGCCCGACCGCGAGGCCCGGCTCGAATCGCGCAGCCCCGTCATGGCCAACGCGCAACCCAACCAGTTCGCCAAGCTCGCCGGCGTCGACAACGTGCTGACGCGGCTGACCCGCTCGCTCGACCAGGTCGAGGCGCGGCAGATCGCGATGCTGTCGTCAGCCGAAGAAACCATGGAATCGAAGCTGCGCCGCATGCGTGGCGTGATCACCGATCTCGGTCTCGACATGGGCCAGCTCGAAGCCGCGGCGCCCAAGGGCGGGATGGGCGGACCGTTCGTTCCGGTGAAGCTCGGCGCCGAGTCCGGGCCGTTCGAACGCCAGCTCTACCGCATCAGCATCACCCGCGCGCAGGTCGAGAAGCTGAACCGCACGCTGTCGCTCGTGCCTTATCGCAAACCCGTCATCGGCGAGGTCGAGTTCACCTCCGGCTTCGGCGTGCGCTCGGATCCGTTCCTCGGCCGCCCCGCGATGCATACCGGGCTCGACTTCCGCGCCGCGACCGGCGACCCCGTCCGCGTCACCGCCAATGGCAAGGTGGTGAACGCAGGTTGGGCCGGCGGCTATGGCCGTATGGTCGAGGTCGACCACGGCAACGGCCTCTCCACGCGCTACGGCCATCTCTCCGAGATCAACGTCAAGATCGGCCAGCAGGTGAAGATCGGCGACATCGTCGGCGAAGTCGGCTCGACCGGCCGCTCGACCGGTCCGCATCTGCACTACGAGACCCGCATCGATGGCGAAGCCGTCGACCCGCAGAAATTCCTGCGCGCCGGCGTGCGGCTGAGCGCGGGCTAGCTGGCTGCGGTCGCGCACGCCACACGATCGATCGCGCTCCGCGAGGAACGACACCCTGGCTTGAGCGATCGCAACTTGCCGCCGCGCGAAGGCATGTTAATCATGCCGGCGGGGGTTCACGGGTCGTGCGTCGCAATCGCTCATATCGCCAGCATCTGACGGGCACGATCGCCTGTGCGATGGCCTATGTCATCGCGCTGCAGCTCACGCTGGCGGTGAGCCTGAATGCGTTGCTGCCGCCGGGTCTTGCGTTCGGCTTCGGCGAGATCTGTCACGCAGAGGCGGGCGTGGGCTCCCAGGACCGCCAGGACGCGTTGCCAGGCACACCGGCAGCAGCATCTGCTGCTCATTGTCCGCTGTGCGTGACGCCCGGCTTCGCGTTGCTGGCGCCGCCCGATGCGCCCGCGATCACGCTCCGGCGCGTGCTCGGGATCAAGTTCGAACCGATCGCCGCGCCGCGCATCGATGTCGCCGATATCCATTTTGCGCACCGCGCCCGCGCGCCGCCCGTGCACGCCTGAGCGACGTTGCTCGCTTCATCATCTCGGATTTTCGCTGCCTGACGATCCGCGCCTGACCGCGCCACGGTCGGTCTGACACGCACACCGTTCCTCGCATCACTGCCGGGCGCCGTTCGCGCGCGCCCTGCTCCCGTCTCATGCGCAGAAGCTGCGCAACCATCCTTCAGAGTTCATTCATGTCGAACCGCACACCAAGCCAACGACGGCGCATCTCACCCGTCATCTCCGGGCTGGCACCACCCGCCCTGCTCGCGGCAACCCTGCTCGGTCCCGTCACGGACCAAGCCATCGCCCAATCCAATCCGTTGCTGCCGACGGTGACCGTCGATCCACCGCGTCCCCGCACGGCCAAACCGAGGCCTCGGCCCACTGGACAGCAGGAGACCCGCGCTCCGGCACAACGCGCCACCGGACCCGCCGCCGAGCACAACGACACCGCTCCGAATGCCGCGGTCCGCACGCTGCCGCCACAGGCCGGCTTCGATCGCGCGCTCTCGTCGAGCGACTCGGCGAGCCTCGTCACCGATCTGCCGGGCGGTGCGGCCTGGGGCGCCGGCGGCGTCTCCAGCCTGCCCGCCGTCAACGGCTTCGGCGCCGACCGGCTGCAGGTCGCGATCAATTCGATGCTGATCTCCCCGGCCTGCCCGAACGAGATGAATCCACCGCTGTCCTTCGTCAATCCGGCGATGATCGCAAAGATGCGCGCCTATCTCGGCATCGGGCCGGTCTCGGTCGGCGGCGACTACATCGGCAGCCGCATCGACGTCACGACCGCGCCGCCGGCCTTTGCACCGGGCGATGGCTGGATCGCCAGCACGCGCGTCTCCAGCTTCTTCCGCAGCAACGGCAACGCCTATGGCGTCGATGCGACCGCCACCGTCGCCAATCGCGACACCAGCGTGACCTATAGCGGCGGCTGGGTGCGCGCCCGCGACTACAAGGCCGGCGACGGCTCGACCGTGAAGTCGACGTTGTACGAGACCCAGAACCACGCCATCAGCATCTCCAGCCGGACCTTCGGCAACCTCTTTACCTTCCAGCTCGGCGGCCAGTTCATCCCCTATCAGGGCTACGTGAACCAGTACATGGACATGGTCTACAACCGCGGCCTGTTCGCCAATGGCCGCTACGAAGGCACGTTCGACTGGGGCATGCTCGAAGCGTCCGCCTTCGTGCACCAGATCCGGCACACGATGGGCTTCATCGCCCCCGACAAGGTCGCGTCCATGCCGATGGACACCAAGGGCCTCGACGGCGGCTATGCGATCAAGGCGACGCTTCCGGTGTCGGGCCAGGATCTGCTGCGCGTCGGCAACGAGCTCGCGCTCAACCGGCTCGACGACTGGTGGAATCCGGTGGCGGGATCGATGATGATGGGCCCCAACGCCTTCATCAACATCAATGGCGGACGGCGCGACCGCGTCGGCACCTTCGTCGAATGGGAGCGGCACTGGGACCGGCAATGGACGTCGATCATCGGCCTGCGCAACGATGTGGTGTGGATGAACACCGGCAATGTCGCCGGCTACAATGCGATGATGTACGGTGCCGATGCCGCGGCGTTCAACGCCGTCGATCACGCGCGGACCGACGTGCATCTCGACGGCTCTGCGCTCGTCCGCTACGAGCCGAACGCGATCAGCCAGTATGAGCTCGGCTTCGCCCGCAAGACGCGCTCGCCGAACCTCTACGAGCGCTACGCCTGGTCGACCAATGCGATGGCGATGAACATGATCGGCTGGTTCGGCGACGGCAACGGCTATGTCGGCGACCTCGACCTGAAGCCGGAGAAGGCGCACACGGTCAGCTTCACGGCCGGCTGGCATGATGCCGCACAGAAGCTATGGGACGTGAAGGTGACGCCCTATGCGAGCTACGTGCAGGACTACATCGACGTCGACCGCTGCGGCACCGCGACCTGCCTCGCCAGCAATCCGACCAACCTGACCGCCAACACCGGCTTCGTCTATCTGCGCTTCGCCAACCATGACGCGACGCTATACGGAGTCAACGTCGAGGGTCGCCTGACGGTGTGGGACGATCTGACCTATGGCCACGGCCAGATCCGCGGCCTGGTCGGCTATGTCCGAGGCCGCCGCACCGACGGCGTCGACCTCTATCACATGATGCCGGTCAACGCGAAGCTCGCGCTCGACCATCACCTCGGCGGCTGGACCAACTCGGTCGAGCTTCAGCTCGTCGGATCGAAGCACATGGTCAGTCAGGTCCACAACGAGCTGACCACGCCGTCCTACGCGCTGGTCAACCTGCGGACCGGCTACGAATGGCAGCACGTGCGGCTCGATCTCGGCGTCGACAACCTGTTCAACCGGACCTATGACCTGCCGCTGGGCGGCGCCGATCTGGTCGACACCAAGGTGGTGTCGATGATGGGCTCGTCCGCCGCCTACGGCTATTCCGTCAAGGGCCCGGGCCGGTCGCTGAACGCGCGGCTGAGCGTCAGCTTCTGACGTTGCCGTCGACGAGCTCGCGGCCGCTTGCCGCGGGCTCGTCACGACTGGCTTCGCCGATCATACGTTACGCGGCGGCAAGCGCATCGAGAAAGCGCGACAGATCCTGCCACAGCTCGCCCGGCTCCTCGAGGCCGATGCTGAGCCGCACCAATCCCTCCGCTGCATTCCACGGACTTACCGTGCGATCGGCCGCGACATCCATCGGCGCGATCAGGCTGTGGGTGCCGCCCCAGGAGGCGCCGATCGCAAACAGGCGAAGCCGTCCGAGCGCCGGATCAATTCGCTCCTTGAACTCCGGCTTGATGACGATACTGAAGACGGCGCTCGAACCGGCGAAATCGCGCGTCCAGACCTCATGACCCGGACACGACGGCAGCGCCGGATGCAGCACGCGCGCGACGGCCGCCGCGCTTTGCAGCCGCTCGGCGAAGTCGCGCGCGACGCGGCCGCTATGCGCCATGCGGACGCCCATGGTCTCGATGCCGCGCAGCGCCAGCGCCGCCTCGTCCGGCGACACGCCGATGCCGAGCACGCCGAGCACCTCGTTGATCGCCTTGCGCAAGGCGAGATCCCTGACCGTGATCGAGCCGAGCAGCAGGTCGGAATGGCCGCCGACATATTTGGTGAGCGCTTCGATCGCGAAGTCGACGCCGTGGGCCAGCGGCTTGAACAGCAGCGGACTGGCCCAGGTGTTGTCGCAGCCGGTGAGCACGCCCCGCGCCTGCGCGGTGCGCGCAATCGCCGGAACGTCCTGCACCTCCATCGTTCCCGACCCCGGCGACTCCATCCAGATCAGCTTGGTGCCGGCGTCGATCAGGTCGGCGATGCCGGCCCCGATCAGGGGATCATAGACCGCATGTGCGATGCCGCGGGACGCGAGATAATCGGCGCACAGGCTGCGCACCGACGGATAGACGTGATCCGGAATCAGCACCTTGTCGCCGGGCTTGAGCACGGCGAGCATCGTGACCGCGACCGCGGCCTGTCCCGAGGGAACGAGCACGGTGCGCTCGCCGCCATGCAGCGCCGTCAGTTGCGCCTCGAGCGTCCGCGTCGTCGGCGTGCCCTGCAGGCCGTAGATGTAGTCATCGAGGCCGCGCTGGTGTCGTTGCGCGAACGCTGCGGGATCATCGTAGACGATGGTCGAGGCGCGATAGGTCGGAACCGCCAGCGACGAAAAACCTTGGTGGGACACGGCAGGATGCTGAACGCAGCGGGTGAGATCGTGCATGGAACCTCGCAATGGGAACGCTGCGATCATCGTAGCCCAATCCCATCGCCGGAAAAGGCTGCACGCGGCATGACTGCAGCGCGCTCACGTTGCGGTCAGCACGTCGCGATCTGCGCCCGCGGCGTCACGCCGCCTGCCGCAGCGCCTGCGCGATACGGCCGAGCGCCTCGTCGAGATCCGGCAGCGTGAGCAGGCCGAAGCCGAGCCGGAAGACGCGCGGCTCGTCGCCGAACCACGATCCCGGCCCGACGCGCGTCTCGCGCGCCGCAAGCTCACCGTGAAAGCGCACGACGGCTGCGTCATCGAACACGTCGCGCCTCAGCCGGACGCAGCACAGCGCGCCGGCATCCGGCCGGACCCATTCGATCATGTCGGCGTGCGCCTCGACGAAGGCCGCCGTTCGCGCCAGCCCCGCAGCGAGATGGCGACGCCGGTCGCGCATCATGGGATCCAGCGTCTGCATGATGCGCAGCGCGATCGCCTCGTCGACGACGGAATTGGAGATGGTCGTGTTGAACTTGGCGAACTCGAGCTGCGCGCGCAGCGCCCGATCCTGCGTGATCACCCATCCGGTGCGGATGCCGGGCGCGCCATGGCATTTGGAGAACGACGCGCAGCTGACGATGCGGCGATCCAGACCGACGAGGCTCGGGCGTGCGTCGCCGTCGCCATGCACGGCCTCGCGATAGGTCTCGTCGACCAGCAGGAACGCGTCCGGGCAGATCTCCTGCATGCAAGCGAGCACGCCGCGCACCTCCTGCCCGGTCAGCGCAACACCGGAGGGGTTTTGCGGCGAGGCGAGGCTGACCAGGCGGGTCCGCGGCGTCAGCAACGATCTGAGACGATCGACGTCGAGCCGGTAGCCGTCGTCGAAGCGCATCGGCAGCTCGACGACATCCATGCGCACCGCATCGAGCACGCTACGCGCATTGGGAAACACCGGACGTCCGATCACGACACCGGCGCCGGGCTCGCCGAGGATGAAGGCGATCAGGAACAGCGCCTGCATGGCGCCGACGGTGGTGATCACGTCGTCCGCGTCGACGCCGTGGCGCGCGGCGATCAGCTGGCGCAACGCCGCACTGCCGTCGGTCGGGCCGTAGGCGAGTGCGAGATCCTCCAGCTCGGCCCCGAAGCCATCAGCAAATATCTGGCCCAGCCTGAGATCCGGACCGAGGCTTTCGGCGAGGTCGAAACGGACCGCTGATGACGTCAAGGTCATGATGTCGTTGTGCGGGAAACGGCTGGGCACGTGAGGCATTGGCGAAACTCCGGAGCAGAGGCGCCCTACGCTACGGCCGCAAGGCCAGAGGATGACAGATACAGACGAGATGAATTGTCACCAGAACAGATTTCGTGTTGGATGGCCTGTATGGACCAGCGCACACCAGATCTGCCGCTCTACGAAGCCCTCGCAGGCCGGGTCGTGGCGCTGGTTGACGACGGCGTTCTGCGCGTCGGGATGCGCGCGCCCTCGGTGCGTGCCTTTGCCGCGCAGCACGGCGTCAGCCTGACCACGGCCCTGCAGGCCTACCGGCTGCTGGAGGACCGCGGCGTGCTCGCGGCGCGGCCGAAATCCGGCTTCTATGTCACCAGCCGGACCCACACGCGGCGGCCGCCGCCGGCGGCCTCGCAGCCGCCGCAGCGCGCCACGCAGGTCTCCGTCAGCAATCCCGTGTTCAGCGTGCTCGCCTACGCCACCGATCCGTCCTACGCGCCGCTGGGCTGTGCGGTCCCGAGCGCCGGCCTGCTCGCGGCCGAGCGGCTGGACCGCCATCTCGCCCGCTGCGCGCGCGTCCATGGCCGGAACTACAACGTCTATGCCGATCCGCATGGCGATGCCGAGCTGCGCGGCCAGATCTCCGAACGCGCTTTGCGGCTCGGCCACGCGGTGCCGCCCGATGGAGTCCTGATCAGCAATGGCTGCACGGAAGCGCTGAACATCGCCCTCAGCGTCACCACCAAGCCCGGCGACACCGTCGCGATCGAATCCCCGACCTATTTCGGCCTGCTGCAGGTGCTCGAGGCCCACGGCCTGCGCGCGCTGGAGCTGCCGACCGACCCGACCAGCGGCATCGACGTCGCAGCGCTCGACAAGGCGCTCGGCGCGCGCCGCGTCGCCGCCTGCCTGCTCGCATCGAGCTTCAGCAATCCGCTGGGCTACCGCACCGACGATGCGCGCAAGGCTGCGATCACGAAGGTGCTGACGCGCCACGGCGTGCCGCTGATCGAGGACGACATCTATGGCGACATCAGCTTTGGCGCGGACCGGCCGCGCCCGTTCGCCGCGATCAGTCCGAAGGCCGACATCATCCTGTGCAGCTCGTTCTCCAAGACCATCGCGCCAGGCTACCGGATCGGCTGGCTCGCCGCCAACCGCCGCCACGACCAGATCCTGGCGGCAAAATTCGCGCTGTCGCTGAGCGGCGCGGCGCTGCCGCAGAAGGCGATGGCCGATTTCCTCACATCAGGCGGCTACGACGCCCACCTCCGGCGCATCCGAAAACTGTTCGCCGACAACATCGACCGCATGCGCCGCACCGTCGACCGCAGCTTCCCGCGGGATACCCGCATGACCGACCCGAGGGGCGGCTTCGTGCTGTGGCTGGAGCTGCCGCACGGCTTCGACGCCGACGCGCTCTATGCCCGCGCCATCCGCGAGCGCATCTGCTTCGTCCCCGGCAGCCTGTTCACGGCCAGCGGCGGCTATCGCAACTGCCTGCGCCTGAGCTGCAGCCACGACTGGAGCGCCCGGATCGAGCGCAGCGTCGAGCGGCTGGGCGAGCTGGCGGATGAGCTACTCCAGTAATCCTCCAGGAGGGAGCCTGCGGGGCTCGACAGTCCGACAACGAGCAGCGCGTCGTGCACCTTGCTGCCGGACGGGAGCAGCGCGGCGATCTCTTGCCCCGCGCAATCAATTTGACGTTCAAGTCCCCTTGCCGCGAGATCGCGACGCAACGTCAATTTCCACGCTACACTAGCGACAATCATTCGGCTCGTGTTCCTAAGGCGCCAATGCGACATCCTCGCTTCGACCGGCCTCAAGGATTCAAAATCAGCAGCTACGTGCCACAACAGACATCGTAGATGCGCGGACCAAATTCGTAGCTATTCGGCTTCCAAACATTTTGGGCGATGGCTCGCACTTCCGACTAGTATTCTAGTTCGAGTTCGACTCTCTCCACTGAGCCCGCAGTCTTTCGATCTCAGGTCTAGCTATAAGTGTTGAATTGAGGTTCTGAATTGTCAGATCGAACATAGCTTCATTGCGAGCAGCTATCGCAAGGCGCGCTCTCGTCACTTGTATCGGGACATTCTTTCGCCAGCGCTCGGGTATTGAAATTGCCAGCGCGTCCCGGACGGCTCGTTGGCGCCCTTCTGTGTCGGGTGACTTGAATATTTCCTGGATAAGGGCTTCCATAAGCAGGCCAATGAGATGCTCGTCGCGTACCGCCGCCGGCCGCAAGAGTTCAATCGCTGATCTGGGTCGGCCTTGGGCCATTAGAACCTCCGCCTCGGCAGAAATCAAGAATGGCTTCATCGCTACAGACACATCGGTCCTGGCTCGCTTCAGCACCGCCTCAGCGCCAGAGATATTTCCTTCCCGAATACGCACTCGGATTAGTGCCAGCGCGGCTCGGGTATTTTGGGGAGTAGCCTCAAAGAGAGGAAGTAGGATTTCGATTGCCTCCTCGTCCAATTTCATCCGCTCCAAATCAGCCCCGAGGGAGGTCAGGATAGAGACGTTTTCCGGATAACGCTTGCGCGCTTTGCGGAGAATCTCGATTGCACCCTCGAGATCGCCAAATTGCTGAAGCGCGCGGGCGAGATAAGTAAACCAATACGGATTCGAAGTACTCCCGGAAAGCAATTTCCTGAAGATTGCGATAGCCTCCTCGTAGTGATGGAGGCCCAGATGTGCTCTGCCCCACTGCTGCGCCACCCACTCGCTTTTGTCCGGAGATAGATCGTAGCTAGTCAGAGTGTCGATCGCGGCCTGATCCTCACAAACGCTCAGCAGTGCGTCCACGTGTGAGGTGCGAATGCCGTTATTGTTGGGGTAGGTCTGCGCTAGGCGCCTATATTCCTTTTCGCCTTCGCGATCACCGGCCCGGATCATGCAGGACGCGCGCCACATCTGGGACGTTTCGTCCAGATCAGATAATGACATTGCAGCCTCAAAGAGCTCCAGAGCCGTGAAATAATCGCGCTTCCTGAAGCAATATGCAGCCGACGATTTTAGTTCTGGAAAATAGTATTGCCCGACAAAACCGACCAAATCTTCCGAATTTATCGATCCGGATAGCATCCTATGAAAATAGCTCTCTCTGATCCATTTCGGATCGTCGTCGCTGCGGTAAATTCTGTCGTATGCATCAGCTATGTTTGAGTTTTCGGATTTGTCTGCTGCATCTTGCTCATTCAGCGAGGCGAGCGTCATATCGTCGACGGTCTGCCTCCTGAATAAACCAAGTGATGAGATCAGCTGTTGCCAGCGTCTATCTGGAATAGTGTACAAGACTTCAGCAGCCCTGGCTCGATAAATTGCTTCGTTTGGGGCGAGTCGTTCAAGCATGGGAACCGGGACTGGCACCCGCAGCTTTGATGCGATCTCGACAGCGGGGAGGGATTGATCGTCAATCAAACGGCTCGTTAGTTCTGCCTGAAGCTTTTGTCGGACCTCAAAAATGAAGTGGTCGTTTAATAGCACCCCTTGTCCGTTTCGATTGAGGACATGCCCAGCCAAAGTCGCGATCAGAGGGTGCCTATCAATCGCTTGAATGAGTTTTTCTGGGTATTCCGATAAATTCGCCTTTCCTCGATCGAAATGGTCGTCCAGCACATTAACGACCGTCTCATCGGTCCCGTATCGCCCGAGCTTTACCTTAGGCAGTAGACCGGAAATTCCTGCGTATTGAAGGGCAGGAGGCAAATATTCGCCTCTTGAGGTTAGAATCACCTTCACTGTCTCTTTCGATACGATATATTCCAGCAGATCCTCAATATCTCGGTCAAAAATGACACCGTTCGAGTCGACAAACTCATCAAAATTGTCAACTACAAGCACCATTCGCGCGGCGAACTGATTGAAGAACTGCCCGATAGCCGCTTTGATCCTATCAAAATTTATATCTCCGAGGACACTAAGTGCTTCAGCGGCTAGGTTCAGCCCAACTTGAGCGAACAACTGTTCTACGATGGGCCAAAATCCGCGCGAAGCTCGTCCGTCGATCATGACAAACGTCTTCTCGTAAAGCCGCTCTTTCAGCAGATGGTTGACGAAGGTCGTCTTCCCGGTGCCGCGGCCGCCAAATACAAGCGCTAAGCGTTCTGGCCCCCGCAAGAAAGCTTCCATAGTGTTAAGCTGTTCGCCGCGCTCGCGGAAGTGCACGCTCACCTCGGGTGTCCGCTTCACCAAATTATTCGCGCGTACGAACGCATCCACGCGACTGGTGAATTCAGCCGCCCGAACGCGGCGAGCAACATCTTTGTCGAGGCTGAGGCTAAGAGCCCCCGCGTTCCGCAATTGCCGGGTGAGAGAAACTAGCTGAAGATCTAGATCGAGCGCTGTTATTAATTCCGGGCGGTCAGGAAGGCTCCGCTGATCGGCCTGATCAAGGGCAGACCACAATTCCCATTGCTGCTGTCGTGCTGAAACGACCATCTGCTCCGACTCAACGCGCGTAGGCACGTCTTGCAGACGGTTCTTTGCAACTATGTTCACCCAGGCGTTTCCGCTGCGAGAGCCCTGCTGCACCGCACTCACCGTCTCGAAGCCGTGGCCTTTGACGCAGCTGGATAACTTTTCCGTAAGCCAGCATGCATGGTGCCGTTCACTCTCGGGAAAGCGGAGCAAATCCTGGATAATGAATTCATCTTTAGGATCGAGATTGCTGGCAACATGTCTTAGGAGCCGGGCAGTTTCAGGCATCGTGAGTTCATGCAGAACGTTTCTGCAGACCACCAGCTGAGGCGAGCCGTGTCTGGGCCAAGCCTCGTAGAACCTCGCGAGTGAGATCGGCTCGACCCGACGACTTATTCCGAGATGCCGTGTAAGACGGGCTATCTCATCGAGTTTATCCTCCTCGTCGATCGCGGCATAGGTCCAAGTCATCTGGTCCCGAAACTGCGGTAATTCAGCCATTCTACTGAGCAGCGTTCCATGGCCGCAGCCAACGTCGAGGATCACACCCTCTCTGTCATCAGACAGACGCTCTGCGATTTTGCCAATAATCGTAGCAAGCTGTGGATCGGCGCTCGCGTCAGCCGAAGATTGAACGATCTCGCGAGTGACATAGCTGCGCACGTAACGATCAAGTTCGTTCTGCAATTTGTCAGTATTGGCCAAAAGTGCCTCCGACCAATAAGGGTAAAATAGTACATTTCGCGCCCAACGTCAGTACTTTTGGCCTCGCTTGAGAATAGCAAAGAAATTCAAGCATTTTGTCGGGCAACGCGAGTGCGATAAACATCAATCACCGACGCAACCTATGAAAGAAATTCTTCAATGACAATATCATTTGGAAGCCACAAATGCTTGGGGGGTGCTGAGTCGGCAAAGGGTCAACATTCACGACTGGATCGAACTGCCTCGTCAGGTCCAGAGCTCGCCCTCCCCGGACTCTGATGAGTGGTGTATTGTCGGCCCATCGCAAAATCTTCTACAACGCAAAGCTCGATAGCTATCAGGTGCAATGCGGACATCGACCGCCGTACAATCAAGATCGATGCGATAAGCACGCGCCCTCGTCCGAAAAGAGCCCGCCTCGTGTTGAAGCCCGGACAGTCGACGGAGCTCCCCCGATCAAACCCGCTAAAGCCGCCTACCGCTTGACCGGAAGCACGAAGACCTGGCCCGGATAGATCAGGTCCGGGCTGCGGATCTGCTCGCGGTTGGCCTGGTAGATGACGGCATAGCGCGTGCCGACGCCGAGGAGACGGCGGCTGATGTGCCACAGGCTGTCGCCGCGCGAGACGGTGAAGGTCTTGGCGCCGGCGCGGGCAGATGACGTGCCCATATCCTTCAGGTCGGCGCCCGGCGCGGCCGCCAGCTGCGTGCGCGGGACGGCAGCGACGGTCCCCTGGCCAGCCGCCGCCACGCGTGTCGCAACGGATGCCGTGGTCGCATCCTCGGGACCATTCAAGGGCACCTCCGCGCGGGCCAGAACGGTTCCGGATGCAGCGTCCACCTCATCGAGCCGCAATCGGTCCTTGCTGGACCATTTGGCATCCTTGATGGTCGCGGTGAGACGTCCGTCGGGCCCTGCGACGGCGGAGCCGACGAGGCGGTCGTTGAGATAGAGCCGCACGGTCGCGCCGGGGCGCGCGCGGCCGCTGACGCGCAGGAGTCCGTTCGGCTCGATGTCGACCGCGTCCACGGCAACGGCCTGAGGCGACGATGCACCGGGCTTCGACAGCACGCGGGTCGGCTGGTCCGGCGTCAGCAGCGCCACCGTCGGCGGCCGCTTGCCGGCCTCCACCACGACGGCGACGCTCTGCCTGGATGACACCTCGCGGCCGTCCGGCTGCCGGGCTCGCAGCGTCAGGTCGGAGGCGCCGGCAGGCAACCGGCGCGGCACCATCGAGAACTGTCCCGATTGATCCGCAACCACGCGATCATGCGGCTCGCCATTGCGCAGCAGCTCGACGGTCGCACCGGGCGCAGCCCGGCCGGCGACGACGGTCTCGCCCGAGGGCTCCACGCTGACCACGTCGAACGACGGGCTGTCGCTGTCCGCGGCCAGCGGCGTGACCGGCGCCAACAGCGCGGCCAGACTGCTGGCCTGTTGTTGTGCGGTCGCGAGCGCGGCCGCGGCTTGCGTCGAACCAACCTTGTCTGCCGCCCCCTGCTCTGACCCAGCGCCCGG
Source organism: Bradyrhizobium ontarionense (assembly GCF_021088345.1). Classification (NCBI taxonomy): domain Bacteria; kingdom Pseudomonadati; phylum Pseudomonadota; class Alphaproteobacteria; order Hyphomicrobiales; family Nitrobacteraceae; genus Bradyrhizobium; species Bradyrhizobium ontarionense. Next base: position 916,324 of record NZ_CP088156.1, on the reverse strand, counting down.
TCGCGCGGCCTCTTCCTGGCTGGCAGCGGGCTGCCCGCGCTTGAAGATCGAGCCGCCGAGATCGATGCCGGGCACAAAGGCGATCAGGAGAACAGCCGCCGCCAGCGCCGCGAAGGCGCCGCCCGCCCAAAACAATCCTTTGCCGCTCACGATGGTCATGCGAAGGTTCGTCCCTGGTCGTGGCGAACACGGAGACGACGGCTCCGTCAGCAGGATGGTTGGCATCGCTGATACCATCAAGCGCGTCGAAACGCCATCGCGCGGCGCAAGCGAGGACTCCTAGCGGTCGGACCAGACGTCCTGGATTCGATCACAAGTCCTTACGTCTGTTCCGCTGCGCAGGAGGTTTGCGGTGACCGACGTCCGCTACACCTTTCTCGCTCGGCCCGAGACCCGTCTGGCCACGGTGTTCAAGGGGACCCTGGCCGGGCGCCGGGTCGAGGATACGGTCATCCTGGACCGCACCGTGCTCGCCGCGCCTGCGCCGACGATCATCCGTCCTCGGACTGGACCAGCAGCAGACGCGGCGGGAGCACCACGCCATGCACCGCGCCCGGCCGCATTTTCCGACCTGGCCACGATCGTCGCCGGCCGATCGGAGACCCGAAGCACGGACGATCATCGACCGCTCGTCCGCAAGTCGCTGCCGCCCGGCTGTATCGTCCACCGCTACCGCATCAACAAGGTGATCGGAGAAGGCGGATTCGGGATTACCTATCTGGCGGAGGATACGGTCATTCGCCGCCGCGTCGCCCTGAAGGAACTGTTCCTGAGCGGACGCAGCTACCGCACGCATGCGAACGACGTGCGCTGCCCGGATGGCGACGACGGAATCATGCAGTGGAGCCTGTTCTATTTTTCGGAGGAGGCGCGCATCACCTTTGCGCTGCGCCACGAGGGCATCGTTCGGATCCACGATTTCTTCCGCACCAACAATACCGCCTACATCGTCTACGAGCTGCTCGACGGCTCCGACATGCGGCTCTGGGGAGACGCTGCGCGCCGCAGCCTCGGCCACGGCGAGGTGCTCGATCTGATGCGCGCGACATGCGATGCGCTCGACCATGTCCATGCCTCGGGCTTCGTGCACCGCGACTTGAAACCGGGCAACATCTTCGTCGTCGGTCCGCGCCGTCTCCCCGTGCTCATCGACTTCGGCGCGGCCACCGCGCGAGACGTCGCCGGGCATGACGGAGGCCTGATGGTAACGCCGGGCTTCTCGCCACCCGAGCAGTACCGCACCGATGCGCTGCCCGATGTTCGGTCCGACGTGTATGCGCTGTGCGCCAGCTTTTATTGGCTGCTGTCGGGCGAGGCGCCGCCCGAGGCCACGCAGCGCCTGGTCTCGGACAATTTGCAGCCGCTCGCTGCGGCGATCGACCCTGCGTTCCGCTTCAGCGACCGGCTCTATCGCGTCATCGGCCAGGGGCTGAGCCTCGATCCATCGCAGCGCTACGACAGCGTCGCGCGGCTGCTCGACGATCTCGTTCCCAAAACCACGCTCGCGGCGACCGGCTATGCGCCGCAGCCACGGGGCGCCAGAATTTTTCTGTCCTATCGCCGTGCCGAAAGTCCGCATTTCGCCGGCCGTCTGCTGGACGCCCTGCAGATGCGCTTCGGCACCGATGCGGTCTTTCTCGACGCCCATTCGATTCCGCCCGGCACGGATTTCTGGGATCACATCAAGGACGTTCTCGGCGACTGCGCCATCCAGCTGGTGCTGATCGGACCTGCATGGACGCGGTTGCTGCACGCGCGCCGGCGGCGCTGGTATCAACGCGAGAGCCGCGAAGACCATGTCGTGCAGGAGATTGCAGCGGCGATCGAGCTTGGTCTCCCCATCCTCCCCGTGCTGTTCGACGGCGCCGCGATGCCGCGGCCGAAGGACCTGCCGCCCGCGCTCCGATTGCTGCCTGGCCTCAATGCGAGCCTCGTCGGCTCGGCCGACAGCTTCAGGCTGGCGGTGGATGGCCTGTGCGATCACATTGCCCACCTGCGGGCCGCGCATGACGTGCGGCGCACAACGATCCGCGCGCTCGGGTCGGCATTCCCCCCTGACTATGCCTTGTCGGCCGGCTCGTTTGCGACGGTTCTTGCTCCGCCACCTCCAACCGCGCCGAAGACGCCGACATCCGGCGCGGCGTTTCGCGGCTCCGGGATCGTGGGCGGGTAGAAGGATCTGACAAGCGCGGACAGCTCATCGCGACGTTCCAGCGCGTCAAGTCGCTGCGTCCAGGCGATTTGGCCCGCGCGCTCAACAGCATCACCTTGTCCAGAACTGCGATAGATTTTTCTATTTCGCTTTTCCAGAATTCATGTATGATCCTCCCCGTCCCGCCTCGTTGCGAGGGGCGTACGCGTCGTCACGGACGTTGAGGCGGGATGCGGTGGACGTGGGCGGCGATGCACGACGGGCATGGCGGCTCGCGAACGGAGAAGTCGCGTGGTCCTGACCTCCCGATGCTGAGGCCAAGTGTGACGCGCAGTTTCATATGGCACTCCCCGGGATTGGCCGGGAATATCCGGGACGCGGCGGGAAGTGCTTGATTTCCATGGGCTTGGCCGCAACTGGGCGGGCCTGGCGATCGGCGGCCCTCGCGCAAGTTCAAATGACACCCGGGCGGCGGCCCGTGCGCGGAAACACTAAAAAACAAGCGGGCAGCTCCCGAACTCGGACTCTTTTCCCGGGGGTGACGCGGCGGGAGTCCGAGTTCGGCGATTTCGGCATAAAGTGTTGAGTTTCCGAGGGTTGTCCCCGTGGCGACGCCGTCCACCGTGGCGAACTCGGACTCGGAACTCGGACTCTTCAGCGACGCCTTTTCGGGCCGGTTATGATCAGCTCCCGGGCCGCCTTGGCGTTGGTGCTGGCCGCCACCGAATAGGTCAGCCGCACGGGCCGCAGCGCGAAGCCGTGGAAGGTTTTCCGCACCTCCGGCGTGTCGTTCAGCGACAAGATAAAACGGCCTTTCAGGCGGCTTAAAACGTCCGCCATGAGCCCGTATTCCGAGCGCTCGAACATCCCGGCGCCGTAGTCCTTCTCGCCGCCGAAGTATGGCGGGTCGAGATAGAACAGTGTGGCCGGCCGGTCGTAGCGGGCGATGAATTCGGCCCATGGCAGGCACTCGATCGTGACGCCCGCCAGGCGCTCGTGCAGTTCGTCCAGCATGGGCGCAAGCTTCGCGACGTTGAAGCGAGCGCCGAGCGGATTCACACCGAAGTTGCGGCCCGCGACCTTGCCGCCGAATGCCGTCCGCTGCAGGTACAGGAAGCGCGCCGCGCGCTCCAGATCGGTCAGCGTCGACGGATGCGCAGCCTTCAGCCTCTCGAACTCCTGCCGTCCGGTGATCTGCCATTTCAGCATGTCCATGAAAGGCACGTAGTGCCGTTGCAGGATACGAAAGAACGTCGCGACATCGCCCGACCGGTCGTTGATGATCTCGCCCTTCGCCGCGAGCCGCCGCCGCAGAAAGACGCCGCCCATGCCGACGAACGCCTCTGCATAGGTCTCGTGCGGAATCCGCTCGATGCTCGCGACGATTGTCCTCGCGAGCTGCTTCTTGCCGCCGATATAGCCTGCTGCCGGTGAGACCGGTTGAACCTGCCTGTAGACAACCTTCGAACCCATCTCCTCAATCACTCCCCGCCCGCCTAAGGTCGCCACGCTGCGCAGCAGCGGCGGGTCGGCGGGTCGAGATCACTCGTCGTGCGGGTCAGTCTGCCAGGATAGGCCCGCGGTTGCAGCGTTTGCGCGCTGCGGCCCCCGCCACTATCGCGGCGGAGGTGAACTCCTCATTCCTTCAGCGCGTCGTCGATCGAGGCCGGCATCTCGCCGGGCCGATAGGCGAAGCCTGGGTCGATCCCTTGCGGTACCTCGACCGTCTTCAGCGTGCCGTCCGACAGCTCGACCGTGCGCTTGATCAGCGGCGATGGCGGCGCATCCTTGGATACGCGATAGCCATAGCGCCTGAGATCGTCGTCGGAGAGGCTCTCGGCCCAGCAATGGCAGCCCCAACCGTTCGGCGGATAGTGCGTCTTCCACCACGGATGCTCGACGGGCAGAATCGTGCCGTCCCAAGACTGATGAATCGGCCGCGGAAAGCGCTGGCCTTCGAGATGACGATACATCAGATACGGCCGCGTGCGCTTGACGCGCTGGATCTGGTCCCAGCGGCCCGCGGCATAAGCCGTGCTCATGTTGGTGTCGAAGATGACACGGCTACGCCAGCCGCGCGTGCCGTTGTAGCTCCATCCATGGGTGTCGACGATGCTGTCGAAGTCCTTTCGGAACGTCTCCAGCGTCTCGCCTTGCTCGATCGCCTTGACGACGGCCTTGTGGAAGTCGGCGACCAGGTCATCGGTCATCGCGCCGGCGACAGTGAAGCTGCGCGAGTGCTCCTGCTGCCACAGATCGGTCCACGTTTCCGTTGGAACGGCCGTCTTCTTCTTGAGGAAGTTGATCGCCTCGATCGGCGCGACCGAAAACGGCAGGATTTCGGCCTGCGGAGCTACACCGATGCAGCCGCAGCCTCGAAAAACCGGCGTGCCGTGCGCTTTAAGCATCGGGGATGTTCGCCCGCCCGGTGAGATTAGCCATGACGCGCGCCATGCGCATCAGTCCGGCGAGATTTCGCTCGGCGATACCTGGCTTGAGCTTCAACAGTTCGTCACGCACCTGCTGCAGCGACGTCGCATGCTCGACGACGGCGCGGACTTCGTTGATCAACGCGTCCGTCCCCGGCCCACAGAGCTTCTCGGCCTGGTCGGCGAGCGCCACGATGGGATCATCGACCTCGCGCATGCGCTGCGACGTGTTCAATGCGGGAAAATCGGACCCGGTGTTGCCGAATCCGGCCGGCGCCGGCGTTGCCGGTGCTATCAGCACGTCAGCGCCGGTTTTCGGAACGGGAATGCCGAGTAGATCGTTGAAGAAGCTGGTCTCGACCTTGAGGCCCATCGGAATGAGCTTCACCGCGCTCTCGACCGTGAGCTGGACGTTCTTGTCTTCGGGACGGCCGACGCGCAGCCGCGGATACAGCAGTTGCTTGCCGAACTGCAGGTCGATCCACGGCCGCACGAGGTCGCGGTTGAGCACCGCCGACAACGCCTTCGCATCGGAGCGCTCGATATCCTCCTGCACCTGGCGGTGCTCCTGGCCGACGGCGTGACCGCCGGCGATGGCGTCCGTCGTCGCGGTCTGTCCGAGCACCGCCTTCGAGATCTGTCGATCGAGCCAGTCGCATCGCTTCTCGTAGAGGTCGGCGCCCTGGCCGACGTTCTTCGATTCGATGAACTCGATCAGCATCGTCTCGGGGATGATCGCGGCGCAGTCGCCGGCGATGTTGGCCACGGCGCTGAACAGCGTGCTCTTGTCGCTCTCCGTCGATCCTGCTGGGTATTTGCCGACACGGACCGGCTGCCCGAACGTCTGGCTGAAGATCGCCCAGTCGCGCTGGGTGAACGCCTTGAACATCCATGCCCATGCGACCAGGCGCGAGACGCCGGCGCGCACCGGCAGGCCCGACTTGGCCTTGATGGCGGCGACAACGAACTTGAACGGTGCCAGCGGCGACTCGCCTGACGGCGTCGAAGGAAGGTTGACGGATCCGACGCCCTCGGCGTCGTAGGCGCCGATCAGCAACGGCGTCGCGCCGTCGTAACGATCGAAGCGAAACCAGCGCGGATCTCGCCAGGCCAATTGACCGACGTTCCAGTCGCCCTCAGACGTGTCCCACACGATCTCGGTGAAGCTGATGCCCTTGCCGATCGCATCGAGCATGTCGAACAGCTCGGCCTGCAGCGTGTCGCGCTTCAGGCCCGCCTCGATCCAATCCGCATGCGCCTTGGCCTCGGGCGTATCCTCTGCGGCATCGACCTGGATATCGAGCTGCGATACCGAGCGCTTGCGTGTGCCGAGCACGCCTGCGTAGTGCAGGTCGCGCTCTTCGATCAGCTCGGCCAGCTCGAAAAAGCGCAGCGGATCTCCGGCATCGGCGGCGCGCAGGATGTTCGCGAGCCGGATCGGATCGAGACCATCGGCCGGATAGCCCGAGACGGGCGAGCGCACGCCGCCGATGCGCGGGCCTGCGACCTCGCGCGTCAACAGCTCGCGTTGGATCGGCCGGCCGAACTGATCGACGATCGGTGAAACGGCGGTCGCCATCAAAGTCCTCCACGAATGCGGGCGCCGAGCGGCGGACGCCACCACCGGCTCTGGTCGCGATCTTCGTCGTCATCATGCGACGGCCCGCCTTTAGCGGGATTGTTCGCGTCGCGGCTGTTCGGCGAGCGGTAGCCGAACTCGACCAGCTGCGCGCGCGTTTGCGCATAGGCGAGCACGAGCGCGATCGCGACGTCGCCGTGACGCTTCTTTCCGTCCGCACCCTTGGTGCGGATGTCGGGCACGCGCGGAATGCCGCGAATGGTCTGCACGAGCGCGAGATCATCGGCGCCGTCGGCATCCATCGGCAGCAGGATGGTCCCGTCCTCGAACGCCGATTTCAGCGGCGGGAAGTTTTCGAGATACCACTCCGCGCTCATCTTGACCTGTTCGATCCGCATCGGCCCATAGCGCTGCGCGGCGACTTCCGCGAGATAGGCACCGTTGCCGGAGGCGTCCATCTTGCCGCCGATGAAGCGTGGCAGCCGATCGCACATGTAGAACAGCACCTGACGCTGCTGTTCGAACGGGATGTTGGACATCTCGATCCAGAACGGCACCGTACGCTTCAAGGTCTTGCCGATCTCGATCGGCGCCAGCACCGACAGGTCGCAGTTGCGCGCGAAGTCCTGGCCGAAGCCGTGCTGCCGGTCGCCGTCGAGCTTCTTCAAGACGGGATCAAGCTGCTTCTTGCACCAAGCCAGGATGTCGGCCTCGCGGTACTCCTTCGTCTGGAACGTGAACTCCGCCGGCCGCGAGAGCCGCAGCACCGGGCCGTCGACGATCATGCGGGCTTCGATCAGCGCGCGCGCCAGGTAGACGCCGCCGCCCTGGCTCGGGATGCAGAACAGCTCTTCGTCAGCGTCATCGCCATATGAGGCGATGATCTCGGCGCGCCATGTCGCTTCGGCCTCCGGCGACCACTCTTTGCCGGTCACCAGGCAGATGCGCTGATACAACCCGGCCCGCAGCGCGTCGTCGAACGTATAGCGCTCGACGTGGTACGGCTTCCGCCCGGCACGGGCATCCTCGATCAGCCGATTGAAGGCGTTGGCAACGCCGAGATGGGTTGAGATCACGAGGACCCTGCCGCCCCACATCAGCAGCGCGAGCGCGGCCTTCATCATGGCGTCGAGATCGTCGTGGAAGGCGGCTTCGTCCAGGATGACGAAGCCCTGCATGCCGCGGAGCGACCGGGGTCGCGATGGCAGCGCAATGATTTCGAACCCGGACGCGAAGCGGATGCGGAACGCCTGAATGCTACTGTCGGGCTCGCCATCGTCAAAGACGAACTCCTGCACTTCCGAGGCGGCCTCGCTGAAGCTCTTGGCCCACATGGCGCAGACGTCGATGAATTCCCGCGCCATCTCCTTGTTGTAGCCGATATAGAACACGTCCATGCCGCCCGCGGATTTCACTGCGGCGGCGGTCAGCGCGGCGTCCGATGCGATGCCCCAGGTCGCACCGATACGACGGGACTTCTCGCAGAGAGTCACTGCATGATGCGACGTCGAGGCGAGCAGCTCCTTCTGGTAATCGAGCAGAACGCCTTCGATGCCGCCGGCGTCGCGCGCGAGCTGCGCGCTGGCCAACAGGCCAGCGCGCCGCGTCGCGGCCCATTCGGCATCAGAAATCAGGCGAGTGGGATCGGTCACCGGTACTCTTCATCCTCGTCGTCATCCGTGGCGAGGACCTCGGCACCCTCGCGGTCTGCGCCATGGTCGACCGGGTCCGAGGTGCCGTGATCGCGGTAGGGCAGCGCGGGCGTGTAGGTTCGCTGCGCATAGTTCATCACCGTCTCCTGATCGGTGATCGTGTAAGAAAAGATGGAGCTGCCGCCGTAGAAGTGACTCGACCAGCTGATTTCATCCGTGCCTGGCCCCAGCTTCGGCACGTCAATCCGAAGCATCTTCGACCCAAAGCGCTCCTCTTCGCGGGCCTTGCCCACGTGACGGCGGTGGCCGAAAATTTCGACGATCGCCCATTCCCAGCTGATATCGACCTCCAGTATTTCCGTCGGCGTTGCGTCATTCATGACCGTCTCCTGACATTGAGATATAGGGCGGATTCCTAAGGCCGGACTCGACAGCTTGGACGGGTTCGGCCATGCTTCTCGTATGGGGAAATGGGATCAGGGACTCGGGGCAGTTGGGCTGATCGGTCTCGCTGTCAGCTTGACGGTGCTGGTCACCCTCGGCGCTCCGTATGTGGCCTCGCACACCACCCAGGAGATGAAGGATTGGGGTGGGGCCATCGTCAATGTGCTCGCGCCCAGCGTCACTTTGTGGGCCGCGTACATCGCCTATAGCTCGGTCCAGGAGCAGATCAGGGCGCAACGCGATGGTAGTCTGTTGCAGGTGCTTAGCCGAGAACAAGAGCGCCTTGAGGAAGAGCTTCTTGGGCTCCGGGTATGCATGGAGCTGATCGCGGAGGCTTTTGCGGCAGGCGTCCAGCCGCAGCATCACGATGTGCTGGCCGGTAAGTTGCACGAACTCGGTCTTTCCTCCAACGAGACCGACATCGCCTCTGCGATCCAACGCAAGGTTGGCACCAAGGTACCCCCAACCTTGCTTCACCCCGTTGCAGAATGTTTGCGTGCCTACCACGACAGCGTAGTCGAGGCTCAGAATCTCCATTACGGTCCGCCGCCTAGCCAGGATAAGAAGGAGCGCACTCTGGCTCACATGGCTAAGAGACACCAAGACCTTACAAATATGCGGTGGGAATTGAACTCGCGCGAAATTCGGATCGCAAGCGGATTGCTTCCGGCCTGCCGCAATCAAATCGAACAAATTGTAAGCAGGCTGCACGATTAGGCTCCCCGGCTCTCGATTCCCAGAATTCGCGCCTTGATCGCATCGACGGTTTCGGCGGAGAGCCCGGAGGCCTTCGCGACGGCGTCGACGGCCTTGGTAGCCTTGTTCTGCATCTCGGCCTCGATCTTGCGGCGGCCATCCGCCGAGATCCGCTTGGCCTCCTCGGCGTGCTTCAACGCGCGCGAGGTCAGCATCAGCATCTCGGCGGTGTCGCCGTCGGCGGCTAGCTCGCCGGCGTTGCCGAGCATCTCGGCGATCAGCGTCTTGAGCGTCTCGGCGACCATCAGGGTCAGCGAGTTGTCTCCGGCCTCATTCAGCTTCGGCGCGATGACAGCTGCGATCTCGCGCGTCTCCTCGAGCCGGCGTCCGAGCAGCGCGATCTTCAGCGCGGTGCGGTTGAACGCCGAGCGCGAGATCTCCGGCGGCTCGGCTGCCGCGTCCTCGGCCAATGAAGCGGCCTTCAAACGCGCATTGAAGCCGTCGAGGATTTCGAGCTGCGATAGCTTGCGCTCCTTGAGCTGTCCGAACGCCCATATCTTCGCTTCGTCGGCCCAGTCCGGAAGCTTGTCGATTTCCGACAGTCGTCCGCGCCGCGCCCTGGGATGATGCGCCATGGTGCATCATCGCTCCGGCGGGCTCGGACGCTTCACGCCCTCGATCACGAGCCGGCGCTCGACGTGCTCGACGCCCTTCGGCTCCAGCGTCGCAACGACGACGCTGCCTATCGCCGTCTTGGAGATCGCGCCGACATTGCTGAGATAGTTCAGCTCCTCGCGCACCCAATCACGCGACCTCGCGATGCCGAACAGCTCCAGCGTCTGCTGCAGCAGGTTGTCGTTGAGCGCATAGTTCGTCTGGGTGTGCAGCTCGCGCAGGATGATCAGCCGCGCGTCTTCCCGAATGATGTCCCGCCCCATCAGCTCATCACCTTTTCGAGCATGGCTTCCTGAATCCGATCGGCCATCGCGGCGATCGGCTTGACCTTCTCGTTCAGCCCGCGCATCTCCGTCTGCATCGACGCCAGCGCCATTTCGAGGCGATGCGTGACGTCCTTGTCCGGCAGATGCGCCATGTCGGCCTCGACGCGCGTGAGCCGATCCTTGACCTGGTCGACCTCGGCCTTCACTCCGGCAAACCTGATCGCGACGGAGTCGTAGCTTTCCTTGTTGCCCCGATTGATCGCGGCGATCTCTTCATCGATCTTCTTCGTGCGGCCGTTGAGGATCGCATAGACCAGGGAGCCGATGGAGACGGCGACGGCGACCCAGGGGGCCAACTCGCTGAGATTGACGTTCACAGCTCACTTCCCCTTGCCGAAACGCTCGCGCTGCCGTCGCTGGCATTCGCGGGTCGCGTCGATGTTGCCGTTGGCCTCGCCGAGCGCGACCGCGTATTCGCCGATTGCGCGCCAGGGATCGCTGGTCTCGCCGACCGTGGGATCATCGACGTTCCTCGCCAGTTGCTCGCAGTCGCGCGGCAGCGCCACGACGCGCGCCGAAGGCGCCGCCAGTGGCGTGCGGTCGACGCTGGAGCTGGTGCACCCACTCGACCACGCCAGCGCGAGGCCGACACAAAGCAGCGTTCGGATCGTCGCCGAACTTCGCCTGATACTCACTGAGCTTGCCTCTCGCATCGGACGCGCTCGCATCCGCCTCTCGTTTCAGCGTCTCGGCGTCTTCAGCCGCGCGCTCCTGTGCACCCAGCTGAAACTGCGTCCAGACCAGGTCGTTCTTGACGCGCTTCAACTCGGCGCGTGTATCGGATGCCTTGTAGCCGACCAGATAGAGCAGCGCGGCGAAGGCAAGGATGGCGACGATCGAGGCCGCCTTCTCGAACGCCGCGAGCGGCGGATAGAGCCGGTCGACGAACGGGAAATGCGCGACCGCGAAGCTCACGACGGCGACTGCGGCGATGATCACGAGCACCGGCGTCGAGGTGATTGCCTGCCAGAAGATATCGGCAGTGAAGCCGTTGACGGCGTCGACCAGGTCGACCAGCTTTTGTGCGAGCCAACTCATGCGGGTTGGCCCTCGGGCACGGTTGCGACGATGTCGCCATCGATCGCGCGGCGCGCCTTCTTGGCCTTCATGCTCGACCACAGCGAATAGAGCACCGCGCCGACGCCCGCGCCGACGCAGAGCACCGTGATCGCGGTGTAGACGTGCATGATCCAGTCGGCGCTCTGCGCGATCGGCTCGATCTGCTCCTTCACGCTGTTCAGCGTCGCGCCGATGGTGCCGGAGCCGACCGCGCCCTTGATGGCGTCGCCGGAATCGACGGCCGGCTGCGCGACGTCGCTCGCATAGGCCTTGGCGTCGCCCTGGTCCTCGTGCGCCGCAATCGGCGCCGGCCCAACGGAGCCCGTCGCCCAGGCCTGGCCGATAGCCTTGACGTTGGCCACGCGCTTCGCCCAGCCCTTGCCGAACGCGTCCCAGGTCGACAGCTGCTGCAGCATGCCGAGACGGCGCGCGCAGATATCGGCGATCAGCTTGTCATGATCGGGATGGTGCTGCACGGCTGCCAGCGTGGTTTCGCCAAGATGGCCGTCGCCGCTGAACCCGAGCGCGCGCTGCAGCCACTTGATCGACTGATAGGGTCCGGAGTTGACCGCGCCGTCGAACACGACCAGGTCGATGCCGGCCGGCAGCTCATCGCCGCGGATCGCCTTCCAGTATTGAGCCCGGAAGATCTCGTCGCGCTCGCGCTTCCACTCCGCCGTGTTGCGCATCTCCGGCTTCAGCGGACGGCGCGGCTTACCCTGCCGATCACGGTATCCGTCATAGACGCGCTGGATGATGCCTTCGAGCGTGACGCCGCCGGGATCGCGCGGATGGTTCGACCAGCCGCCTTCGTAGGCGAGGATCCTCGGCATGCACTTTGCGAAGTCGGTCTTCATCGCATGACGCTCCCGGCCTGCTCGACCGCGGCGGGCGCCTTCAATGGCCTGGTGTGATTGACGCGCGGGCCGATAACCCATGCGGTCAGCAGTGCGCCGGCGATCCCGATGATCGCGAAGGCGCGGACGGCGACGATGAGCTTGGCGAGGGGATGCAACGGGAGGCTCCTGACGCGAGGTCAGGCGACAATCCCGTAATTGCTCGAAATTCCCGACCCTGACAGATGTCAGGGCGCGCGGATCAGGAATGAACGGATGAGTGTGACTTTGGCACAGCCGGCGCAAATGTCAAAACAGGTTGCCCTGCTTGTTGCCTCTGGCACTGCCCCGATGCCGCGAGCGATGGCGATGCACGGTGCGCTGGGTCAGGCCGAGCGCCTGGGCGATCTCGGTCGAAGACTTGCCTTCATCCTCCAGCTCGTGAACGCGCTGCGCGATCTGGCGCACGAACTGGCGATAGGTGCCGCCGACATGCAGCGGGATCTCGATGCGCTGGCCGCGGCCGTCGACCTCGAAGTGCTTGCAGATCTTCGTCGCCGCCTCCAGGCCGACGCAGGCGATCAGCCAATAGTTCTCGTGGCCGTCGACGTGCAGGCGGTCGGACGACGGAAAATAGACGCGCCGGCCACCATGCCGCGCGGCAATCGACAGCGCCGCGGCTTCACCCGCGACGTCGGCGATCTCCTGCAGCACGGCTGGCAGCGGGTGCTTCATCGGGACTTCCCGGGCCGCCGCGTCTGACGCTTCGCCTTCATCTCCGGCGAAAGCACCGTCACGACGACGTTCTTGACGACGATGTATTTCAGGCCATCGGCAACGATGACCATCTCAGCGGCGCCGATCGCCGCGGCGACGCCGCAGCAGCGATTCAACGAGCCTTCAAGGCTCTTTCGCAGGGCCTCGACGTCGAGGCCGCCGACCCGCTCCACGAAGCGGAGCAGCGCGTGATCGCAGACCCGCAGGCGGCGTGAGGACATGGGAGCTCCTCAGCTGAAGGACAGAGCTCGGTGGCTCTTGTTCGGCGACTGCCACTGCGAGCGCCGCTCCGGTGCCGTGGCTCGCCTGGTGTGCGCCGGGCAATACGGGAGGCCGTCATCGGGCTTCGGGGTGCCGCAGAAGAAGAAGCCGGGCTCGCCGGGATTGCCGACCGGCCATTTGCAGCAGGTATCGGTCAGCTGCATCAGCGTCTTGCGGTGCTCGCTCGGAGTGGTCTGGTCGACGATCTGGTCGGGCACGATCGGCCGCGGTACATCCGCCTTGATCTTGGCACGCTCTGGCGCGCGAAGCCTCGGTGCAGGTCTGATCACGGTTTCGGCCGTGGTCCGCGAAGCGAAACGGGTGCTGCTCCGCGCGGGAGGCTGGCGATCGGGCAGCGCGCCGGCATCGCGGTGCAGCTTGCCGATGACGGCATTGCGCGAGACGCCACCAATCAGGCAGGCCACCTTCGCCGCCGAGTCGCCGCTGTTGTAGAGGGCGAAGGCGATCCGGGTGCGGTGATCGGTCCAGCCGACCTCGGACCTTGCGCGCGCGAGATCGGCTTGGGTCACTCTGCTGCTTTCAGTCATGGTGCTGGTGATGACCACGGTGCTACGCCTCGCTCTTGACGTCTTCGACGGCCCAGGCGGGCAGCGTGACCTCGATCAGGTCGAGGTTCTCTTCCGGATTGACGATCTCGGCCGCGCACCTCTCCTGCTTGTGGCGCGTCATTCCGAACTTATCGAAACTGGGAAATCGGAAGACAGCCAAATGCTCGGTGAGGCGCGGCGTGTAGAGACCGTCCTCGCTCCGCTTCAGCAACACGACGCCCTTGTCCTCCTCCGTTCCAACGAGAAGGTCGTAACGATCGGTGCTCTTGATCTCAGCCTCGGCGGCGAAGGCGGCCCTGAACGAGATCGTCAGGCAGGGGAGCTTTGAGCCCCCGTTGCTCACTAGCGCAACCTTTGCCGGCAGGCCGGAGAGCGACTTCTGGTCGACATGTTTGACGAAGGGCATTGCTAGTGCTCCTGGTTGACGGTGTCGGTTAAGGAGATCTTCGCGAGGGCGGCGCGCAGCTTGTTGCCGAGCGACTTTGCGACCTGGTCGTAGTCCTCGCTCCGGAGCGAGTCCCAGCGGTTGCAGCGCGCGACGCGTGTGGCGTAGGCTTCGAGGTCGAGCATGGGATCGACGGCCTGGCCGATCGGCTTGACGGCGCCGAGCTCGATCAGCTTGCGCCATTGCGCGTCGAGCACGGCGCGCTTGGCGTCGATGACGTCGTCGCCCTGGAGCGGCCACTCAACCCCGCCGGCGCGCGACAGCCAGGTCTTGAGGCCCTCGATCGCCGCGGAGCCGGAGCCAGCCGCCTGAAGGAAGCGGACGTGAGAGACGCCGGTCTGCCGCTGCAGATAGGACAGCATCGCCTTGTCGGTCCGGTCGCGGACGATGCCGAGATTCCAGCCGGCGATCCACAGCGCGCGCAACTTAGTGCCGATCGCGCCGTCGAGTCCGGAGACGGCGCCCGCTGGGCCCGGCTCGCCCGCGGCGGTGCGCAACTGGTCGATGACGCGGCCAGCCTCGCGCACGGTCAGATCCTTGGCCGAGCGCTTGCCGGTCTCGCGCACCAGGAAATCGCGATAGGTGTCGTCGTCGAACGCGGCCTTCGCCTTAAGGACGTGAATGGTCGAGATCATGGACGTGGTCGCGCGTTCGGTTGAGAGCTTCATCAGTCCTGTCCTTTCCGTCGTCGTTGAAGAAATCCGTTCGCGTCGCGCGAGCCGCGCGGCACGATCGCCAGCTCGAGATCCAGCGATCCGAGCGCAGCTTCGATGATGTCGAGCAGCGGCATGTGCTTGCGCCAGCCGGCGATGGTGTCGGCGGAGATGCCGGCCTGCCGGGCGACCCGCTGCATCGAAGCCTGGTGTGCCCGCAGCTCGGCGAAGAACCCGCGCACGATCGGATGAGCATGCGCGGGCACTTCGATATCGCCGCGCGGGCGGCGGCGGCTGATGCCGTCCAGGTTGCGCGCCCGGAACGTCGGGTCGGCATTCTGCTTGCGCATCTGGGCGCGCTTCTGCGCCTTCCGGTCCTCCGACCAGGCCGCGCGGTTTCGCTTGGCCTGGAACGACGCGTCGTTGTTCTGAGACGTCATCAGCGCCGCCTGCCTGGCGCGGCGCTCCGGAGTCCAGCCTGCCGACGTCCCGGTCATGACGCGACGATGCCTCCGGCCTGGTCGAGGAAGAGGTTGACCGCATCGGCAACGATCGCCGCCGGATCGGGCTCGCCATGCTCCGCGCAATAGGTGCGGAGCTGGGACTCCAGCTCGGCAGACAGCGTGTAGCCGCCGATCGGCGCGGCGAGCGTGATCGAGCGGGCGCGATGCTCCACGAAGTGGACGTAGCCGCGCTCGCGCAGCGCCCGCACCATGCGCATCACGCCGGTCTTGGAGTGGATGGCCAGCGCGTTGGCGAGCTGGTGATAGCTCGGCGAGGCGCCGGTGCGGGCAATGTGCGCGACGATTGCGTCGTAGCAGTCGCGCTGGCGCCGGGTCAGGCCGACGCGGAGAGCTGGCCTGATCATTCGGCCGCCTCCGAGATCTCGGCGCCGAACGGCTCGATCTCGAACTGCTCACCGCCGCTGCCGATCGTCACGCCATCGATCGTGCGCGCGAGGTCGGCATTCTTCAGCATGTTCTCCTTGTCGACAGTCGAGGAGACGCGGATGAACGCCTTGTAGCTCAACGCCGCGACCGCATCGTCGCGGTTCAGCGCGGCCTGCGCCTTGGCATAGATGCGCTCGACGATCACCTCGACATCGCCGCTCAGGGAGACCTTCGCTGGCTTGTGCCGCCACGACACCTTGCCGGTGCCGAGGTCGGCGGTCTTGAGGCCGCTGTTGCCGAGCAGCACCTGGCGGTTGGCCTCGCAGTAGATCTGCAGGCCCTTGAACAGCTCAACCGCCTTCTTGCTGTGTGGCTCGGCGTCGAGCTCCGCCTGCTTCTTGATCTTGGCGAGGCTTTCGAGCATCGCCAGCTCGATCACCGAGATCTCGCGGATTGTGGCGCCGTACTCGGCGATCATCTCCGCGGCCTCTTCCTTCGTCTGCGGCACGCGCACGTTCGCGGCTGCGGCTTTACGCTTCACCATGGTCTACTACTCCTCTTCTTGCTGCTGGGCGACATCGCCGTAGCCGAGCGCTTCGAGCGAAGCGCCGACGACGGAAATCTTCAGGCGGGTCTCGCGCAGGAGTTCGTCCTGCGCCACGCTGTCCAGGCGGTCGGCGGCCTTGAACATGTCGTAGGTGAGGTCGGTGATGGCCTTGAGCCTCATCACCAGCAGCGCCATCGCCACGATCTCGACCGTCGAGGCCGCGATGGCGGCGCGCGCGCCCTGCTTCTCGATGCGCGCCGCGGCGGCGAGCGGGTCGGCCGACAGCACCTGGTCGGCGAAGCTCGGCAGCTTCAGGGAGTGCGCGGTCATGCCGGCTCTCCCTCGTTCACCGCGCGTTGAACGATGCGCTCGATACGATGCATCGACAGCAACACGACATTGCTGTCGGGCGCGCAGGCCGCGGCCACCGCATCCATCGTCGCGCTGTTGAGGCCGATCTCCAGGAGGCCGACCTGGGCGATGGCCTTGCGTAAATCGCGCTTGAAGGTCAGCGCCTCGGCGACGGTGAACTGGATGCGGCCGTTGATCCAGGCGTCATACTGGTCGTACAGCCGGAGCAGCTCGTGAGAGACATCGCTCATCGCTGGCCCTCCGGGATGCGCGAGTTCGGGCACTTCTCGACGCCGCCGAGGCCGCGGCAGTGGCGATAGAGCCGCGCTCGTACCGACGATGCGCCGGTGTCGCCGATCTTCTGCTGGTCGAGGCAGTAGTCGCGGTCCATCTCGCCCATGACGGGACACATGACCTTGGCGCCGAGCAGCGCACCGCGGACCTTCTCCGCGACGCGCTCGACATCGCCCGGATATTTGTTGGCGATGACGTAGCTGACGACGGCGTTGGAGTAGCCGATGCGTTCGGCGACACGGCGGGCGTTGGTGCGATCGGCCTCCTCGGCGAGCGCCTGGACCCAGTCCGGCAGCGCATCGCCCCAGGCCGTCTTGGCCTTGGCGTGGTAACTCTGTCCGTTCATGGTGCGACCTCTCTCGCTTCCGGCGCGTCGCCGAAGAAGCGCTTCAGGTTGGGATCCCAGACCACGCGAACGTCGAACAGCTTGCAGCTCGGCGGCTGCGGCCCAGTGTTCATGTCCGGCTTGAGGCGGTAGCGGATCGGCTGGCACTTCCCGACGCGGACCAGGTAGCCGGCGCGTTCGATCAGCATCACGTAGCGGCGTGTGGCCGGCTCCTTCGGCTTCACCTGGTCGGTCGTGGCGGCGAAGATCAGCTCCGGAACGTTGAACTGCTTCAGCGTGCGCATCGCGTTCCAGACGCATTCCTGCGCCGTGGCCGGGATCAGGCTGCCGTCATCCCGCACGCGCGGTGCGAGGACGGGCGTCTTCACGAGCCTGTAAAGCGGCGAGGCAAACTGGCCCTTGGCCTTCGGTGGCCGCTCGCCGACCTGCTCGGCGATGCCGGCGTTGAGCAGGCCAGTGAGATACTTGCTGACGTTCTGAACACACGAGCACGTCAGCTCGTCGATATCGCCCACGGTGAACTCGCCGTTGAGGATCTGCAGGTGGTTCATGATCAGCCAGAAGCCCTCGTTGCCCTTGGGGACGCGGACGTCTAGCTTGGCCTGTTGGTGGAACATCGCCATTGTCAGGCCACCGCCTTGCCGCCCGCGCGACGCGGATAGGCCTCGACGTGACGCGGCGCCGGCGGCTCGCCGGTGTAGAAGTCCTCCGCTCCCCAAAGCTTGAGATCGAGCGTCTTGAGGCCGGCGTTGCGCGCGACCACCGCGGCATGGTCGAGATTGACGACGATGCGCCGGGCTCGGCCGCCCGAGCGCATGCGGATGGTGTCGAGCAGATCGTCCTTGATCTCGACCTTCGGCGCGAAGGCGCCGGCCAGCACGCGCGTGTCGTCCAGGTCGCAGGGCTCGGCCGAGAACCAGTGCAGCACGCGGTTGTGCATGCGCTCGACCGCGAGCAGCTTGGTCGGCAGCTTCTCCTCGCCGATCAGGATGACAGGCGCGCCGCTCTCCTCCTGCAGCTCGCGCAGGATCTCGATCATGCCCTTGTCGACCAGCTTGTCGGCCTCATCGACAATCAGTGGCCGGCTGGAGTCCTGGCCGAGTGCGCCGCGCGCCATCTCCGCCAGCTCGGCGATCGGCGTGCGCTCCTTCGGACGCTCGCCGAACTCGCGCAGCACGCGATGCAGAAGCGTGCGGCGCGTCCAGCTATCGCCGACCTCGATGCGCGTGGCCTTGACGCGGTTCTGCGCGAAGATCGACGCATAGGTCTTGCCGAAGCCGGACGGGCCGTGGCAGACGCCGAAGCCCGGCAAATGCGGCGACCGTTCGATCAGCCGCGTCGTCATCGCCATGAAGGCGGCGACGTTCTTCAGCGCGACCGGGCCTTGGATTTGGTTTGTCTGATGGTTGCTCATGAGAGGGTCCTGACCTTTCGTTGAGTGGAAGACGAACTAACTGCTCACGCGAGACTCATCCTTGTCAGCGGGCTCGCCATAGGTGGCGAGGAAGCCGCGGTACTCGTGACCTTCGCGATACCCACCGAGCCAGACGAGATCGTCCGGCTCGACGAATTGTCCGGCGCGCAACGCAGCGTCGATCGCGCGCGCCCTGTTCCAGCGTTGATGCGCGGTCTCGGCCTGGCGCAGCGGCTTCACGCGCGAGTCCGGCTTCGGCTCGGCGCGCAGCTGCTCGGCGAGCGCTGCGATCTCGGCGGAGTGCGTCGAGGTGTCGCTCTGATGCGCAGAGCGTGCGGCGGTGAGAGCCGGTGTCTCGTGCGCCGTGACCGGCTTGGGAAACTCGATCAGCTTGCCGGCGTCGGCCAGCGCCTGGCGGTGGATCGCGCCGGCGAAGTCCTTCGCCTTGATCTGGCGGGCCTCGCGCTTGACGTCGGCCATGCGATCGTTGATCAGGCGCTTCTGCTCGGCGCGTGCGCGCGCAATCGCCTCGGCCGGATCGATGCCGGCGAGATCCGGCGCGATGGCTTCGCCGAGGTAAGACTCGCCGTCGGCCGCGTACACGAAGACGCGGCCCATGTCGCTTTCGTCCATGCGGACGAGCACGGTCTCGCCGACGGTGAGGAAGCCTGCGATGTAGTGGGCGCCGTCGACGCGCAGGCCGGTTTTGGTGACGGTGCGCAGGCCATCCTTGCCGGGCACAGGCGCCAGCAGCATGTCGAGTGCGCGGACGTCCTCGATGCGCCTGATGCCGCCCGGTGCCATCGCAGCAACCGCGAACGGCGTCTGGCCCTTGAGGCTGGAATGCGGCTTGTTGCCGTAGACGTCGGCGCACCAGTCGTCGAGGCGCTGCTGCAGCTCGGCTGAGGAGATCGAGACCTCGAACATGTCCTCGGCCGTCTCGCCGAGCCGTGCGGCGAACGCCTTGCGGCCCTCGATCTCCTTGCGGTCGGCGACACTGTGGCCGACGAAGCCCGGCAGCGTGCGCATCAGGCCGCGCTGGACCGTGCCGATGCCGCGTTCGATGTGGCCCTTCTGCTCCGGGCTGAACGCGGCCGACGTCTCGTTCTCGATGCCGAGCGCCGCAAACAGGCGGCGCGTCGCGTGTGCGATGAAGTCCGAACCGTTGTCGGTCTTGATGCGTTCCGGCACGCCCCAGGTCAGGATGGCCTTGCGGATGAGCAGGCCGACGGCCGAGGCGCGCGGCGTCTTGGACACGGTGCCGACCATGCGGCGCGAGTAGATGTCCTCGCAGATGTAGATGGTGTAGCGGCCGTCGGTGGTGAGCACGTCGGCCGGCGAGGCGTCGATCTGCCAGACCTCGTTGAGGCGCGCAGCCGGATTTGCGACGCGCGCCGCGAACCGCATCCGCGATTTGAAACGGTCCGGATTGCGGATCGACTCGATCTCGACGCGATAGCTCTCGCGCCACGATTTCAACGCCGCTTGAAACGTCCTGATCGGCGGCAGTGCGATCGGCCGACCGCCGACGTCGATCTGCGGGAATGCGTCTGCGACCAGTGCGCGGATGTGGTGCGCGGTGAGCTGCGGCTGCTTGGCGACCAGCGCCAGGATGTGGATGCGGATCTTGCCGTCATTGGCACGATCGAGCACGCCGGTGCCGCGGCGCGCAGCGGAGCGATCGACGGCGAGCTTCGACTTCTGGCCG
The DNA here is from genome assembly GCF_021088345.1 of Bradyrhizobium ontarionense. Classification (NCBI taxonomy): domain Bacteria; kingdom Pseudomonadati; phylum Pseudomonadota; class Alphaproteobacteria; order Hyphomicrobiales; family Nitrobacteraceae; genus Bradyrhizobium; species Bradyrhizobium ontarionense. The sequence continues at coordinate 896,221 of NZ_CP088156.1, read as the reverse complement.
GCCTTGGCGGCGGCGCGCCAGCGCGCCAGCGTGCGCGGCGTGAGATGCTTGACCTCGCCGCGGATCCACGGCGCGATGTCGAGCGATCCTGCGTTGTAGAGATCACAGAGGTGGCGGTCGGCGCGCTTCTGGCCGATCGCGGCCTCCTTGGCCAGGCGCTCGACCTGGCCGAGCAGCGCCAGGCGCGCGTCGCGGGCGTCGGCCGCGCTGCCGGTGACGTTGACGGCTTCCGGCTCGGCTGCGGCCTCGCGCGCCATGGATGCGGGAATCTCGACCGCGTCGATGTGGCGGCCGACATAGGCGGCGCGCGCCTCCGCCGGCAGCGAGTCGAGCGCATACTCCAATCCGCCGCCGCGGCCCTGGCGCGAGCGGGCCTGCCAGCCGCCCTTGGCCGCGGCGCGCTTGATGGCGCGCTCCGCGGCCGGCAGGCCCGGCAGTTGCTCGCTCGCGATCTCCGCGGCTGACAGATACGTCTTCACTTCCGGAGGTCCCCTAGCTCAGCACTGCTGATTGCGGATGGCGTCCATGGCGGCGATCCCGGCGCCGTAGACATCCTTGCCAAGCTTCGCCTCGACGACGCTGCGACCCAGCTGCGTTGCATCGCAAATCCCGGGGCGGCTGACCGAGCAGAGCCCGCTATCAAACAGCGACCGGATCGCCGTGTGCCGATGCGTGATCGTGCCGTCCCACCCATTGAGCGAGCGTTCGATGCCACCGCGCGCGACGACGTCGATCAGCGCCATGCGCTCCCAGGACCCGAGCTGCTCGAACAGATCGAGAGGTCTGGTCATTGGACCCGGCGCCGTGGGCGTCAGCTCGACGCGCGTGGTGTCCGCCTTGCCCTCGATAATCCATGACACCGGCACGCCAGTCTGTGCCGCAACCGCGAGCACCACATCGACGCGCATGTCGCTGGCCTCGCGCCACAGCCGCAGCGTCTTCTCGTTGCGGCCGAGGCGAGCGCGGTCACGCGGAGAGATCAGGCGCAGCGCCCATTGGAAGCGTTCGCCGATGTCCATCCTTGTGCAATCTGGAAGCTCTTTTCTGATCGTCACTTCGCTGCCCTCCATTCCGCGTCGGCGGATTCGATTTCCTGGCGGATCTGCTCCAGGCGCTCCTTCGCGACCTCGCGTCGGATCAGCGGCTCAAAGCGCTGCTCGATTGCGATGAAGCTGGTGTCCTGGAGAGCGGCGTTGAGGATGCGGACGTCGCCGGTGACGGCGACCAGCGCCATCAGGCGATGCGCCGGAATGTTGTTGCGCTCGTTGGCCGGCGACGAATACTGATAGAGCACCTCCACTGTGACGCGCTCGCCGAGCACCTGCGACATCGCGTCGGCGATCTCCTCGCGCGAGCGGCCGTCATCCTTGATCGCCTCCGTCATCGCCTGCGCGATGCGGATCGAGGTGCGCGTGGCGCGCACGCGCTCGGCCGCGAAGCGCTCGACGATCGCGTCTGGCTGACTGGAGGGCTCGGTGTCGCGGCGCCTGGTCACGGGGCGATCCTCGCGACGTCTGTCGTCGACGCGGCGCGCACGATGCGCGGGCCAGGTGCCTGGTGACTGACTGAGCTGAGACCCGCGATCAAAGCCGCGACCGAAGCTGCGCTCAGCAAGAGCGCCGCGATGAAGGTGCGGAGAGTGAGTGCCTGGCGCTCACGCATTGGCGACACCATGAAGGATGGCGAGCGTGCGCGGCATGATCAGCGTGTAGCCGGAGCCCTCATCGCTGGCGCCGATCTGGATGTCGTCGCCAAAGGCAATGGTGTGCTTGCGGCCGTCGGTGTGATCACGCACCGTCAGGCAGAAGCGATCGACGTCGACGAGATCGACGGTCAGTCGAATGGTTGAGGGCGACCAGGTCATGGGGCGGTGCTCGCAGGTTGCAGGGCTGCGGCAACGCGAGACGAAAGGCCGTGAGGAGCCCGGTTGAAGGTGACTTCAGATTTGACGGACGTTTCTGAGTCGACGGCACGGCCGCCGATCGGGAGAGTGACGGCAAGGTAGTTGCGTAGGAGCCGACGATGCCTGGAGCGAACGGATGTTGAGGGAGCCAGGGTCATGCCGCACGACTCCCCTCGGCCAGCAGCAGAGCGTCATCCCACGCGAGGCGGCGCTTGCGCGCTTCCGAGCGAATGCGGCGCATGTGCCGCAGCGACGGATCCGTGAGGCCAGCTTCCCACCGCGAGATCGTCGCTTGGCGGACGCCGGCGATCTTGGCCATCTCTTCCTGGGTGACCCCGAAGAGCTTGCAGCGGATATGCTTGATAGCGTTCATCCATTTATGGATATCCATAAAAGGATAAAAAAGCAACAACGAAATCCCGCGATGGATTGGAATCCGGTTTATACAGAAATGTATATTCAGGACATGAGAATGAGTGATCTGATTCAGGCACTTCTGCGGGTCCGGGCCTGGACGCAGGAAGACCTCGCCGAAGCGGTGGGCACCAAGCAGAACAACGTCTCGCGCTGGATCGGCGGTGTCGAGCCGCGCGGGCAGACGCGTGACCGCCTCCTGGAGCTCGCCCGCGAATCGGGTCTGATCGAGGAGCCGCGCGGCGACCGCAGCGTCATCGGGATCATGGGCGACATCGGCGCCGGCGCGAAGATCGAGCCGGACTACGAGCAGGCGCCGCCGGATGGCTTCGATCAGGTCGAGCTGCCGTTCACGCTCAACGGCGACGTCATCGGCTTCCGCGTCAAGGGCGACTCGATGCTGCCGAAATACGAGCCCGGCGCCGTGATCGTGGTGTACCGCAACCAGACCCGCGCGACCTCAAACCTTATCGGCGAATTCGCGGCGGTTCGGACGTCCGACGGCCACCGCTACCTGAAGCGCATCATGCCCGGCCGCAAGGCCGACCTCTACAATCTGGAGAGCTTCAACGGCGCGACCAGGCCAATCATCGGCGTCGGCATCGTGTGGGCGAGCGAGATCATCGCCAGCATCGAGCCGCGTCACGTGAGGAGCATCGAGGCGCCGCCAAAACTGAAGTCGGCCGGCCGGAGGTCATCATCATGAGGCGGCTCTGCATTCCGGCTGGCCTGGTCTGCCTGTTGCTGCTGTCGATCCCGGCGCAGGCCGATTGGACCATTGCCTCTCACAAGGACCGGCTCACCGACAAGGAGACCAGGACCGCAAGCCTTTCAGCCAGGCAGCCCGATCACGGCATCGCCGCGCGGCTGACGGTGCACTGTCTCGACCATGAGCTGGTCGGAGGGCTGATCATCTCGATCGAGACGGCCGCGACCTTCACCCGCGGGCGGATGGGCTTGAGGTTTCGCGTCGATGATAGCGAGGCGCAGCTGCGGTTCATGCCGGTCAACGCGCAGGGTAATGGCATGGCCCAATGGACCGATCCGGAGGATCTGCGCGGTGCGCGACGGCTGCGGGTCGAGCTGGAGCCGGCGCGATCCCCGAATCTGTTCTATGAATTCGACCTGGCAGGGGTCGATAAGGCGCTCGATCGCATCCCCTGCACCAGGACCAGGTCATAGCTTTAACCGGTCGCCCGCAGGGAAGCCCGCCCGTGCGTCTTGGGCGCTGGCCGGTCCATCCCGCGCCCGAAGCCATTTAAACTCAAATTGAAACGGTTGTGGCCCGGCGCGGGGCCATCGAAGCCGGCTGCGCCGGTCTGAAGTGCGGCGGGGAGCCCGATCTAGGCAATTCGAGGTGATTCCGGGGTTTTAACCCCGGGTCCGGGCCGGCCTGCGGTCCGGGGCTCAGCGCCATGGTGACCCGGACCAGGGGATCGCCAGGCCGCCGGCGATCAATCGGACGGCGGTTGGGGAGACTGGCCGACATAGTTGAAGCCGTCCGCCGCCTTGCCCTGCGCATCGACGTAGGCGCGGATGGTATCCGTCGAGAAGTCCTCCTCGCCGGGAGAGGCGGAGTTGCCGTCGTCATAGAACCATGTTGCCGGCGGGTTCGAGTTCGGCTCGACCTGCCGAATGCCCTTCTTCATGATCTGCCAGACAGCCATTGTTGCCTCATCAGGTGTTGTAATGGAGATTCACGATGACGTCCCCGGCCGCAAGAGCCGTAGTGTCGCTGTCTGCAGCCGCACCCGTGATCGCATAAGCGAGACCCGTTGTGAGGCGCAGCCCGGCGGTTCCAATCAACTCTGCGACCGGCAGGAATCCGCCCGCCGGAATCCCCCACGTCTCGATGGGAACATCGGTGCCGACCGTTGGCGCAGAAGCCTTGTTGTACAACTTGAAATACTTGACGCTGGCGCTGGCGTTGAAGATCTGTCCGCCAGTGACGACGGCGGCGGCGTTGCGAACAGACGTCGGATTTGTGGTCGCCGCGGCAATCGCCTTGTGGTAGTTGGTCACGCCAGAGCCGTAGGCCGTGCCCCAAAGCGTATAGATGGTTCCGAGCACCGACCCGGACCCGTTCGCACCGACGAGGATGACTGGTATGCCCTTGCTCGCGAGCTGATCGCCTTCTCCCGTCGAGATCTGGACGCGCTGCTCGAAATTGTTGACGACCAGTGCGCGCTGCACGGTCACCGTGGTGGCCGAACCGGGCGCCGTCACGTTCCGAAAGCGCATCACGAGCTTGTAGAGCTTTTTATCGTTCGGGCACTGCGTCGAGACGCGCGACCCCTGAGATCCTTTCGCGGACACGGTGTCGACGGCAGACGTCTGCGTCGTGATATCACGGCTGTCGATTTCGATCAGGCACTCCTGCGCCGTGGTCCAGGCAACCGCGGCGTTGCCGATGCCGCCGGCCGCCTTGTTGGGTGAGCCGTCACCAATGGCCTCGGCTTGAAATGCCGTGTTCGTCGCTGTCAGACCGAATTCGACGCCGCCGCGATTGGTGAACTCCATGGAGCCGTTGCCGTCTGCCGCGAAGTTCGGATTGAGCAGCGGAATGCCCGTCGCGGCATCGACCTCGATGAGGCCAACGAAGATCGAGTTCGCCGCGAGCGCCTGGGACTTCGACAGGACGACGAGGATATCCTCTTTGCCGAGGAAGGTGTCGCGTGACAGATACCAGCGCTCGGCGCCGACGATCGTCCCCATGTTGACCGTGAGCGCGGAGCTTGCCACGGCATCGGTGATGCCCGTGATGCCCGAGCCGATCTTGGCCTGGCTGACCTTCGCAGCCGGCAAATCGGCCAGCGCCGCGACCTTGGTGTTTGCGACGATCGCAGGCAAACCGCCGTCGATCACGTCCCAATTCAGCGGGTTGATGGCGCTGCCGCCGAAGTCGTCGATGAAAAGCGTGTCGAGGGATGTGTTGACCGTCGCCCGGTCCGTCATCCGAAATCTGTCCACCATGCCGCGCGCTCCCGCAATGAAGGCGCATCAGTAGGACATCGGAGGCAGATCACTCACCCTGACAGGTGTCAGAGTTACTGATCCCGGTGGCGTGGCCCAGTGTGGCCGCATGTCGGGGAAACACACAAGCAAAACTTTTGCGGTCAGCGGAGCCGGCGTTGAAATCTCTTTCAACGCGCAGGCCTCGGCACCCGAATGGATCATGTTGTTGCCGATCGGCCAGGGCGGCGTCGTGGCCACGATCGACGGCCGCGGCCCTTATCGTGTGCGCGATGCGGCCAAGCTCGCGGCCGATGCGCTCGCGCTGCATGCGGGCCGTATTCCGATTGACGAGAACCATGCGACCGATCTCGCCGCGCCCGAAGGGCGGCCGGCGCCGGCGCGCGGCTGGGCAACCGAGCTCGAAGTCCGCGCCGATGGCATCTATGGCCGCGTCGAGTGGTCGAAGCCGGGCGCCGCGCTGATGGAAGAGCGCGCCTATCGCTTCATCTCGCCGGTGCTGATCCATGACAAGGCCGGCACCGTGCTCGACCTGCCACGCGCGTCCCTCACCAACACGCCCAACCTGCGCGGAATGGCCGCGCTCAATGCGACACAGGAGAACGACCCGATGGATCTGCTCGCCAAGCTGCTGGAGCTACTCGGCATGCCCGCTGATGCGGGCGCGGAGTCCGCGCTCACCAAGGTCAAGTCGATGTGCGGCACCGACACCTCCATGAACGCGATCGCAACGGCTGCGGGGCTCAAGGCCGGCGCGAGCGCGGAGCAGATCGTCCAGGCCGTGACCTTGCTTGCGACACCCACCCCCGATGCGGCAACCACGATTGCGGCCCTCCAGAGTGAGGTGCGCGACCTCGGCACGCGGCTCGCATCGCAGACGGCGCTTGCCGCCACCGAACGTGCGACCGCCTTCGTCGACAACGCGATCCGCGAGAGCCGTGTCGGCGTCAAGGCGCTGCGCGAGCATTTCATCAGCCGCCACGCCGCGAGTGCTGCCGGCGCCGCCGACGTCGAGAAGGAGATCGGCGCGCTGCCGAAGCTCGGTCCGTCGGGCGCGACTGGCGAGCTGCCGCCGCAGATCAAGGACGGCAAGATCGCGCTCAACGCCGAGCAGAAGAACATCGCGGCGTTGCTCGGCCTCAGCGAGGACGCCTACGCCAAGACGCTCGCGGCTGAAGCCACCGCAGCTTCCTGATCCTTCATCCCTCGATCTGTAATCCGAGACGGAGACCGACATGACTGCTCTCACCGCCGACCGCGCCACGCCGCGCCGCGAGAAGCCGATCCACGCCTACGACGTCGCGGCTTCGACGAAGATCTGGGCGGGCGCGCTCGTCGTGCTGGCCTCGGGCTATGCCAAGGGCGGCGTCACGGCGACCGGCCTTATCGCTGTCGGCCGCTGCGAGAAGTACGTCGACAATTCGAGCGGCGCCAACGGCGACCTGCAGGTGACGGTGCAGTCAGGCGTGTTTCGCTGGAATAATTCCGCATCGACCGACCTGATCGCACGCACCGAGATCGGGTCGGATTGCTACATCGTCGACGACAACACGGTCGCCAAGACCAACGGCTCCTCGACGCGATCGGTCGCCGGCAAGGTGGTCGACGTCGATGCGCTCGGCGTCTGGGTCGCGACCGGCCCCGGCAACATCCTCTGATCCAGCTTCTTTGATCTTGGGCGGCGTGGTCACACGGCCCTTCGAAAGGTAGTTCATCCATGCTCATCAATCGCCAGAACCTCGACGGGCTTCGCGTCGGCTTCAAGACCACGTTCCAGAACCAGTTGCAGCAGACGGCGACGCTGTATCAGCGCGTCTCGACGGTCGTGCCGTCCACCACACAGAGCGAGGCTTACGGCTGGCTCGGAAAGATTCCGAGCGTCCGCGAATGGCTCGGCGAGCGCGTCGTGCAGAACCTGTCGGAGTGGAACTACGCGATCAAGAACAAGACGTTCGAGCTGACCATCGGCGTCGATCGCGAGCACATCGAGGATGACATCCTCGGCATGTACACGCCGATCTTCCAGTCGTTCGGTGAGTCCGTCGCGGCCTGGCCGGACCAGCTGGTCTGGCCGCTGCTCAATGCCGGCTTCACCACCAACTGCTACGACGGTCAGTTCTTCTTCGACACCGACCATCCGGTGATCGCGGCCGATGGCGTGACCGTCAACCAGGTCGCCAACACCGACGGCGGCTCCGGCACGCCATGGTTCCTGCTCGATGTCTCCAGGGTGATCAAGCCGATCATCTGGCAGCTGCGCAAGAAGGGTGATTTCATCGCGCTCGACCGGCCCGACGATCCGAACGTCTTCAACAAGAAGGAATTCCAGTACGGCTGGGACGGCCGCGGCAACGCCGGCTATGGCCTGTGGCAGTTCGCCTGGGGCTCCAAGCAGACGCTCAACAAGGCGAACTACGCGCTCGCCAAGCAGTCGTTGATGGGCTTGAAGGGCGACCACGGCCGCCCGCTCGGCATCTTCCAGTCCGGCAAGCCTCTGCTGGTCTATCCCTCATCGCTCGATGGCGCAGCCAAGGCGCTGATCAACGCGCAGCAAGATTCCTCCGGTGCTTCGAACATCTACTACAACGACGCCGATCTGCTCTGTTCCACCTGGCTCGGCTGATCGGGTGAGCCATGAGCAGGAAGCCGAAGTTAATTGACGCGACGCCGCAGATCACGATCTCGGCGGATCAAGCGGCCGTCGCGGCCATTACGGCCAAGGCCGACGCCGAGCGCCTGGCCGCGGAAGCCGCGGCAAAGGCCGATGCCGAACGTCTCGCCGCCGAGGCGGCCGCAGCGAAGGCGCAAGCGGAGCGCGCTGCCGCGGATGCGTCTGCCGCTGGTGTGACCGTGTCGTCGCCTCCAACCGTGATGCTGTCACCGGAAGCGGCCGTTGCGACGTTCGCGCTCGCGCTCGCGCCGGACGGCTGGTCGATCAAGGTCGCCACTCGCAAGGGCCGGACGCAAACGCGCTATCGCGTGGGCCGCGCGTTCGGCCCGGAGGCCGTGACGATCAAGGTCGATGATCTCACCGGCGATGAGCTGAAGGCGTTGCACGACGACGCGGAGCTCATCGTCACGATCAAGGACGAGAGCGAGAACGAGGAGAGCGGCAATTGAGCTATTCATTCGGCGTTTGGGCTAAGTCGAAGGCGGAGGCGAAAGCCGCCGTGGCTGCAAAGCTCGATGAGGTCATCGCGACGCAGGCGATTCACGCGCGAGACAAGAGCGCCATCCTGGCCAATGCCGCGGCAGTCATCGATCTGCTGGGCGACGCCGTTCCGGACGGCCATGAGATCCATGTCGGCTGCAACGGCTCCGTCAGCTGGATCGAGGACGGCAGCAACGTTGCGGACATTCCGCTCCGATCGGGGTCGATCTCGGCATCCGCCACGTACCATCGACCCCTGACCTAGAGCGGCAACTCGAGTTCGAATTCGCACGCCGGCCCGATGAGGGTCCTGACACCGGCGCGCGGATCTCGCCCTTGCCGCGGACTCACACCGCGGCAAGGGCCTCGGCTTTCTACCAAAGGGCAATGCACGATGGCGAAGAAGACGATCCAGCTTCCACTCGGAAAGACCGCGGCGCGCGCCGGTGCGATGTCGTTCAAGCTCTCGGACTACATCGACAAGAAGGCGCTGCCGAAGCCGCCCAAGCAGTTCGGTCACGAAGGCCTGGTTCCGGCGAGCTGGGGCATGCTCGGCAATGATCGCTACGGCGATTGCGTGTGGGCTGGCGCGGCGCACGAGACCATGATGTGGAACGCCGAGGCCGGCCGTAAGGTCGCCTTCACCGATGCGGGCGTGCTGTCCGACTATTCGGCCGTCACCGGCTTCAACCCGCGGAAGCCGTCGACCGACAACGGCACCGACATGCAGGTCGCGGCGTCGTATCGCCGCAAGACCGGCATTGTCGACGCCGGCGGTAAGCGCCACCCGGTCGCGGCCTATCTTGCGATCGAGCCGGGCAACATCAACGAGCACATGACCGCAGTCTATCTGTTCGGCGCGGTCGGCATCGGTATTTCATTTCCCGCCTCGGCGATGGATCAGTTCAACGCCGGCAAGCCGTGGGATGTGGTGAGCCGCACGTCGATCGAGGGCTGCCACTACATCCCGCTGGTCGCGCGGCGTGAGCAGCTCGACGTCGTGACCTGGGGCCGCCTGCAGGCGATGACCCCGCGCTTCTTCCAGAAATACAATGATGAAAGCGTCGCTTACGTCTCGCTCGAAGCGCTCACCAAGAACAAGTCGCCGGAAGGGTTCGACGCCGCGCAGCTGCAGGCGGACCTCGCCGCGCTGGGAAAGTGAGGCGGCCATGAAGAGGATCGTGATCAGGGTCATCGCCGCCATCGCCGCAGCCGCGATGATCTGGCATGCGCTGCCGAGCCAGTCGAACAGCGGCATGGTCAAGCCGTCGATTATCGTGGGTGGCGCGGCATGAGCGAGCTGCGCAAGCGGTACCATCGCGCATGAGCTATGCCGCCCAGTCCGACCTGGTCGCGCGCTACGGCAACGAGATGTTGCTGGAGCTGACAGACCGCGCCGATCCGCCGGCCGGCGCGATCGACGGCACGGTCGTGACGCAGGCGCTGAACGATGCCGACGCCGCGATCAACGGCTACCTGCTCGGACGCTACGCGCTGCCGCTGTCGACCACGCCGCCGCTGCTCAAGGATCTCGCGGTGCCGATCGCGGTCTACAAGCTTCATCGCGACACGGTGTCCGAGAAGGTTAGGCTCGATTATCTCGACGCCTTGAAGATGCTTTCACAGATTGCGAGCGGCGCCGTCCGGTTGGCGGTCGCCGGCATCGAGCCCGCGGCGTCTGGCGCGAGCGGCGTGCGGACCACCGATCGCGTCCGCCCGCTGACGCCCGAGAACCTGAAAGGGTTCATCTGATGAGCGGCGCGCTTCTCAGGATCGACCTCGCGGGCCAGGACAAGGTCGTCGGCCGCATTGCCGAGGCGATCGGCCGGCTGTCCGATCCCAGGCCGATGTTCGAGGACATTGGCCTGGCGCTCGTGACCTCGACGCATCACCGGTTCGATCAACAGCGTGCGCCGGACGGTTCGCCCTGGCCGCCGAGCCTGCGCGTCAAGCAGCATGGCGGCAAGACGCTGATCCTGTCGTCGCGGCTCTATCGCTCGATCACGTTCCAGGCCTCGACGGCACAGGTCGAGGTCGGCACCAACGTCATCTATGCGGCGATCCATCAGTTCGGCGGCGACATCGACCAGGCGGCGCGCGAGGCCGTGCTGCATTTCAAGACCAACAAGCGCACCGGCCGATCGCGGTTCGCCAAGCCGTCGAAGGCCGACCGCGCGCGCAAGGCCATGATCGGTGCGCGCACCATCCACATGCCGGCGCGACCGTTCCTCGGCCTCGATCAGGATGATCCGCGTACAATCACGACGATCGTCGAGAACTTCCTCGCCGCCGGAGGGCAGCTGTCATGACCACGCTGGTCGACAACGTCTCTACGCGGATCGACGCCGTCGTGCCGGCCCTCAAGGACCGCATCGAGGGCATCGCGGATCTCGCCGCGCTCATCGCCGCCGGCGCGCTGCCCCAGCGCGAGGTCGCGGCCTTCGTTGTGCCGGTCGGCTTCGACGATCGCGGCGGCGAGTCGGCAACGTCGGTACATACGCAGGTGCTGGAAGAGTCCATCGCCGTGATTCTCTGCGTGAAGGCGCTCGGCGACGCCAAGGCGCGGCGCGCGCTGCCGACCATCGAACAGCTCACCGGCGCCGTCATCGCTGCCGTTGCCGGGTGGGCGCCAGACGATGTCGCCGGCGTCTTCCGTGTCGTCAGGGGGCGGCTGCTCTCGGCCGAGAAGGGCCTCGTGCTCTATCAGCTCGACTTCGCACTGCTCGATCAGTTGAGGATCGTTTTATGAGCAACGACACAACGCCCGAGACGCTGCCGCAGCCGGCCGGCGGCGGCAGCTGGATCCGCAAGCCTGACGGCTCGCTGGTTCCGAACGTGCCGCCGGTCGACGCCAGTGCCGAGTCGGCCGAGGCGCCGAAGCCCAACAAGAAGGGGAAGTAAGCGATGCCGATCTTTTGGCGCAAACAGGTCCTGCTCGCGAAGATCGAGACCACCTATGGCACCGATCCGACATTGACCGGCGCGCTCAACGCGATCCTCGCGAAGAATGTCACTATCTCGCCGATGGACGGCAGCGACGTCTCGCGCGACCTGGTCACGCCCTATTTCGGCAACCAACCGTCGATCCCGGCGGAGCTCCACGTCACCATCAACTTCGACACCGAGCTTGCAGGCTCCGGCACGCCCGGAACGGTGCCGGCCTGGGGCGTTCTGTTGCGCGCCTGTGGCTGCGCCGAGGTGATCACGGCCAGCACATCGGTGACCTATACGCCGATCACGGACAACATCGAGAGCGCCTACCTGAAGTTCTGGGTCGGCGGCACGCTCCACGCCATCAAGGGCGTACGTGGCTCGGTCAAGCTCACGGCGAATGCCCAGGGCATTCCGATGATGAGCTGGAGCTTCATGGGACTGTGGGTGGCGCCGGCCGAGGCAGCAGCAGCCGTGCCGACGCTCACAGCATTCAAGAAGCCGGTCATGGTCAATAAGACCAATACGCCTACCTTCAACGTCAACTCCGTGTCGCTGGTGATGCGCAACTTCTCGTTCGACCTCAACAACCAGGTCGAGCCGCGCATGCTGGTCGGCACAGAGTCCGTTCTGATCACGGACCACCGCGAGCAGATCGAGTTCACCTGCGAGTCCGTTCCGGTCACCACCCTCGATCCCTACGGTCTGGCCAATGCGCAGACCACCGTTCCGGTCTCGCTCGTGCACGGCACCACGGCCGGCAACATCATCACGCTTTCTGCGCCGACGTCGGAGTTCAAGCGGCCGACCGGCTACCAGCAGAATCAGGGCGTGGCCGAATGGCCGCTCTCTATGCTGGCGCTGCCGAATGCCGGCAACGACCAGTTCTCGCTCGCATTGACCTGAAGGCGTCGCTCCGACCGGAGCGGCGCCTCTCGACCACGATCATCTGTCAGGAGGATTTGAAGCCATGTTCAAAGTCGTCACCAACCGCACCTTCACCCACGACGTGAAGGTGCAAATCCCCGCCGATGGCGGCCATGTCGAGGAGACGCTGAAGACGACGTTCGTCTGTCTGCCGTCAGAGCAGCTTGCGAATTACGACCTCAGGACCGAGGGCGGCGCGAGCGTGTTTCTCGAAGCGTCAGTCAAGACGTTCCACGATCTCGTCGACGACGACGAGCAGCCGATCGAATGCACTGCCGAGCTGCGCACCAAGCTGCTCTGCGACCCGAACATCCGCCTGGCGCTGTCGACGCACTACTTCCGCGCCGTGACGAAAGCTCCGGAGGGAAACTGAGATGGGCTGCCCGGCGCTGGGTCCGCGGCGCACCGGCAGCCGCGGACGTTTCCGAAGAGACGCGTGTGCTGATCGAGGATGCTCGGCGCGCCGGCATGGATGCGCAATCGCTCGACCATCTGCGGCAGGCGCTGGCGACCGAGGAGCCGGAGACCGATGCGGATCAGGAGTTCGACGGGCTATGGCCGGAGAACGTTCCGATCGTGCGCGCCTTCCTTGCGGTCGCCTCGCAATGGCGGATCGTGCCGCGCTCGGCCGGCGGAATGATCACGCCGATGGGCGGCACCATCGCACCGACCGTGCCCGTCGTCATCGGGCTCGACTATGCCGGCGTGCGCGCCGGTCTCGATGCGGAGGGTTTTGCGATCACGCCGGAACTGTGGCGCGGTCTGCGCACCATGGAAGCCGCGGCCTGCGCGGCGTTTAACGAGGATCGTTGATGCGTGTCTCTCTGGTCATCGCGGGTGATGCCTCCGGCGCCAAGCAGGCGGCGCAGCAGGCCAAGTCCGCGCTGTCGGATCTTGGCAAGCAGGTCGACGTGCTCGGCGCGCTGGAGAAGGAGCTCGACCGCGCGGTCGCGGACGTTAACGTCGGCATGGTGGCGGCGCGCAACGGCACCACCGCGCTTGCCAGCGCGCATGGCGGCCTGTCGGCTCAGGCAATGTCCGCGCAGCACTCGATCCGCAGCATGGTCGAGCAGCTCGTGATGGGCGCTCCGCCGACGCAGATCCTGGCCGGGCAGCTCAATCATCTGTCGTTCGCCGCCACCGGACCAGGCGGCATCACGGGCGCCTTCAAGGAAGCCGCCGGCGCGGTGACGGGACTGCTGACGCCGGCGCGCCTGATCGGCGGTGCGGTCGGCATCGCCGTCGCGGGGTTCGCCGGCGCGGCACTCAGCATCACAAAGAGCAGCCTGGCGCTCGACGATCTCTCGCGCTCAACGGACGAGACGATCACTAAGCTGCACGGGCTGGAGCAAGCGGCGTCTTTCAAAGGGATCGATACCAAATCGTTTAACGAAGGCATCACCGGCTTTGCCGACCAGGTCTACCAGGCAAAGCAGAACGCCGGGTCGCTCAATGGGCTGATGATCGCCAACGGCAAGAGCGCCAAGGACTTCGCAGGTTATCTCGGCGGGGTCGCCGATCTCGTGGCGCGCTCGACCAGCGACATTCAGAAGCAGAAGATCCTGCGCGAGGCCGGACTGCCGGCCGACATGGCCTGGGTGCGTTTCATGGAGCAAGGCAGCGCAGGCATCCAGGCCGCCGTTGCCGGCACGATCAAGTTCAACGATTCGGCTGAAGCCAACCTGATCCGGAAGGCGCGTGAGTTCGATGACGCCTGGAATACGGCAACGACCAAGATGGTCAACGGCTTCAAATCGGCCGTCATCGATATCGTCGGCGCGATGTCTAGCGTGAAGGTGCCGGACTGGCTGATGCGTCTCGGCGGCGGTGCCGCGACCGCGGCATCCACCATCCCCGTGCTCGGTGCCGTCGTGTCCGGTGCCAGGCTCGCGGCCAGTGCAGTGAGTAGCAGCGACTCTCCGAACTTCGCGGACCGCTATGGCTCGTTCCAGAAGGCGGCCAACGATAGCGCGCTGCAGGCCGGCTACGGCCGCAAGGCCGCCGAGCTGCGCGGCGAGAAGGATCCGATCACTCTCCAGAAGGCAATGAACGACAACCAGCAGGCGCAGCAGCGCATCGGGCTGCTCGGTCAGCTCGCGACAGTCGAGGACCAGGTCAAGTCCAAGGAGCTTGAGCTGCAGGCAGCCGCACTGCAAGGGGTCGGCGTCAGCGCGAAGCAGCGCGATGCGATCCTCAACGTCGTGCGGGCGCAGGCCGAGATGTCGCGCGTCAGCCAGCAGGCGTCGATGGGCATCTACGACCAGGCCAAGGCGGCGCAGGCGGCGAAAGATCAGCTGCAGAGCTGGATCGATCAGAAGCTGGTCGATCCCACGAACAGCGAGCAGATGGCAGGGGCGCAGACGGCGCTCGCCAAGGCCATGCGCGACGTCGCCGATGCGGCAAAGGTCGCCGGCTCGAGCCTACCCGGCGTTCAAGCGGCGTTGAACGACATCGGTAACGCCAACAAGCAGCTCGACTCGCTGGCGCTGGAGAGCCGGAGCACGTTCAGCAGCATGTGGGTGGAGTTTGGCCAGGGCCTCCGCAACGGCGCGACCGGCTTCGAAAGCCTCGCCAAGGCAGGTCTGAATGCGCTCGGCAAGATATCGGACAAGCTGATGAGCATGGTGGCGGACCAGCTCTGGGCGTCTGCCTTCGGCGGCAGCTCGGGCGGCGGGCTCTTGTCGCTGCTCGGCATCGGCTCCGGCGGCAGCACCGCATCGGCCGGCGGCTCGACGTTCGGCGTCACCGGCGCTCTCTACGACGTCGGCGGCTATACCGGTCCTGGTGGTAAGTACGAGCCGGCTGGCATCGTCCACAAGGATGAGTTCGTGTTCGAAAAGGAGGCGGTCGGACGGATCGGGCTGCACAATCTGAGCCGGCTACGGCGCGGCTATGCCGGCGGCGGCCTGGTCGGCCAGGATGGCGTCACGGCGGGCACGACTGGCGCCGGCACCGCGGGTGGCGGCGCCATGAAGATCGACATCGGCGTCAGCGTCGACGACGACGGCAAGCTCAATGCCTTCGTCAAGAAGGTGTCGACGCAGGCCGCCAACGATTCGGTCGCCGGCTTCGCGTCGAGTCCGCAATTCGTCGACCACGTCGCCACCGCGTCGCGCACGGCGCAGAGCTATAGGAAGCTCTGATGTCCATCACATATCCACGCACGGACATCCTAACCGCGGTGGGCTTCTCGCCGCCGTTCGCGTTCGAGCCGATGCAGCGCCAGGAGCAGAGCCGCGTGGCGCTCGGCAAGACCTTCGTCAAGGATCTCGGGCCGGCACTGTGGACGGCCACGTACACGACGGAGGAGCTGATCAACGACGCTGTTGTCGACTACCAGGCGATGCTGGCCTCGCTCGACGGCGCGATCGGGACGTTCGAAGCCTGGGACATAAGGCGGCCATGGCCGCGGCTCTATCGCACCGGCGCGGCGGCCAACGGCACCATCGCTTCCGTCAATTCGAACAACAAGGCGCTGGCGCTCGTCGGCCTCAACGCCGGCCAGGTCGTCTCGCGCGGTGATTATCTCTCGTTCGACTATGGCGGCAAGCGCGCGCTGCATCAGGCGATGGAAACAGCGACGGCCAATGGGTCAGGCGCGGCCCCGCAGTTCGAGGTGAGGCCGTACATCCGCGCTGGCTGGAGCGCGGGCGCGGTCGTCAATCTCAAGGCGCCGCGCGGCGTGTTCGCGCTCGTGCCCGGATCTGTGCAGCCGACGCAGACCCGTGGCGCATTCGGCAGGGTCACGTTCCAGGTGGTGGAGGCGCTATCGTGACGCGGTCCATCTCCTCTGCCAACTACACGTCTCTCCAGAACCGAGTGCTGATCGCCCGCGACTTCATCTGGTTTGTGGTACGCGACCGCTCGACCGGCGCGCCGGTGACGGATGGCTACTGGTCGGACCTCGGCTCGATCAGTGCCGACGTGATCGACCCCGATACCGGCAGCATCGTGACGCGCACCTTCGCGAGTGGCGCCGGCCTGGTCTCGGTATCGGCGATTCCGCTGGTCTCCAACCTGACAGTGCAGACGGTCACCGTGAAGCTCTCGCAGGTGTCGGATCGCGTCAATGATCTGATCCGCGGCTACGACTGCAAGCAGGGCAAGGTCCAGGTCTTCCGCGGCATGTTCGATCCCACGACACGCGCGATGGTGGCACCGGCGATCCCGCGCTTTGCCGGCACGATCGACACGGCGCCGATCAAGACGCCGCCGGAGGGCGAGATCGGCGACGTCACGTTGACCTGCACCGGCAACACACAGGAGCTGATGCGCTCCAATCCCGACACGCGGTCGGACGCCTCGCAGCGGCTGCGCGATTCGATCGACGAGTTCTACCGCGACACGGCGACCGTGATCGAGTGGCAGATCTACTGGGGGAAGAAGAGTGGGACGATCGACATCGTCGGCGCATCCCGTGAACTCATCGGGCAGCCGTTCTGATGCGTGGAATCGTTCGTCAGGCAACGGCTTCGGACACTGCGCGCTCTGTCGAGATGCTCCGTTCTTTTCACCGCGTCTGGAAGACGAACGTCGGAATTCGGATCTCCGGAGCGCGCGACGGAGATTTGTCATTCCGGCCGGACTACGCCGAGCGCCTGTTCCAGGCCCATCTGCGCGGCGGCTTCGCTTGTGCCCTCGTGCTCGACATCGCAGGCATTGCGCAGGGGCTGCTGTTAGCCGCCGCGTTCGAGCACGGTTTCGCTCCGATCTGGATGGCGAAGGAGACGGCGTGGTGGATCGAGCCGGACCACCGCGGCCGATCGGCGCTCGCGATGCTCGATGCCTATGAGGCGTGGGCGCGCGGCCGAGGCTGTATCTTCGCGGGCATGGCCGGCATGGGCGACGATCCGGACGTTGCCGCGCTCTATCGCCGTCGCGGCTATCTGGGCGCCGAGACCCACTATTTGAAGGCGCTTTGACATGGCGATCTTCACAGCAGCCGCAATCGCCGCCGCAATCGGCATCTCGCAGGGCTTCATCGCCACCGCGGTCGCTTTTGCGCTCAACGCTGCCGTGTACGCCGCGGCGTCGTTCGGCCTATCCTATGCGGCGAAGGCGATCTCGGGCCAGAAGGAGCAAAAGAACACCGACAATTTCGGTGTCCAGGGCAAGCTCACCGGCGGCGGCGCCGTGCCGCGCTCGTTCGGGCTCGGCTATCACATGACGGCCGGATCGCTGACCTATGCGAACCATCACGGCAATTTCGGCGACACGCCCAACGCCTATGTGACGCAGGTCATCGCTCTGTCTGACCTGCCGCGCGAGCGCCTGGTTGGCGTGTGGGTCAACGGGCAACGCATTACGCTGGCCGCTGGCGGCGCGGATGCCGGCACCTGGGGATCAAGCTCGATCGGATATCCGGTGCCGGAGTTTATCCGCCCGCACAACGGCGAGGGTGGGGCCACACCGCATCTCTGGATCAAGTACTATGGCGGCACACAGACGGCGGCCGATGCCTATGTGATCAATGCGGCGTCCTCCGCCGACCGCCCCTACGGCGTCAATCGTATCGGCCGCGGCATCTGCTACGCCGTCGTCACCTACCTTGCCGACGAGAATCTCTGGAACGGCTTTCCCGAGTTCAAATGGGAGCTGTCCGGGGTGCCGCTCTACGATCCGTCGAAGGATTCGACGGTCGGCGGCTCCGGCTCGCATCGATACAACGACGAGAATACCTGGGGCGGCGACGGCGACGACTATCCCGTGGTACATGCCTTCAATATCCTGCGCGGCTTCCACTACAACGGCGTGTGGCTCTACGGGCTGCAGAACATGGCGCCGGCGCGGCTGCCGGCAACGAACTGGATCACACAGGTCGCCAAATGCCGCGCGACGATTGCCGCGGCCGGCGGCGCGGAGCCTGTCTATCGCTGTGGCGGGCAGATCAACGTCGACACACAGGCAGCGAATGCGCTGGAGACCATCCTGACCTCGTGCCAGGGGCGTCTGTCGGAGATCGGCGGCTTCTACAAGGTCCACGTCGGCGAACCGGATACACCGACCTTCGCGTTCTCCGACGACGACATCCTGTCGACGGAGGCGCAGCTCTACAAGCCGTTCTTCTCGTTGTCCGAGAGCGTGAACGGCATCCAGGCGCGCTATCCGTCGCCGGCACAGGGCTGGAACTACGACACCGCGCCGGCCTACTATCGCACCGATCTCGAAATGCGCGACGGCAACCGGCGCCTGATGGCGTCGCCGCAGTTCGACTTCGTGCCGTACGCCGAGCAGGTACAGCGGCTGCAGAAGTCCGCGATCGAGGAGGCGCAGCGCGCGCGCACCCACACGCTCGTGCTGCCGCCTGCATTCTGGATCGTCGAGCCCGGCGACGTCGGCGCCTGGACGAGCGTGCGCAACGGCTATGACGCCAAGCTGTTTCGGGTCGACTCGGCGATCGACCAGGACAACCTCGACGTTACGCTCAATCTCACCGAGGTCGATCCGGCCGATTACGACTGGCATACCGGGACCGAATTCGTTCCCGTCATCGGCGGTGTCGTCGGATCGATTCCGCCCCCCGCACAGGGGATCGCAGACTGGAGCGCGCAGCCCTACGCGCTGCTCGACGATACCGGCTTGGCGCGACGCCCGGCGATTCTGATCAGCTGGGCCGGCGATACGCTCGGGGTGTCCGCTGTGCAGTTCGAGGTGCGGCTCGCTTCCGACGGATCGCATGTAACGCGCGGCCGCACCGAGCGTGTGACCGCCGGCAGCCTGATCATCACACAAGGCATCCTGCCGGCGACCACCTATCAGGTGCGTGGCCAGTTCATCCCGTCGACGCCGCGGGATATGTTGTGGTCGTCGTGGATCGGGGTGACGACGGAGGACATCCGGCTCTCACTCGCAGAGTTCGACGCAGCGGTCGCGGCGCAGGTGACCGCGCTTCAGCGGCAGATGGAAGATCGGATTACGGACCGGCTGCAGCAGATTGAGGCCCGGCTTTCGGAGGCGATGTCGCGTGGATGGATCGACAAGCATGAGATCCGCTCGCAGATTTTCGCGCAGTTCGGCGCCGCCTATGCGGAGATCGGGCGTGTCGACACGGTCGCCGTCGATGCTCACACGGCCGTTGCCTCACTTGAGACCACGGTGACCGCCCGGTTCGGCGACGTCGACGCCTCGATCACCGAGACGGCGCAGGCCGTGGCGACGATCGAGGGCTGGGCCAATGCAAGATATTCACTGGCGCTGACGGTCGACGGCGTCGCGACCGGCTTCGATCTGTTCAACGGCGGCGCGGGCTTTACCTCCTGCACGTTCCGCGCTGACAAGTTCGAAGTGCAGTTTCCCGGCTACAATGGCAATAGTCCGCTGCCCGTCTTCACGATCGGGACGCTCAATGGATCGCCCGCAATCGGCATCGCCGCCAACATGTTCCTCGACGGGACGCTCAATGCGCGGGTGATCCAGGCCGGCTCGATCTCGACGCTTCAGCTCGCTGTGAACGGCGTCGATCTGCCTAACATCATCAATGGCGCGGTGAGCAACACACAACTGTTCGATACGCCGCCAGCTTCATCTTCGATCGGAACGACGTTGTTGAGTCAGAACGTTGCGATCAAGTCGGGCAAGGCGACGATGATGCTCTCGGCGGAGTGGGCGAGCCCGCCTGCAAATTATGCCGGCTCGCGTCCGGCCTCCGCGATCGCATTCTACGTGGATGGCAGTTTGGTTCGGCAATTTACTTGGTCGTATACGCTCTATGGGACCTCGGGTCTCCATGAGCTGTATACACCGTTCTCCGTGCATCACACGCAAAAGAACCTGTCGGACGGCGTTCATAACTTTCAAGTCAGGATCGTGAATTACGGCGCCAACTATAGCCTGCTGGCCGGCCAGCTCTACATCACGGACTTCAGACGATGACGCTTTCGAACTACGGCACCGGCACAATTTCGATTGCAGCGAATGGCACTGCGGCGATTGGCACAACCACGCTTTGGTTCACCAATGTCCTACCGGGAGACGTGCTGCAGGTCGGACAATATCAGTCGGTCATCATCGACGTTGTCGACGACACGCATGTTGCGATTCCGCAGTGGGGCGGTGGCGCGATCAGTGCCGCGGCCTACAAGATCTGGAAACTGCCTGGCTCGCGCAACACGACGCAGGCCAACGAAGACGTCGAACGGCTGGTCGCGCTTCTCAACGGAATGGGTACCTTTTATTTCGTCGCCGGATTAACGCCTGATCCAGCGATCGGCGACGATGGACAATATGCGCTAAAGACCAACACCGGACTTTGGCAATTGTGGTTCAAGACCGGTGGCGTGTGGGTTCCACAGGGCAATCCGGCCGGCACGAGCACCAATCGTGGCACATGGGATAGCGCGATTGCCTACGTCATCAGCGACACGGTCTCGCGCCTTGGGTCGAGCTACCTTGCCAAGGCGCCGAGCACCAACAAGCCACCGGAGTCCAACCCGGCGTTCTGGGATTTGGTCGCGGCAGCCGGCATCAAGGGCGACCCGGGCAACAAGGGCGACCCGGGCGCGCCCGGCACGGCGGCAACGATCGCGATCAATGCGGTCACGACGCTGCCGGCCGGGTCAAGCGCGACGGTCACCAATCTCGGCACCAGTGGAGCCGCCAGCCTGGCGTTCGGGATTCCGCAAGGCGCTCAGGGGCCGCAGGGTATCCAGGGCATTCAGGGTGTGGGCATCGAGCCCGACGCATCGGGCACGCTGGCCCAGCGCTCGATCTATGACGGTCAGGCGCAAGGATTCAAGTATCTCCAGACCGACGTCTTGCCGTTCCGACTCTGGGTGAAGGCTTCGAACACGTCGGCCGACTGGGCCGGACCACACTTCATCGGAGGTACGGCCGCAGTCGGCGACCTCGGTTCGACCTCAGATCCCGTCCTTCAGATCGTTGACTTGGGAGTAGCAGCATGACGACGGCAACACAGCTCCAGCTTCGCCGCAATAACGCGGCGGGTATCGCAGCATTCACCGGGGCGCCTGGAGAGGTCACTCCAGACATGACTAATAAGCGGCTCTATCTGCACGACGGTACCACGGTCGGCGGCTTCGCGCAGGCCTCCAAGGCTGATCTCGACGCGGCCATCGCCGGAGTCAGTGCCGGCGCGAACGCTTTTCTGCAGTGGTCGAGCTGTAGCTGACGGTCTCTCCCCACCAACATCTGCTCTTGAAAGGGATATGATTTATGGCATCGGCACCCGTCTTCGTCGGAGTACCCAAGACCTGGCAGGCCGCGCTCTCGGCCGCAAACACCAATCGCGACGGCACCGGCTTGCTGGTGACGCTGGTCAGTGCCGGCGCATCGGGGTCGCGGGTCGACAGTCTCGCCATCATCGCATCGGGCATAACCACCGCCGGCGCCATCCGGTTCTTTCTGAATGACGGCACCAACAAGTATTTGCGCAAGGAGCGCCTGGTGTCCGCGATCACTCCGTCGACGGCAATCTCGGTGTTCGAGGATGAGGTCAACTTCTCCAATGGTCTGGTGCTGCCGTCCGGCTGGTCGCTGATGGCTGCCACTCACAATGCGGAGGCGTTCAAAGTGTTCGCGCAGGGCGGAGACCTCTGACATGTCGAACCGCGCATCCTCGTTCCCGGCGACGCCGCAGATCCCTCCGCTGCATCGCTATGGTGGCGTGCTGGCGTCTACGCCCGAGCTCGCCATCCATGCGCTCGGCGACGCCTATTGGGTCGAGGGCACCGGCACCGTCCGCGGCCTGCCGGGCTGGCCCAAGGGGCCGCCGATCCATCTCTATCTCGTCGGGCGACCGACCTTTTTGAGCTCATCAAAACTTCTGATGCCGGGCGGGCAGAACTACACGTTCTCGCCGGGGGATTCTTGCTGGGCGCTGCCGCTTGGCGACGGAGCGTGGCGGGTTATCTCTATTGACGTTGCCGCGCTTAGCCCGGTCGCCGGGTGGCGCAACAAGCAGTCCGCAGCAAAGACCGCCACATACCCCGTTGTCGCCAACGATGCTGGGTCGACCCTGAGCCTCGGCACCAACACCTTTTTCGAACTGACGTTCGGCCCCGCGTCGAGCTATCCCTCGGATTTCGCGGTCATGGTCCGCAACACCGACTCATATTCCGGAATCGGCACGGGCCGCGGTAGGCGGATCAATCTGAACGGCACGAAGTCGATACTTTACCCCGGTCAGAATGTGCAGGTCTTCAGCGCTGATGATGGATCTGGACCTGTTTGGGATTGGACCCCCAAAAAACAGCGATGGGTGCAAGGAACTGTCTTTGCCTGTGTCGATAGTGGCGGCGGCGCTCTGGGGACGGTGGACGGCTTAGCGACCGGCGCAGGCGCGTTCTCGCAGCTTCAAGATGCGGCATCCTTCATCTGGTACGGCGTCGATCAGGCCGGTAGTAGTGCAACGATCTACCCGACAGCCGGCCAAACATTCGTTCAGTCCCTCAGCTTGGGTGGACAGCCGGTCGGTTCGAACGTCGTCTATCTCAAGGGAAACGGCGGCCAAGCGACCATGCTCGGCTCAAACGGTACTGATCTGGTGTCAGTTGGCGATAACGCCGAGCTTATTATTCAGGACATGTACTTGCAGTCCCAAAATAACACTTTTGGGAAAGCTGTTCTCAAGATGCACGGCAATGGACTCATCGACACCTTCTCGGGGGTAACGATTCAGGGCGGTGGCGCGAACGACGTCGGCGTTTACCTCGACAACGGCGCCTGCATCTTCGCCATCTTCAACATCCTGACGTTCACCAACACGTTCAAGAACATCATCCGGACTGATCGCGGTGGACAAATATCGCTTGGTCCCGGCATGCAGCCGACCGGCGCCCTCGCCATCACGAACTTCATGGAGCTGTATGGCCCTGGCTTCACAACAGCCGGAACGGCGATCACGGGCAACGCTGCGGCTTGGGGTACGCCAGGAAACATTATTGTCGATGACGGTCATACCTTCAAGTATAACGCCGCGGCGCTACCTGCCGGCCTCACAGTCAGCAGCGCCAGAGGCGCATATGCCTATTAGCGCGGCTCACTCGCCAAGCCGCTCCGTGATCAAGGGAGCAAGCTGCTGACGCGCTAACCAGACGGACGCCAACGGCCGCAGATGGACTGTGTCTGCGGTGATAAGCCCCTCCTTGGGATCGGTTCCAAGATAGCTCAGGCAGCCTTCCGCGTTGCAGAACTGCTTCAGCTCGTCGACAAATTCGAATGGCTCATCGGGCTGCAGTTGCGACTGGAACGTCTTCGTGAAAGCCATCAGATCATCGTCCAGATGGCCCTGGATGTAGCGCGGGACGGAAGGCCAATAATTGTCGAGGACAACCTTATAGAGGAACGGCTTCCAGTGTGGCCGCTGCCCAAGGACAAGCACATGTTTCACGCCGAAACTCTTCACCATCTTTGCGAACCGGCGGATGTAGGCAATGTCGAAGGAGTTATTGGACGACAACAACAGGACCGTAGGCGGGTCGGCCTTGATGCGCTGCAACGCAAAGTAGTTCGCCATGTGGCAGTGATTGGTGTCGATGATGCGCTCGATCACTTCGCTGACCTGACATCCCGAGCTCCAGATCAAGAGCAGCGAAATGGCTTTCGGCAGAACCTCGTGGAGCCCATAGTAGAGGTCGGATGCGTTGGAATCTCCAATGATCATCACGCTTTGCTCGGAGTGGCGAGTGTAGCAGCTCAGATCGATGGCGCTGCGAGGGGCGATCGATGGAACCGTGGCATCCCATGGGTAGAAGTTGCATTGGTTCTGCGAGATAAAATTGATGTACTCGGCCTGCAGCCTTGGCGAACCCACGTTGAAATAATCAGCATAGGCAGCCTTGTCCTGCTCAAGTCGGCCGGGAAAGCCCTTACTGACGACATCCACGATTCCAAACACACCGATCGCGACCATTGCGGTCATCAAGGCGGGGATAGAGACCCTCCTCGTTCGTTGCCCAAACCGGATGGGCTTTTCTATGAACTGATAGGTGAGCCAGGCGAGCACGACGGAGAGCGCGACCAGGACGGCCAAAAGCTGCGGCGGGGGCGAAATATTGCCGAAGTGTATCCTCGCGAATGTCAGCAGTGGCCAATGCCAGAGATAAAGCGGGTAGCTGATGAGCCCGAACCACACCATAACCTTGTTGGACAGAACCCACCTGTTGAGCCAGGCCTCGGGACCAGCCAGGATAACGAGATAGGCGCCGGTCACCGGCAGCAAAGCCCACCAACCCGGGAACTCATGACGTCGGGTGACCACAACGGTCGACGCCAGGACCAAGGACATGCCCAGGGTCGAAAGCACGTGGCGGTAGGCGCGATCGGCGTCGACATCGCGCTCGAAGAATATGGCCGCGAGAACTGTAGCGATCGCGCGCTCGGTCCAGGCCATGGCACGGGGCGGAAAGAGCGTCAGGTTCGCCAGGCTTGCGCCAGCCGCAAGCTCCCACAGCCGGGAGGCGGGCGAGTAAAACGCTGCGACTGGATCTGTAGCAGTCGCCTTGACGCCATAGGTCAGGGAAGATGCAAGAACGGTTGCGATCAACACAAATCGATTGAGGCGGCCGCGCCAGGCCAGCAGCATGAGAGCGGGCCAGACCAGGTAAAACTGTTCTTCGATACCGAGGGACCACAGGTGCAGCAGGATCTTGGAGTCCGAAGCGACATCGAAATAGCTCGCTTCCTGCCACAGTGCGAGGTTTGCGATGAACCCTGCTCCGGCGGCGGCGTGCTTGCCGAGCCGGGCGAAGTCATCCGCCCAAAGCAAGAAGGCGCCTGCGATCAGGCAACAGGACAGCACGACGATGAGTGCTGGGAAGATGCGGCGTACGCGGCGCGTATAGAAGTTCGCAAGGCTGAAACGTTCAGCGGCGAGATCGGTCAGGATGATGGTCGTGATCAGGTAGCCAGAGATTACGAAGAAGACATCCACCCCCACAAAGCCGCTGCGCAGCGTCTGTGGGAACGCGTGAAAGATGACCACCGACATCACCGCGATTGCGCGCAGGCCGTCAATATCGGGGCGATAATCTCCCACATGGGTCGCGATGCGGCCATCGACCGCGCTGTGTCTGTCGGTTCCGTGCATCTCGGATGGCCCCCCAGCCCCGGCCAGCCGGCGGTCGCCGGCAAGGCGATCGATATTACCATCACAACCTAGGGGGTGTCGATGTTCCCCAGGGCGGCCCGGGCCGGTTGTTTAGAGGCAATACCCCGGGGGGACAGGGGGTGACATTTGAACTTGCGCAGGGTGTCATTTGAAATTGCGCGCTACACCAAGTTCGTGCCGGTGCAGATGCAATCGGCGCGGATGACGGGGGCAAGAAAGCCCGGTCCCCGGGGAGATCGCGTATAATCCGTAAAGCCATCGCGCAGGGAATGCCGGTTGATCGGCTTAACCTGTGGTGACTGCCGCCTGCTTTCTTGTCTGCAGGCGGGCCATGGGTGAGGCCTTCACCCGGCATTCCCGGCGCCCTCGTTTCGAGGGCTCGCTGCCGAAAGCTCGGGCGCAGGCGCGCCGCGGGGCGCATTTCTGTATGTTGAATCAGATGCTTAGCTGCCAGCGCAGCGTCGGGCGGCATCAAGACCGCGGTGCACAGCGCGTAGTCTTACGGTGCCTAGATTTTATGCAACCTTTAACCATTCCAGGCCCTGTTAGCAGGTCCCGTTCGCCGTACTCGATATCCGTAGTCAAGCGGGACAGCTGGAGCTCACGCCGTGCGCAAGAACCTGCCCGTCACGAACACCGAATACCCGATCACCGATGAGACCCTGATCGTCTCGCGCACCGACCTCAAGGGCAAGCTGACCTATTTCAACGACCAGTTCGTCGCCGCCGCGGGCTTCACCCCCGACGAATTGATGGGCCAGCCGCACAACATCATCCGCCATCCCGACATGCCGCCGGCGGCGTTCGGCAATCTCTGGGACACGCTGAAGCAAGGCAAGCCATGGGCCGGCGCGGTCAAGAACCGCCGCAAGAACGGCGACTTCTACTGGGTGCAGGCCTCCGCATCGGCAATCCGCGAGAACGGCGAGGTCACCGGCTACACCTCGATCCGCACCAAGCTGCCGGCCGAGCAGCGCGCCGAGGCTGAGAAGGTCTATGCGCTGCTCAACCAGAACAAGGCGCAGGGTTATGAGATCAGCGCCGGCGTCATCCGCCGCCGCTCGGTGTTCGACCGCCTGTCGTTCTTCACCGGCACGCTGAAGGCGCGTCTGATCACGCTGGTGGCGCTGCTGGGCGTGTTCATGCTGATCATCGGCGTGGCCGGCATCCTGTCGACGCACACCGGCAATGTCGGCATGAAATCGATGTACGAGGACCGCACAATTCCCCTCTCGCAGCTGTTCGAGATCAACGACCGCACGCTGCAGAACATGTCGTCGCAGCAGGCCGCGGCGGCGAACGGCAAGGCCGGAAAATCCATCGACGGCATCGGCGCGGTGGTGGACGAGAACAGTGCCAGGATTTCGAAGCTCTGGACCGACTACATGGCGAGCTACCTGACGCCGGAGGAGAGGGCCGTGGCTGACGCCTATGCGATCAGGCGCAAGGCCTATCTCGAGGAAGGTATCAGGCCGGCGCTGGCCCTGCTCCAGCAGCACAAGTTCGACGAGGCAAGCCAGCATATCGCCACCAAGGGCCACGATCTGTTCGTCGAGGGAAAGAAGGAGCTCGACAAGCTCGTGGCGATCCAGGTCAAGGAAGCCAAGGCGCTCTACGAGGAAGCCGAGCGCCAGTATGTCGTCGTGCTGTTGCTCGTCTCCGTCCTGATCCTCGCCGGTGTCGGATTTGGCGCCCTGCTCGGAATCCAGAGCATCCGCGCGGTGCTGCGGCCGCTCAAGGTGCTCAACGACGCCATGCAGAACATCACCGCGGGCAAGCTCGACAACCGCATCCCGGTCGAGCGCGACGACGAGATCGGCGAGGCGCTACGCAACCTGCAGACCGTGCAGGCCATCGTCCGCTTCAACAGCGAAGAGGTGAAGTCGATCCAGCGCACGGCGGAGGTCAAGCGCAAGGCCGAGATGGACAAGCTCGCCAGCGAGTTCGAAGGCGCAATCGGCGGCATCGTGCAGACCGTGTCGGCCGCCTCCTCCGAACTCGAGAGCTCCGCCGGTACGCTGACGTCGAACGCGACGCGCTCGCAGGAGCTGGCCACCACCGTGGCCGCAGCCTCCGAGGAGGCCTCGACGAACGTCCAGTCGGTCGCCTCGGCCACGGAAGAGCTGACCTCGTCGGTGACCGAGATCAGCCGCCAGGTGCAGGAATCGGCGCGGATCGCCACCGGCGCCGTCGACCAGGCGCGCACCACCAACGACCGCGTCAACCAGCTGTCGAAGGCCGCCGCCCGTATCGGCGACGTCGTCGAGCTCATCAACTCGATCGCCGGCCAGACCAATCTGCTGGCGCTGAACGCGACGATCGAGGCGGCGCGCGCCGGCGACGCCGGCCGCGGCTTCGCGGTGGTGGCGTCCGAGGTCAAGGCGCTCGCCGAGCAGACCTCGAAGGCGACCGGCGAGATCGCCCAGCAGATCTCCGGCATCCAGTCGGCGACCCAGGATTCAGTGACCGCGATCCAGGAGATCAGCACCACGATCGAGCGGCTGTCGGAGATTTCCTCGACCATCGCCGCCGCCGTGGAGCAGCAGGGCGCGGCCACCCAGGAGATCTCGCGCAACATCCAGCAAGCCTCGCGCGGCACGTCGGAGGTCAACACCAACATCGTCGACGTCCAGCGCGGCGCCGCCGCGACCGGGTCCGCCTCGGGCAGCGTGTTGTCGGCAGCACAGTCGCTGTCGCAAGAGAGCAGCCGGCTGCGGAGCGAGGTCGGCAGGTTCCTCAGCAATGTGCGGAGCGCGTGAGCCGCGGTCCTTTCACCTCCCGGCCGACCGGATCGGGCGGCCCTGGCTGATGAAGGCGTAATGGCCGGCGCCGATGCCGCCGACCATCAGCGCCTCGACGACGGGCTCGGCGATCTCGCCGGTCGCGGCCCAGTCGATGACGAAATTGGCGCCGGTGCCGCCGCGCACGTCCTTGGTGGCCACGAAGATCTCGATGGTGGCGAACGGCTTCAGCGCCACCGGCTCGCGCAGATAGGTTTCGACCAGCGCGCCGGCCGTGTCGTAGTAGTTGATGCGCCGGATGATCAGCGGCCGCTGCTCGGAGGCGTTGTGGATGCTCAGGGTCACCGAGAAATCGGCCTGGATCCTGCCGGGCGTCATCGCGACGCTGGAATAGACCGGGACGTAGACGGCGCCGGTGACGGAGGCGGCTTCCGCCGGAACCGCGGTCAGGGAGCTCGCGAACGTCGTGGTCACTGCGTCGGCGGCCCGCGCCTGCGTGCCGCCCGCAGCGAGACAGCCGGCGAGCGCCAGTGCGAAGACGACAGCCCGCATGTGACAGATTGCGGGTTTCCTTGCGCGGCGGCGCGACATAAATTGCCGCCCCGGGGGTTGCTTCATGCATGAACTGATCGGCGACATCACGCTCTGCATCCTGTTTGCGTGGGTGCTTGGACTGGCCGCGCACAAATGGCGCCAGCCCTCGATTCTCGCATATCTGGTCGCGGGTTTCGCCATTGGCCCCTTCGGCACCGGCTGGGTCAAGTCCCAGGAATCGATTTCGGTGATCTCGGAGCTCGGCCTGATCTTCATGCTGTTCATGATCGGGCTCGAGATCGACCTGAAGAAGATCATCCGCGCCGGCCCGGTGATCCTGATCGCGGGCGGCGTCCAGCTGCTTGGTGGCGCGGCGCTCGGCATCCTGTTTTTCGTCGCGATCGGCATGCGGATGGGCGCCGAGAGCTACGACGCGCTCTATCTCTGCGTCGCCTGCGCGCTGTCCTCGACGGTCATCATCGTCAAGGTGCTGTACGAGAAGCGCGAGCTCGACACCCTGCCCGGCCGCATCACGCTCGGCGTGCTGGTGCTGCAGGACGTGTTCGCGATCCTGTTCCTGGCGGTGCAGCCGAGCCTCGACGACCTCCATATCGGGGTGATCCTGCTGTCGTTCGCTCGCGCCGGCGCGCTGGTCGCGATTGCGCTGCTGCTCAGCCGCTACGTGCTGCCGGCGCTGTTCCACCGCATCGCGCGCACCCCGGAGCTGATCCTGCTGGGCGCGCTGGCCTGGTGCTTCCTGATCGGCGAGATCGCCGAGCAGCTGCATTTGTCGCGCGAGATGGGCTCGCTGATCGCGGGCGTCTCGCTCTCGACCTTTCCCTACGCGCTCGACGTTACCGCCAAGGTCACCACCTTGCGGGATTTCTTCATCACCCTGTTCTTCGTCGCGCTCGGCATGACCATCCCGATTCCGACGATGTCCGTGGTCGGGCTCGCGCTGGTGATCGCGCTGTTCACGGTCGTGAGCCGGCTGCTGACGACCTTCGCGCCGCTCTACATGATGCGGCAAGGCCTGCGCGCGAGCCTGCTGCCCGCGCTCAACCTCGCCCAGATCAGCGAGTTCTCGCTGGTCGTGATCCAGACCGGCGCCGCCGCCGGCCACCTCAAGAGCGGCACGTCCAGCGCGGCCTCCTTTGCCTTCGTGCTGCTCGCGGTGCTCTCGACCTTCGTCATCGTGCGCTCCGACCCGATCGTGCGGCGGAGCATCCCGCTGCTGAAGCGGATGGGCTTGCGCGACCTCGACGCGACCAAGGACGGCGAGGCAGGCCACGACGGCGGACATGGCGCCGGACGGCCGATCGTGCTGCTGGGATTCTTCCGTACCGCGAGCGCCCTGCTCAGCGAAATCGAGCGCAACCAGCCGGCGCTGCTGGAGCAGATCGGCGTCGTCGATTTCAACCCGGTGGTGTTCCGCACCCTCTCCGACCGCGGCATCCAGGTGACGTATGGCGACATCAGCAATGTCGACACGCTGGTCCATGCCGGGGTCGGCCAGGCCGAGTTGATCATCCTGAGCATCCCAGATTCGCTGCTCAAAGGCGCCAACAACGAGAAGCTGGTGCGTCACGTCCGCAGCATCAACACCACAGCCAAGATCGTCGCCACCGCCGACCTGCTGGCGGACGTCAATGACCTCTATGACGCCGGCGCGGACTATGTGACGGTGCCGCGGCTCAGCGATGCGCAGGTGCTGCTCAACCTGATCCAGGATGCCACTGCCGGCCTGCTGTCGGAGCGGCGCAACCAGGCCGAGGCCATGCTCGCCGACCGCCGCGAGGTGCTGCCATGAAACTGGCAAAGCCATCGCGCTGCGC
This sequence comes from Bradyrhizobium ontarionense, assembly GCF_021088345.1. Lineage (NCBI taxonomy): Bacteria > Pseudomonadati > Pseudomonadota > Alphaproteobacteria > Hyphomicrobiales > Nitrobacteraceae > Bradyrhizobium > Bradyrhizobium ontarionense. Next base: position 865,746 of record NZ_CP088156.1, on the reverse strand, counting down.
GACCCATCTGGAACAAAACCCGAGATCCCGCTAGACAAGGGCCATGGCAAACTCCCAAGTCCACGTCGTCGATCATCCGTTGGTCCAGCACAAGCTCTCCTTGATGCGCGAGCGCGACCGTTCCACCAAGGGCTTCCGCGAGCTCTTGAACGAGATCGGCATGCTGCTCGCCTATGAGGTCACGCGCGATCTGCCGCTCGAGCTGGTCGACATCGAGACCCCGATTGCGCCGATGAAGGCGCCGAAGATCGCCGGCAAGAAATTGACGCTCGCGCCGATCCTGCGCGCCGGCGTCGGCTTCCTCGACGGCATGCTGGCCTTGATGCCGTCGGCGCGCATCGCCCATATCGGGCTCTACCGCGATCCCAACACGCTGCAGGCGGTCGAGTATTATTTCAAGGCGCCGCAGGACCTGACCGACCGCACCGTGATCCTGATGGACCCGATGCTGGCGACGGGCAACTCCGCCTGCGCCGCGGCTGAGCTCCTGAAGGCGCGCGGCGCCCGCGACATCCGTTTCGTCTGCCTGCTGGCGGCGCCGGAAGGCATTGCGCGGTTCAGCAAGGAGCATCCGGATATCCCGATCTGGACCGCGGCGATCGACGAGCGGCTCAACGATCACGCCTACATCGTGCCCGGCCTCGGCGATGCCGGCGACCGCATGTTCGGCACGAAGTGATCGCGCGCGCGTGGGCTCGCCGCAGCGCATCGGCCCCAAGCATCCGCGGCTCGGCGCGATCGCGGCCGGTGCCGCCGAATGGCTGGCGGCAAAATTGTTCGCCCGCGCCGGCTTCCACCGGCTCGGTTCGGCCTTCGCGCAAGCGCGCATCGCGGAAGCGCGCGAACGCCTGGCACGCGGGGAGACGCTGTATCTCGCTGGTCTCGGCCCGCCCGGCACGCATAATTCCGGCGTCGCCCTGATCGAGGTGACGCAGGCGGCAGGTCCCCGCCTGATCCTCAACAACGAGGAGGAGCGGTTCTCCGGCAACAAGCACACCACCGAATATCCGCGCGCCTCGATCGACGCGATGGTCGCGGCGCTGCGCGGCATCGGGCGTGATGCTGGCGACATCTTCGCCTGGCTGACCACCTGGGACTATCCGGCGCTGGCCGGCACGCTCGCCCGCAGCATCCTGGAAGAGGCGCCGCAGAGCCTCAAGCTGCTGCGGAGCACCGAGGCCGCGGGCTTCGACGCGCGTCGCATGGACCAGATGACGCGCACGCCTAAGATCCTCGCCAAGCAGCTCGGATTATCGGATCGCGTGCCGCTGATCATGATGCCGCATCACGACAACCACGCCTGGTTCTCCTATGCAGCCTCGCCGTTCGCCGCTGACGACGCGCCGGTCGCCATCGCCGTGCTCGACGGCACCGGCGACCGTGGCTCGGTCTCGCTCTACGAGGCCAAGGGCGACGCGATGCGCCCGCTGTTCTGCAATGACAGCATGTTCGAGTCGCTCGGCGCGTTCTACAGCGTCATCGCCTCAACCCAAGGCGGCTGGACCTGGCTGTCCTGCGAGGGGCGCTACATGGGCGCGGCGGCCTGGGGCAACATGGATCGGGCCACCAATCCCTATTACTCCCGGCTCAAGGACGTATTGATCCTCGCCGGGGACGGTCAGGTCAGGATCAACCGCCGATTGGCGAACTGGTACGCTGACCCGTTCGAGCGGCCTTATCATGCCGCGCTGATCGACATCCTCGGCGAGCCGCTGCAACCATCGCAGCTGTGGAATCCCGATGCCGTATTGCGGGTCGAGGACATCTCTCATCGCCCGGGCACGCAGGACCGGCTCGACAAGGCAGCGGCGACGCAGATGGTGTTCGAGGATGCGATGATCCACGTCGTCGACCACTTGCTCCGGCGCACCGGCGCCAACCGGCTGATCCTGACGGGAGGCGTCGCCCTGAACGCCGTCGGCAACATGCGGCTGCTGGAGCATTTCGACGAGGCTTGGTTCGCGCGTGCGCAAGGACGCAAGATGCCGCTGCACCTGTGGGTGCCGCCTGTGCCCGGCGACCCTGGCGTTCCCATCGGCGCCGCCTGGCTGTTCGCCCGTCTCGCCGACGCGCCGCGCAGCGCGCCGCTGCAGCACGCTTTTTACTGCGGCCTGCCGCCTTCGCGCGATGAGATCGAAACCGCCGTCGCAGCCGACGACGTACAGGCAGAACTGATCGGCGAGGTCGCGACCAACGAAGGGCGCGATGGCGTCGCAGATCTCATGGCCTTTGCGGTCGCGCAAGGCGGCGTCATCGCGCTCTATCAGGGCGCCGGTGAGACCGGCCCGCGCGCGCTGGGCCATCGCTCAATCCTCGCCAATCCCTGCGGTGCCGACGTGCGCGAACGCCTGAATGCGCGCGTTAAGTATCGCGAGGCGATCCGGCCGCTGGCCCCGATGGCCACGCTGGAAGCAGCGCAGGAATATTTCGTGCTCGAAGACGGCGCCTCCGACGCCGGCTATAACGCCTACAATTATATGGTGCTGACGGCGCATGCGAAGCCGCATGCGCGCGACAAGATCCCCGCCGTCGTTCACGCCGACGGGACAGGACGGATTCAGATCGTGCGCGCGGACGACGATCCCCTCACCTATGCCTACCTGAAAGCGCTCGGCCGCCACGTCGGCGTCGAGATGTCGGTCAACACCTCGTTCAATGTCGGCGGGCCGATCGCGCAGACTCCGGCGCAGGCCATCGAGACGCTGCGCCGTGCGAAAGGCCTGGATGCCGTGATCATGGTGGCGAGTAGCGGCGCGACCTACGCCGTCCGCCACGGCGCCGTGCGCGACAGCGGCCGCTTCGCCGTATGGCACGCGGAATGGAAGAAACGACGATCGCTCAGTTGAGCTAGGTGTTCGGCCGCGCCGCGACCCGCAGCACGCGGAAGATGCGGCCATCGATGATCAGCAGCCCGCTGCCAATCACCAGCGCACCGATGATCTCACGTGACGACAGGCTTTCGCCAAGCACGAGCGATCCCAGAAGGATCGCAGTGATCGGCACCAGCAGGGTCACCAGCATCACATTGGTCGCCCCAGAACGGCGCAGAATATTGAAGAACAGGATATACGCCAGGGCGGTCGACAGCGTCGCAAGCCCAGAGATCGCGAGCCACGTCGGCAGCCCCGGCATCGCCAGGGTCCAGGGCCGATCCGCCACGCCGGCGATCGCCAGCATCATCACGCTGGAGGCGACGAGCTGGCAGGTGGCGGTTGCGAGCGGTGGAGAGTGCGCAAGGTAGCGCCGGGCCAACAGCGCCGCTACGCCGTAGCTCATGCAGGCCGCAAGTCCGAGCATGATCCCGATGCCGCTGCCGGAATGGTCGAGGCCTGGAGCGCCGCGAAGGATCACGACGCCGATCAGCCCGGCCAGGACGCCGCCGACGCGCCGCGCCGACAACATCTCGTCACCGGCCGCGACCATCACGAGGATCGTGAACAGCGGCGTGGTCGCATTGAGGACCGCGGCGAGCCCGGACGAGATGAAGGTCTGGCCGACCACGATCAGCGAGAAGGGCACGACGTTGTTGAACAGCGCCACGGCCACGAACGGCCGCCACCCGGCGACATCCTTCGGCAGTCTCAGGCCACGCAGATGCAGCACCGGCAGCAGGATGGCGGCAGCCATCACGACCCGCAGCAGCACCAGGGTCAGCGGTGGTAGCTCTCTCAACGCAATGCCGTTGAAGAAGAAGGAACCTCCCCATAGGATCGACAGGACCAGCAGCAGCGACCAATCCTGTCCGTCCATCTGCTCCTTTTGCGCAATCATGGTCACCATCTGCACTCCGGCCAATGAATGCAGACTGCAGGCCGAGACCAGCAGTGGCCACCCGATTTCAGGGCGACGAAAAATGCCGGCGTCGCGATCAGGCCGGGGGCTTTCGGCGCGAGATGAGCTCGATCATACGGCCTTCATCCTCATCCGGCAGGGCCGCCTTGGCCCGCGCGTAGGCATCGACGGCGGCTTGCGCCATGACCGGACGCTCACCAAGCAGCTGCTCCGCGAGCTGCAGCGCGTAGGCCGCATCCTTGTGGCGCAGCGCCGCCGTGAAGCTCGCATCGGCGAAGTTGCGGGCGATCATGCGCGGCGCGTGCCGGAGCACCTGCGGGCTCGCCGCGACGCCGCCCTGGATCGCCTCCAGCACGAGGCTCATGTCGAGCCCGGCCTGCTCGGCGATCGCGAGTCCCTCGGCAAGACCTGCGATCTGGATCGCGCCCAACAGGTTGTTGATCAGCTTGTAGACCGTGCCGACGCCGACGGGGCCGAAATGGCGGATGGTCGAACCGATCGGCGTGAGAAACGGCCGGGCACGCTCGAGATCGGCGGCGTCGGCGCCGACCAGCAGCGTGAGCTTGCCGCTCGCCGCCGCCTCGGGCAGCCCAGTCACCGGACAGTCGAGGTAGATCACGCCACGCGCGTTCAGCTCGCGCGACAGGCGCAGTGCGTGATCGCGGGACACGGTCGAGCATTCGATCGCGATCGTGCCGACCCGCATGGTCGCCGCGGCGCCGTCCGGTCCGAGCCACACCGCGCGCGAGGCGTCGTCATCGGCGACCATGGTGACGACCGCATCGGCATCGATCGCGGCGTCGGCCGGAGAGGTCGACCAGCGCGCGCCGCGCACAATGAGATCCTCAGCCTTGGCCTTGCTGCGATTCCAGACTGCGACGGCATGACCGGCGTCGAGATAACGCGCAGCCATGCCATGGCCCATCCGCCCGAGCCCGATGAAGGCGACGCGAGCCACGCTCAATCCACGTCGTCGATGGCAGCGCCCGGTGTCGTCCCGAATGCACGCTGCGCCAGGGTCGCCGCCATGAACTCGTCGAGATCGCCATCGAGCACGCCCGCAGTGTCGGATGTCTGCACGCCCGTGCGCAGGTCCTTGACCATTTGATACGGCTGCAGCACGTAGGAGCGGATCTGGTGACCCCAGCCGATTTCGGTCTTGGCCGCCTGGTCGGCCGCAGCCTTCTCCTCGCGCTTCTTCAGCTCGATCTCATAGAGACGCGCGCGCAGCATGTCCCAGGCCTGGGCGCGGTTCTTGTGCTGCGATCGGCCCGCCTGACAGACCACCGCTACGCCGGTCGGGATGTGCGTCAGCCGCACCGCGGATTCGGTCTTGTTGACGTGCTGGCCGCCGGCGCCGCCGGACCGCATCGTGTCGGTGCGGACGTCGGATTCCTTGATGTCGATCTTGATGCTGTCGTCGATGACCGGGAAGATCTGGACCGACGAGAACGAGGTGTGGCGCCGCGCGTTGGAATCGAACGGCGAGATGCGGACCAGGCGGTGCACGCCGCCTTCCGTCTTCAGCCAGCCATAGGCGTTGTGGCCGGAGATCTGGATGGTCGCCGACTTGATGCCGGCCTCCTCGCCCAGCGATTCTTCGAGATACTCGATCTTGAATCCGTGCTTCTCGGCCCAGCGCGCGTACATGCGCAGCAGCATCTGAGCCCAATCCTGGCTCTCGGTGCCGCCGGCGCCGGCATGCACCTCGAGATAGGTATCGAACTTGTCGGCCTCGCCGGACAGCAACGCCTCGAGCTCGCGGCGCGCCACTTCCTTCTTCAAAGCCTTGAGCGCGTTCTCGGCTTCACTCACCACACCGGAATCGTTCTCGGCCTCGCCGAGCTCGATCATCTCGATGTTGTCGCTAAGCTCACGCTCGACCTTGCCGATGCCGGTCAGCGAATCCTCCAGCGAGGTCCGCTCCTGCATCAGCCTCTGAGCTTTCTGGGGATCGTTCCAGAGATTGGGATCTTCGGCGAGCTTGTTCAGCTCGGCTAGCCTTGCCGTCGATGTCTCGACGTCAAAGATGCCTCCTCAGCAGCCCGACCGACTGCTTGATCTCTTCTACGATTTTTTCGATTTCGGCGCGCATATCGCTCTCTTCGGGCTGCGGTCGAACCACCGCAGCATCAGGTCTGGCTGGGGATGTAGCGGCGCACGGCGCAAAGCGCAATCGCCCTGCACCGCACTAGCGTGAGTTTCGCAGGCCTAAGGCCTAATAGAGGCTGCCGGTCCCCGGACGGATGATGAAGCTGCCGGCGTCGGGCTGGCCGCCGCTCTGCGACGGGCTCATGCTGCGGCCGTCGGCGTCGGCGACGCCGATCACCGAGTAGTTGTCCGGCGGTGCGGTGCCCGGCTTGAACGCCTCCATGATCGTACGGCCGCCGTCGCCCGGGCTCGCACGCATGCCGGTCTTGGAATCGACGCGCACCAGCTTGATGCCGGCCGGGATCTTGAACGGCGTCGCCGGCTTGTCGGCCAGCGCGAGCTTCATGAAGTCCTTCGCGATCGGCGCGGCCAAATGGCCGCCCGTCGCGGCATTGCCCTTGCCGAGCGGCCGCGGCTTGTCGTAGCCCATATAGATCGCGACGGCGAGATCCGGCGAGAAGCCGACGAACCAGGCGTCCTTGGCCTCGTTGGTGGTGCCGGTCTTGCCGGCGATCGGCTTTCCGACCTCCTTGAGCACGGTCGCCGTACCCGCCTGCACCACACCTTCCAGCATCGAGGTGACCTGGTAGGCCGTCATCGTATCCAACACCTGCTCGCGGCGGTCGACGAGCTGCGGCTCGCTCTGGTTCTTCCAGCCGTCCGGTGCCTCGCAGCCGCGACATTCGCGGGCGTCATGCTTGAAGATGGTGTGGCCGTAGCGGTCCTGGATGCGGTCGATCAGAGTGGGCTTCACCCGGCGGCCGCCATTGGCGATCATCGAATAGGCCGTGACCATGCGCATGGCCGTGGTCTCGCCCGCGCCGAGTGCGTAAGAGAGGTAATTCGGCAGCTCGTCATAAACGCCGAACCGCTTGGCGTATTCCGAGATCAACGGCATGCCGACGTCCTGCGCCAGCCGCACCGTGACGGTGTTCAAGGACAGCCGCAGGGCGTTGCGTAGCGTCGTCGGGCCCTGATATTTGCCGTTCGAAAAGTTCTCAGGACGCCACACTTGGCCGCCCTGCCCTTGGTCGATCTCGATCGGGGCGTCGACGACCTGGGTCGACGGCGTGTAGCCGTTGTCGAGCGCCGACGAATAGACGATCGGCTTGAATGACGATCCAGGCTGCCGGTAGGCCTGCGTGGCCCGGTTGAACTGGCTCTGGTCGAACGAAAAGCCGCCCACCATGGCCAGCACGCGGCCGGTGTTCGGGTCCATGGCAACCATCGCGCCCGATACTTCCGGCAACTGCTCGAGCCGGTACTGGCCTTCGACAGGGTTGCCTTCCTTGAACAGCGGATCGGCATAGATCACATCGCCCGGCTGCAGCACCTGCGCAACCGAGGTCGGCGTCTTGCCGCGACCGTTGCCGGACATGGCGCGCGCCCACTTCACGCCGTCGAGCGTGATCAGGCCGGTCTGGCGCTCCTTGCTGACGGCGCCGCCGAGCTCGCGCGCCGGCTGGAAGCCGATGCGGGCGGACTGGTCGCTGGTCTCGAGCACCACGGCCATCCGCCAAGGCGAGATGTCGGAGAGCGACTTGATGTCGGCGAGCTTGACGCCCCAGTCGCCCGAAATGTCGAGCTTGGAGACGGCCCCGCGATAGCCCTGCTCCTGGTCATACCTCACGAGACCCGCGACCATGGCTTTGCGCGCCATGACCTGGACCTTCGGATCGAGCGTCGTGCGTACCGACAGCCCGCCCTCATAGAGCTTCTTCTCGCCGTAGCGCTCGAAGATGTCGCGCCGGACTTCCTCGGCAAAATATTCGCCGGCGAAGATGTGCGCACCGGTGTTGCGGCTCGCGATTGTCAGCGGGTCCTTGCGCGCCTTGTCCGCATCGGCCTGCTTGATCCAGCCATTCTCGAGCAGCCGGTCGATGACGTAGTTGCGACGCTCGATGGCGCGGTCGCGGTTACGAATCGGGTGCAAGCTGCCAGGCATCTTCGGCAGCGCCGCCAGATAGGCCGCGTCGGCCACCGTAAGCTCGTTGACGGACTTGTCGAAATAGACCAGCGACGCGGCCGCAATGCCGTACGCGCCTGACCCAAGATAGATCTCGTTCAGGTAGAGCTCGAGGATCCGGTCCTTGGAATAGGTCCGCTCGATGCGCATCGCCAGCAGCGCTTCCTTGATCTTGCGGGCGAACGAGACCTCGTTGGTCAGGAGGAAGTTCTTGGCAACCTGCTGGGTGATGGTGGAGGCGCCCTGTGGACGTCGGTTCGAGCCGAAGTTCTGGGCATAGACGACGGCAGCGCGAGCCATGCCCGTGAAATCGATGCCGCCATGCTCGTAGAAGTTCTTGTCCTCGGCGGCGAGGAAGGCGTTGATGACGAGCTTCGGAACCGCCTGGATCGGCAGATAGAGCCGCCGCTCCCTGGCATATTCGCCGACCAGCGAACCGTCCGCCGCATGGACGCGCGTCATGACCGGCGGCTCGTAATCCTGGAGCTGGGAGTAGTCAGGCAGGTCCTTGGAGAAGTGCCAGATCAGGCCGGCTGCCGCCGCCACGCCGACCAGAAAGACAACGGTACCGGCCGCGAACAGGAAGCCCAAAAACCGCACCATAAAGCGCATCGGCGAATATCCGTTCCAACTCTTGTTCATCTCTCGGCTTGGACGCGGCGCGCCTCAGGTGCGCTTCCGCCGACATCACGCAGTCGGCCGCAATTCCACGTGACCCATGCCAGATAACCGCACGGTCCAACCTATCAACGGTTAAGCCTATCACAAGTCTGCCGAGAAGGAATCCTTACGTGATTCCGGGTGCCTCGCAGCACGTTTATACGGCTGTTGCTGTGGCCAAACTAGGGCTTTGCACGCGCCGGAGCCGGCTTCTCGGCCCGTTCCCCACCGGCATTGGCGATGCGCTTGGCCAGGAATGCATCGATCGCGCGCGCCATCGCGTCCGCAGTACGCGAGCGCCACGTCTCGGAGATCAGGTTCCCCATGTCTCCCTTGTTGGAGACATAACCCAGCTCGACCAGCACCGAAGGCACGTCAGGCGCCTTCAGGACGCGGAAACCTGCCGATTTCAGCGGCCGCTTGTGCAGATGCACGGCCGTCTTCAAGTCGTTCATCAGGACACGAGCGAACCTGTTGGAAAAGGTGCGCGTTTCGCGCCTGGCCAGATCGATCAGAATGTCGGCGACATCCGCAGGCTCTTCCGTCAGGTTGACCCCGCCGATCAGGTCGGCACGGTTTTCCGCCTCCGCCAGCCGCTCCGCTTCGGAATCGGAGGCCTTGTCCGACAATGTATAGATGGTGGCGCCCTGGGCGTCGCCCTCGCCCCGCGGCAGCGCATCGGCATGGACCGAGACGAACAGTGCCGCCGATAGCTTCTGCGCAATGCGAACCCGGTCGCCGAGCGGGATGAATGTGTCGTCATCACGCGTCATGATCACGCGGTATTTGCCCGACCGCTCGAGCCGATCGCGCAGCGCCTGACCGAAGGCGAGCACCAGGTTCTTCTCGGGCACCTCGCCGCCCTGGGTTCCGTAGTCGATACCGCCGTGACCCGGATCGATCACGACCACGGGCCGCGTGTCAGGGGCTCCGGCAGGTCCTGTCGGCGCGACCGCGACCGTGGTCGGTGGCGGCCTGACGGCCAGAGGGTTGCCGGCGGCAGTCGGGGTGGCCGCGATCGGGGCCATTGGCCCGTTCGAATCGGTCGGCTTGCCCTGAGAGCGGCTGTCGATGCCGATCGCGCGCGCGAAAGTGGCCTCGTCGACCTCCTCCAGCTCCAGCACCAGACGCGACGGCTGCCCGTTGGCGGCGTCGAGGACCGACGAATTGGCGATTCGGGCCGGCCCGGTGAGATCGACGACGATGCGCGAGCCGCCAGGCATGACCAACCCATAGCGGAACGCCTTCACCAAGCCGCGACCATTGGTTCCCGCCCCTGCGGGGAGATGAAAGCTCACCTGCGGCAGGTCGACCACAACGCGATAGGGGTCGCTCAGCACGAAGGCGCGGAACGGAACCGGCTTGTCCAGATCGAGCACGAATCGGGTCTGCCGGGAATCGCCGGCCAAGCGGACATCGGAGGCGATCGGGAACCCTGGGCCCACGACCACAGGCGGAACCTGGCCGACCGGCCCGCTCTGAGCCTGCGCCGGAATCGCTCCCGCATATAACATTTGCGTGACGCACAGTGACGCGCATCCCAGCCAAGAAAGGTAGTTTGCCCGGCCTGCTGCCAAATCCGTGCCTCCGCGGGACCGTCTTACCGCAACCAATCCCAGCGGTTAACCGCCTAATTTTGTCATTTTCGTTAAAGGCCGGCGATTGTTGCGGTTCCGCGACGCTTCCCTTGCACGGCCAGCCCATTCCACGTATGTACGAACTGCTGAAGGCTATTCTTTACTGCCGGTTGTGTCGCGTTCAAGCTCCCGGTGCAACGCCGGAAGCTTCGTGATCGAGGTTCTCGATCTTTGCGGAGCTTCCTGCGCCTTTCCGACCCTCCATGGGGCCTGCGCGATCCGCGCGGCTGCAACGGAGAGCCGGTCAAGAGCCGAGTGGCGCCGGTTCCAGGGCGCCTCCTTGCTGAGACCGCCCGGGCACCAGGTCAGACACGGCGTAGCCTAATACCACACCCCTGTCGGGGTTGGTGTTCGATCCTGGGCAAGCGTTTCGGCGCAATCTGGCCTTCGGCAATAGACAAGGCGGCATCCACTGCCGCCAACGTGTTCCAGACGGGCCGACGCTTGATGCGCCAGACTGCATTGCTAACCATGACCAGCGGACGATCCGCGCCGATGCGGGGCAGCGTCCCCGCACGGCCGATCGTTCCGTCGGCACCAGGGTTGGCACGGCGCAACCAGATGCGTTTAGGCCTTCCCCTCACCCCCGAATCAGGTGGACCGTCGCGTCGTCCCGCAGCGCGCCACGCGCTCGCGTCGAATCGCGTCCGTCGCCTCCAAGAGTTCCAATATGCCCAACAAGATGTTGATCGATGCTACCCACCCGGAAGAGACCCGGGTCGTTGTCGTCCGCGGCAACCGCGTCGAGGAATTTGATTTCGAGACTGCCCAGCGCAAGCAGCTCCGTGGCAACATCTACCTGGCGAAGGTGACCCGCGTTGAGCCCTCGTTGCAGGCGGCCTTCGTGGAGTATGGCGGCAACCGCCACGGCTTCCTTGCCTTCAGCGAAATCCATCCCGACTATTACCAGATCCCGGTCGCCGACCGGCAGGCGCTGATCGAGGCCGAGGAGCGCGCCCACCGCGAAGCCGAAGAAGAGAGCGAGAACCGCTCCAACCGCCGTCGCAACCGGCACCGCAGTTCGCGGCGCCGCGGCAGTGGCGAGCGCGTGCAGAGCGAGGTCATCGAGGCCGTCGACGGCGGCCAGCCGATTCCAGCCGAAGGCCATGAGACCGACCACGAGGCGCATGAGCACCACGCTTACGCCCACGACGATCATTCCGATCAGCCGCATATCGAGGCGGCCGAGCACGCTGAGCCGCACGGCTTCTCCGAGGCCGCGGCTCCCGGCCATGGGGTGACGAGCGAGGCTGGCCAGGGCGCAGCCGATGAATCGCGCGACCACGCGGGCGGGCATCATGATGCCGTCACGGACGATGCCGGACACACCGCGGACCAGCCGGTCGGCGATGTTGCCGGGGCTGTGCCCGCTTCGGCCAGCGCCGAAACGACCGGCGCCGCGGGCGCGACCGACGACCATGACGACGACGCGCATGACCATGAAGCCCATGGTCACGATGAGCACGGTCACGATGAGCACGGTCATGATGAGCACGATCACGACCACCATGATCATGACGAGCATGACCATGATGAGCACGATCATGACGAGCATGATCACGACGATGACGTCTCGCCGGTCGCCGAGCATGAAGGCCGCGATGTCACGATCGTTCCGGGTGACGAGAACGGCGCGGACCCCGCTGCGGGCGACCATGAGGACGACGACGAGGACGAGATCGAGGAAGATGTCGTCGAATCCGTCGGCGGCGACGACGTGCTGGAGGAAGTGCCCGAGCGCACCTTCCGCCCGCGCCGCCAGTACAAGATCCAGGAGGTCATCAAGCGCCGCCAGGTGATGCTGGTGCAGGTCGTCAAGGAAGAGCGTGGCAACAAGGGCGCGGCGCTGACGACCTATCTGTCGCTGGCCGGCCGCTATGCCGTGCTGATGCCGAACACGGCGCGCGGCGGCGGCATCAGCCGCAAGATCACCTCGGCGCAGGACCGTTCGCGCCTGAAGGAAGTCGTGCAGGACCTCGACGTGCCCGAGGGCATGGGCGTTATCCTGCGCACCGCCGGCGCCAACCGGACCAAGCCGGAGATCAAGCGCGACTTCGAATACCTGCTGCGGCTGTGGGAGACGGTCCGCGACATGACCTTGAAGTCGCAGGCACCGACCCTGGTCTACGAGGAAGGCTCGCTGATCAAGCGCTCTCTGCGCGACCTCTACAACAAGGAGATCGACGAGATCCTGGTCGCCGGCGAGGCGGGCTACCAGGAGGCGCACGACTTCATGAAGATGCTGATGCCGTCCAACGTCCGGGCGGTGAAGCAGTATCGTGACGGCCAGCCGCTGTTCTCGCGGATGGGCGTCGAGAGCCAGCTCGACGCGATGTTCTCGCCGACCGTCCAGCTCCGCTCCGGCGGCTACATCGTGCTCAACCAGACCGAGGCGCTGGTCTCGATCGACGTGAACTCCGGCCGCGCCACGCGCGAGCATCACATCGAGGATACGGCGCTCAAGACCAACATGGAGGCAGCCGAGGAAGTGGCGCGCCAGCTCCGGCTGCGCGACCTCGCCGGGCTGATCGTCATCGACTTCATCGACATGGACGAGAAGCGCAACAACCGCTCCGTCGAGCGCAAGCTGTCGGACTGCCTGCGGCAGGATCGCGCGCGCATCCAGGTCGGCCGCATCTCGCATTTCGGCCTGCTCGAGATGTCGCGCCAGCGCATCCGCGCCAGCGTGCTGGAAAGCTCGACCGAGCCCTGCGTGCATTGCGGTGGCAGCGGCCATGTCCGCTCGGTGTCCTCGGTGGCGCTGCAGCTGCTGCGCAGCCTCGAAGAGACCCTGATGAAGGGGGCGACCCACAATCTGGTGGTCCGCACCCGCACCGAGGTCGCGCTCTACGTGCTCAATCACAAGCGCGGCCATCTGCGCGATCTCGAGAACAGCTTCAAGGTTTCGCTTGCCGTCATCGCCGACCCCAACGTGAGCGGTCAGCAGTCGTTCGTGATCGATCGCGGCGAGCAGGTGCACACGCTGGAGGCCGCCAAGGCGCTGCTCGCAGCGCAGGCCTCGGCGCCGCCGCTGGTCGCCGAGGAGGTCTATGACGAGGACGAGCCGTTCGACATCGAAACGGAGTCCGAGGTCGAGACCGAGGAAACCGAAGGCCTGTCGGAGGATGCCGCCGAGGGCGGCGAAGGCGAGCGCGATGGCTCCCGCCGCAAACGGCGCCGGCGCCGACGCGGCCGTGGTGGCGAGGCCCGCGAGGGCGCGCTACCCGAGGCGACTGCCGAATCGCAGCCATCCGAATCAGGTCTTGCCGCCGATCTGCCGGCCGAGGAAGCCGAAGCCGAGGACGACGAGGCGGACGAACAGCCTGCCTTCGCGCAAGGCGACCAGCCGACCGATCAGGCCGGCGAGCGGCGTCCCCGCCGGCGCGGGCGGCGCGGTGGCCGACGTCGGCGCGGCGGCATCGATGACGGTCTCGCCGCGTCGATCAGCGACGAGCTGGCACCGCCTTCGGTGTCGGAGGCAGAGACTGCAGTGGCCGATTTCGACGGCAACGGCGCGCCTCGCCATGATCACGAGGAAGAGCCCGCGGAGCAGGAGGCTGCTGCGGTCGCGGTGACCGCCACCGCACCGGAGGTCGTAGACTCCGTCGCGCCGGCGGCCGCTCCCGCAGCCCAGCCCGATCTGCAGGACGGCGACAAGGCCGAAGCTCCCAAGAGCGATTCTGAGAAGGCCCCGCGCCGCTCGACCGTTCGCGAAAAGGTCAGCTTCGTCACCGAGCCCAAGACTGAGCCCAGGCCGGACAGCCCGGCTTCGGCGGCCAACGTCGCCCAGAGCCATCAGACGGTAGCGGCCGCTACGCCTGAACCCGTTGCGACCGAGCCGGTCGCGCCAGACGCTTCGAACGCGGATCCCGCTGCCCCGCGCAAAGCCGGCTGGTGGTCGCGCCGCTTCGGCGGTGGGCAGTAACCGGCCCGCCACCGTCCATTCGATCCTCGACGCAAAACGCCCGGCCAGACGGCCGGGCGTTTTCTATTTCCAATACGCTCTGAAGCGCTTGCCGTGCGGGACTCAGCCGGTCGTGACCGCCGTCTCCAGATCGGAGGGATCGATCTGCTGGTTCAGCCGCCTCTGCAGCAGATCGTGGTCCAACTCGCCTTCCCACCACGAGACGAACACCGCGGCGACGCCGTTGCCGGTGATGTTGGTGAGCGCGCGCACCTCGCTCATGAACTTGTCGATCGAGAACACGACCGCCATTCCGGGAACGAGGGCGGGATTGACCACCGACAATGTCGCGGCCAGCGTGATGAAGCCGGCGCCCGTCACGCCGCTGGCGCCTTTCGAGGTCAGCATCGCGACGATGAGAATGGTGACCTGCTGACCGAGCGACAGATCGACGCCCAGAGCCTGCGCGATGAACAGCGTCGCCAGCGTCATGTAGATGTTGGTGCCGTCGAGATTGAACGAATAGCCGGTCGGCACGACCAGGCCGACCACCGGCTTCGAGCAGCCGAGCCGCTCGAGCTTTTCCATCAGCTGCGGCAGCGCGCTCTCCGACGAGCTCGTGCCGAGCACGATCAGCAGCTCGTCCTTGATGTAGGCGATGAACTTGAAGATGCTGAAGCCGACGAAACGCGCGATCAGTCCGAGCACGATCACGACGAACAGGCCGGCCGTGACGTAGAACAGCACGATCAGACCGATCAGGTTGCCGAGCGCCGCAGGACCGAACTTGCCGATCGTATAGGCCATGGCGCCGAACGCACCGATCGGGGCCGCCTTCATGACGATCGCGATGACGCCGAACACCGCGTGCGCTGTGTCGTCGATCACGTCGCGCAGGCGGTGGCCACGCTCCCCCAGCGCCATCAGCGCAAAACCGAATAGGATCGCGAACAGCAGCACCTGCAGGATGTCGCCGCGCGCCAGCGCGCCGACGACGCTGTCCGGAATGATGTTGAGGACGAAATCGACCGACTTCTGCGCCTCGGCCTGCTTGACGTAGTTGGCAACCGCAGCCGCGTCCGGCTTGGCGACAAGGCCATGGCCGATGGGGATCAGATTGCCGACGATGAGTCCGAGCAGCAAAGCGAAGGTCGAGACGATCTCAAAATAGACCAGCGCCTTGACGCCGACGCGGCCGACCTTGCTCGCATTCTGGATGTGGGCAATGCCGGACACGACGGTGCAGAAGATGATCGGCGCAATCACCATCTTGATCAGCTTGATGAAGCCGTCCCCGAGCGCCTTGATCCATTCGTTGGTGGCGAGGTTCGGGGACAGCCAGCCGACCACGATGCCGATCAGGATCGCGATCAGGACCTGGACATAGAGTATCCCGTACCAGGGCTTCTTCGCCGTTTGCGACCGGGCGCCCTGCGTCCCGGCTTCACTTGCTGCCACCATCGGACTTTCCTCATCCACCTGCTGCGTCGGGCCTCATGTCCCAGCCCTCGCGAGGCGCCACCTCACGCAAATTGTCCCGGCCAAGTCAATGGCGACGAATGGTGGACGCACGGCTCTCGCAGCGCAGCCCCTGCCCTAGCCGAGCCAGCGCGCAATCCGGGCCACAGCCTCGCGCATGTCGTCCCCCGAACGTGCATAGGAAAAGCGGACGAAGCTGCGGCCGTGGATCGGGTCGAAATCGACACCGGGCGTCGCCGCGACATGGGTCTCCTGCAGCATACGCTTGGCGAAGTCGAAGCTGTCCGACGTGAAGTCGGAGACATCGGCATAGAGGTAGAACGCGCCGTCGGCAGGGAGAAACCGGGTCAGGCCAGCCTTCGGAAACCCTTCGATCAGGATACGGCGGTTCTCCTGGTAGCCGTGCCGGATGGCCTCCATCTCGGTACGGCCATCGAACGCCGCCTCGGCCGCGATCTGCGACAGTGTCGGGACCGAGATCGCCAGATTCTGCTGCAACCTCTCGATCGGACGGACCAGCGCATCCGGCACCACCATCCAGCCGACCCTCCAGCCGGTCATGCAGAAGTACTTCGAGAACGAGTTGATGATCAGGGCGTCGGACGACAGCTCCGCCGCCGTCACGGCGGGAAAGGCGTAGTCGAGGCCGTGATAGATCTCGTCGGAGATGAAGCGGATGCCGGCATCGCGCGCCGCAGCGATCACCCCGCCGAGTGCCTCGCGCGACATCATGGTCCCCGTTGGATTGGCGGGACTCGCCACCAGCACGCCCTTCAGTGGCGTCTTGCGATGAGCCGCGAGCAGCGCCTCGCCGGTCAGGGCATGGCGGTTCTCGGCGGTGGTCTCGATCAGGACCGGCTCGCAGCCCAGCGCCGTCAGGATGTGGCGGTAAGGCGGATAGCCCGGCACGGTCACGGCCACGCGATCGCCCGGCTCGAACATCGCCAGGAACGCTAGGATGAACCCGGCCGACGACCCCGTCGTGACAATGATTCGTGCCGGATCGATCTCGCAAGCGTGGGTCTCGCGGTAGTGGCGCGCGATGCGTTGCCGGAGCGACGCCACCCCGAGCGCCGAGGTATAGTCGATGCGGGCCTGATCGAGCGCGGCATGCGCCGCCACCAGCGCGCTGCGCGGCGCCGGAGCGGCGGGCTGCCCGACTTCCATGTGAATCACGTGGCCGCCATTGGCCTCGATCCGCTCGGCCGCGGCCATCACGTCCATCACCATGAACGGTGGAACATTGCTGCGCGCGGACGGCGCGGTCAGGCTGGCGATCCGCTGTTCCAATGTCGGTATCACTGTCGCATCCACCATCAATATCTGCTATTGACCCAGGCTGTCCGGACCCGCTCTCTGAACCGGTCGGCGTGTGCCGCAATGGGTACCATTTCGCCGCAGATGAGCCGCATTCCGCAGTTTGGTGGGCAATAGCCCGTATCGAGCCTCGCGCCAATTGCAAAGATCGTCTGATGTTGCTCCGTATCGTGCTTCGCAAGAAATTGTCCGGCGGACTTGCCGCGATCGTCGCGGCTGCCGTTGCTCTGGCTCCGGCCGTGCCCGTTTCGGCGCAGCAGGGCAAGGGACCGCCGACCCTGCGTGACACCGAGGTGGAGGTGCTGCTGCGTGAGTACACGAGGCCGATCCTGCGCGCCGCCGGCCTCGAGAAGCAGAACATCCAGATGGTCATCATCAACGACGCATCGTTCAACGCGTTCGTCGCCGACGGCCGCCGCATCTTCGTCAATTACGGCGCCATCATGCAGTCGGAGAACCCGAACCAGCTGATCGGCGTTCTTGCGCACGAGACCGGCCATCTCGCCGGCGGCCACCTCGCCAAGCTGCGCCAGCAGCTCGCCACCGCACAGACCCAGATGATCATCGCCACCATTCTTGGCGCCGGCGCGCTCGCGGTGGGCGCACGCGGCGGCGGAAACGGCGGCCTGGCCAATGCCGGCGCGGCCGCGCTGTCTGGGCCCGGCGAGGTCATCCGCCGCTCGCTGCTGTCCTATCAGCGGCAGCAGGAGGAGAACGCCGACCGCGCCGGGGTGAAATTCCTCACGGCCACCGGACAGTCGCCGAAGGGCATGTACGAGACCTTCAAGCGCTTCACCAATGAGAGCCTGTTCGCGGCCCGCGGCGCCGACCCCTATCTGCAGTCGCATCCGATGCCGGCCGATCGTGTCGAGGCGCTGGAGGGCCTGGCCCGCCAGAGCCCCTATTGGGACAAGAAGGACGATGCCGCGCTGCAGCTGCGTCACGACATGGCCCGCGCCAAGATCTCGGCCTTCATGGAGCGGCCGGACACGGTGGCCCGGCGCTATCCGCAGTCGGACAATAGCCTGCCGGCCCGCTATGCCCGGGCGATCTCCACCTACCTCCATGGCGACCTGCGCAGCGCGCTGGCCCAGATCGACCTCCTGATCCAGGCGCAGCCCAACAACGCCTATTTCTACGAGGTGCGCGGCCAGGCTCTGCTGGAGGGCGGCCGTCCGGCCGAGGCGATCGCGCCGCTGCGCAAGGCCGCCCAGCTATCCAATAACGCTCCGCTCATCGAGATGTTACTTGGCCAGGCCTTGGTCGCAGCCGACAACAAAGCCTACACTGAGGAGGCGATCCCGATCCTGCGGACGGCCGTTGCACGCGAGTCCGAGGCGCCGCTCGGCTACTCCCAGCTCGCCATGGCCTATGGCCGCAAGGGCGACTACGCGGAGGCCGATCTGGCGTCGGCCCAGGCGGCCTTTCTGCGTGGCGACAACAAGACCGCGCGCGAGCTTGCATCGCGGGCCAAAACGCGTTTCGCCGTGGGATCTCCGGGCTGGGTGAAAGCCGACGACATCGTCGCAGCAAAGCCGCTCTCGAGCCAGTAGAACGAAGAGATTACTGCTATCATCCCAGCCGGATCATCAAGATACCCCTCACGATCATCGACAAGGACCCGATCATTTTGACCCAGAGGACCTCCTTCATGCCGTCATTCCGCCTGTTCCTTCCGGCGCTGCTCGCGCTTTCGCTGTGTGGCGCACCACAGATCGCCGCGGCCGAGAGCTTCTCCGACAGCCAGCGGAGCGATATCGAGGCCATTGTCAGGAACTACCTCGTCTCGCACCCCGAGGTGCTCGAGGAGGCCATGGCCGAGCTGCAGAAGCGCCAGACCGCCGCCGAGACCGCCAAGCACGAGGCGAGCATCGCCAAGAACGCCGACACCATCTTCAACTCGCCGCGCGGCGTCGTGCTCGGCAACAAGGACGGCGACGTCACCTTCGTCGAGTTCTTCGATTACAATTGCGGCTACTGCAAGCGCGCCATGGCCGACATGATGGATCTGATGAAGAGCGATCCGAAGCTGAAGGTCGTGCTCAAGGAATTCCCGGTGCTGAGCCAGGGCTCGGTCGAGGCCGCCCAGGTCGCGGTCGCCGTGCGCATGCAGGCGCCGCAGAAATATCTCGACTTCCATCAGAAGCTGCTGGGCGGTCGCGGCCAGGCCGACAAGGCCCATGCGCTCGCCGTCGCCAAGGATCTCGGGCTCGACATGGCCCGCCTCGAGAAGGACATGGCGAGCCCCGAGGCCAAGGCGACCATCGAAGAGAACTTCAAGCTGGCCGAGGACATGGGCATGAACGGCACGCCGAGCTACGTGATCGGCAAGCAGGTCGTGATCGGCGCCGTCGGCGTCGAAGGCCTGCGGGAGAAGATCAGCACGGCGCGCTGCGGCAAGGCGACCTGCTGAACCAACCGGCCAAGCACTGCGCATCGTGAGATCAGAAAAGAAAGGCCGGCTGTGTCAGCCGGCCTTTTGCTTTGGGTTCGTACCGGTCGAATACGAAAGGCCAGCCCGCGGCGACCGCGCCTTGCCTATCCCTTCAACTTCATGCCGAGCCGGGTCCGCAGCGCCTCGCGGATATGGCTCCGCGCAATCGTCTCGGCCCGATCAGGATCGCGGGCCGCGATCGCGTCGATCAGTTCGCCATGCTCGGCGGCTGCCGTCGCGGGACGCCCTTCGGCCGCGAAGGTCGTTGTTCCCAACAACGCAATCGCGACGTGCATGTCCTCGAGCGCGGCATCCAGGTAGCGATTGCGGGCGGCGCGCTGGATCGCCCCGTGCAGCAGCCGGTTCAGCCGCGCGAGCTCGGCCGCGCCGGCCACACCGGCCGCAAAGCTCTCATGGATGTCGCGGAGCGCCGCGATCTCGGCCGGAGCCGCATATTGGGCCGCAAGCCGCGCCGCGGCGCCCTCGAGAATCTCCCGCATCGCGTAAAGCTCGAGAATCTCGCTTTGATCGAGGCTGCGCACGACGAGGCCGCGGCCACCGGCCGGCTGCACCCAGCCTTTGGCCGTGAGCTTGCCGAACGCTTCGCGGACCGGCGTGCGGCTGACATCGAGCTTCTGCGCGACCTCGTCCTCCCGCAGCCGGTCTCCGGAGCGATAGACGCCGTTCTCCAGAGCCCGACACAGCGCGCGGAATACCGCCTCGCCGAGAGAGACGTTGTCGCGATCGATCGTGAGCGTGGGCGCTTCGGAGGCCATCGCGTTCAATGTCTCACAACCCTCCTCAGAACAACAGGACCACTTGCATATTTTTGTATACAATAGTATACGATTTTCATGTTTCAGTCAGAGTGTGCCCACGCATCGCGCCCGTCCGCCTTCGCCACTGCCCGGATGGTCCTGGCGCCGGGCGGGTATGGCGCCAGTCCGGGCCTGCCGGCTTGCAACAGGGAAGCGGTGCGATGAATGGCCAGAGCGACATTGCCGAGCATCCCGCAGCTTACGACGTCGTGGTCGTCGGCGGCGGCAATGCGGCCCTCTGCGCCGCGATTGCGGCGCGCCGCGCCGGCGCCTCGGTGATCGTCCTGGAGGCCGCCTCGAAGTTCTATCGCGGCGGCAATACGAGGCACACGCGCAACATGCGCTGCGCCCATGACGCGGCGACGGCCACCTTGAGCGGTCCCTATTCGGAGGACGAGTTCTGGGACGATCTCGTGCGCGTCACCGATGGCCAGACCAACGAGCAGCTGGCGCGCATGATGATCCGCGAATCGAAGGACATGCTCGACTGGATCTTCGATCAGGGCGTGCGCTTCCAGCCCTCGCTCGGCGGCACGCTGAGTCTGGGGCGCACCAACTCCTTTTTCCTCGGCGGCGGCCGGGCGATGCTCAACGCGCTGTATCTGACGGCCGAGCGGCTCGGCGTCGACGTGCTTTACGAAGCCGAGGTGGTGGCGCTCGACATCGACGGCGATCGTTTTCACGCGGCCACCGTCCAGCGCAAGGAAGGCAGGATGCGCATCCGCGGCAAGGCGCTGGTGGCCGCTTCCGGCGGCTTCGAATCCAACATCGAGAAGCTGGTCGAGGGCTGGGGCGAGATCGCCCGCAATTTCCTGATCCGCGGCACGCCGAACAACCGCGGCACCGTGCTGGACATGCTGCTTGGCGCCGATGTCGACAGCGTCGGCGATCCCACCCAGTGCCACGCGGTGGCGATCGATGCGCGGGCGCCGAAATATGACGGCGGCATCATCACGCGGCTCGATTGCGTCGTGTTCGGTATCGTCGTGAACAGGAATGCCGAGAGATTCTACGACGAAGGCGAAGACGTCTGGCCCAAGCGCTATGCGATCTGGGGACGGCTCGTTGCCACCCAGCCGGACCAGATCGCCTACATCATCTTCGACGCCAAGTCGGCCAACCTGTTCATGCCGTCGCTCTACCCGGCGATCGAGGCCGCGAGCATCGGCGAGCTCGCAGCCAAGTTCGATCTCGATCCGGAGAAATTGACGGAGACCGTGGCACAATTCAACGCCGCCGTGCACGAGGGATCCTTCGATCCCGACACGCTCGACGATTGTCACACCGAGAACCTGACGCCGCCGAAGACGCATTGGGCACGGCGCATCGACACCGGCCCCTACTACGCCTATCCGGTGCGTCCCGGCATCACCTTCACCTATCTCGGGGTGCGGGTCGATCACGAGGCCAGAATGATGATGAAGGCGGGTGGACCGGCTGCCAACATGTACGCCGCCGGCGAGATCATGGCCGGCAACGTGCTCGGCCGCGGCTACGCCGCGGGGATCGGCATGACGATCGGCAGCGTGTTCGGACGCATTGCAGGCCGCGGAGCAGCAAGACATGCAGCGCAGTGAGGCGTTGAACGAGGCGGATCGCCTGATGACGATCTGCAATTCCTGCCGCTATTGCGAGGGCCTTTGCGCCGTCTTTCCAGCGATGGAGATGCGCCGCGCCTTCACCAGCGGCGACCTCAATTATTTCGCCAATCTCTGCCATGCCTGCGGCGCCTGCTATGTCGACTGCCAGTTCTCGCCACCGCACGAATTCGACGTCCGTGTCCCATCCGTCCTGGCCAGAGTGCGGCACGAAAGCTATGCCGACTACGCTTGGCCGCGCGCGCTGGCGCCACTGTTCAGGCGCAACGGCCTCGCGGTGTCCCTGATCGCCGTCCTCAGCATCGCCGCGTTCATTCTCGGCTTCGTGGCCTTCAACGATCCCAGAGCCCTGTTTGCGAGCCGGCCCGGCCCCGGATCGTTCTACGCGCTGATGCCGCACAACGCGATGGCGCTGCTGTTCGGTGCGGCCTTCCTGTGGGCCGTCGTCGCCTTCATCAAGGGCGCGCGCGCCTTCTGGAATGACATCGGCGAAACGCGCTCGGCCCTGGCCGCGCCGCGCCCGTTGCTGCGCGCGGTTCGCGATGCCGCCAGCCTGCGCTATCTCGATGGCGGCGGCGTCGGCTGCTACAATGAGGACGAGCGGACCAAAGACAACAGGCGCTTCTATCACCACCTGACGTTCTGGGGCTTCATGCTCTGCTTCGCGTCGACGAGCATCGCGACGCTCTATCACTACCTGCTGCATCGCGAGGCGCCCTACCCGCTCTGGGACCTTCCAGTCGTGCTCGGGACGCTCGGTGGGCTTGGAATCGTGATCGGTCCGCTCGGACTCTACGCCGCGAAGCGCAAGCGTGAGCCCATGATGATGGACCATGACAGCCGCGGCATGGACATCGCGTTCCTCGCCATGCTCGTGCTGACCGGCGCGACCGGCCTTACCCTGCTCGTTCTGCGCGAGACGAGCGCCATGGGCGTTCTGCTGGCGCTGCATCTCGGGGCGGTGTTCGCGCTGTTCGTCACGCTGCCCTACGGCAAGTTCGTGCACGGCCTCTATCGCTTCCTGGCGCTCGTCCGCTACGCCAGGGAGCGCCACACCGCGGCGCCGGAAGCGCGCTCGGAGCGTGAAGCCCGCTCGACCTGAGCGAGGCGCGCCCTTCGGCCGACCTCACACATGATGCGCCGGTCACGCGGATCGTCATCCTGCGTTCATGACCGTGAGCATCCGTTCATAAGATCGCGATCCCGGACATTTTCGAGGAACAATCGGAGGCGCACGGAACGACTCCAACATCCTGCCGTTGTCGGCGCGGGCAGTGCCAATGATAGAGGAGGATAGAGTATGACCAATCGTTTGATGGTTTCAGTTGCTGCGATCGCGCTGGTCGCGGGCGCAGGCTTCGCCCACGCTCAAGGGGCCGGTGGTGCAGCCGGTGGCGGAGCAGCCGGTGGCGCAACGATGAACCGTGACAGTGCCGCGCCATCGCCAGGCGCTGCGCCGGGCGGTGCGCCCGAGACGCGCTCCGGCCAGTCGGATCAGAAGTCGGGTATGGCTCCGAAGAATCAGCACGCTGAAGACGGCATGAAGGGGCCGAAGAGCACGAGCTCGGAGACCGACAGCAAGGGCGGCGCCAAGAATATGAAGGCCGAAGGCCGCGACAGCAAGGGCGGCACCGGCGCGGCCGAGAACCGCGATGGCCGCAGCGACGCCACCAAGAATGCCGAGACCAAGACCGGCGGCGACCGCTCGCAGACCACCACGGGACAGGCCGGCGCAGGTGCGAAGCTCTCGACCGAGCAGCGCACCAAGATCTCGACTGTGATCCGCAGCCAGCGCGTCGAGCCGGTCACCAACGTGAACTTCAACATCTCGGTCGGCACCCGCGTGCCGCGCGAGGTCCACTTCCACCCGCTCCCGGCCGAGGTCGTGACCGTCTATCCGGAATGGCGCGGATATGACTTCATCCTGGTTCGTGACCAGATCCTCGTGATCGATCCTCGTTCCCACGAGATCGTCGCAGTTCTCGACACCTGATCCCCGACCAGGCAGGTGACGAGCAAGGGGCGGGCAGCAGTGCCCGCCCCCTTTTGTGCTGTGCAAGGCCCCGCGCGAGCGACTACACGCAGCACGTGCAGCTGTGCTGCGCCAACCTGGTTAAGCAGTCCTTTCCGTGACTTGGAGTGTTTTTTTCGCGTGACGGACCAAGCCCGGCCGGGCCTCTCCGGTCGCCGAAAGGCTTCCCCTTGGCGGCTTTGTTACCTATAACGCCGCCCACTGCCGCCACACCGCCGGGATGGGAATGGCCGACGCCGCGCAAAAGACGATCTATGTCCTCAACGGACCCAACCTCAATCTGTTGGGCACCCGTGAGCCGGAGACCTACGGCCACGCCACGCTGGCCGACGTCGAACGGCTCTGCATCGAGACCGCGGCCGGCTTTGGCATGATGGCGGATTGCCGGCAGTCCAACCACGAGGGCGTGCTGGTGGATTTCATCCATGAGGCCCGCAGCCGCGGTGTGGTCGGGATCATCCTCAATGCCGGCGCCTACTCTCATACCTCGATCGCCCTCCACGATGCGCTGATGGGGGTGAAGATCCCCACCGTCGAGGTGCACATCAGCAACATTCACGCCCGTGAGAGCTTCCGGCACCATTCGTTCACCGCAAAGGCCGCGTTTGCGTCGATTTGTGGTTTTGGAATCGACGGCTACCGACTCGCGATCACCGGCCTCGCCGCCAAGATCGGCATCACCACCGACACGAAGATCGGCGTCCAGGCACCAGCCTGACGCCCTCGCCCTCACGCCACACAAGGTTCTGGATCACGATCATGGCGCCCCAGCCCGACGACAAGACCACCGCCAAATCCGAAGACAGCCAGCTCATCCGCGAGCTTGCGGCCCTGCTGGACGAAACCAGCCTGACCGAGATCGAGCTGGAGCGGGCCGGCCTGCGCATCCGCGTCGCCCGCAACGTGACCATTGCCGCCGCGATGCCTTCCGGCGTCCCGGCAGCGGCCGTTCCTGTGGTCGCCGCCGCGACGGCTGCAGCCGCCGGCGCCGACCTGTCCAAACATCCGGGCGTCGTACCCTCGCCAATGGTCGGTACCGCCTACTGGGCTCCGGAGCCCGGCGCCAAACCGTTCATCGAGGTCGGCTCCAAAGTCACGGTCGGCCAGACCCTGATGATCATCGAGGCCATGAAGACGATGAACCAGATTCCGTCGCCGCGCGCCGGTACGGTGACGCAGATCCTGGTCGAGGACGGACAGCCGGTGGAATACGGCGAGCCGCTGGTGATCATTGAATAAGCGCGAATAGCGAATGGCGAATAGCGAATGGTTCTCCGTTCCCTATTCGCTGCTCACTATTCGCCACTCGCGCCCGAGGCACCATGTTCGATAAGATTCTCATCGCCAATCGCGGCGAAATCGCCCTTCGCATCCTGCGCGCCTGCAAGGAGCTCGGCATCTCCACCGTTGCGGTGCATTCCACCGCCGACGCCGATGCGATGCATGTGCGGCTCGCCGACGAAAGCGTCTGCATCGGCCCGCCGCCGTCGAAGGACAGCTACCTCAACGTTCCGGCGCTGCTCGCCGCCTGCGAGATCACCGGAGCTGACGCCGTCCATCCCGGCTACGGCTTCCTGTCGGAGAATGCGCGCTTCGCCGAGATCCTGGCGGACCACAATCTGCATTTCATCGGGCCGAAGGCGGAGCACATCCGCCTGATGGGCGACAAGATCGAAGCCAAGAAGACCGCCAAACGCTTAGGGATTCCGGTCGTGCCGGGTTCGGACGGCGCCGTGACTCCCGACCAGGATGCGCTGGCGATCGCCAAGGAGATCGGTTTCCCCGTGCTGGTCAAGGCCGCAGCCGGCGGCGGCGGCCGCGGCATGAAGGTCGCCCACACCGAGGCCGACCTCATGCTGGCGCTCACCACCGCGGCCAACGAAGCCAAATCGGCGTTCGGCGATGCGTCGGTCTATCTCGAGAAATATCTGCAGAAGCCGCGCCACATCGAGATTCAGGTGCTCGGCGACGGCCGTGGCGGCGCGATCCATCTCGGCGAGCGCGACTGCTCGCTGCAGCGCCGCCACCAGAAGGTCTGGGAGGAAGGCCCCTCCCCGGCGCTCGATGCGGCGGCCCGGGCCAAGATCGGCAACACCGTCGCCAAGGCGATGCAGGAGCTGAAATATATCGGCGTCGGCACCGTCGAATTCCTCTACGAGGATGGCGAGTTCTACTTCATCGAGATGAACACGCGCATCCAGGTCGAGCATCCCGTCACCGAGATGATCACCGGGATCGACCTCGTGCTGGAGCAGATCCGCATCGCGGCCGGCGGCGACCTGCCGATGACCCAGGACGCGGTCGTCATCAACGGCCACTCGATCGAGTGCCGCGTGAATGCGGAAAACCCGGTCACCTTCCGTCCCTCGCCGGGCAAGATCCTGCAGTACCACCCGCCGGGCGGCCTCGGCGTCCGCATCGACTCGGCGGTGTACCAGGGCTACGTGATCCCGCCCTATTACGACTCTCTCGTCGGCAAGCTGATCGTGCACGGCAAGAGCCGGGTCGAGTGCCTGATGCGGCTGCGGCGGGCGCTGGACGAGATGGTGGTCGACGGCATCGAGACCACGCTGCCGCTGTTTCGTGCGCTGGTCCGCGAGCCCGCCATCATCGACGGCGACTACCACATCCACTGGCTCGAGCAATATCTGGCCGGCCAGACGACGGACTGATCAGCGTTCGAGGAAAATCGCCTCTTCCCTGGAACCATTTCGCCTTCGGGCACGTTCTGGTCGGTCGGAGTTATTCCGCCGGGGGGTCATTATTTCCATCGATGTGCGAGTGAGCGGTGGCGCCTGAGGTCAGACAGCGGCGCACGCTGGGACAAATCCTGCTGTTGTCGGCGGGCTTCCTGGTGCTGGTTGCCGTCAGTACGGCTTCGGTGCTGCTGGTCAACAAGGCCCGCAGCGACAGCGCCTGGGTGATCCATACCGTTGAGGCCGAGAACCAGATCAATGCGCTGCTGCTGGAGGTCCGGCGTGCCGAGAGCGGCGTGCGTGCCTATCTGCTGACGCAGAACCCGGAGTTCCTCAGGGATCACGAGGCCGCCGTGACGGCGATCCGGCCCCTGCTCGACAAGCTGGGCACGCTCATCGCCGACAATCAGACGCAGCTGGCAAACCTCGCCAAACTGCGCGGCGTCATCGAGAGCCGGCTGGCGCAATTCGATCGCGAGAAGGCGCTGGTCGTGTCAGGCGATCTCCCCAGCGCCGTCACGCTGGTGCGCGATGCCGGATCAACCGACAGCAGCAATATGATGCGCGACACGGCCGAAGTGATGCGCAGCGAGGAGGAGCGCCTGCTGGCGCTGCGGACCACCAACGCCGATGCGAGCCAGCGGTTGGCGACGATTGTGACCGTCGCAGGTTCGGCGCTGGTCGTCGTGCTCGCCTTCATCTCGGTGGTCCTGGTGCGCGGCTCCACGCGCGCCCGTGACGAGGCGGAGGCCCGGCTACGCGAGAGCCATCTCAACCTCGAAGCCACCGTCGACGAGCGCACGGCCGACCTGCGCGAGGCCAATGAGGAGATCCAGCGCTTCGCCTATATCGTGAGCCACGATCTGCGCTCGCCGCTCGTCAACATCATGGGCTTCACGAGCGAGCTCGACGAGCTGCGCAGCGACATCTTCCGGCGTATCGCGACGCTCGCGCGCGCGGTGTCCGACGCGCCGCCGCCGGCCGAAGGCGCCGAGCCGGAGCTCGAAGGCGCCGACAAGCAGCTGTCGGAGGACTTCTCGGAGGCGCTGGGCTTCATCAAGTCCTCAATCGCCAAGATGGACCGGCTGATCACCGCGATCCTCAACCTGACCCGCGAAGGACGCCGCGAGTTCGTCCCGATCCGGATCGACACCCGCGAGCTGATCGAGACCATCGTGTCGACGCTCGCCCATCAGGCCGACGAGGCGAATGCGACCATCCGCATCGAGCCGCTGCCCACCGTTGTCAGCGACCGCCTCGCACTGGAGCAGATCTTCTCCAACCTGATCGACAACGCCATCAAATACATGAAGCCCGGCATTCCCGGCGAGATCGCCATCCGTGCCCGCACCAAGCTCGGTTTCGCGATCTTCGAGATCAGCGATACCGGCCGAGGTATTGATCCCAAGGATCACCAGCGTATCTTTGATCTGTTCCGCCGCGCCGGAACCCAGGACCGTCCCGGTCAGGGGATCGGATTGGCCCATGTACGCGCGCTGGTGCGCCGGCTCGGCGGAACCATGTCGGTCGCGTCGGAGCTCGACCAGGGTAGCACGTTCACCATCACGCTCCCGATCAACTGGAACGCCTCTAACCGGAACTCAGACCGATGACCATGCCTGTGACGATCATCATGATCGAGGACGACGAAGGCCACGCCCGCCTGATCGAGCGGAACATCCGCCGCTCCGGCGTCAACAACGAAATCATGCCGTTCACCAACGGTACAGACGCCGTCAAGTATCTACTGGGGGATGACGGCACCGGCCTCGACCATAAGGGCCGCGCCCTGCTGATCCTGCTGGACCTCAACCTGCCGGACATGACCGGCATCGAGATCCTGCGGATGGTCAAGCAGAACAGCTTCCTGAAGAGCGCGCCGGTCGTGATCCTGACCACGACCGACGACTCGCAGGAGATCAAGCGCTGCTACGAGCTCGGCTGCAACGTCTACATCACCAAGCCCGTGAACTACGAGAGTTTCGCCAACGCCATTCGCCAGCTCGGCCTGTTCTTCTCCGTCATCCAGGTTCCGCCCGCCGCATGAGCCCCGCCTCCCCCACGCTGCTCTACATCGACGACGACGCGGCGCTGGCGCGGCTGGTCGACCGGGGCCTCAAGCGGCTCGGCTTCACGGTTGAACATGCGCCCGGCGGCAGCGAAGGGCTCGACCGGATCAAGCACGGTGGCATCGACGTGGTCGCGCTCGACCAGTACATGCCCGGTCTCGACGGGCTGGAGACGCTGGAGCGCATCATGGCGCTGCCGGAGGCGCCGCCGGTCGTGTTCGTCACGGCGTCGCAGGATTCCAAGATCGCCGTCACGGCGCTGAAGGCCGGCGCGGCCGACTATCTCGTCAAGGACGTGCAGGGCGAGTTCATTCCGCTGCTGCAGGTTGCAGCCGAAGGCGCGCTGCGCCAGGCGCGGCTGCAGAAGGCGCGCGACGAGGCGGAGGCCGAAGTCCGCGCCTCACGCGACCGCTATGCGGCGCTGGCGGCGGAGCGAGAGGTGCTGTTGCGCGAGGTCAACCATCGCGTCGGCAATTCGCTGCAGATCATCGCCTCGCTGCTGCACCTGCAGGCCAATTCGAGCACGCAGGAGGACGTCAAGGCCGCGCTCACCAACGCCATGGGCCGCGTCGCCGCCGTCGCGCAGGTGCATCGCCGCCTCTACACCTCGCACGATTTGAAGAGCGTGCTGCTCAATCAATATCTCGACGCGCTGCTCGACGATCTCCGCCGCTCGGCCGAGGGCAACCGCATGTCACGACTGACCTTGAGGGGCGAGGCAATCGAGATCGACCCCGATCGTGCGGTTGCGATCGGCATCGTGGTCAACGAGCTGGTCATGAACGCGGTCAAATACGCCTATCCCGATGGCCCCGGGCCCATTCACGTCGAGCTGAAGCTCGACGGCGACGACATCGTGCTCGCCATCGCCGACAACGGCGTCGGCCTCAACGCGACCAGCGATCCGCGATCGACCGGCATGGGCCAGCGCATCGTCAGTGCGATGGCCAACAAGCTTGACGCGACCGTGGCTCCCGACCCGAGCCATGCCGGTACCAAGATCGTCGTCCGCTTCCGCCTCACCAAGGATGTTCCCAAGCCGGCTGCCGCCGTGGGCTGAGACCACGCGCCTCAGGCGCCAGGCGCGACCAACAGACCATCGCGTTGCTCATGGCATCCTGCTAAGCTGCCGTCATGAATTCGCGCGACTCCGCAGCGTCCGAGATTACGCCCGAGGTCCTGCTGCGTGCCTATGCCTGCGGCATCTTCCCGATGGCCGAAAGTGCCGACGATCCGACGCTGTTCTGGGTCGAGCCGGAGCTGCGCGGCCTGATTCCGCTCGATGGGTTTCGCGTGGCGTCGCGGCTGGCCCGCACGGTGCGCTCCGACACCTTCGTGGTGACCGTGAACCAGGCCTTCAAGGCGGTCATGGATGGCTGCGCCGAGCCGCAGCCCGGCCGCGAGGACACCTGGATCAACCGGCGCATCCGCGAGCTCTACAGCGGCCTCTATGCGCTCGGCCATTGCCACAGCGTCGAATGCTGGCAGGACGGCGAACTCGTCGGTGGCCTTTATGGCGTCAGCCTGGGCCGGGCCTTCTTCGGCGAGAGCATGTTCCATCGCACCCGCGACGCCTCGAAGGTGGCGCTGGTGCATCTCGTGGCGCGGCTGATCGCGGGCGGCTTCGAGCTGCTCGACACCCAATATGTCACCGAGCACCTCAAGACCTTCGGCGCCGTCGAGATCCCGCGGCGGCGCTATACCGCGCTGCTCGAAAAGGCGCTGACGGGACCAGCGGCTAATTTTGCGAGGCTTCCGGTCGACCAGCCGATCCCCGGCAGCGAGGCGCTGGCCATCATCGCCGCGCGCGGCTGACCGGCACTACCTGAACACCCCGCCGAACGGCCCACCCGCCTGGGGTGGCGGAGGCGGCGGCATCTGCTGGGTCTGATACTGCTGTGGCTGCTGCGGCGGCTGGGGCCTGGGTGCCGCCTGCTTCTGCTGCGGCGGCCGCTTCTGCGCCGGTTGAGCCGTGGGCTTCTGATCGGGCGCCGCGCTCACCACCGTGGTCTGCGGCTCTTTGCAGTCGACCAGCCAGATGTCGTAGACCGGGTGCTCGACGCCGTGCAGGCCGGGGCTTGCCGCGAACATCCAGCCCGAGAAGATGCGCTTCACCTCGCCCTGCAAGGTGATCTCGTCGACCTGGACGAACGCATCGGTATTCGCGGCTTCGGTGGCCGGCCGGGTGTAGCAGGCGTCGGTCTTCACCCTGAGCGCGCCGAATTGCACGGTCTCGCCGACGTCCTCGTCGAAATTGATGATGCGGCCGGTGATCTTGTCGAGGCCGGAGAAGCTCGCCTTCTTGTTCACGATCTTCTGCGCCGGCGGCTCGGTCACCACCTCGTCGCCCGGCTGCAGCGTCGCAGGCGTCTGCGGCACGGCCCCGTTCGGCGGGACCGCCGCATTCTGGGGCGCGCCGCGCGGCGGCAGCTGACGCTGACCGGGCTGGGCGACATTGCCGCCCGGCGCCGGCACGGCACCCGGCTGCGCGGAGGGCGGCGCGACCGCGACCGGCGGATTGTTTGGCGGCATCGCTGCCGGCGGCGGCGCGAGAGGCTGGGACTGCACCGGTCCCGGAAGGGCTGCGCCCTGCCCTGGCGGCGGACGGGTCGGCGCCGGCAGCACGCGTCCCTGCGGCAGCTCCGGGATCTCTTCCTCCTCCTCCGGCGGCGGGGGAAGCGGTTCTCCGCGGCGCGGAATGTTGCCGGGCGGACGCGGAACAGGGTCGGAGAAGATGGTGCCGATCTGCGCGCGCGCAGGCACGGCCACCAGCGCCATGGAGGTGGCGGCCACGAAGGCTGCGAGAGCGGTCAGGGCAATGTTTCGATGCATCTCGCGGGGCTTTGTCAGGCGAATCGGGGTTCCGGACAGTGTAATGGCGTCCTGTCCCATCCGCCGCTCTCGATCAGCCTCTCCGTTAACATGCGGAATACGGCGGGGAAAGGGCGACTTACCAGCGCACCGCGAGCTGGTCACGCAGTTCATCCAATGAGATAGTCGCATGCTCAGAAGATAGCGTGAAACCAACACGCGACAAGGCCGGCGCCACGGAACCGGCGGCAAGGGAAGAACAAGGGAAGGAAGCGAATGACGGATTCGATTCGTCTCGACGGCAGGATCGCCGTCGTTACCGGCGCAGCCGGCGTGATCGGCGCGGCGACCATGCGGCTGCTGGCTGCACGCGGCGCTCGCATCGTTGCCGTTGACCGGCGAGAGCAGGATCTCAAGGATGCCATCGCCTCTCTGCCCGCAAGCGCGGAAGCGCTGGCGATCGGTGCCGACGTCACCGACGAGGAGCAGGTCGCGGCCTACGTGCGACGCGCCTGCGATCGGCTTGGAACCATCGATGTGTTCTTCAACAATGCCGGCGTCGAGGGTGAGATCAGGCCGATCACGGACTATCCGCTCGATACGTTCCGCCGCGTGCTCGACGTCAACGTCGTCGGCGTATTCCTCGGCCTGAAGCACGTGCTGCCCGTCATGCTGAAGCAGAACCGCGGCTCGATCATCAATACCGCCTCGATCGCCGGCCTGTTCGGCTCGCCGCAGATCGCCGTCTATAGCGCCAGCAAGCATGCGGTCATCGGCCTGACCAAGAGCGCGGCCTGGGAATGCACCGGCACGAACGTGCGCGTGAACTGCGTCTGTCCCGGCCTGATCGAGAGCCGCATGCTGAGCGCGATCATCGAGGGCCGCAGCGGGGCGCCTGCTCCGTCCGAAAAGGTCGTCGACCGCGTCCCCGCGCGCCGGCTCGGCCTGGGCTCTGAGGTGGCATCGATCGTCGCCTTCCTCGCCTCCGACGACGCGAGCTACGTCTCCGGCGCCGCCTACACCGTCGACGGCGGCCGCACCGCCGCCTGACATCCCCTCAACTCAGCAGGTTCATTGTCCATGCCCGTCCAGCTCGATGCCGATGCCGCAGCCGTCTACAAGGCGTTTCAGGAGGCCGGCCGTCCGGCCTATGAGACCCTGACGCCCGCGGAGGCGCGCGACTACTATCTCGCCGCGCGCACGGTGAGCAATCCCGAGCCGCCGGAGCTCGCCGAGGTCAAGGAGCTCGCCATCCCCGCCCCGCATGGCGCAATCCCCTCCCGGCTGTATCGCCCCAAGACGCTGCGACAAACAGAAGGACTCGCGCCGGCGCTGGTGTTCTTCCACGGCGGCGGCTGGGTAATCGGCAATCTGGATTCGCACGATGTCGTATGCCGCGCGCTCGCCAATGAGGGCGAGCTCATCGTCATCTCGGTCGACTATCGCCTTGCGCCCGAGCACAAGTTTCCGGCCGCGATCGACGATGCGGTCGCGGCGACACAATGGGTGGCGGACAATGCGGCTGCGCTCGGCATCGACGCCTCCCGCCTCAGCGTCGGCGGCGATTCCGCGGGCGGCAATCTCGCCGCCGTGGTCGCGCTCGCAGCGCGTGACGGCAACGGCCCGCTGCTGTCCGGCCAGGTCCTGATCTATCCGGCGACCGACTTCACGATGAACCATCCCTCGCACAGCGAGCCCGAGACCAGCGTG
Organism: Bradyrhizobium ontarionense; assembly: GCF_021088345.1. Lineage (NCBI taxonomy): Bacteria > Pseudomonadati > Pseudomonadota > Alphaproteobacteria > Hyphomicrobiales > Nitrobacteraceae > Bradyrhizobium > Bradyrhizobium ontarionense. The sequence continues at coordinate 832,672 of NZ_CP088156.1, read as the reverse complement.
CTGCTGACGCATTCGGTGATCCGCTGGTTTCGCGACCACTATCTCAACAGCGCCGCCGACGTGCACGACTGGCGGGCCTCACCGGCAAAAGCGGAGACGCTGGTCGGCCTGCCCCCAGCCTATGTGCTCACCGCCGGCGCCGACCCGCTGCGCGACGAAGGCGACGACTATGCGCGGCGCCTGCGCGAGGCCGGTGTACCAGTGACGCACCGGACGCATCCGGGCCAGTTCCACGGCTTCTTTACGATGGGCAAATTGCTGGACCAGGCCAACGTCGCAGCGCGTGACATCGGCGCTTGGTTGAAACAGCTCGACGGCGGAGCGCAGGCATTCGGGACCGCACCGGCTTGAGTTGCCACCCACACCACAGCCGGCAGGAAGGCAGGATGACCAAGGAACCATCAACCATAATGATCGCGCTCGCCTGGTACAGGCCCGAAGAATGGGAGGATATCAAGCAGATCTGTCCAGATCTGCACGACACCTACGAGGAATGGCTGGCCAGCGCTCAGGCTACCATCGAAGGCCTGGGCAGCCCTCTCAAAGAGCAGGTCGTGAAAGTCGTTCTGACGGCCGACGAACTCCGGAAGTGGAAGCGTGCCACCGGGCGCAAAGTCGATGGCAAGGTTCGATCTCAACTCGCCGCCAAGCACGCCAGAAAGACCGACGACGAAGGTGATGAAGGTGAGATTCATCCGCCACAGAGGCAACCATGAGACCTCGCGGCACTAAGACAACGAGGACAAACTTGAGCGCTGCATTGTGAAGTCGCCAAGCAAAGGCGCGGCTGCAAGCCGGCCACAACAGTAACCTCGCCTGTCAGATTTTGCATTCATGCGCGCCCTCTGACGCCTGTTCTCCAGTTCATTGATAGGGGACAACGATCAGCTTTGCCGGCGATCCCGCTGGAGGGTTTCCCCGTGCGCGCAAAGGAAGCCAAGCGTCGGCGAAATTTCCGCTGTTCTTGCGCTGCAACCAAGATAGTGTCCGACCGCCCGCGAGGACGGGTCATGGCCGACCAGCCCGGCTGCACCAACAGGAATGCCCTTGATGTTCGAACGATTGAGCCGCCAGCCCGATGATCCGCTCCTTGCCCTGATCGGCATCTTCAAGGCCGATCCGAGGACGGACAAGGTCGATCTGGGCGTCGGCGTCTATCGCGACGAGGCCGGCCATTCACCGATCTTCCGCGCGGTGAAGGCCGCGGAGCGCCTGATCTGGGAGAGCCAGGACAGCAAGGGCTATGTGGCGCCGGAGGGCGACCAGCGCTTCCTCGACCTGTTGTGGTCGCTGGTCGGCGGTCTCAAGCCGTCGGTCCATGCCGCAGGCGTGCAGACGCCCGGCGGGTCCGGCGCGCTGCGTCTCGCAGCCGACCTGATCCGCCAGGCCGGCACCGGCAGGATCTGGCTCGGGCTGCCGAGCTGGCCGAACCACGCCGGCATCTTCGCGGCCGCGGGTCTCGCGATCGAGACCTACCCGTTCTTCGACGTGACCTCGCAGACGATCCTGCTCGACAGCATGATGGAGGCGCTGCAGCGCGCCCAGCCGGGCGATGCCGTGCTCATCCATGCGTGCTGCCACAATCCTAGCGGCGCCGTGCTGACCGCCGACGCCTGGACACGCATCACCGCCGTCATCGCTGAGCGCGGGCTCGTGCCGCTGATCGACTCGGCCTACCAGGGGTTTGGCGCCGGCCTCGAAGGCGACGTGGCGGGGCTGCGGGCCATGATCGCTGCCGTGCCCGAGGCGCTGGTCGCAGTGTCCTGTTCGAAATCCTTCGGCCTCTATCGTGAACGCACCGGTGCCCTCTACACCGTCGCGGCATCGCCGGCGACGGCCGACACCGCGCGCTCCAATCTCGTGGCGATCGCCCGCACGAGCTATTCGATGCCGCCGGACCACGGCTCGGCGATCGTGAAGACCATCCTCGACAGCCCCGATCTTCGGCAGGACTGGAGCGAGGAGCTGGAGTCGATGCGCCTGCGCCTTGCGACGCTGCGCCGCTCCTTTGCCGAGGCGCTGGGCGGACGCTGGTCGAACACCGTCGCCATCGGCGTGCAGGAAGGCATGTTCTCGCTGCTGCCGGTCACCCCGGCCGAGGTCCTGGCCTTACGTGAGAAGAGCGGTGTGTACATGCCGACCTCCGGCCGCATCAATGTCGCCGGGCTGAAGCTCGCCGACGTCGCGCGCGTCGCCGGCCTGTTCAAGGCGCTGTGAGCGCTCGCGGGCGAGAGGGCAACGCGTGACGGATATAGTTCAGGAGCGGCACAAGCTCTACGAAGACGCGATGGCGCTCACCTTCGGCACGCTGTTCGTATCGCTGGGCATGCTGATCTACAGCAAGACGGTGCTGCTGGTCGGCAGCACTGCAGGCCTGTCGCTGCTGCTCAGCTACATCAGCGGCTACGGCTTCGGGCTCTGTTTCTTCCTGATCAACCTGCCCTTCTATGTGCTGGCTGTCCGGCGCATGGGCTGGCCGTTCACGGTCCGCACCTTCGTCGCGGTCGGCCTCGTCGCGGTGTTCTCGCGGCTGACGGCATCCTGGGTCGACATCGGCTATATCGATCCGATCTACGCGACCGTGATCGGCGCCGGCCTTACGGGGACCGGGCTGCTGATGCTGTTCCGCCACCGCACCGGGCTCGGCGGCGTCAACATCCTGGCGCTCTATCTGCAGGAGCACTGGAACGTCCGCGCCGGCTATTTCCAGCTTGCCGTCGACTTCGTCATCATGATCGCCGCCTTTTTCGTGATCCCGGTCGACCGGCTCGCGCTGTCGATCCTGGGCATCGTGATCGTCAACGTCATCATCGCGATCAACCACAAGCCCGGGCGTTACATGGCGCTCAGCTGAGACGCCCGACGTTGCAATCCGCTCCACCATTGCCTCGGGGGACGGCCGCCGATTCAGCCACCCGCGCCGGATGGCGCACGCGTGCGCCGCACCTTGCCAGACAGCTCATTCCATGTGATGTAGGCTCTGGTATGCCAGCAATCGAGGCAATGGGTTACCGCCCTCGTCCGCCCTTTTTGGGCGTCTGACGGACTCCACGGTGCGGCTGGATCGCCAATAAAAATCGCGAATGAATCTCTGGGGAAGACCAAGGTATGGCGCGCAACATTCTGATCCTCGGAGCCTCCTACGGCTCCCTGCTGGCCACCAAGCTGTTGATGGCCGGCCACAACGTGACGCTGGTCTGCCGCAAGAAGACCGCCGAGCTGATCAACCGCGAGGGCACTGAAGTCCGCATCAAGCTGCGCGACGAGCCGACGCATCGCTCCATCTTCTCGCGCGACCTGACCGGCAAGCTCGACGCCGCCTCGCCCGACACTGTCGACCTGTCGCGCTACGACCTCGTCGGTCTTGCGATGCAGGAGCCGCAATACACCAACCACACCATCCGTGTCCTGATGGTCAAGATCGCAGAGGCCAAGCTGCCGTGTCTCTCGATCATGAACATGCCGCCGCTGCCCTACCTCAAGCGCATCCCGGCGCTGGCCGACAGCGATCTCGAAGAGGCCTATACCAACGCCAAGGTGTGGGAGCGCTTCACGCCCGGCCTGGTGACGCTGTGCTCGCCGGATCCGCAGGCCTTCCGTCCGCCGGAGGAAGCCGCCAACGTGCTGCATGTCGGCCTGCCGACGAACTTCAAGGCCGCCGCCTTCGAGGACGCGACGCACAACGCGTTGCTGCGCGAGCTCGAGCGCGACATCGACGCCGTCACGCTCGACGGCCATGACGTGCCGGTCAAGCTGAAGGTGTTCGACTCGCTGTTCGTGCCGCTGGCGAAGTGGTCGATGCTGCTGACCGGCAACTACCGCTGCATCACGCGCGGCGAGCCGCAGGCGATCCGCGACGCCGTGCACGGCAATCTCGCGCTGTCGAAGTCGATCTACGAGCATGTCGACGCGATCGCGCGCAAGCTCGGCGCCGATCCGAGCGACCAGGTGCCGTTCGAGAAATACGCCAAGGCCGCCGAGAGCCTGCTGAAACCCTCGTCGGCTGCGCGCGCGGTCGCTGCCGGCGCGCCCTTCATCGAGCGGGTCGACCTCTTGGTGAAGCTGATCGCGCAGCAGATCGGCATGCCCAGTGCCGAGATCGACCAGACGGTGCAGATCGTCGATTTCAAGCTCAACGAGAAGATCGTGGTGGGCGGCTCCAGCGCGCAGTGATGTGCAGGAGAGTTCGGCGTTCGGCGTACTCGCAGGGCGCCGACATCATCGGTAACGAGATGTGACTTTGCCGGAACGCGCGACCAACGCATGGTTCGCGCGTTCATTGATTCACATCGCTTGGAATACTGATGCCATCCTCCGGGCCTCTCGCTTTTCCCCTGCAAGCCCTGAGCTGGCTTGGCAATCAGGGCACACGCGCCATCGCCGCGGTGCTCCTCGTCGCCATCGCGGTGCCGCCGGTCGGGGCGCTGACGCGCCCCTACGTCACCGAGGCCATCTTCCTGCTGCTCTGCATCTCCTTCATGCGCGTCGACGTCGCGATGCTCCGCGCGCACCTCAGACGTCCTGCGCTGGTGATCGCTGCGACCGCCTGGACCACGATCGCCGTTCCGGCGCTGGTCGGCACCCTCGCGCGCATCACGGCCGTCGATGCCGCGGCACCGGATCTCTACCTCGCCCTCATGCTGCAGGCGACGGCGTCGCCGATGATGGCCTCTCCCGCGCTGGCGGCGCTGATGGGGCTCGATGCGACGCTGGTGCTGATCACGCTGGTGACCTCGACCGCGCTGGTGCCGCTGACGGCGCCGCTGTTCGCCTATGCCTTGCTCGGCCAGACGCTGTCGCTGTCCCCGGCCGCACTGGGGCTGAAGCTCGCCGGCATCCTCGCTGGCGCCGTGGCTGTCGCGACTGTCATTCGCCTCGCCTTCGGCATCACGGCGATCCGGCGCCACCGTGCGCCGATCGACGGCTTCAACATCTGCATCCTGTTCGTGTTCGCCTCGGCCATCATGGCCCACTTCCTGGCCGACCTGGTCGCGGGCCCGTTCCGCATGTTGGGACTGGCGGTGCTGGCGTTCGCGGTGTTCTTCCTGCTGCTCGGTACCACGATGCTGCTGTTTTACAGCGCTGGCCGCGAACGGGCGATGGCGCTCGGCATGATGGTCTCGCTGCGCAACATGGGCCTCATGCTGGCCGCCACCGAGGGCGCAATACCGGGCACGACCTGGCTCTACTTCGCGATGAGTCAGTTCCCGATTCACCTTGCGCCGCAGCTATTGCGGCCGTTCGCTGAGCGCCTGCGCAACAAGCAGCTTCCGCCTGGTGAGACCGATCACGACTTGATCAGCCGTGCACGGGAATGAGGCATCGCAGCCTATAAACGAGCCCCCCGGCCACCTTTCCGCATGACTGGTCGGCGCCACCGATTGCTAACAGGTCCGACATGCTGGTTGCTGGCGCGCGGAGCCGACGCTACGCTCCGCGCCGATTGGTGCAGGAGGATTATGTGACCACTTCAGACGACCAGAGGATTTCCGAAGACCGCCGCGACGCACTGCGCTACGCGCTCGCGATCGGCTCCGGCGCCGCGCTCGCGTCCGCCATCACGGCGAGCCCGGCATCAGCGCAAGCGGCGGCCGACAACACGCTCGACCGCGTCCGCGCCAACAAGGTGCTGCGCATCGCCGTGCTGCCGGGCGAGCTGCCCTATTTCAACAAGGATCTCGCCTCGGGCACCTGGTCGGGCTTCTCGATCGAGATGGCCAACGACATCGCCAAGCTGCTCGACGTGAAGCTCGAATATGTCGAATCGACCTACGGCAATTCGGTGCTCGACCTGCAGGCCGGCAAGATCGACCTCGGCTTCGCGCTCAACCCGACGCCGCAGCGCGCGCTGGTCATCGACTTCTGCGGCACGGTGTTTCCGCACCCGTTCGGCGCCATGCTGAAGAAGGGCCTGGAGGCCAAGACCTGGGCCGACATCAACAAGCCCGAGGTCAGAATCGCCGTCGACGTCGGCTCGGCCAACGAGGCGGTGGCGCGGCGTTTTGCCCCCAATGCCACGATCAAGTCGCTGAAGTCGCGCGACGAGGTGATGCTGGAGATGGCGTCCGGCCGCGTCGACGTCGTCGTCAACGCGCTGATCCTAGGCCTCACCGCGATCGCCAAGAATCCCAATCTCGGCACCTACAAGATCCTGCAGTCGCCCTCGGTCGCAATTCCCTCCAGCATGGGCGTGCGCCGCGAGTCCGACAAGCGCTGGCGCGACTTCCTCGCGGTGTGGATCGACTACAACCGCGGCATCGGCCAGATGCGCGAATGGTTCGTCAAGGGTCTGGGCCTTGCCGGCGTCAAGTCCGAGGACGTGCCGGTCGAATTGAGCATCTGACGGACTTCACGACCCCCTCCGCCGTCATTGCGAGCGAAGCGAAGCAATCCAGAGTCCCGACGTAGCTCTGGATTGCTTCGTCGCTTCGCTCCTCGCAATGACGGCCGATGGGTCACGCCTTGTCGTAGCTCATGCCGCGCTCGAACCGCCGGCCCAGCAGGGTGGCCGGAAACAGGATCGCGAAATAGATCAGCGCGATGATGGTGTAGACCTCGAGCGGGCGGTAGGTATCGGCGTTGATCAGAGTGGCGTTGTAGACGAGATCGGGCACCGCGATCACCGACACCAGCGAGGTGTTCTTCAGCTGCGTCACCGACTGGTTGACGTAGGGCGCGAGCATCGGCTTCAACGCCTGCGGCAGGATCACGAGCCGCATCATCCGCCATGGACGCAAGCCCAGCGCGCGCGCCGCATCCCATTGGCCGCGCGGCACGCTCTCGATGCTGCCGCGCACGATCTCGGCGTAGAACGCCCCGCCATAGAGCGACAGCACGGTGACGGCGGCGACATGCGCGGGAATGTTGACACCGATCACCACCGGAAACGCGTAGTAGAACCAGATGATCTGCACCAGCAGCGGCGTGCAGCGGAACAGTTCGATATAGGCGATCAGCAGCCAGTCGATGACGACGGGGCGGCGCAGCCTGATGATGCCGACGAACAGCCCGATGGCCGAGCCGAGCAGGATGGTGCCGAGCGTATAGGCCATGGTCCAGCCCAGCCCCACCCAGAACAGATGGCTGTACTTGGCGAGGATGGCGAAATCCCAGGTGTAGTTCATTCAAGCTCCGAGCCCGGCGCGATGGCGCCGCCGATTGTGCCGGCCCATCACAGATACCGGCTCGGAGCGAACGCCGACGCGTCGAAGGACGGCGCCTCGCCCGCGATCATCGCGGCGATCGCCGCGCCCGTGGCCGGCCCCGTGGTGAAGCCGATGTGCTGATTGCCGAATGCAAGCCACAGGCCGGAATGCCGTGGCGCCGGCCCGATCATCGGCAGCGAATCCGGCAGGGTCGGCCGCGCCCCGCGCCAGGGCTGAGCCACCGGCTCGCCGAACTCGACCACGCCGCGCGCCAGCGGCACCACCTGCTCGAGCTGGGCGAAATTGGAGGGCGCATCGCGATCGGTCAGCTCGACGCCGGAGGTGACGCGCACGCCGTTCTCCATCGGAGTCATCAGGAAGCTGCCCTCGGCGTCATGGATCGGACGCAGCAGCGTTCGTCCCGGGTTCGGCGTGAACTCCTGGTGATAGCCGCGCTCGAATGCCATCGGCACCCGATAGCCGAGCGGCCGCAGGACATCCGGCGACCACGGCCCGAGCGCGACCACGACATGGCGCGCGCGGACCTCGCCGTCGCCGAGCACCACGCGCCAGCCGTCCTGATCAGGCAACAGCGCCCTGATCTCGGACTGGCGCAACGCGCCGCCGGCGCCCTCGAACATCCGCGCATAGGCCTTGGTGACGTTGCCCGGCGAATCCACGGACGCCGTCTGGCTGTGCAGCAGGCCGACCTTGTAGACCGGCAGCATGTTGGGCTCGAGCGCGGAGATCGCCTGGCGGTCGAGCAGCTCGCTCTTGATGCCGTAGTCGGCCAGGACCGCCTGCTCTTCCCTGGCGGCGGCCAGCGCCTCGCTGCGCCATGCCTTCAGCCATCCCGTCTCGCGGATGCGCTGCGGCTCGCCTGCCCGGACGATCCAGTCGCGATGCAGCTTCAGCGACGCGCCGATCAGGCCGTGCAGCGCGGTCGCGCGCGGCCTGACCCGCGACTCCACCGCATTGGCGAGGAAGCGCAGCACCCATTCGGCATTGCGCAACGTCCAGGCTGGATCCCAGCGCAGCGCCGCATTCCGGTTGCCGAGATAGGATGGCAGCGCTGATAACAGCGAGGGCTTGTTGAGCGGCAGGATCGAGCCGCTGGAGAGAATGCCGGCATTGCCGTACGACGTCTCCTCGCCCGGCGCCTTGCGGTCGACCAGCACGACCGAGAGGCCGCGCTCCCGGATCGCATAGGCCGAGGAGACGCCGACGATCCCCGCTCCCAGCACGACCACGTCGGCTGTCTGCTGCACGCTCTCCATCGCCTCTCGATCCATTTACATCAGGGTCAGGCCGCCATCGACCGGCAGCACGGCGCCCGTAACATGGCGCGCTTCGGCCGACAGCAGGAAGCGCGTGGCGGCCGCGATATCGTCCGGCTCCGCCAGCCGTCCTTGCGGATTGGCCGCTGCCGCCCTCTGCCAGGCGGCGGGATCCAACGAGCCGAGCCGGCCTTCGTCCTTGCGGGTATAGCCGGGCACCACGACATTCGCAGTCCCGGCGGTAGCAGCGAGTTCGATGGCGAGACACTTCACCAGCGCCTCCAGCGCGGCCTTGGCCGCGGCCGAGGCGGGAAAGGTGCCGCCGGGCACGAAGCGGTGCGCGACGAAGCTGGAGATGGCGACGACACGCGCCTGCGCGCTCTGCAGCAGGTCAGGCAGCGCGGCGCTGGCGAGCTCATGAAAAGCGGCCGGCATCACCGCCAGCGACCGCTCGAGCCCATCGCGCGGCAGGTCGCGAAAGCTGCGGCGATCGGCGAAGCCGGCGGCATGCACCAGCGCATCGACGCGGCCGAACGCCTTGCGCGCCGCCTCGACCAGCTCCGCCGCGGTCCCGGCGCGCGCGAGGTCGCCGCTGTGAAAGCCGACCTCGGCGCCGGCCTGCCGGCATTCGCCGGCGACCGCCTGCAAACGCGCGAGGCCAGCCTCGTCGGCGCCCTGCCCGTGCAACATGATGGCCTGACCCGGTGCAGCCACACGGCGCGCCACGGCTGCGCCGATGCCGGCCCCGCTGCCGGTGATGATGGTTACAGCCATGGATTCCAGGTCTGCCCCTTGTTTCGCGGGGCGGACTATAGGTCTCAGGCCTGCCAATGCCAACACGCGGACAGACATGCACCGATGTCCGCCGCGCGGGACTGCCTCTCAGCTCAGCCGTTCAGACAACCCGGGGCGGGCTGCTCGATCGGGCCGCTCAGCACTTCGCGCCGACGCTGCATTTCTTTGTCGATTGGGAAATCGTGCCCCCAGCCGTCGAGCATGTGGTCGCATAGGCGTTCACGCAGGCCACCTTCACGGAAGTGCAGCCCGCATGATCGTTCTTCACGCATTGCGTCTCGCTGTAGGTGTTGAGAACGTTGCTGCCCTTCTTGCAGACGCACATCCCGGTGACGTCCGCCTTCGCGGCGAAGGCGCTGCCGAGGCCGACCATCGAAGCCGCCAACAACAAAATCACAGACAGAAATACACGCATCGTATCCTCCATTCGGAGTGGGCAGTGCGAACAGTATGCGCGACGTCAGGTCGATACACAACTTTAAATTGATTAAGTTGTGGTCAAGCGTCCCATCGAGGACCTCGACCGCACTACGATAGAATTCAGCTGTGCGTTCGTGGATCTGGCCGATGCAGACCACGCCGAGCCTGGCCGAATTCCGACAGGGCTCAGATCAGATGGAAGGCCACGCCCGTGCCGGCGGCGTGGAAGTGCAGTCCGTTGACCACGGCGATGTCGACGAGATCGTCGGGCGTCAAGCCGCGAGGCCTCGCTCGCGAGGTTGTCTGACGCGTCGTAGCGGCGCGCCTGGCCGCAGGCGTGAGGAATTCGCCGCTGCCGGGATCGTAGCGGCCGTCGGATACTCGTCCGAAGTTCTCTTGCCGGCTGACTCAGATCAACCGGCGGCGACGGTACGCGCTGCGCGCCGCAGCGCCTGAGGTGGCTGGCCGAAGGCGCGGATGAAGGCGCGCCGCATCCGCTCGGGATCACGAAAACCGGTGGCTTCGGCGACCAGCTCGATCGGCTGGTGCGAAGCCTGCACGCGATCGCGCGCGACCTCGAGCCGCAGACGTTCGATCGCCTTCGACGGCGTGGTGCCCGTTTCCGCGACGAAGGCGCGGGTGAAATGCCGCGCGCTCATGCCGACACGCTCGGCCAGGTCCTCGACGGTCAAGGGCGCATCGAGATGCTCGCGCGCCCAGGTCAGAAGATCGGCGAAGCGCCCGCCAGGCGCCTTCAGCTCCAGCAGAGAGGAGAATTGTGACTGACCGCCGCTGCGGCGATGATAGAGCACGAGCTGGCGCGCCGTCTTCTGCGCGATCTCCTCGCCGTGATCCTCGGCGACCATGGCGAGCGCGAGATCGATGCCGGCCGTGATCCCTGCCGAGCTCCAGAAATTGCCGTCACGCACATAGATGCTGTCCGGCTCGAGCCGCACATTCGGATAGGTGCGCAGGAACTGCCGCGTGCGCTGCCAATGCGTGGTCGCACGCCTCCCGTCCAGCAGGCCCGCTTCGGCGAGCACGAACGCGCCGGAGCAGACGCTGGCCACGCGGGTGCCCCGGTGCGCGACCTTGCGGACGAAGTTGAGGGTGCACGCGTTGCGGCTCGCAGCCTCGACCCCGTCGCCGCCGGCGATCAGCAGCGTGGTGAACGCCGAGACGGGGCCGAACTTGCGCGCCAGCATTTCCACACCCGACGAGGAGCGCACCGGCCCGGGTGCGGCCGCGACCACGCGAATCGTCGGTGCGGCATGCGCATAGCACGCAGCGATCTCGAACACCGAGATCGGTCCCGCGGCGTCGAGCAACTGGAAGTCAGGAAAGATGAGGACGCCGATCATCTCGGTCGAGGCCTCCGACCCAATGTCCGAAATAGAGGGAACTTTGGCATATCAGACGCCAACTCCATCATGCAGGATCGCCGGCGTCAACCTTTCTCGTAGGGACACGCCCATGGCCGAACCGCTTTCGATCGCCCTTTTGTTGTTTCCCCACCTCACGCAGCTCGATCTGACCGGGCCGCTTCAGGTGTTCTCCAGCGTGCCCGGTGCGACGCTTCATCTGGTCTGGAAGAGAATCGAACCGATCCCGACCGACTCGGTTCTCACGCTGTTGCCGACCACGACCTTCGCCGAGTGTCCGCAAACTGACGTGATCTGCATTCCCGGCGGCTTCGGCGTCGATGCGATCCTCGACGACGACGAGGTCCTCGGCTTCATCCGCCGCCAGGCCGAAGGGGCAAAGTACATCACGTCGGTGTGCACGGGCTCGCTTGCGCTCGGTGCTGCCGGCCTGCTCGACGGCTATCGCGCGGCGACGCATTGGAGTGCGCGCGAGTGCCTGCCGCTGTTCGGCGCGACCGTCAGCACCGAACGGGTCTGCATCGACCGCAACCGCATCACCGGTGGTGGCGTCACCGCGGGCATCGATTTCGCGCTGACACTGGTGTCGCGGCTGGTCGACCGCCAGACGGCGGAAGCGATCCAGCTCAGGCTCGAATACCCCGCCCCGCCTTTCGCCGCCGGCTCGCCCGACACGGCGCCCCCAGAGGTGCTTTCACGGATGCTTGAGCGGATCGCGCCGTTCCAGCAGCGGCGGGCCGAGGCGGCGGAGCGCGCGGCGGCAGTTCTCAGGAATAGCGCAACGTAGCGCCGCGGGCTCAGGTTCCGGACAGCAAAGAGGCCGCCCGAAGTTCCGGACGGCCTCTTCTGATGCGATCATCCACAAGAAATCGAATCAGCTGCCCGGCGTCCAGGGCTGATAATCGCCGGTTGCCTTCGGACGGCGGCCGCTGGCCAGGGTCGAGCCGGCCGGACGATAGGCGAGCGGCGTGCCGGTCAGGTTGGGCTGATGCGGCTTTTCCCACTCGCGCGGCTTGTAGCCGTCCTGCGTCGGCGGCACGTCGACCGTGTGATGCATCCAGCCATGCCAGTCGGGCGGAATGCGGCTGGCTTCAGCCAGACCGTTATAGATCACCCAACGACGCTCGAAATGCAGCACCGGATCAATCTTGCCGCCGGCAGTCCGATAATAGCGGTTGCCCTGCGCGTCCTGTCCCACCAGCTCGCCGAAACGCCAGGTCCACAGCTGCGTGCCGAAGGTCTGGCCGTTCCACCACGTGAAGAGCTTGAGAAAAAACTGTTTCATGCGCTCGGGCCGATGTTGTGACGGTCCGGCTCTGATGCCACCCCGCCCACGACTTGTCCAGTGTTGCCCGCCTCAGGGTCCCAACCATATCCGTGCGCCTGCCTGTCTTGCGTCACGTCAGAGGTCCGCCGGGGGAACGACATCCCCTGCCTGCGGTTAGATCACTTTCCCCCCCTGATGGAGCGACATCGATGAACAACCTGAAGAGATTGAGCGCGGCAGCGGCCGTAGCGCTGATTCTGCCGCTGGCAGCAGCGACGACGAGCTTCGCACAAGGACCCGGTGGCCATGGCGGCGGCGGTCCGGGCGGCGGTGGCGGCGCAGCCATGGGTGGTGGTGGCGGCCGCGGCGCCCCGGGCGGCGGCGGCGCAGCCATCGGTGGCGGCGGCCGCGGCGGGCCGGGCGGCGGTGGGTTTGCCGGCAGCCATGGCGGCTTCGGCGGTGGCGGAGGGTTCGCGTCGCGCGGCGGAATGGGCGGCGGCGCAGCCTTTGCTAGTCGAGGTCCGGGGCCTGGAGCCAACGTCGCCGTGAACAACGGCGGCGGCCGCGGTTTTGGCGGTGGCAATTGGAATGGTGGCGGCGGCTGGCGTGGCGGACACGGCGGTGGCTGGCACCACCGCGGTGGCGGGTTCTGGCCAGGCGTGGCCGCAGGTGCCGTCGTGGGCGGCGCGCTGGGCGGCTCCTATGCCTACTACAACGATCCCTATTACTACGGACAGGATTACTACGCCGACGACTCGTACTATGACGACTCGGCACCTGTTGCCGTCGTGGGGGGCGAGGGAGTTGACCCGAGCTACTGCGCACAGCGTTACCGCTCCTATGATCCGGCGTCCGGCACCTACCTCGGCTATGACGGGCTTCGTCATCCCTGCCCGTAAGACATAGCGTCCGCACGATCTCCTTCGGAGGCGGCGAGGTATCCACCTCGCCGCCTCCGTCACGAGGCAAATCAGGGTTGCTAGTTGCTAGCAGCCGCATTCTTCAGCCGATTTCCGAACAGAAATTTCCACATTGTGCCCCCCGGCGTGCAGATGTATTGCACGTTCCGGTCCATTATTTACGCTTGTGATTCTGCCCGGACGGGCCGCTGGCGAGGACATCGATCTCTGCAAAATGAACGGACCGTTTTCCGCAGATCCGCGCCGCACAAATCGCGGCGAGCCGGTGTTGCGCCTGCCGCCGTCGGCCGCGCCGGGAATTCGACTAATTAGAGAGGCGCGCCTTGCAAACACACCATCGTCGCTTCGAACCCAGGTGTATTCGAGCACCGGCAGCGCGAGACCCTCGCGTGAATCCGGAGGGTAGCGGACGGGTATGCCGATGATCGAGATACGTGGATGATTCGTCAGCGTCTTGCCCTGGCGCTCGGTCTTGGAACGCTGCTGGCGATCGGCGCCGCGTCCACGGCGCTGGACATCAAGTCCCGCCACGACGCCGCCTGGGTCGACTCGTCTCTCGATATCTTGCAGAAAACGTCCGATCTGCGCCTGCTGCTGCGCGAAGCGGAGGCCTCCTCGCGCGGCTTCGCTCTCACCGACGCTGAGCAGTTTCGCGCCGAGTTCGCCGAAGTCAGCGCGAAGCTTCCGCCGGCGCTGGCCGATCTGCAGCGGGCCGTAAGCGACAGCCCCAAATCAGTCGAGCTTCTCGCCCAGACCGAGACGCTCATCGGGCGGAGGGTCGCACTCGCAGCGGAATTGATCCGCCTGCGCGCCGCGTCGGATCGCGCAGGGCTCCAGGCGCTCGGAATCAGGTCCGAAGGCCCGACCACGATGGCGGCGATCACGGCAAACCTCGATCGCTTCATTGCCGACCAGCGCCAACTGCTCGCGCAGCGCTCGGCGACGTCGAAGGCCACCGGCTCGCTGCTGCTCACGATCGACTTGTGCGGCCTGGCACTCCTGCTGGCGATCGCCGGATACGTCATCCGGCGTGCCTATCTCGATGACCGGAGGCTGCGCGCCTCGCTGGTCCGGTCCGAGGCCGAAGCGAGTTCGCTGGCAGAAAAGGCCGAGCAGCAGCATCTCGATCTGGTTGCGGCCCACGAAAAGCTGCGCCACTCGGTGGAGATCCTGCAGAGCACGTTCAACAGCATGGCGGAAGGCGTCCTCGTGATCGACGCCGCGGACGGCGTCGTGTTCTCAAATCCTGCCGTGGAACGCCTGCTCGGCTATCGTCCCGGCAGGAAGTTGTCCGACGTTCGTGCAAGCCTTTGCGTCTACGAGAACGAGGGCCTTACGCTGGTCGCGGACCAGGATCTGCCGACGCCGCGGGCGTTGCGTGGAGAGACGTTCGACCGCCGCGAACTCATCGTCCACCTGCAGGATCGCGGCGAGACACTGCGGCTGATGGTGAGCGGGCGCCCGCTGCGCGATGCGAACGGACGCATCACCGGCGCAGCCATGGTCTATCACGACATCACCATGGCGCACGAAACCGAGCGTCTGCTGCATCAGGCACAGAAACTCGACGCGATCGGCAAGCTCACCGGAGGCGTCGCGCACGATTTCAACAACATGCTCACGATCATCACCGGCACGATCGAAACCCTTGCCGACGAGGTCAGAGACCGTCCGGCCGCTGCCGCGACGGCCGCACTGATCGGGCAGGCCGCGGACCGCTGCAGCGAGCTGATCCGGCATCTGCTCGCCTTCGCGCGCAAGCAGCCGCTGCACCCGCGCGACAGCGACGTGAACAGCACCATCCTCGACATCGCCAAGCTGTTGCGCCCCACGCTCGGCGAGCAGATCGAGATCAATTCGATCCTCGAAGAGGAAGAGCTGATCGCCCATATTGACTCGGCCCAGCTCGCCAATTCGCTCGTCAACATGGCCATCAACGCCCGCGACGCGATGCCCAATGGCGGCAGGCTGCTGCTGGAATCGCGCCGGGTCGTGCTCGACGAAACCTATGCCGCAGCCAATGCCGGCGTGGTTCCCGGTCCCTACGTCATGGTCGCCGTCAGCGACACCGGCACCGGCATGTCGACCGAGGTCCGCGATCGCGCCTTCGAGCCCTTTTTCACGACCAGGGAAGCCGGCAAGGGCTCGGGCCTCGGCCTCAGCATGGTCTATGGCTTCATCAAGCAATCCGGTGGTCACATCAAGATCTACAGCGAGGAGGGCAAGGGCACCACGATCCGGCTCTACATCCCCGCGCCCAAGGGCCAGGCCGCAAGCCCCGCTGTACCCGAGCCGCAGCCGCTGCGCGGCGAGGAAACGATCTTCGTCGTCGAGGACGATCCGCTGGTGCAGGATTTCGTCGTCTCGCAGCTGCAGAGCCTGGGCTACAAGACGATCACCGCGTCGACCGGCGTCGAGGCGCTGGCCAAGATGGAAGCCGGACACCCCTTCGATCTGCTCTTCACTGATGTGATCATGCCCGGCGGCATCAACGGCAAGGAACTCGCGGAGGAAACGCTCCGACAACGGCCGGGCACCAAGGTGCTGTACACGTCCGGTTACACCGACAATGCCATGGTCGAGCACGGCCGCATCGATCATAGCGCGCTTCTGCTCACGAAGCCCTATCGCAAGTCCGAGCTCGCCCAGATGGTGCGGCTGGCCCTGCTCGACGGGCGCGATGCCCCGGCGCCGTCTTCCGCTGGCCCGCGCGAGCGAACTGAGAGCCATACCTCGATGGGCGCGGCGTCTGGTCGGCGGAACAATCCATGACGGAGCCGGACAAGTCCCGATGGAGCGTACGGGCGCTCAGCCCCGCGTCGCCAGCGCCACCGCCGCGAGCGTGAAGGCGAGCGCTGCCAGCTGCCCTGCCCCGAGCGGCTCGCGCAGCGCGATCGCCGAGGCGACGACACCGATCACCGGCACCGCCATGGTGCCGATCGCCGCCACCGACGCGGGCAACCGCGACAGCGCCGCGAACCAGGCGACATAGGCGACGCAGAACTGGATCACGGTGGAATAGAACATCAGCGCCCAGTCGAGAGAATCGAGCTTCGTCCAGTCGGAATGCTCGACGGCGAATCCGACCAGCACGATCGGCACGCAGCCGACCCCGATCTGCCAGGCCGCCGCCGACAGCGGCGGCAGCCTGATCGGCAGCTTCTTGGCCATGACCGTGCCGAGCGCGAAGCCGAACGCGCCGCCCAGCACCATCAGGATGCCCGGCAGCTTGTCGCGGCTCGCCGACAGCCCGTTGGCGCCCATGATCGCGCCGAGCCCCGCGAACGCCATCACCAGCGCCAGCACACGCAAGGCCGTCGGCCGCTCGCCGAGGATCGGCCAGGCCAGCAGCGAGGCCCACACCGGCATCGTATAGGCGATCAGGGCCGCCTCGCCGGCCGGCAGCCACAGCAGCGCCAGCCCCATCAGCACCATCCACGCCGTGACGTTGAGCAGGCCGGCCAGCACGAGCCGCGGCCAGACCTCGCGCGGCACGGCCAGGCTCTGGCTGCTGACGAGCGCGAGCAGCGCCAGGAGGGCTGCGCCGACCATGCCGGTGGAGCCGCGCAGGGTCAAAGGCGGCAGCACGCCGACGAGGTGCTTGGTGACCGGCCAGTTGAAGCCCCAGCCGAGCGAGGTGATGGCAAGGAACATCAGCCCGGCGGGCGCGATTCGCCCGCTGGCCTTATGTGTGTCTGTCATGGAATCACCGGCGCCGTCTGTGGGAGGGCCAGCTTGCCGGCGTTTTCCCGGTCCCACCAGGGATTGTGGGGCATGCCTGCCCCGCGCCCCTCCCGCAAGCGCCCGTGAGTCCCGCCGATGCAAGCCAAACCCGCGATTTGCACGCGAATAAATTTGCCCCTGTGAACAGCGGGACGAAGCCCTGTGGACAGGCCGCCGCACAAATTTTTTCGGTTTCGAATCCGCGAGGACTCGCCGATAGTTACGGCCATCACGATACCGGCACACGCCCTGGTTATCCCGTACTTTCCCCCATATTTAGTGTTTGGTTAGGGAACCCCCACTAGTTCTTGACGGGGGAAGCGGAGTCGTCCTAGCTTCCGGCCCGGTTCGGCGCACTGTCATGTTTCGGGTCTGGCCGGCCGCTTCCCTCAGAGGGTTCGAGGACGATCACGCTTCCGGCCACCTGGCCCGGCGTGCGCGGCCTCGTCTGTCCCGCGCTGGGGCGGTCGTGCAGCCATGGTCCGCCTGGGACCCCACTAGATGTGGGGGCTCCCCTGCAGGGACGACGGAGCAGGATGGCACGCGTGACGCGTTGAGTGTGGTGCGTTGAGAAACAGACGGAGCGGGCAGCGGACGGGCTGCACGCGCCGGCAGGGGAAGACGGGCGAGACGCCGGACAACGGCGCGGCAGCTTCCGCCTTCCAAGGCTGAACGACAGACGGACCGGGCGACCGGTTGAACTGCGGCGGCAGATGAGCTCCCGGCATCCCCGGGGGCTCGCGGTCGTCGCCATCTGATGCAATGATCCCGGCCGCCAAACGCGGTCCGGCAAGAACAAATTGGGGCTCGACCGATGCGGATTGAACGGCGCAACACCACCGAAGGACAGTCTCCCTATGCAGGGATCGACTTCCGCCTCACCACGTCCGAGATCAAGAATCCGGATGGCTCGGTGGTGTTCCGGCTCGAGAATGTCGAGATCCCCCAGGTCTGGTCGCAGGTCGCCTCCGACGTGCTGGCGCAGAAGTATTTCCGGAAGGCCGGCGTCGCCGCACGCCTGAAGAAGGTCGAGGAAGAGAGCGTGCCGTCCTGGCTGTGGCGCTCGGTGCCCGACACCGACGCGCTCGCCGCGCTGCCCGAGAGCGAGCGCTACGGCAGCGAGCGCTCCGCCAAGCAGGTGTTCGACCGCCTCGCCGGCTGCTGGACCTATTGGGGCTGGAAGGGCAGCTACTTCTCCTCCGAGGAGGACGCGCAGGCGTTCTATGACGAGCTGCGCTTCATGCTCGCCAAGCAGATGGTCGCGCCGAACTCGCCGCAATGGTTCAACACCGGTCTGCACTGGGCCTACGGCATCGACGGCCCGGGCCAGGGCCACTATTACGTCGACTACAAGACCGGCAAGCTGACCAAGTCGAAATCCTCCTACGAGCATCCGCAGCCGCATGCCTGCTTCATCCAGGGCGTCGAGGACGATTTGGTCAATGACGGCGGCATCATGGACCTGTGGGTGCGCGAGGCGCGCCTGTTCAAATACGGCTCCGGCACCGGCTCCAACTTCTCCCGCCTGCGCGGCGAAGGCGAGAAGCTGTCGGGCGGCGGCCGCTCGTCCGGCCTGATGAGCTTCCTCAAGATCGGCGACCGCGCCGCGGGCGCGATCAAGTCGGGCGGCACCACGCGCCGCGCCGCCAAGATGGTCGTGGTCGACGCCGACCATCCGGACATCGAGGCCTATATCGACTGGAAGGTGAAGGAGGAGCAGAAGGTCGCCGCCCTCGTCACCGGCTCCAAGATCAACCAGAAGCACCTGAAGGCCGTGATGAAGGCCTGCGTCAATTGCGAGGGCTCCGGCGACGACTGCTTCGATCCCGAGAAGAACCCGGCGCTGCGCCGCGAGATCAAGCTCGCGCGCCGTTCGCTGGTGCCCGACAACTACATCAAGCGGGTGATCCAGTTCGCCAAGCAGGGCTACAAGGACATCGACTTCCCGATCTACGACACCGACTGGGATTCGGAAGCCTATCTCACCGTCTCCGGCCAGAACTCCAACAACTCGGTGTCGCTGAAGGACGACTTTTTGCGCGCGGTTGAAACGGACGGGGATTGGAATCTCGTCGGCCGCACCAACAAGAAGATCGTCAAGACGCTCAAGGCACGCGACCTCTGGGAGAAGATCGGCCACGCCGCCTGGGCTAGCGCCGATCCCGGCCTGCACTTCAACTCGACGATGAACGACTGGCACACCTGCAAGGCGTCCGGTGACATCCGCGCCTCCAATCCGTGCTCGGAATACATGTTCCTGGACGACACGGCGTGCAACCTCGCCTCCGCCAACCTGCTGACGTTCTACGACATCAAGGCCAAGCAGTTCGACGTCGTAGCCTATGAGCATCTCTGCCGGCTCTGGACGGTCGTGCTCGAGATCTCCGTGCTGATGGCGCAGTTCCCGTCCAAGGCGATCGCCGAGCTGTCTTATGAGTTCCGCACGCTCGGCCTGGGCTACGCCAATATCGGCGGCCTCCTGATGACCATGGGCCTGCCCTATGACAGCAAGGAAGGCCGCGCGCTGTGCGGCGCGCTCAGCGCCATCATGACCGGCATCGCCTACAAGACCTCCGCCGAGATGGCCGGCGAGCTCGGCACCTTCCCGGGCTACAAGAAGAACGCCCTGCACATGCTGCGCGTCATCCGCAACCATCGCCGCGCCGCCCATGGCCAGGCGACCGGCTACGAGGCGCTCTCGGTCAACCCGGTGCCGCTCGACCACGCGCACTGCCCGCAGGTCTCGCTCGTCAGCCACGCCATCCAGGCCTGGGACGACGCGCTCGCGCTCGGCGAGACCAACGGCTATCGCAACGCCCAGGTCACCGTGGTCGCCCCGACCGGCACCATCGGTCTCGTGATGGATTGCGACACCACCGGCATCGAGCCTGATTTCGCGCTGGTGAAGTTCAAGAAGCTGGCCGGCGGCGGCTACTTCAAGATCATCAACCGCGCCGTTCCCGCAGCACTCCGCGTGCTCGGCTATCGCGAGAGCGAGATCGCCGAGATCGAGGCCTATGCGGTCGGCCACGGCTCGCTGTCGAACGCCCCCGGCGTCAACGTCTCGACCCTGAAGGCCAAGGGCTTCACCGATGAAGCCATTGCCAAGGTCGAGAAGGCGCTGCCGACCGCCTTCGACATCAAGTTCGTGTTCAACAAGTGGACCTTGGGCGAAGACTTCATCGTGAAGCAGCTCGGCGTCTCGACTGAGGCGATCGCCGCCCCGGGCTTCGACCTGCTGGCCGCCATCGGCTTCAGCAAGCGCGAGATCGAGGCCGCCAACGTGCACATCTGCGGCGCGATGACGGTCGAGGGCGCCCCGCATCTGAAGGCCGAGCATTACGCGGTGTTCGACTGCGCCAATCCCTGCGGCAAGGTCGGCAAGCGCTATCTCTCGGTCGAGAGCCACATCCGCATGATGGCGGCGGCGCAGCCGTTCATCTCGGGCGCGATCTCCAAGACCATCAACATGCCGAACGACGCCACGGTCGAGGACTGCAAGGCGGCGTATCTGTTGTCCTGGAAGCTCGCACTGAAGGCCAACGCGCTCTACCGCGACGGCTCGAAACTGTCGCAGCCGCTCAACTCGCAGCTCATCAGCGATGATGAGGACGAGGACGATGCGGTCGAGTCCTTCTACGAGAAGCCGATGGCCGCACGCGCCACGCAGGTCTCGGAGAAGATCGTCGAGAAGCTGGTCGAGCGCATCGTCGTGATGCGCGAGCGCGAGAAGATGCCGGATCGCCGCAAGGGCTACACCCAGAAGGCGGTCGTCGGCGGCCACAAGGTGTACCTGCGCACCGGCGAGTATGATGACGGCCGTCTCGGCGAGATCTTCATCGACATGCACAAGGAGGGCGCAGCACTGCGCTCCTTCATCAACAACTTCGCCATCGCGGTGTCGCTGGGTCTCCAGTACGGCGTGCCGTTGGACGAATATGTCGACGCCTTCACCTTCACCCGCTTCGAGCCGGCGGGCCCCGTGCAGGGCAACGACAGCATCAAGTACGCCACCTCGATCCTGGACTACGTGTTCCGCGAGCTCGCGGTCAGCTACATGTCGCGCTTCGACCTCGCCCATGTCGATCCCTCCGAGAGCAATTTCGACGCGCTCGGCCGCGGCGTCGACGAGGGCAAGATGACCGGCGAGCCCCAGCAGAACCAGGCCAGCAAGTACCTGTCCCGCGGCCTGACCCGTTCCCGCACCGACAACCTCGTCGTCATGCGCGGCGGCTCCCAGGCCGGCTCCTCTTCGACCGGGACGGTCGGAAGCGGCGCGAGCGATCGGGGTGGGGTCTCCGCCCTCTCCTCCTCCCGATCAGGAGATTCCTTCGAAGGCGCCACCGCCCTGAAGCAGGAGCCGCAGCACGACCTCTCGCCAACCGAGAAGCTCGAAGCGCTGCAATGGAGCAAGGCCGGCACCGCGGCGACGCAAGTCGCCTCCAAGGCCGAACGCCGCGCCGAAGCCAAGGCCAAGGGCTACGAAGGCGAGATGTGCTCGGAGTGCGGCAACTTCACGCTGGTGCGGAATGGGACGTGTATGAAGTGTGACACGTGCGGAAGCACGACAGGGTGCAGCTGATCGATTAACTAGAGGTAGAGGGCGGCGACAAACTCGCCGCCCTCGACGCAAAGGAACAAATCGTGCTCTTTTAGAGTACAAACGTTCTCACCCACCAGCTTCGTACCGACTGGACCGACGATGGCAAAGGCGTTTATTTCATACTCACACCGTGATGAGAGAGCGCTAGAGCGTCTCCATACACATCTGGCGACGATGACCCGAGAAGGGACTATTTCGACGTGGTACGATAGGGAAATTTTAGCTGGTGGGGAGATCGACCACGAGATTGCTTCTAGTTTTGCCAAAAGCGATCTCTTTCTAGCTCTCGTGAGCCCCGACTTCCTCGCATCCAGATATTGCTATGAGCAGGAGATGAAATCTGCGCTTGAGCGCCACGCTGATGGCACGATGCGCGTGGTCCCTGTTATCCTTGAACCTTGCGATTGGCGCTCGACTCCCCTCGGGAAACTGAAAGCGATCCCCAAAGACGGGAGAGCTATTTCGACATGGACGAATGAAAACGTTGCCTATCTCGATGTAGTCACAGAACTCCGTCGAATAACTGCCGAACAACAAACATCGAAATCAGAGGAGCCGCTGCCGAAGATCCAAGGTGAACGCGCACGAGCCGAGACACGAACCTATCGCATAAAAAAGAAGTTCGATTCTATCGACCGGGATGATTTTCGCAGAGAATCATTTGCAAAGATTCAACAATTTTTCCACGCCTCAGTCGATGAGCTCAACCAAGTCAGTGAACTGATACGGGCGCGATTCGAAAAAATAAACGAACTTGCATTTACCTGCACCGCCTTAAACAAGGCAAATAACCGCGAAGCAAACATCACGCTACGCGCCGATACCGAGCTTTTCGCGAGCAACATTGCGTTTTCATTTTCAAGACGAGCGGCACCAGGTACAGCAAATGGATTTGTCCACATAGATGCAGATGACTATGAACTTTATCTCAGATTAGACGACTTCTCACGCGGCCAAGCCCAAGGCGACAAAGCAGCAACCGCCGAAGAGGTCGCGGACGCGCTGTGGCGAAAATTCACTTCTAATGCGGGCATAGACCATGAGTAAAGATGTCCGCTATCAGCGTGGACTGATCCGATCTAAGACGCGAGCGAGACAAGCCCATGGCTGATTTCTTTCCGATTTTTGCAACAACTTCGCTCAGAAATGCATCCCCAGGATCGGTCGTGCTAGTTCCACGGCATAAAGGTCCTAAGCTCGCATTAGTCACGGATCAGATTGTAAACAATGCTCGATCTTTCGTCTGGATCACTCCGAATTTTCCCGGCAAGCCTCCGGCGATCTTTGAAGAGAACCGGCGCGATGAGCCATCTGTTCTCCAGTTTACTTCGCCGGTTCGGTTTGAGCTGAAACATGAGCCGGATAAATTGGATCCCACTGGCAGGGACTATTGGTACACCCCTGGCGTAATCGTATGTATCGGCGAGGATCTCTTCATTCGCGCAGTCCCGGGCGAGAATTTTTATGACGTTTATAAGCTAATAAACATTCGTGATGGGACTGTTTATAATGGTGAGCCACTTTCGCAAATGTGGACTTTTCTCACCTGGGAGCTCTGGATCCGAGATCCAAACAAGCTATGTGACAAAGTACTTGCAGCATTTGATGCGCGTTCGAATAGCACGCAATCATAGCAAGCGTAAGGCGGATTAGCGGAGCGTAATCCGCCGATTGACCGGATCAGCGCGTTACGCTTCGCTCACGCGCCCTAGGGATACGAGCACGCGGCTGGCCGCTCACCCCCATGGACCTCCACATCTTCTCCGATCTTCACGCCGACGTAGCCGACATCAAGCCGATCGCTGACCTCCCCGGGGTCGATGCGGTCGTCGTGGCCGGCGATGTCTGCGAGGGGGCGGTCAACGGATTCGCGCGGCTGCGCGAGATCGTGCCGGAGTCGGTGCCGATCGTGATGGTCATGGGCAACCATGAATATTATCACCGCACCTTTCCCGAGGAGCTCAAGCTGGCGCGGGCCGAGGCGGCGCGGTTCGGCGTGCATCTGTTGGAGAACGACGCAGTCGTGACGTCAGGCGTCCGCTTTGCGGGCGCCACGCTGTGGACCGACTATGCGATCTTCGGCCCCGGCAGCGAGACGGAGGCGATGGCCGCCTGCCTGGACGCCATGCACGACCATCGCTGCATCACCTGGCAGGACGAGCCGTGGCAGCGGTTCACGCCGCAGGAGGAGCTCGGCCTGTTCAGTGCCTCGCGGTCGTATCTGACGGACCTGCTGGAGACCCCGTTCGACGGACCGACCGTCATGGTCACGCACCACGCCCCCCGGCTGGGGCTTGGTCGCCAACAACTATCGCAACGACCGCGTCACCGCCGCCTTCGCCTCGGATCTCACCGAGCTGATCCTGGCGACCCAACCGGCGCTGTGGGTCCACGGCCACATCCACACGCCCTCGGACTATCGGATCGGATCGACCCGCGTTATCTGCAACCCGCACGGCTATGGCCGGGAGAACCCGGCGTTCGATCCGGCGCTGGTGGTGGAGGTCGCGTAGCCCGGATGAGCGAAAGCGACATCCGGGTTCATCACAGGCGGTGCGGGAGAATCCGAGTCTTCCTATCGCTCATCCAGGCTACGCGCTACTATGCTCACCACTATGAGCTACGCGGTCCTCAATCAATTGCGTCGTGGGAAGCCGCTCGCGGCCTCTGTTCCGTCCAAGTCGCCCGACCGGCTTGCCTGGATCGGCGTGTATCCTCTCGACATGGCATCGGACCATAGCCGGCGCTTTCTCGAGAACCACCGACAACCGATCCCGCTCCCCAACGTGCTGACCTGTCATATTCGCCACTTCGAGGTCGATCGCGGGCTTGTCGAACAGGATGTTTGGCTCTCGGAACGGGACCTTCAGAATTCCACCAGCTATTTCACGTTTGGAGACGAGGATCTCGTCAAAGCTCTGAAGCGGCTTGGCGTAGAGATCGAGCAGCTAGAACCGCACTGGAAAACGGACTACCCGATTTGAGTGCCGTAGCCCGGATGAGCGCAGCGACATCCGGGTTCATCACAGACGGTGCGGCAGGACCCGGATATCGCTTCGCTCATCCGGGCTACTGCTGGAACTATGGTGACGCTGCCGCCAGCGCGATTCCCGGGGCCGGCAACCGACACGCTCGGCGTCGAACGCCGACTGGTGCCCTATTTTTTCTTCTTCTTCCCGGCTGCGCCGGCCTGCTTGATGCCCTTGGCGTGCTTGTCGCCCTTGGCCCCGGACTTGTTCGGCTTTGTCAGACTGTCGTGATTTCCCTGATGGTCGCGGCCGGTGACTTGCTTCCGTGCAGCTGCCTTGGCTTTGCCCGCCTGGGCAGCTTTGATCTTGTCCTGCTTGCTGGACTTGGCGGCCTCGGCAGGAACTGCTGCCATAGCCACCATCGTCAGGCTGAGGACGCTGGCGAGCAGTCGACGTATGGTCATCATCGCCACCCTGGGAGGCTGGACTTCACGCATCCGTTTTCCTTCGCATTTACCTCAGGTTGATTCATCGACGACCACCAAGGCGTGAGTTTGTCCAAAATGCGAAACAGCCTGTAGCCCCTGAGGCGGATGAGCGGCTTGTCCACCGCAGCTCAACGAGCGAAGGCGGAAGCGTCATCCGGGAATTACGGAATTACAGTGACGCTGCATGTTATTAGCTAGTGCGAATGGACGGAATTACGGGGACGCTGCATTTTATTAGCTAAATGTCGCTCCACTCGAGCAGCCTCCTCGCCCGCCGGCCCTAGCGGAAACTGGCCGAGCGGTCGCCGGAATTACGTGACGCTGCGTTTAACTGATCCTGCGTATATGCCAGCTCCTGAAGGGACGCTGCATATCGGACGACCACACCCGCTGACCGGGACAAGGTCGAGATCAGCCGGGTCGGCCTGCATTGGGAAACACTCGACGAGGACATATCGGTCGCCGGCCTGCGCTGGCGCCCCAACCGAAAAACGCCTTACGAGGGCTCCATCCGATCTGCGGGTAACCGGCTGACAGCCGCGTGCGATCGTGTCGGAAGAACTGGCCTGCACGGACGCTCGAAGGAACGAATCCGCTTTTGTTGAGCATGAAGCCAGTAAGCGCAGCACCATTAGCAACTCGATTTACACTGATTGTACTCCGTCCGGCACTCCGCATTACAACTCGGTCGGCCTTCACTGAGACCAAAACCACATGCGCGCCCGCAACTCATCCAGCTCCTGGTACAATCGGCAGAGCAGTTCAAATTCTCCGCGCGTGGTGCGCCGATCGTGTCGCCGGGGCGGGCGCGAGGAACTGCATGGGGCACGACCGGGACACTTGGCTCCCTGTTGGCCGCCACGCGCATTCCCAGCAGCGTTCCACTTCGATACGCATTGACCGAGTTCAGCGAAGCGTGGTGCTCAACCCATTCGCCGCTGATTTGGCTGACATTCACAACGCGAAAGTAGTACTCCGTGGTCGCCGGGGACGGTGAGTTGTCGCTTGCCGTAAAGCTCAATTCCGTGTCGTTGAACTGAACGTCACTAATCTGCCCTAGCCCTTCGATGGAATAGGTCTCACCCAGATAGGTAATCCCGAATGATTGAATGAGCGGGCCATTTATCCGTCGCATGAACTCGTCCATTCCCTCTTCAGCGACGTCGCCGCTGGTTTGCGTCAGCTTAATCTGCCAGGTGCCCACAAACGGACGCTTGGAGTCGGGCCCCGCTGCGATGGCGTTGCTGCCAACGAGCCAGAGCAGCGCAACAGCGCAAATGAGCCAACGCACCGTCCCGGTGTGGCGCCATGGGCGGCGTACAATCAAAGAGGAGTCGAACGGGCGAAAGCATCGCATGCCGGAGGGCATATTCATCGACCATTCTCCTCTGACGAATTGAGATCATTTGCTGGGTACTGCGGGATGTCGGGTCATGCCCAACTCGAAAGAGCAAATGCTCGGCACGGCGAGAAAACGCCGTTCCTAAACGGCGTTCTTGCCGAATGTCTCAGGATGCCATTTTGCGCGCTTCAACGTGTTGATATGAGTCAACCTATGCGAGCGATGCTCGATTTGCGTGCGTGCGTGTCAGCGCGCTTAGGATCAGCCTAGCCTCATCCGCCATTTTGGGATCAGGGTGACGCAGCGCCTTACGGCCAATGCGAATCCATCCACCGTCCGACTATCGGAACGGATCAACCCGCGTCATCTGCAATCCGCACGGCTATCGCCGGGAGACTCCGGACTTCGATCCTGCGCTGGTGATCGAGGTCCCATAGCCCGGATGAGCGAAAGCGACATCCGGGACCTCACGAACTGCGCGGGAGACCCCGGATATCACTCCGCTCATCCGGGATACTTAGCGGAAACACACCGAGCGATCGCCGGGGGCGAAGGAGTTGCCCGGCATAGGTCGCAGCGCGGTCAGCTTGGGGTCGGCGTTCGTCAGTCGCTTGGAATAGGCGCCGAGCGCGGCGTTCATGGTGTTCAGCCGGTCCTGGGCGTCGGTGCGCTGCAGCGGCAGCGTGACCACGCCGGAGGCGTAGACTTCGGCCCGGGACCATTGCTGGCCCTGCACGATGCGGCCGACGAGGCGCGACTTCAGGTCGGCGGCGCTGTCGCCCGCGGCGCTCTTAGCCCCGACGACATTCGGCGGCAGCAGGCTGGGGTTGACGATCCAGCCACGCGGCTTGGCGACGTTGTTGCCGAACAGGATCAGCTCGTCGAGCGTGTTGTTCAGGGCCACATAGTCGCGCAGCGGCAGGCTGACATCCCCGGTTCCGGTCTCCTGGACATGGCTCGCCAGATGAGGACCGGTGGCGCAATAGGTGCCGAACGCGAGCTTCACGCTGCCGGAGCTCATGATCATGTAGCTGCCGGCGTCCGAGCCGCCCGGGGGCGACGGCGCGTCGTCGCCGCAGAAGGTGCCGTGCGACGAGGCATCCTGCAGGGAGTGCAGATAGAGCCCGATCCTGGCCACCTGGACCGGCACGGGCGGCTTCTTCGGATCGTCGAACAGCACGCCGGTGGTGCGGCTCTTGTCGTCCAGCCAGGATTTCAGCTGGGTGTAATCGACGACGGCGCTGGGATTGCTGTTGTCGAGAATCTTGGGTCCCGAGGTCACGTTGATGGCCGGCCCGATGGCGTAGTTCTCCAGCAGTGGCACGTTGCCGCTGATCGGGACGTTCGCCAGGCATTTCGGGCCGCTGAAGTTCGAGGAGCCATTGGGCGTCGTGTATCCCGCCGTGCACAGCAGGCCCGGGCCGTCGTCCGCCTTCATGGCCCATTGCCGGAGGTCGTAGAGCGTGCCCTGATAGACGTCGTCGATGGTGATGGGATAGCCGGGCGGCGGATAGTGGAACGGATAGACCGCCTGGACCCCGCTGGCGCCATGCACATCGGTGCCCTGCCCGTTGGGCGAGAAGTTCAAGAGATAGTGATAGAGCGGCCCGTCGGTGGTGTTGTTGGTGCGCTGGAAGCCGTTGAACTTGGCCGTGATGTAGCTGGATCCCGAATTCGTTGATGTCGCCTGCACGCCGCACTGATCGATCGGCGCATATTGCGCGTAGTCGGAGTTCTCGTTATACGCGGCGATCCAATAGGCGACGTCGGCGCGATAGCCGAGCGCCTGGGCGATGAAATAGGTCGAGTCGGCATGGACCATGCTGCGGCCGGGCGGGATGACGGCGAACTGCACCGCCTCGAGCAGGCAGCCCCGATTGAGCGCTTCCGTCGGATCCTTGCACGCGCTGGCCGGCGCGAGACAGTTCCTCAGGCCCTCACCGACGCGCTGGACGCAGATGTCCTCCAGAAACGCGCGCGCGGTGCGCGGCGCTGTCAGCCCCCAGCCGAGAACCGCCGATCCCACGACGACAGATAGGGTCGAAAGTGCAAAGCCAATGCGCATGATCAAATCCTTCGTGATTCGAAATCCAGCCGGGTCGGGACCTTGCGTCATGGCAAAACGCCATGCGTCCAACCGGTGGTCGGTTGAAGCGGCATCGTTCGTGAATGCATCACGGATACGACAGACTCCGCTTCGACCTTACGGAAACGACTATCAACCTATAGTTGTTTTTGTCAATCGCTTTCGGCCCCGCTGGTCGTCATCGCGAGCGCAAGCGACGTGTCCGCCGAAGGGCGAAGGTGGAAGCAATCCAGAATCCCACCGCGGAGACAAGTCTGGATTGCTTCGCTTGCGCTCGCAATGACGGCGAGATGGCGGAGGCAATGACGGCCATTCGCCAGAGCCGGGTTTCAGGCGCGTAGGGTGGGCAAAGGCGCGCCCGTACGCGCCATGGGGTAAAACGTCTCACGCGCCGTGCCCACCGTCCCCACCCACCGCTGCCGATGATGGTGGGCACGCGCCGCCTCACGGCGGCGCTTTGCCCACCCTACGGTTCGCTGGTCGTTGTTTCGAGCGCAGCGACGTGACGCCTCAGCGCAAACCGCCGGTCACATGCAGCGTCTCGCCGGTGACATAGGACGCATCATCCGAGGCGAAGAACGCCACGGCCGCGGCGATCTCCTCGGCTTTGCCGACGCGCCCGAGCGGGGTGGTCGTTTCGATCCAGTTGCGCATGTCGCCCTCGTGCAGGCCCGCGGCGACGACGCCTTCGGTCACGATCATGCCGGGATTGATGGCGTTGACGCGGATCTTGCGCGGCGCCAGCTCCTTCGACAGCACCGAGGAGATGGCGTCCACCGCGGCCTTGGTCGCGGAGTAGACGGCGGTGTTCGGCGGCGCCAGGGTCGACGCGCCCGAGGAGATGTTGACGATGCTGCCGCCGGCCGGATTGAAATGGCGCGCGGCTTCCTGCGACACCAGCAGAAGCCCGAGCACGTTGAGATCGAACTGGCTGTGGAAGTGCTCCGGCGTGATGCCGTCGAGCGGCGCGAAGGCGTAGACGCCGGCATTGTTGACGAGGATATCGATCGCGCCCAGCGCCTTGACGGTCTCGGCAACGACTGATTTCACCTGGTTGGCGTCGGTCAGGTTGCCGCGGACGGCCACCGCCTTGCCGCCCTTGCCGGTGATCGCCGCGACGACACGCTCGGCGCCCTCCTTGCTGGCGCTGTAGTTGACGGCGACCGCGGCGCCCTCCGCCGCCAGCCGCGCCGCGATCTCGGCGCCGATCCCCTTGGATGCGCCCGTCACCAGCGCCACCTTGCCTTCGAGTCTCTTGCTCATCTTTCTCTCCACATTGCGCTATGGCGCTACCGTTCAATAGTTCAGAACTAGTGAACCATTGAATGAGTGCAAGGCCGTCGCTATATGTTTTTTCATGGCGCAATTGTTTCACCCCTCGCGCGAGAACATCACCTTGGCCGGCGTGCTGGCCGCGCTCGCCGACCCGATGCGGCTGCGCATCGTCAGGAGCCTGATCGCGCAGAACGACTGCATGTCCTGCACCGAGGCCGCGCCCTGCCCCGGCATGGCCAAATCGACGCTATCCAACCATTTCCGGATCCTGCGCGAGGCCGGCCTGATCCAGACCACGAAAAAGGGCGTCGAGCACCGCAACGTCGTGCGCGAGGCCGACATCAATGCGCGGTTTCCCAAGCTGCTGAAGACGATTTTGGGCTGCGCGGAGTGAAAACGTAGATTCCATGGGGGAGCGGTGAGCGAGCCCTTCCGATAGGTTTGGGTTTCCACACTCGAACCCTCGGAGAGTCAGATGCAAGCTTCGACCCAAGGCACGCTCACCGCCGGAGATACTGGCACGATTTTCGTTGCAATTGAACTCAGCCAGAAGAGCTGGCTGATCACGTTGCACAGTCCCGATCAGGGACGGATGTCGCGGCACAAGCTCGACGGAGTCGATCAGGTCGGGTTGCTGGCGTTGATCGCCAAGACGCGGGCCCGGGCGGCGCAGAAGCTCGGATCGGAGCCGCGCGTGGCGAGCTGCTACGAGGCCGGCTATGACGGCTTCTGGCTGCACCGGTTGCTGGTCGCGAACGGAATCGACAATCTGGTGTTCGATCCGGCAAGCATCGCGGTCGAGCAGCGCGCACGGCGGGCAAAGACGGATCGGATCGACGGCGAGCTGTTGCTGCGCACGCTGATGGCCTATTTGCGCGGCGAGCCCCGGGTGGTCCGGATCGTCCGGGTGCCGACGGTGGAGCAGGAGGACGCCCGGCGGGTCAGCCGCGAGCGCGACCGGCTGGTCACGGAGCAGACGGCCCACACCAACCGGATCAAGGCGCTGCTGCGGCTGTCCGGCCTGGAGGTCGGCGCGCCGCGCCGCCGCAACTGGCTCACCTGGCTGGAGCAGCAACGCGACTGGCAGGGTGAGCCGCTGCCGCCCCACGTTCTGGCCGAGGTCAAGCGCGAGCACGCGCGTCTGATGCTGGTGCGCGAGCAGCTCGCGGCGCTGGAGCAGAGCCAGGAGGCCGCGCAGGCGGCTGTCGTTCCGGAGGCGATGGCCAAGCGGCGGGAGCAGCTGCAGCGGCTCAAGGGGCTCGGGCCGGCCTTCGCCACGACATTGGCGGGCGAGCTGTTCTACAAGGACTTCCGCAACCGGCGCGAGGTCGCCAGCTATTGCGGCCTGACACCGAGCCCATGGAAGAGCGGCGGCATCGATCGTGAGCAGGGCATCAGCAAGGCGGGCAATCCGCACGTCCGCCTGAAGACGATCGAGCTGGCTTGGCTCTGGGTCCGCCATCAGCCGGACAGCGCGCTCAGCCGCTGGTTCCAGACCCGCACGCTCAACACCGGCAAGCGTGTCAGGCGCATTGCGATCGTGGCGCTGGCGCGCAAGCTCGTCGTGGCGCTGTGGCGCTATCTCGAGACCGGCCTCGTGCCCGAGGAGGCCCTGATGAAGGCGTAAACGAACTTCGCGATCAGGCCCGCGGTTCGCCGCGGTCTTGCGAGGATGGATGATGACCGTGCCACCCTAGGGCCGTACCACCAGCCGTCTTGTAGATGGGTCTCATCCTCTTTGGCTTCTCGCCGCAAGCATGCGGAACATGGGCCCGGATGACTTCATCCGACCGGATATGAGGTGATGCAGCGGACAGCTGCAGAATCTTCGCAAGCCAGTCCTCGACCGAGACCGCAGGTTCGTGGCGCCAGACGTCGCCCTGCCCACCCGCAAAGCCGCCGTCCGCTACGGCGCAAAATCGAGAGCGCGCGGACGTCGGCTTTGCTCCGCCGAACACACCACCTCTAAGGAAACGAACGGCATCCTCGAAAAAACAACCTCGACCTATCGAACGAGACTTGACTCACAAGACCCCATATGAGGGTGGGCAAAGGCGCGCCCCTGAACGCGCCCGTCGGACACGCTGTCTGCCGCGCCGTGCCCACCGCCCGCACCCACCACCACCGACGGTGGGCACGCGCCGCCTCACGGCGTCGCTTTGCCCACCCTACGGTTGTGAGTTTGCGGCGACGTCCTCGTCACCAAGTTCTCAAATCGGGACCCTCATGGTGACGAGCGCCGCCTGCGGCGCGTCTCGAACCATGAGGTCCGGATGTGTCGGCGCATGGTCCACCTCTGCGAGGTGAACGGCGCGTGATGCGTCGCTGTTCTCGCCCCCTACTTCTCCTGCTCCATCGTCACGGCCACCGCGCCGATCGCCGACAGCCGCACCTTGTCGCCTTCGACCTCGGCGACGAGGCTCTTGTCGATGAAATGGTGATGTCCCTTGTGGCTGCCCTCGCCGCTGTCCTGCTTCGTCAGCTTGATACGATTGCCTTCAACGCCGTCGACGGTGCCGACATGCACGCCGTCGGCGCCGATGATCTCCATGTGTTCCTTGATGTCCTGCATGGCGGAGTCCTCTCGCGGCTGACCTGGAAGCTGCTTCAACCGGCTTATGGGACAAGTGTTCCGCGACGTGCATCCGCGCAAACGGAGCCGTAGGGTGGACAAAGCGACGCCGCAGAGCGGCGCGTGCTCACCATCACCGCCCGTGGGTGCGGACGGTGGGCACGGCGCGGGACACAGTTTGCCCGATGAGGTCGCGCCCGGCGCGCCTTTGCCCACCCTGCGGCAGCTTGCGCGCGGCGACATCGCCTGCGCCCCACGGCCAATTTCATCAAACTCATCAAGCTGATTTGCCCTGTCCAGTCCTTCGGCAAAAAATAATTATCTTTCGCTTTTCCGGAAATCATGATTGTCTATCGCCATCCCGCCTCACGAGAGGGGCGCATCGCGATCGTCACGAGACGTTGGGTTGCGGGATGCGGTGGCTGCAAGCGTGCTGCAGCGGGCTTCGTGCTCGCCGACGAACGGCAGGCTTTGCGGACGTGAAGACGCGTGGTCCTGGCGCCCCGATGCTGGCGCTAAGTCTTCTGGTGATGATGATCCGGAAGGCGACGGTGGCTATCAAGCCCGGACACCGGGGAGAGCGCGAGATAAGCGTGAAAACCATCGCGCGGGGAATGCCGGGACGTCTCGGCTGAACCTGTGGTGACTGCCGCCTGCTTTCTTGTCGCAGGCGGGCCATGGGTGCGGCCAGCGCCCGGCATTCCCCGCGCCCTCTCTGCTCAGAGGGCAAACGACCGGCACAGCTCGGACGCGATGCGCGCCGCGAGATCGCGACGACGCATGCCTGAGGCTGCGCTGGCGCGGTTGCGCGGTCGAAGGAGCGCGCATGCTGAGATGAGCGACGATCCCGCCGTCGCGGCCGGCGCACGCAGGCCTACGCCCTTCGCACCGTGCCGAGGAAGCCCTCCACCGCCACGCGGAAACGGTCGGCATCGGTGGACATCCGGCGCACGGAATCGACCATCGCGGCCCCCGCATTGCCGGTCTGGCGGTTGAGGGCCGCGACCGAGCCGATCGTGTCGGTGACGGCGCGGGTGCCCTGCGCGGCCTGCTGGAAGTTGCGCGAGATCTCGGTGGTGGCGGCCCGCTGCTGCTCGACCGCGGCCGCGATCGCCGTCATCTTCTCGTCGATGCCGGAGATGTTGAGGCTGATCGCGCGGATCGCCACGACCGACTCGCCGGTGGCGGCCTGGATCTCGGCGATCTGCCGCGTGATGTCGTCGGTCGCGCTGGCCGTCTGCGACGCCAGGTTCTTGACCTCGCCGGCGACGACGGCAAAGCCGCGGCCGGCCTCGCCGGCCCGGGCGGCCTCGATGGTCGCGTTGAGCGCCAGGAGGTTGGTCTGGCTCGCGATCGCGGTGATCATCTTGACCACCTCGCCGATGCGGTTGGCGGCGCGGTCGAGCATCTCGACGGTGGCATTGGTCTGCGCCGCCTTCTCGACCGCCTGGCGGGCATCGGCGGCGGAGGCCTGAACCTGAGTTGCGATCTCGGCGACCGAGGCCGTCAGCTCTTCGGTCGCCGCCGCAATGGTCTCCAGATTGCTCGTCGCGGTCTCGGCGGCGCTGGCGACGGCGGCGGTCTGCTCGGTGGAATCGTCGACCAGCGTTCGCACGTCGGCGGCGCTGGAATCGAGCTGGCCGGTCGAGTTGCCCATGCTGACGATGACCGCCTGCACGGTGTCGTCGAAACTGCGGCAGGCGCTGTCGATCGCCTGCGAGCGTTCCAGCCGCTTGCCCTGGTCCTGCTCGCGCTCGCGCGCCAGTTGGTCCGCCGTCGCGGCGCTCTCGCGCAGGCCTTCGAGGGCGGACGCCATCGCGCCGAACTCGTCGGCATGACCGAACTGCGGCACCGGCGTCTGATAATCACGCTGGCCGATCCGCTCGATCGACTGCATCAGCGCGCGCACCGGGCGCACCAGCCGGACCCGCACGGAGCGCAGCGCCACGACCGCCACAAGCAGTGCGGCGACGAACGCGATGGACTGCGCGACGAGGCTGCGCAGCGCCGCCGCCTTGAGCGCCTCGGCGCGAGCAATCGAGGCGTCGAGCGCCGTGATGCCGATCGCGATGATGCCCTGGAACGGAGCCTGGCAGAACGCATTCCATTCCGGTGCCGGCATCACCGGCTTGCCGCTGCCGTCGAGGCCCTTCGTGATCTGGTCCATCCGCTGATGCGCCGCGTCGACCTCGACCCGCGATGTCTTGACCACAATGGCGAGTGCGGAGCCTGCGGCGCCCGCCATCAGGTCGTCCAGCCCGCTCCAGCCGGCGTTGATGGTGCCGCGCCCCTGCGCGATCGAGCTCTTCTGGGCCTCTTCGAGCGGCTTGGAGCTGTTGATGTTGGGACGCAGCAACGAGCACTGCAGGCCATAGCGGTCGCGGACCTGCCAGGCCAGGCGGCGCGCCTGCACCATCTTCGCGATCGTCGGATCGGTCATCCAGACGCGGTTGGAGACCGCCAGCGACGCGGCGTTGGCCGAGTCCAGCGTCTTCGTCATCTGATCATACCAGGCATTGGTGCGCGCCAGCACGCGCTCGGCGCGCGGCCGCGCCGCCTCGTCGAACAGCAGCTTGAACTGCGGCACGGTGGCGTCCCAGTTCGCTTTCAGCCTGGCCACGAGGTCGCCGCGATCGGGCAGATCGACGCCGGCGAGCGCAGCCAGAATGCCGTCATAGCTCTTCGTCTCGATGCCCTGATATTCGGCGAGCTTGGCGCGGGGATCCTCCTCGCTGAGCAGCGCGCTCTGAATGTCGCCGCGATGGGCGCGCATGACGAGAACGTTCTGGAAGATCGCCTTGTCGGCCGCCGCGAGCTGTTCGGTCTCGACGCTCTCGTTGTAACGTGCCGTCGCACCGCTCATCAGGACGGCCGTGGACACCAGGATGCCCGCCGCCAGCACAGACAACAACACCATCAATAAGGTACTGACCGATTTCTTCATCACGCACCATCCCACCACAGAGAGCTACACCATGACGCGGTTGCACGAATTCTTCCTTAACCCTGATGGCGCGACCAGCGTTGGGAGCTGATGAGTTGCCTGAGCGCCGTACTCAGATACTACAAACAAGCCGCAGGCGGCGCGGGGCCAGTCGCTGGAACGCGCTGCTCCGCCGCACCAGGCGGATAGCTGCGCGCAGCGCGCGCTGGCTGCGCCGGAAAGTGACGACAACGCCGCGCGCACTGAAGATCGCCGCCATCACCGTGCTGGTGCTCGCCGCCTTTGCGCTGGTGAATCTCGCCTATCATGTGATGCGCAAGCCGACCGAGCTGTTCATCGTCGCAGGCCATTCGCTCGACAAGGAGCCGGAGCAGACTTGGCGGCAGTATGGCGCGCTGTTCCGCGACAATGCGACGCGATCGATCACGGCGGACCTGCTGGCCGCGCTGGCGCAGACGGAGAGCTCCGGCAATCCGGTCGCG
Source organism: Bradyrhizobium ontarionense (assembly GCF_021088345.1). Lineage (NCBI taxonomy): Bacteria > Pseudomonadati > Pseudomonadota > Alphaproteobacteria > Hyphomicrobiales > Nitrobacteraceae > Bradyrhizobium > Bradyrhizobium ontarionense. Next base: position 796,982 of record NZ_CP088156.1, on the reverse strand, counting down.
CGCACCTATTGGCGCTGGCGCCTGGCGTGGAATCCGTTCGCGCTGTATCAGCCGGCCTCCAGCGCCGTCGGCCTGTTCCAGATGACCGACGGCGCCTTTGCCGAGGCCGCGCGCTTCTGCATCAGGGATCATGAGGTCACGGCCGACGGCTGCGGCGCATCGAGCCTCTACATCCGCGCCTGGCCCGCGCATGCAGTGGCGCTCACGGCGATCTATCTCGACCGCCAGGTCGCCGCCGTGCTCGCACGCTCGCCCGCCGCGAAGCCGACGGCACGGGAGACACAGGATCTCGCCGCCGTCATCCATCTCTGCGGCGCCGGCCCTGCCGCGGGCTTCGTGCGCCGCGGCTTCAGGCCCGATGACGGCGAGCGCTGCGGCGACCATTCGGTCGCGGGCTACCTCGGCAAGGTCAATGCGATGAAGAAGCAGTTCCGGGCACTGGCGGCGGCGGAGCGGAGCTAGAGAATGGAACCGTTCGGCAGGCCCGGCCCGCGCCCGGTTCCGCGTTAAGCACGTCGCATTTGCAGGGCGGGCAAGCGGCTGCCGTTAACACATTGGCAATGAACTGCCGCGCATTTTCGGGGTCCCATTAGTGTAGGAGTCACCATGTCAGACATCGGCATTCCCGGCGCGCGCATCCGGTCCTTCGTCGAGCGGATCGAGCACCTCGATGGCGAATTGGCGGAGCTGAACGAGCAGAAGAAGGAAGTATTCGCCGAGGCCAAGGGCGAGGGCTTCGACGTCAAGATCCTGAAGGAGATCATCAAGCTGCGGAAGCAGGACCAGGACGAGCGCGACGAGCACGAGACCCTGCTCGACACCTATCTGCGGGCCATGGAATCGGCCGAGAGCGCGCCCAAGGTCGCAGAGAAGAAGGCGGCGTGACGACGGGCTGGCTCGGCCAGCGACATGTCAACAACGGCAGCGCGCAACGTATCTGCGATGCGCGCTGTGACTGCAGGCAGGGCGCGATTTCCCTTGCCCGGTTCCACCCGAGCCTCTAACGCTGCGCACGCTTCCAGCAGCACCTGAGGATGAGATGACCGACGCGATGACCTGCCCGCAATGCCGCTCCGAGCACGCCTATCAGGACGGCGCGCTGTGGGTCTGTCCGGAATGCGGTCATGAATGGAGCGGCGACGCCGCGAACGCTGCGGCGGCAGGTGACGACGTCAGCATCCGCGATGCCAACGGCAATGTGCTCGCCGACGGCGACAGCGTCATCGTGATCAAGGACCTCAAGGTCAAGGGATCGTCCTCGGTGGTCAAGGGCGGCACCAAGGTCCGCAACATCCGCCTGCAGGAAGCGACCGACGGCCACAACATCGCCTGCAAGATCGACGGCATCGGTCAGATGAACCTGAAGTCGGAGTTCGTGCGCAAGGCGTGAGGATCGTCACGTCCGGACGACTCATCCGCGGGACGTGAGGACGCGCACGGCGCGGCTTGCAGCGTCGAGGCAAATCAGCTCCATGATGCGGGTCAACGGGTCACACCCGGATCAGTTTGACTCGCGTACCCCAGGGATCGGCAGTCTCCAGACCGTTCGCGAGTGGCGTGAGCGTTGCACCCGCCTGGCGCAGCCGCGTGTCTTGTCCGGCGAGGAGTTCTTCGCTTTCGACCTCAAAGGAGAACCACGACAGGCCTGTGGTGCCGTCGTCGCGGCGGCCGGCACCGGCGCTGCGCCAGGTGTTGGCGCCGATGTGATGGTGATAGCGGCCAGACGACAGGAAGGCGGCGCGGTCGATCGTCCGCGTCGGCTGCAGCCCGATCAGCCCGGTGTAGAAGCTGGCAGCCTCGCCGATATCACCGACCTTGAGATGGACGTGGCCGATGCGCAGGCCTTCTGGCGCGCCCGCGTAGTTGCTGGTGCGCGTATCGGTCAGGGCGACGAGGTCGTCGACGTCGAGCTGCTCGGTGCCCATCCTGACGACGCCGTCGCGCCACTGCCAGAGCTCCGGCGCGCGGTCGGCATAGACCTCGACGCCGTTGCCCTCGGGGTCGTCCAGATAGACGGCCTCGCTGACATTGTGGTCGGCAAAGCCAGTCAGCGGCGTGCGGTTGCGCGCGACATGCACGAGCCAGCGCGCGAGGTCCTTGCGCGTCGGCATCAGGAACGCCGTGTGGAACAGACCGGCCGCACGGGGCGATTCACGGCTCGCGTCGGGGCGCGGCTCGAGCTCGACGAGCGGCACGCCGCCGGCGCCGAGGCGGACCGACATCGTCGTCCGCTGCATCACCGACAAGCCGATGACGTCGCGGTAGAAGGCCGCGACCTTGTCCGGGTCAATCACGCGCAAAGTGACCATGCCGATGCGGATCGGCGTGCGGCTCGCGAAGGTCGGGCCCGCGACGGTGCTCTCGCCGCCACTTTCGGCGCGGGCGGCAGCGATGGCCGCCAACGTCATCGACGAAGCGCCGGCGATCTCGAGCAGCGCGCGGCGCGTGAATTCGGCTGTCATGAAGTCCCCCGGGATCTCTTCCGTTGTCCTACGGAGCGAAGGGCTGTTTGCGCAAGCCCGGCGCTCGGCGCAGGCCGTCACGTGGGTGTGAGCCGTGCGGCGGCCGCCTCCCAGCACCGCACCGCATTCGGAATTCAACACTGGACGGGCCAGTTCGACTTGGCGAAAGGCTGGGCTCGCCCCGCGCGGCATTGGAGCCTGCAGGCCCGTCGTCTGCAACCGCCGCAGGACTGCGCAGGCGCTGCCCGTTCTTTGACATCCGCCGAACTACACGTCGGCACGTCCCCAGCGGCGCCGGCCGCCACAGCGACGAGGCGACCAACTCATCAGCAGCGAACGCGAACGATGTGGTGAAAGAAGCGTGATGTAAGCAGTGAATCCGTCACGCTTCTGTAGCCATGAAGTGACACCCGTACCAATCCTTTCCGTAGCAACACGGCCTGGATTCATCACTTGGCATGAACTCTGCTTTCCAGATCCCTACCGGGTCCCACTCTTTGGAGGCAGAATCAACGTGCTCGTCACTCTCGTCGCAATGCTATGCAACGGCCCGCTCTGCATGGAGAAGGTCGTCACCAACAGCGAGATGTCCGGCATCACGATGACATCATGCGCGGTCAGTGCGCAGATCGGAATCGCGGACTGGATGTCCAAGGGTCCATATCACGAGTGGCGTCTGCAGAGTTACAAGTGCGTCGCCGGCAAGTACGTGCCGAAGACCAACGCCTGATCCCCTTCCCAGCCGGCTGGCGCCGTGATTTCCGGCACCGGCCGGCGGGCGCCGTGATTTCCGGCACCGGCCGGCGGGCGGACGCCCGCGGCGGGCTGTCAAGAGTTCGACGCCAGCCGCGTCGCGTTCGGAACACGCTCAGGCCCAGAGGGGGCCGTTTGCGTGCAAATGAGCCCCAATCGAGCCCCGAATCAACGCTTTCGGCGGGCTTGCGGCTGGCCCGCTTCATGCACTGTCCTCTCCCGTCGAGGAGGGGACGTGTCATGCCGTTCTACAGCTTCCATTGCGCCAAATGCACCGAAGATGTCGAGTTGCTGATCGGAATTTCGGAAAAGCCGGTGTGCCCGAACTGCGGCGGCCGCAGGCTCACCCGCCTGCCCTCGCTGCCGGCAGCACCGGCACGCAGCCCCGGCCTGATCAGGGCAGCGCGAGCCCAGGCCGCCCGCGAGGGGCATCTCAGCAATTTCAGCCGCGCCGAACGGAAGAAGCGCTGACGGCGGCGCGGTCTGCTCGTCAGTCCGAGGTGATCTGCACCTCCGGCACGTCGTCCTCGGGGTCGTCGATGTCGAGCCCGTCCTCCTCGTCCAGATCGATGCCGGACAGGCAGACATCGCCGTCGTCGATCACGAGCTTGATCGGGGGCAGCGCCCGGCCCTGACAGGGGCCGATGAAGCACTGCCCGGTGTCGAGATCGAACTGCGCACCGTGCTGGCCGCAGACGAGGAAATTGCCCTCCTCGTCCATGAACTCGCCTGGACGCTTGTCGAGGCGCGCGCCCTGATGCGGACAGGCATTCTCGAAGCCGTAGAAATTGTTGCCCTTGCGCGTGACCAGGATCGGCCAAGGCTTGGCGCTGCCATCTGCATCGCGCCGCTGCAGCACGAAGCCCTGCGCCGTGCCGTCGTCCACCTCATAGGTCGCGCAGATCGCAAACAGCGTGTCCATCAACTGTCTCCCCTCGCCTCGTGTGGCGGATCCGACATTCGCAAGCGCGCGCGGGCATGCTGACGCGAATGGCAGGGCCGGGACGCCGGCGTTCTGGCGCAACCGCGACATTGCGGGTTGCCCGGAAGGGGTTGCAGCAAGCAGCATGCCAGGAGATCGGCGCCCGCCGCCCTCAGGTGGGGGTCATGCCGAGACGGCCGATCCCGGGGAATTTCAAGGCAGGACGCCGCAGATCGAGCCCGAGGACCCCGCCGAAGAAGTTCAGCTCAACGCCTTCGATCCATCCCACCGTGAGGCCGAGATAGCCGCCGAGCGATACGAACAGGCCGGTGCCGGACGCCGTGCGTCCGCACCAGCCGTCATAGGGGTAGTCCTTGCCGATCGCGGTCGGCGGCAGCACGGCGTTCAGCTCCGGCACCGCATTCAGCGCCGCCTGCACGAACGTGTTCGAATTCGGTCCGGGCCAGGCGTTGTAGTCGCCATAGGCGCGCAGGCGATAGGTTTCGATCACGCCGCGGATCTTTGGAATCACACGCTCGGCTTCGTCGCCATCGACGGCCAGCACCGTCTCGGGCAGAGCCCCGAACCAGCGGCCGTCGGGCGCGAAACCATCGATTCGGATCGGCTCACCCCAGGCCGTGTAGTCATAGCGCGTGTAGCGCAGCGCGCCGCTCTCCTTGACGACGATCCAGGTGTGGACCGCGAAGATGCCGCGCCAGCGCACCGTGCGCGCAGCGAACACGCGCAGGATTGCGTCGGCATGCTCTGCCGGAGATGGCAGCAGGCCGGCGCTCGAACGGTCCGCGGTCTGCCAATGGCCGCGGCGATCGCCGCGCAGATAGTTCGCGGCCGAGAGCAAGATGGGGGTGATGATGAGCAGCAGGAAGACGAGCACGGACTTTTTCACGGCGGGCGAAGATCAAGGGAAAAACGGGAGGACGACAGCCATGTAGTCATCGTCCCCGCTATTGCCACCAGCCGATCTGCGCGCCGGCCCCGCGCCCCGCCTTGCAGCGGATGCGCGGTCTGCATTCTCTCCGCCACGCACGATCGTCAGTGCCGACGGAAGCCTCCAGCGGAGCCGGAGCGCCCGCCGCCGCGGGGGCCGCCTGCGCTGATGTGCGAAGGCCCCATGGCAGGGCTGCCGACGACGCGGGGAGCTGCGCCGACCTGCGGTGCATTGCCGATCATCGTCCGCATGCCGCCCATCTGCGCGCGGGCGCTCTGCGGCGGGCCACTGCTGCGTCCGATCGGCGGCTGCATGACATGGACCGGTGTTGTAGTCTGAGATGCGGCGCCCGCTGAGACCCGAGGTCCTGCAGCCCCCGTGACAGGGGCTGGTGACCCCGTCGCCATGCGTGGCGGCGGAGGCTGACTGCCAGCTCCGGCCACCGCGCCCGATGCGCCTGCGGGCTGGGCCACCCCGCCCGGGCCCGGACCACGCGGAGTCATGCCGGGCTGCGGTGGATTTTGAGCCATCGCGGGCGGATGGCGACGCCAGTAGTGGTTCCAGAACGCGTGCCGATAATACCAGGGCCGTCCGATGTAGAAGCTGCTCCAGTAGGTCGTGAGCACGAACGGCGCCACCGGCACGTATTCGACGTATTCGGGCAGGTAGACGTAGCGCTGACCGTCGAGATAGGCGAGCGCTCTCGCGGCCACCCAGCCGCGTTCGCGATCGAAGCTGACGTCGCACCACGCGCCGCCCTCAATGCAGCCATGGATGGTGACGCGTGCGCCCGCCGGAATGCGCTCCACGACAGGAAAACCGGAGCCGGGTCCGGCGCGCATCGTAGCCGCCGTTCGCACCAGGCCGGGCGCGGCGGCCGCCAGCGAGACAGGCATTGCCATCAACAATGCGGCGAACAGACACGTCTTGAATTTCACCACGCACACCTCCTGTCTGGCTTCCGGGCAGACCCGGGAGCAGAACGCTCATTCCCGCAAGCGCGGCATTGCCCGCTCCGGCATGAACTCGACAGGGATTGTTGCAGGCTATCGCGGCAACCTCACGGCGCTCCGTTGCCGGAAAGAATCTGCGCTACACCGCCCAGGCCGCGGCGAAACGCTTCGTCGAACGTCACGCCACGAAATCGCCACCGATGCTGCGCGCCCGCGGCATCGAGCCGCCATTGCGCGACCCAACCGAGCTCGGAATCATCCCAGGTGAGGCGACCGAACAATGTCGCCTCTGCTCCCGGCAGCGACACAGCGACGGTCGCAGGGGGAAGCTCGGCGCTGCCGAGATCGACGTTGGCGATCTGCGACGCGCTCGGGAGCAATACGTCCAGGCCACGCTTGACAGCGGCGGCACGCAACGCATCGCGCTGCAGATCAGACTGGCGGTCGTCCGACACGACGAGAAAGCTCCGGCTCCCGGACGTGATTGCGACGATCGCAGCGATGGACGGCCGCCGCGCCGACCATGGCTTGACGTTCAATGTCGCGAGCAGATCGTCGATCTTCGCATGATCGAACGAGACGGTCAGGTCGTAGGGCCGGTCGCGCGTGCCCTGCTCGTCGTGCTTCGGCTTGCCCGACATCTGGTCGTGGTAGTCGAAACCCGTCACGAATGCGCCGGCCCGCGCCTTCAGTGGCATCAGCCGCGCGTCTCCGCTGAGCTGAAACGCGCCGGATGCCTTGATCAGCACATCCTCCAGACAGATCGCAAAGCCTGCCTGGCGATTGTCCTCGCCCTGCCCGGTCACGACGGTCTGAGCCTGATAGAGGCCGCCGGTGGCTGCCTTCACGACCGTGCCGAGACCGACGATCAGCCACAGCCCAAGACACCATGTGCCAGACCGCAAGGAAACAGCGCCCGGTCCCATCCCGCCCTCGACGCGAAAGGTGAAACTATTACTGCCGATCGAGCTTGATGATCGTCTTCGCGCCGCTGCCGTCGGCGGTCGAGAACGTGACGCGATCGCCGGCGTGAACCTCCTCGATCATCGCATTGTCCTTGACCTTGAACTCCTCAGCCGCGGCGGACGCTCCTGCGCCGACGGTTCCATTCTGCACTCGCTTGATGGCGATGGTTCCATTCAGCCGGTTGATACCGGTCACGACGCCGGTGGCCCCCTGCTCGGCAGCAAGCAAGGGCAGGCTCCACACGAGAGCCGCAACCGTGACCAGAGTGATCCTTGCTGCTTTCATCGCTGTTCTCCTGCTTCCGATCTGCGGCAGACAAGCTACCACGAATTCTTTGGTTCCCGGAACAATGGTCCTATTCACGACTTTGATGCAGCCGCGTGACGCGCCGCAGCTCACGCCAAGATCATCGAACTGCCCGTGCCCTTCGGCTCATCCCACCCCGGAAATTCTGCTGGACGACATAGCCGCCACTGTCCGATTGCACAGCCTCGATAGTAAGACCCGTGCTCTCCTCAAATAGTGATCTTCGACGATTTGTCATCGGACGAACGCGAAGACTCCGCCGAACGACGAGAGTCCGCGTCCGCAAGGCCTTGCCGCAGCGATCCCTACCGTAACGCCGAATTCATCATTGCGTCATGATGCGCCTTGACAGCGAAGGTTCGCGGGAGGAGCATTCGAGGTGCCGTTTCGTTCGACGTGCCGGTTGATGAAGCCGCGGCGATGATCGGACGGCAGTCAACAATCAGGATGAGCGGGAGGTTCAATGACTCCACCTCAGCACCAGATCCGCTGAATGCGGCGGTATCGCTTCGGACCATCGCAGAGCGGTCAATCGCGAACGGCACGCCGGGTCGTGGCTTAGTGGGCTGCATCAGCAAGGCATTGCCCCTTGCCGCCCGGCGCTGTGCCGTCAACTGATTGTTGTCGGCGTAGCGTAAGCGGCGAGCGCGCTCGACGCGCCACCCGCCGCTTATGAATCACTGCGCATAAGAAGAGCTACACAGCGCATAAGAGCTACAGCGTATACGAAGTCACTGCGTATAGATTCACTGCGCAGCCGTTACTTGCTGTAATCGTAAAATCCCTTGCCGGTCTTGCGGCCCAGCTGGCCCGCCGCGACCATTTCCTTCAACAGCGGCGCAGGACGATATTTCGGGTCGTTGAAGCCGTTGTAGAAAACCTCCATCACCGACAGCATCGTGTCGAGGCCGATCAGATCGGCCAGCGCGAGCGGCCCGATCGGATGATTGCAGCCGAGCTTCATGCCCTCGTCGATGTCAGCGGCCGTCGCAATGCCTTCCGAGTACGCGAAGATCGCCTCGTTGATCATCGGGCAAAGGATACGGTTCACCGCAAAACCGGGGCTGTTCTTGGCGGTGATCGCGACCTTGCCGATCCGCTTGGCGAAGTCGACCGCCGCAGCATGGGTCGCGTCCGATGTCTGCAGGCCCCGGATCAGCTCCAGCAGAGCCATCATCGGCACCGGATTGAAGAAGTGCATGCCGATGAAGCGATCCGGCCGGTCGGTCGCGGTCGCAAGCTTGGTGATCGAAATCGACGAGGTGTTGGTCGCGATCAGCGCCTCGGGCTTCAGGCTCGCACAGAGATCCTTCAGGATCTTGAGCTTCAGCTCCTCATTCTCGGTCGCAGCCTCGATGACCAGATCACAGCTCGACAGCTTTGCCTTGTCAGCCGTGCCGGTGATGAGGGACAACGCCTTGTCCTTGTCGGCGGCGGTCATCTTGTCCTTCTTGACCAAGCGATCGAGGCTCGAGCCCACGGCCGCGAGCCCGCGCGCCACCGCCTGCTCCGAGATGTCGACCATGATGATCGGTACGCCGGCAGCCGCGCACACTTGCGCGATGCCGTTGCCCATGGTGCCCGCTCCGATGATACCGACCGTCTGAATCATTGCTGATGCCTCTCTCGCGTCCTTGGGGACCACGCCCCGCTTTCCGGTGTTGCTTAACAGGCTATCGCGCGGCCCGGTAGACCCCAGGCTTGGCGCCGACGTCCGGCCTCAGCCGACCGCGACATGAGCCGTCTGGCCTTCTGCCACCGCACGGAAGGCGTCGCGGATCGCGGACAGCAGAGTTTGCACGCGCGCCAGATTGGCCCGGGTCGTCGGCACCAGCGCCTTGACCCAGAGATCCGGTACCAGGACCTCCGGGAGGAGCTCGATCAGCGCGCCGCTGCGCAGCCGCTCCGCCACCGCCATCCGCGAGACCACGGCGACTCCGCCGCCGGCCCCGAGGGCCTCGACCAGCAGCGCGTTGTTGTTGGTCACGAGGCGCGGGCGCACCGCCATCGTCGTCAGGCCATTGGTGCCGTCGAAGGTCCAGACCGGTCCCATCGGCGTGAAGACGAGGCAGTCGTGGTCGGCGAGATCGCGCACGTGACACGGCCGGCCGCGCCGCGCGAGATACGACGGCGCGGCGCACAGCACGCGCGGAAAGGCCAGCAGCGGCTCCTCGATGACGCCGTGGAAGGATGATGGCATCATCGTCAGCACGATGTCGAAGCCTTCTTCGACCGGATTGACGGTGCGATCGACCAGCACCGCCTCCAATGTCACGCGCGGATATTTGAGCTGAAAAGCCGACAGCAGCCTCGCCAGGTCGATGGCCATCGGCGATCCCGGCGCCTTGATCCGGATCTGGCCTTCGATCTCGTCCGGCGATCGTTTCACGCCGGCCGCCATGTCGTCATACTCGCGGACGATGTGCTGCATCGTCTCGAGATAGCGCTCACCGACCTCGGTGAGCTGCAGACGCCGCGTGCTCCGGCGCAGCAGCTTGCACTTCAGCGACCATTCCAGCTGGCCGACCCGCTTGGTGACCGCCGATGGTGCGAGGCCAAGCTGGCGCGCCGCCTCGGAAAAACTTCCGCCCCGGGCCGTCGCCACAAATGCCTTCATGTTCAAAAGGCTATCGCCCATTTCATCCAATCCGGAAAAAATGTCTGTCCAAAATAGCCTATTCTCTCTCGATCCCGAAGCAAATAGCCTGCAGCTGCAAACTGCTTTGGCCGCGGATGCATCCCCCACGTTGCGCCCCGACGCTGGCTGTCCCCCAGGGAGGCCGGCTGTCGCCAGAGCGGTTTGCAACAAGCCGTCGCGAACGAACGGCAACTGGGGAAGGAACGACCGTGAGTGTCACCGCCGTCATTGACGTCAGCGACGTCATCGAGCGCCAGCGTCGCAATGGCCTGGTGCTCAAAGTCATGATCCTCTCCACGACGATGATGTTCCTCGACGGCTACGACCTGCACGCCATGGCATTTGCGGCGCCGGCCATCATCCGCAACTGGGGCATCGACAAGGCCACGCTCGGGGTCGTGTTCAGCGCCGGCGTGTTCGGCATTCTCGTCGGCGGCCTGATCTTCGGCTATCTCGGCGACCGCATCGGACGGCGCCTCGCGATCGTCGCATCGACCATCACTTTCGGCGGCTTCAGCCTGCTGACGGTCTGGGCCGACGACCTGAGCATGCTCATCGCGCTGCGCTTCCTGGCCGGTATCGGCATCGGCGGACTCGCGCCGCTGTGCTTCTCGCTCAATCTCGAATATGTGCCGAGCCGCTATCGCGGCACCGTGGTCGCGATCATCATGCTCGGCTATGTCGCCGGCGGCAGCGCCGGCGGACTCATCGCGGCCTGGCTGGTGCCGCATCTCGGCTGGCAGATCGTGTTCTGGATCGGCGGCGTGCTGCCGCTGATCGCAGCGACCGTCAGCTTCTTCACCTTGCCGGAATCGATCAAGTTTCTGGTGGTGCAGGGCCGGCGGCCCGACGAGGTTGCACGCATCGTCAACAGCATCGAGCCCGGGCTCGACGCGCAGCCGACCAGCCGCTTCGTGGTTCAGGAGGAGGAGCCGAACCCGGTTGGCAGCGGCCCGCTCGCAAGGCTGACCGCCTTGTTCGACGGCAAGCTCGCGATCATCACGCCGCTGCTGTGGGCCGCCTATATCGCGAGCTCGATGACGATGTTCTTCCTCAACAGCTGGACCCCCATTCTCGCGGAGGCATCGGGCTACACGCCGGCACAGGCGGCATTCGGCCTCTCGATGTTCAGCCTCGGCGGCGCCGTCGGCGCGCTGCTCGCCGGCTGGGTGCTCGACCGGTTCGGCGTGCTCGCGATCGCCGCCGTCCCGATGATCGCCTGTCCGCTGGTCGCCTCGCTCGGCCTTGCCGGCTTCAGCGATACCGGCTTCCTGGCGGCCATGATGTGTGTCGGGTTCTTCGTCGTCGGCGGCCACCAGGGGCTGAACAGCGCCGTCGGACAATTCTATCCCAGTGCCAACCGGGCGACCGCCGTCGGCTGGGCGCTCTCGGTGGCCAAGATCGGATCGATCGGCGGTCCCCTGATCGCGGGACTGCTGATTGCGCAGCACCTGCCCGCATCGAACCTGTTTCTTCTGGCCGCGCTGCCGCCCCTGGTGATGGCGAGCTGCGTCGTCGCCATGGGGCTTTCACAGCGCCGCCGGACGCTCACCGCGCCCGGGCCGGACAAGGTCAACCAGGCTGCGCCAGCCTGACCGGCCGCCGCACACGCCAACGCAAGCTGAGAGCCACGGAGCCGACGATGAGGATGCCCTACACGGGCGCGATCGATTGCGATCTGCACGTTCCTGCACCGACGATCGCGCAGCTGCTGCCCTACCTCGACGACTACTGGCGCGACCAGCTCGTCAACCGCGCGATCGACCGGATGCCGTTCGCGATGATGAGCTATCCGCCCAATGCGCCGATCAGCCAGCGCGCCGATTGGCGCGCATCGCAGGCCGGAACGGCGCTCGACACGTTGCGCTCCCAGGCGCTCGATGCGTTCGGCGTCAAATTCGCCATCGCCAACGTCATCCATGGCTGCGTCGCGCTCCACAATGACGACATGGCGGCAGCGCTGAGCCGCGCGGTCAACGATTGGCTGCGCGCTGAATGGCTCGACCGTGAGCCGCGGCTGCGCGGCTCCATCCTGATCCATCCGCAGGATCTGACGCAGGCGCTCGCAGAAATCGAGCGTCTCGCCTCCGATGGGCGTTTCGTCCAGATCCTGATGCTGGCGATGGGCGAACGGCCGCTCGGGCGCCGCGAGTTCTTCCCGATCTACGCGGCCGCAGAGCGCCACGGACTGGTCGTCGCCGTTCATGCCGGCAGCACCTATCGCTATGCGCCGACCATCGTCGGCTGGCCCTGCTATCAGTTCGAGGACTATATCGCGCAGGCGCAGGCGTTCGAGAACCAGACCGTGAGCCTGATCGCCGAAGGCGTGTTCCAGCGCTTTCCGCAACTGAAATTCGTCTTCCTGGAATCCGGCGTCAGCTGGCTGCCGGTGACGATGTGGCGCACCGACAAGACCTGGCGCGGCGCCAGGCCCGAAACGCCATGGATCGACCGTTGGCCGTCCGAGATCATCCGCGCGCATCTCAGGCTGACGACCCAGCCGTTCGACGCGCCTGATGCACATGCGGTGGCGCAAACCGTCGAGCGCATCGGCTCCGACGACATGCTGCTGTTTTCGACCGACTATCCGCACTGGCAGTTCGACGGTGACGACGTGCTGCCCGACGGGTTGCCTGCGCTGCGAAAGGTGCTGATCGAGAACGCGATGGCGACCTATCCGCGCCTTGCGCAGGATGCGCTCGGTGGTGCCGCCACGATCGAGGAGACCATCTGATGAATGCCCCCTTCCTGGAGCAGCAGGCACGGCAGACGCTGGCCGTCGTCGACTGCGACATCCATCCCGCGCACCGCACGCCGGGCGAGCTCCTTCCCTATCTCGAACCGCGCTGGCGCGAGCACTACCAGACCTATGGCGTGCATGTGCGGCAGGCGCTGTCGAGCACGCTGATGTATCCGCGCATGATGGCGGCGGGCATGCGCACGGATGCGCTTCCCTCGGCCGGCCCGGCGGGCTCGGATCTGGACATGCTGCGCAAGCAGCATCTCGATCCCGTCAATGTCGAGTTCGGGCTGCTGATGGCGCTCAGCAAGGGCGGGATGGAGGAGCGCAATCCCGAGTTCGCCGCCGCCATGTCACGCGCCACCAATGACTGGCAGATCGACCATTGGGTGCGCCAGGAGCCGCGGCTGCGCGCCGGGATCGTCGTGCCGCAGGAATTTCCCGAGGCCGCGGTGACCGAGATCGAACGCTGCGCCGCTGATCGCCGTTACGTGCAGATCATGCTGTCGTCGCGCCCGTCGGACCCGCTCGGCCATCCCCGCTACTGGCCGATCTACGCGGCCGCGGAGCGGGCCGGCCTGCCGATCGGCCTGCACCCGGTCGGCTACAATGGCGGGCATCCGTCGACCGGCTCGGGCTGGCCGACCTACTATCTGCAGGAGCATTACGTGTTCGTCGCCTGCATGGAAGCGCTGGCGGCGAGCTTCATTGTTGGCGGCGTGTTCGAGCGCTTCCCCGGCCTGAAGGTCGTGCTGGTCGAAGGCGGCTTCGCCTGGGCCCCGGCGCTGGCCTGGCGCATGGACAAGCATTTCGACAAGTTCCGCAAGGAAGTGCCGCACCTGAAGCAGCGGCCGTCCGAGTACCTGCGCCGGCACATCTGGTGGACGACGCAGCCGATCGAGGAGCCCGAGCATGCGCGGCATCTCGTCGAGATCATCGACTGGATCGGCTGGGACCGCCTGCTCTACTCGTCGGACTATCCGCATTGGGACTACGACAATCCCAGCTTCTCCTTCAAATTCCCGATGACCGAAACCCAGCGCCGCAAGATCTTCAGGGACAATGCAATGGCATTGTATCGCCTCTCATGAGCCGCCACGTCGTCTGTTCGGCGGACGAATTGCCGCCGGGGTCGCGCCGGACCGCGTTCGTCGACGGCCGCGAGATCGCACTGTTCAACGTCGACGGTCGCCTGCACGCGCTGCTCAACCGCTGTCCGCACGGCGGCGCCCGGATCTGCACCGGCGTCGTTACCGGTATCGCGCAATCGTCCGGTCCCGGTGACTACCGTCTCGAACGTCACGGCGAGTTCCTGCGCTGTCCCTGGCACGGCTGGGAGTTCGAGCTTGCCACCGGTCAGTCGTGGTGCGATCCGCGCACCACGCGGCTGCGCAGCTACGACGTGAAGCGTGAGCCCGGCGCAAGCCTGGTGAAAGGCCCCTATGTGGCCGAACGCTTTCCGGTGGTGATCGAGAACGACTACGTGGTCGTCGAAACCCGGTGAGACTCCGACGGTGGCACCGGGTTTGAAGATCGCGGCGCTGGCCACCGGCCTGCAGCACCCACGCCCGCTCTACGCGCTGCCGAGCGGCGACGTGCGGTGGAGCCGAGGGCGCTGCCGCCCCCGGCGAAACGGCCGAAGGTTGTCGTGATGGCGATCATCGAGTGTCAGGCGGCAGCACCGGCCCCAGCGACCGCGTCGCCCTGCTGCATACTCGCGCTTACTCGTCTCAAAGGATCGCTCCGAGCTTGCTCTCGGCAGTAGAGATAAGTTCTCGAACCTTTGCGCTTTCGATACGCAATGCTGCGAGAGGTGGATCCGAGCCGATGAGCAGGTCCAATTCGTCCAGGGCCTGGCGCTGCCGGTTCAGCTCTTGCTGGAGGCGATCAATGTGGGGATGTAGGAGCGCCCGAGAGATCGCATCTGCGCGACACGTGCTGAAGCGCGATGGATCGGGGACAGGAAAGTCGAGGATATCGGCCACGGTCTTCTCGCCAGCGCCTAGTCGTGAACCCAACCGTTCAATGGCTATGGGGCCGGGCTCCAGAGCCCAGCCGTCAGTTGTCCAGGCGTTCAAGCAGCGGCCCGACCGGCCAAGGCCTGCGCCTCGGCCGCCGCGCGAGCCATGCTGGACGACATCTCGTTCGTCACCGTGCTCTGCTCTTCGACTGCCGCGGCCGTCGAGGTGACGTACTCGCTGACGTTGTTGATCGCCTGTTTGATGGAATTGAGAGCCATCACGACGTCGCCCGATATGCTGTTGAGATTCTCGATTTCCTGACCGATCTTGTCGGTGGCCTGCTTGGCCTGGTTGGCGAGGCTCTTGACCTCGGCGGCGACGACCGCAAAACCACGACCGGCTTCACCCGCACGGGCTGATTCGATGGTCGCGTTCAGCGCCAGCAAGTTGATTTGCCCGGTAATATTATTGATCATCTCGACGATGCCGCTCATGGCCTGGGCGGCATCAGAAAGTCGCTGGGCCTGGCCATCCGCAGAGGCCACTTGACTCACGGCCCCCATCGCCGTCTCACGTGATTTCGTCATGGCTTCCGAGATCTCGCGCACCGATGCATTGAGCTCCTCCGACCCCGCGGCCACCGTTTCCATCATCGCGCGAACACGCTCGTTACCCATGCGAACCAGCACTTGTCTGGTGACGTCGGTGGCGTATTTGACGACCTTGAAAGGCTTGCCGTTGAGATCGAGGATTGGGTTATAGGATGCCTGGATGTAAACCTCCTTGCCGCCCTTGCCGATACGTTTGTATTCGGCAGCTTGGTACTGGCCGCGATTCAGGCTCGCCCAGAACTCGCGATAGTCGCCGCTGTTGCGCTCCGACGGATCGACCAACATGCTGTGGTGCTTGCCCTTGATTTCGGCCAAGCTGTATCCAAGCGCATGAAGAAAATTGTCGTTCGCCGTGATGATCGTTCCGTCCATGTTGAACTCGATCACGGCCTGCGACTTGCTGATTGCATCGATCTGGCCGGCAAGATCGGCATTCTTGATCTTCTGCGCGGTGACATCGGTTGCGAATTTGACGACACCGAACGGCTTGCCGGATGGATCGAGCACGGGATTGTAGGAAGCCAGGATCCAGACTTCCTTGCCGCCCTTGCCAATGCGCTTGAACTCGCCGCTCTGAAATTCGCCGCGATTGAGGGCCGCCCAGAACTCGCGATAGGCAGCGCTGTCGCGCTGCGACGGCTCGATGAAAATGCTGTGATGCCGCCCCTGGATCTCATCCAACCTGTAACCCAGCGCGTCGAGGAAGTTCTGGTTGGCGCCGACGATCGTTCCGTCGAGCTTGAATTCGATCACAGCTTGCGCGCGGTCGACCGCGGCGAGCTTGGAGGCGTCCGTCATGCTGCGGAGTTTCTTCTCTGTGATCTCGGTCGCGAACTTGACCACCTTGACCGGTCTGCGCTTGTCGTCGAGCACCGGATTGTAGGACGCCTCGATCCAGACCTCGCGGCCGCCCTTGGCGATCCGCTTGAACTCGCCCGCCTGAAATTCTCCGCGATTGAGTCCTGCCCAGAACTCGCGATAGGCAGCGCTGTCCCGCTCGCCCTGCGAAACGAACATGCTGTGATGCTTGCCTTCGATCTCGTTGAGCTGATAGCCGAGACAGTCGAGGAAGTTCTGATTGGCGCCGCGGATCGTGCCGTCAAGATCGAACTCGATCATGGCTTGCGAGCGGCTGATCGCATCGATCATCGCCTGTGCGTCGCCTTTGCTTGATTTCCGGCCGAACATTCACTTCATCTCCGAATTGTTGCGCGCGGGGCGCCTCCCGGACTATCCCGACCTCAGATCGAAATGCCGCGCAGGACCCGCAGCGCCTCCGATCCCAGGCGGCCGGAACAGTAGCTAATTCGACTTTTCAATTCATTTGCCCGATAGCTGACACAATGGCCGAATTCCGCCATTGCGATTGACTCAATCGCAATGTGTCGCCCCGTATTTTCACGGGCTTTCCGCGCGCGAGACATTTGCGAAGCAGCGCAGGCTACCGACTTACCTTGAGCTGTCCACGCTCGTACCATTGCGCGCGTCGTTCGCAGCTCGAGCCCGCAAAAGATTCCGCCTCGGCTCGTCTACAGGCGTTGGCCCGGATACCGGAATTGAGTAGATTCGAACTGGGTGTCGCTTTCGGCAACACCATGGCGGATTCCGGCACGACGACCGATGAACGGTCGCGTCGGAGCCACCGGGCGGAATTCGAGGATCGATTGGGCGGTATCTCATATCTCGATCGATATCCGTTGTTTCGCTCGCGAGACAGCGAGTTCGCTCGCGATCGCCTGTTCAGCGCGTACGGAGTCGATCGTTTTGAATGCCAGAACGCCGACTTCGGCATTCAGGCCAACCTTGCGCGACTGGGTTCGATGGGGCTGGCGTACTGCTCATATGCGGGTGCGGCGTCACTCTCGTTTCCGGAATCGACGATCTTCAGACAATTCTTTTCGATCCAGGGGACCGCGCACTACAGGGCAAGAGGAGTCGGCCAGGCGATCGCGGTCTGGAGCCCGATGATATCGGGCGAATCGAGGCTGGATTTGGACTTTCCCGCCGGCTATCGCCAATTAGTTGTCAGGGTCGATTCGGCTGCGTTGGAGGGCTTGCTGAAAGCAATACTCGGCGACGACAGCGATACGAAGTTGAGGTTTGACGCGGATCTTCCCGACCCGACTGTTATGGCCTTTGTCCGTCAGGATGTTTTCACGCTTGCTGAGGAATTGCAGAAGTTCGGAAAGGACTACTCACTGATAGCGATGGCGGAACTTGAGCGGAGCTTGATGGCTCGACTCCTCCTGGCACACCAGCACAACTTCAGCCAACGCCTGCGCAATGCGCCGCAGCGCGTCAATCGATCGGTCGTCGACATGGTCGAGTCCTACATCGAGACCCATTGGGATCAACCCTTGGATTTGGAGAAGATCGCGGGCATCGCTAATGTCAGTGTCCGGTCGATCTTCCGGGAATTTTCAGACACGGGACGCGGATCACCCGGCCAGTTCGCAAGACGCGTGCGACTTCAGCGGGCGTCGGAGTTACTGAGACAACCTGATACGAAGACCAGCGTGGTTTCGGTCGCGTTCAAATGCGGCTTTGGCAATCTCGGGCGTTTTGCCTCCGAGTACCGCCAGGTGGCGGGTGAGCTGCCCTCCGAGACCTTGCGGAACGCGCGGAAGGGGCTGGCTAACGCGATAGATGAGGCAGATCCAGATCCCAGCCAATCTTAGGATATGTCCTTAGCTGCCCCGCAAGGTCGCGCCATCTGACGTCGAGCATGATGAAGCGAACCGACCGTCCCGCGATGGCGTCGAACCGCCGTCGACCGTCGGGGCCGGACCGAACACGCGCGGCGCCGTGCCGGATTGTAACGACGCCCGATAGTCGGTCAGGGAGATCCCGTCTTCCACAATCGCAGCGTGCAGCAGCACGGCATCACCGCACGCATGCTCTGCGTCCCATGCTCTCGTGGCGATGCTGCGGCTTACGAGGCACTATGCTAACATAAGTTATTGAAGCAGCTCCACCTGGACCCCCTATAAGCACGCTGGGGGAACCGCTCCTTGAGTCATCTGGTCCGTAAGCTTGAGAACTTCGTCCGCCTCTCTGCAGCGGACCGCCTGATGCTCAACCGCGCGTCGGCGCAGCGGGTCAGGACTTTTGCGGCTCGCGCTGATATCGCGCGCGAGGGCGAGAAACCGAAGGACGTGCATCTGATCCTGAACGGCTGGGCCTGCCGCTACAAGCAGCTTGAGGACGGCCGCCGCCAGATCGTGTCGTTCTTCCTACCTGGCGACATTTGCGACCTCAACATCTTCATCCTGCGCGAGATGGATCACTCGATCGGCACGATCACTCCGGTCTCCATCGCCGACCTGCCGCGCGAGTTCTTCGATGAGATCAGCGCCGGGTATCCGCGCATCGCCACCGCCTTCTGGTGGGAGACGCTCGTCAATGCCGCCATCCAGCGCGAATGGACCATGAATCTCGGCCAACGTACCGCGTCCGAACGCATGGCCCACCTGCTGTGTGAGCTTTTCTTCCGGCTGCGCCTTGCTGGACTGGCCGACGACAACAGCTGCAACTTCCCGCTCACGCAGGCCGATCTCGCCGAGGCGACCGGCCTGTCGAAGGTGCATGTCAATCGCACGCTGCAGGAGCTGCGGGCCAGCAATCTGATCGTGCTCAAGGGCAAGATGCTGGTCCTGCCGGACCTCGAGCGCCTGATGAGCGCCGGTCTGTTCAACGCCAACTACTTGCATTTGGACCGGGAAGGTCGTCAGCTCGATGCGAATGAATGAGGCGACCTGAGCGTCGGCACGCGCGGATATCGCGATACCGGCCGGCTGAGGCGCTGCTCGGGAAATCGCGATGATCGAACAGCCTTCTGAGGACAGCGGCTCATTCGAGTTGGAGATCGTGCTGCGCCTTGGGGTGATGCCCAACCTGTTCCGGTCACCACCCGCGGCACCGGAGACGACGCGGCAGCTGTGGCAGTTCGCAAGATGCGCCTATCTCGATGCTCCGCTGCCGCCGTTGTTCAAGGAACGGCTTGCCGTCCACCTTTCGCGTCTGTGCCTTCAGCCCTATTGCCTCGCCCGCCATTTCGGTTTCCTGGTCGGGCTCGGACGTCCCGGAGGCGACCCGGCTTGCCGCCCGGAGACGATCGACGAAGCCCGCCGACTGCTCTCCCGTCCCGTTGCCGAAACGGCCCGCGTTGCTGCGGCGCTGACACGTCTCGAAGCCGTCCGGCGGCCTCTGGACATCCCTGAGCCCGGCAGCGAGGACGAAGCCGATCTGTTGGATGCCGCAGCCGCCCTGTTCATGCAGGCCGCGGCCGCCGGCCGGTCGCGGCTGGCGATCCGCAATGCGTTCGGAGACACCAGCTTCGAGCATCTGACTGCCTTTCTGGCCTATCTGCGCATGGCGCATTTCTGGGCCGACGCGCACCCCGACCTCGAGGTGGATGACGACGTCCTGGCGCTGGCGCAGTCCGACTCCGATCTCGCCGCAGGTCTGAGCTGCGACGGTCTGAGCTGCGACGACATCCGCCATCCTCGCCCCCCCGCCCCGGCACAGAGTCGTTCCGACCGGAGCGAACCGGGCGAGCATCGGCTGCGGCGGATGCTGGAGATCGATTCGGTCGGCGTGCTGTTCTTCGATTACGCCGCGGGCACGCTGATCGATGCCAACGACGCCTTCCTCGCGATGACCGGCTATTCACGCGAGGAGATCAACAACGGCGAGCTGACATGGCAGAGCCTGACGCCGCCGGAATGGGTCGGCAGCTCCGCGGCGCAGATCGACATGCTGCGACGGACGGGGCGGATCGGCCCCTACGAGAAGCAGTATTTTCGCAAGAATGGCGAGCGCGCCTGGATGATGTTCGCCGGCCGCGACATCGGGGACGGCACCCTCGTCGAGCTCGCCATGAACATCGACGACCGCAAGCGGACCGAAGCCGCCCTGCGCGAGAGCGAAACGCGTTTTCGCCAGTTCGGCGAGGCGTCCTCGGACGTGTTGTGCATCCGCGACGCGAGCAGCCTGCAGTGGGAGTATCTCAGCCCCGCGTTCGAGACAATCTATGGCGTTCCGCGCGCTGCGGTGCTGCTGGGTGATCATCTCGCGCATTGGACCGAACTGATATTGCCGGAGGATCGGCCACACGTGCTGGAGGACCTCGCCCGCGCTGGGCGAGGCGAGCGCGTCAGTTGCGACTTCCGCATCGAGCGGCAGCCCGATGGAGGCCTCCGCTGGCTCCGTATCCGTAGTTTCCCCGTGCTCGGCGACTCCGGGCACGTGCAGCGAATCGGCGGCATCACCCAGGACATCACCGCGCTGATCTCGGCCGCCGAGCACGAGAAGTTCCTGCTCTCCGAGCTGCAGCACCGGGTGCGCAACATGCTGGCGGTGATCCGCTCGATCGTCAGGCGCACGGGAGACAGCAGCACCAGCGTCGAGGATTTCGCGAGCCATCTCGAGGGCCGCATCACGGCGCTCGCACGCATCCAGGCGGCCGTCACGCGCAATCCTCTTGCGGGCTTCGATCTCGCCGAACTGATCGCCGACGAATTGCGGGCCGGCGCCGCACGCGAGGACAGGCAGTTCTCGCTGTCCGGCCCCGCGCTTCGGATCAAGGCGAAGACGGCCGAGAGCCTCGGCCTCGCGATGCACGAGCTCGCGACCAATGCGCTGAAATACGGCGCGCTCACCGTGCCGCGCGGCTTCATCAAGATCGAATGGCGGCTCGATGACAGCGAGGCAAGCACCTGGCTCGTCATCGACTGGACCGAGACCGGCATGTCGGGCCGACCACTCACGTCTCAACGGCAGGGTTTTGGAACGGTGCTGCTCGAACAGATGCTGCCCTATGATGTCGGTGCGCGCGTCACCAGGCGCTTCGAGCCGAGTGGCCTGCGCTGCGAGATCTGGCTGCCTGCCGACGACATCCTCCCGCGCTGAGCACAACGGGCCGATCGGAACTTCAAATTTGCCGCATGGGTCGGCAAGGATGGCCGGGCCGCGTCTCCGTCGTGAAACGCCATCAGCATAGCCTTCGTCGTTCATTCGGGGTATGCTCGGCCATGCGGCCAGAGGTGGAGGTCGCATGCATCGCGCAACCGTCATGCCTTCGCCTTGGTTTGGGCGGATATGACGAGGTGTGGAGCAAACAGGGAATGGCCTGAGCTTCGACACGGCGGAACGCTGGTGGGACGTTCCGAGGTCTCCGGCTCTGGCGAAGACTGATCGCCGTGCGCATGCAGGTTGCGTGGGCGCGAGGGACAACCGGTATCCAGGTTCTGTGCTGACGCGGCCGCGCGCCGCCGATCGTTTCGTGGCGTTGGTACGGAATCGAGCGCCGCTGCGGACGCGGACGACAACGGAGGACGGAGCGTCAATGCTTGCAACGACGACCACGAAAGAAGCCGATCAGCAGCCTCATGCTGTGATCGACGCCGAAATCGTCCTGGCGGCCCGCGCCGATCGCGCAAGCGCCGAGCCCGACCGGCGCGCCTCCTATCGGCCGCCGGAGATGCCATCGCCGAAGATCGATCCCGAGCTCAGGTCGCAGGCGACCAATGGGCTTGCCGCCGCGGGTGAGCGCAGCAAGGTCGGAACCTGGATCGTGCGCACCATGCTTGCCGTGCTGTTCGCGGTCGGCAGTGCGGTCGCCGCAGCCGCCTGGCAGAGCTATGGCGACGAGGCCCAGGAGATGATCGCGCACTGGATGCCGCGGATTTCGCTCGTCTCGAGCGCCGACAAGGATGGCACTGCGCCGCCGGCCGCGACATCAGGTCAGGAGACGGCCGCAGCGACACAGGCGCAAGCGCAGGACCCGGCAACCGGTACGGCGGCGGCTGGCGCATCCCTGGAACAGGCGCAGTTGCTGCAGTCGATGGCGCACGACCTCGCCGCCCTGAGCCAGCAGATCAGCGACCTCAAGACGGGCCTTGCCCAGCTCAAGACGGGCCAGGAACAGCTGGCGCGCGACGTGGCGCGGGTGGCCGAAGCCAGGCCGACGGAGCGGACCGCGGAGGCAAGATCGTTCGACCCCCGCGCCATCGAGCAGACGCTGCGGCCGCGCCCTGCCCCACGGCCGACAACGGCAGCAATCACGCCGCCGCCCGCAGCAGCTGCCCCAGCCCATCGACCGCGACCAGTCTCGCCGGCGGCGAACATGGTTCCACCGCCGCCCGCGCCGATGTCGCTGCAGTCGGCGCCGGCGGATCCGGATCAGCCGGTGGTGCGTCCGCCCATGCCGGTGCGCTGACGCGCTGCCAGAACGCGCTGCGCAAGTCCGAACTGCAGGCTGACGCGGTTGGCGTCCGCGTCGTCGGACTTGTCGCAGCGAGGCTTTCCGAGCTATGGAACCGCGCCTGAGATGTGCGCGCGATCTGAGATGCCTTACGGCTCACAAGCGCGGCGCACCAGCAGATTGGCGAGGAATCCATGAGCCTGATCGATCCAACCATCCTGTCCGCATCCGAGCTTGCAGAGCGCATCGCGATCCTGCGCGACAACATCCGCCAGATCACGGAACAGGCCGCTTCGCAATCGGGCGCAGCCGACGAGGAGCGCAACGCCGACCGCCTGGCGCAGCAGAGCGATGAACTCGACGTTCTGCTCAAGGAGCAGGAGCAGCGGCTGAGCAAATAGGCGGCCGGGCCAAGCCCGGATCCGGATCAAATCGCGATATTGCACTGCGCTCGTTGTTGCCGGCGCCACGCCCAGAAGCTAGCCTCGCCGCAAATAAACGGGAGGGTGCCAGGGTATGCGAAACGGTATGCGTTCTACATTGACGATTGCGGCCTTGCTCGTGGCCGCAGCTCCAGCCAGCGCCGAGCCGCGTCATACCTATACGACCCTGGTGCTGGAGGCCTTTGCCACCAAGGTCCAATGTCCGGGCACCGACGTCGTCTATCAGGACCTCGTCCAGAAGGCGCAGGACATGCAGCTGCCTGACGGGACCACCGAAAAGGTCCGCAAGGCGATCGCCTACATGCACACCGGCGGAAAGATGGGCGAGAAGCAGGACGACGACCTGATGGCCGAGGTGGCCGTCGCCACACAGGCCATCGACATGGATCAGCGGCATCTCGGCGTGCCGGCCTGGTGCGAAGAAGAAAAGAAGCGGCTGTCCGGTTTCATCCGCACCAA
This sequence comes from Bradyrhizobium ontarionense, assembly GCF_021088345.1. NCBI lineage: Bacteria > Pseudomonadati > Pseudomonadota > Alphaproteobacteria > Hyphomicrobiales > Nitrobacteraceae > Bradyrhizobium > Bradyrhizobium ontarionense. The sequence goes on along the minus strand of NZ_CP088156.1, from coordinate 773,615 downwards.
GGGCTGAGCGACGGCGGCCAGATCGACGGTGCGTCTTCTCTGAGGCGAGCGTGACGCGCGCCTCATCCCGGCGGGCTCGGACGAAAGGGAACCGCCGACGGGAAGGAACTCGAATGGCGGCTGCCGCTTGGCACTGTGATAGCAAGCTCGGAGCCCGCCATGCGCATCGAAAGCGCCTTCCTGTTCGACCTCGACGGCACGCTGGTCGACAGCGTCTATCAGCATGTGCTCGCCTGGAAGACTGCACTGGACGCCGAGAGCATCGAGCTGTCGGTCTGGCGCATCCATCGCAAGATCGGCATGAGCGGCGGCCTGTTCACCAACCAGTTGCTGCGCGAGACCGGTTTCTCGCTGGAGCCGGATCGGATCGAGCGGCTCAGGCGCGCACATGCGGCGGCCTATCAAGATTTGGGACGGCAGGTCCGGCCCCTGCCCGGCGCCCGCGAGCTGCTCGGTTTCCTGACCAACGCCGGCATTCCCTGGGCGATTGCGACCAGCGGCCGGATGGAAACCGCGGCAGTCAATCTCACCGCGCTCGGTGTCGATCCCAAGACCAGCCCGGTCGTGACGCGCGACGAGGTCCGTTACGCAAAGCCCGATCCTGATCTGTTTCTCGCCGCCGCCGCGCGGCTCGGTGTCCCGATCGAGCGTTCGGTCGTCGTCGGCGACAGCATCTGGGACATGCTGGCGGCGACCCGCTGCCGAGCGCTCGGCGTCGGCCTGCTGAGCGGCGGTTACGGTTCCGAAGAGCTGCGGCAGTCCGGCGCCATCCGCGTCTATGACGACCCGGCCGACCTGCTCGGACACATCGACGAGGTCGGCGGCCGGCGCTAATCGGCGCGATGGGCCGATCTCAGGTCTGCGGACCCGACAGCGGGATGTCGCGCTCGGCGCGGAACACGTTGGCGTAGAGATTGGCGATCCACTGCCGCCCGGTCGATGTCATGTTGAGATAGCGGATCTCGGTCTGGATATGCGGCGCGACGCTGTTCCAATAGAACTGCGGATAGCGGTTGACGATATCCGCCGGCGAGCCGTAGCCGAGCTGGCGGTTGATGCCGACCTCCTCGAACTCGTGGTAGAGCGCGTTGGCCTTGCGAATGTAGTTGGGATCGCCGAGCTGTCCGATCAGATCGGCGGCGCGCACGATCGACTGCTCCTCGTCGAACTGCTGGCCGGCAAGCGGGGGAAAGCGCGTGCCTTCGATGGCGAAGGCGATCCGCTCCTTGTCGAGCGGTGCCATGCCTTCGATCCGGTTGATCACGTAGAGCTTGGAACGGTCGACATGATACGGCATCAGGCTGGCATCGGACGAACCGCGCGGCAGGCTGATCTTGCGCCCTCCCATGTCGATGACGAAACCGTCGGCATCGTCCTCCCTGAACAAGCCGCGGACGTAGCCGATATCGTGGAGAAGGCAGGCCATGATGACATGGACGTAGTCCTCTGCCGTCATGTGGCTGTGGAGCGCCCGACCACGCAGGATCTCGTGGCCTGCGAGCGTGACCAGGAGCGTATGTTCGACGTTGTGATACAGGGCGTCGCTGTTGCCGATACATTCGAGCGCGATGCGCGCCGCAGCGGGAAGCATCTCGGACAGCTGGGTGTGGGAGGAGCCGAAACGACGGCGCATGTAGGAGCTCAGGAAACGCTCCAATGCCGCTGCTGCGAGCTCCGGTAAGGTCATCATCGCTGCTGCCCCGCCTCAGCGGGCTCCAGGACCCAGTCAAGGACCCCACCTGAGGAACCACCTCAGATATGGCACTTCCGGTCGTTGCTCAGCCGCCTCGGCACGTCGAACATAGCCCAGGTTGCCGGTATGGGCCACACTCCCATCGGGTTGCCCCGGAAAACTGCGGATGCGGGCCGCCCGCTAACGTCCGCGCACCGGCAGCGGCGGACGCGGTGGTCGCGGCTCGCGGGTTGCGGGTCGCCGACCTCTTGGGCCGGACTGCGCGGGCTTGCCGGCCGGCGTATCGACCGACTGCAGATAGGTGCTCAATGCGGACGCCGCGTCCGCGCTACTGGTGTAGTGCTGCTGCAGGAACAGATACAGGGTGAGGCGGAAGCGGCCCTTGGCGAGCCCACGGGGTGAGCGATGGCAGGTGGCGCAGCTGTCGGCAAACAGTCGTGCCCCGGATTTGCCTGCATCGAGATCTTCGGCGCGCGCCACGCTCATGCCAATCAGCAGCAGCAGCGCAGCCGACCATCCACGCTTCATCAGGCGCGTGCCGGGACGCTCACGTAGTGGCGGCAACGCCGCAGCCATTGTCAGACAGCGCCGTCAGGCAACATCGGCCCGCGGGCTTTCCTCCGCCTGCACACCGAGCGCGTCGAGATCGACCAGAGCGGGATCATCCGGCATCGGCTCGGCCTGCTGCTGCCCACTGCCGTGGACATGGATGAGGGTCTGAACCCGCCGCGCATTCAGATAGTCGACATGCTGATGCGCCAGCGCGAGCGGCAGCAGCGTCTTGGGCAACGCGGCCATGGTGAAGGCAGCGACACGCTTGACCTCGTCGCCTTCCCGCCAGGTCAGCGGGTTGAGCGTATAGATCATCTGCCGGTCGGTCTCAGGCGCAGGCAACAGCTTCGCCTCGGGGGGCGCCAGCAACGCCACATTGATGTTGCCGGCCCTTGCACGGGTTGCAGCCGCACGCAGTTCCCAACAGATCAGTTCAGCAGCCGAGAGCACCTCGCGACGGATGTCATCGACATCGGCAGCGAAGCGATTGGCCTCGCTCAGCGCCGCGCGGCCGCGCGTCACGGCATCGACCAGCGCCGCCGCGCCGATCTCGAAGCGCGGAACCGCCTGCTCGATCGCTGTCGCCACCGACTCGATTTCGTTGGCTGCACGATCGCGGTCGCGCTGCGCCACCGCGTCGGCGAGCGCGCGCTCCGCCAGCACCATCTGATCGTCGCATTCGGCGACCGATGCCCGCAGCGCCTTGGCCTTCTGCTCGACCACCTGCATCTTCGCCTCGGCGCGATCGAGCTGACCGTTGCTGGCGCCTGCCTTCGCCAGCCGCTCGGCCACCACGCGCTTCTCGTCGAGCGCCCTCTCGGCAACGATGAGACGCTCCGTGAGCTTCTGCCGCGTAGCCTGCTTGTCCTTCAGCGCACGCTCGAAGATCTCGACCGGACTGAGCTCACGCTTGAAAAAGACCATGGCAATATCCCCGAGGCTGCGATCGCGCCGGCACCGCCGCGTACGGCGAATCCGCTGCCGAATCATCTTGCCCGATTCATGCGTGGGAATTGGGTCGGAAACCAGGATCAGATTCCACATCGCGACCCTTGACGGGCAAATTCGAGGTCCCGCAGCGTCAGAGTCGCGGCCCGGTACCGCGTATCCTGCGGCCGGCCGGCGGCAATAGTCGGTCAGCTCTGATGCGGCCCACGCATCATCTTCATGGCGTCGGCAATGTGGCGCCATTCCCTGGCCTCGTCGGACTCGCCCTTGCTCTCGCACGCCTGCGCCTTCTGCGCAGCCTGCGCAATGGCTCCGGCACCGTGCATTTCGAGCATCTGCCGCGCGATCACATGGATCTGGGTTTCAGACATCATGCCGTGCTCCTGTTGCGCCAGGATTTTGAGGATCTGGCAACAACTTCGTCGGCGCCGAGGCGTTCCCTCCCGATGCGCTTCCGTGACCTGCATCACGGCGCGGCTGGTTCCAAAGTCACACACTGAGCCCGTAATTTACCTTACGTGATCGTTCCGATTTCGCTCGCGACGCAGCGCTGCTACTCGTAGACAACAATTCGCCGGTGGCGACTGAGGAGCCGAACATGGCACAGGTGTTTTTTCACTGCTCCAACGATGATGAGTTCCTCATCGATCGGCGTGGAACCTCCGTTCTCGATCTCACCGAAGCCCGCGATCACGCCGCCCGCGTGGTGCACACGCTGATCTCGACCGAAGGCGGCGAGGATTGGCGCGACTGGGTGTTGCACATTTCCGACGATCTCGGTGAGGAGATCTTCACCATGCCGTTCTCGTCGATGCTCGGCCGGATGCACTGAACGGAGTAATGCGCCATGTCGTCGGCGGCAACCCGCAGCTTGTCAGCACTAGGCGCACGCTTGAAGCGGTTTGTCGCGCTGCTAGCTGATCCATACCGCCCCGAGCGCCACTACATGCGCGGCCCAGGGCCGAAGTGGCGCGCCAGACACGCTCGGAACTTCGATCTCGGGAGCTGACCACTTCGCCTTGGTTCTGAGGGTCGCGCTCTTATCGCCACATTTGTCCTTCATTTCGGGCGCCGATGCGACGAAGGGACATCTCATGACCAGACTGCTGGCCGCGACGGCATTCGCGTTGATACTGACGGCATCGACCGCTCTGGCCGACGAGCGTCGCGGCGGTGACGCTGCGCTGGGCGCGCTGTCGGGCGCTGTCGTGTTCGGGCCTGTCGGGGCGGTTGCCGGCGCTGTCGTCGGCTACACCGCGGGTCCGTCGATCGCACGCTCCTGGGGCTTCCGCCGCTCCCGTGCAGCCCGGTCACAGCAGGTCCGGCGTCCCCTTCGGGACAGCCAGGCGGCGATGACCGCCCCACAGCCGCAGCAACAGGCGGCACCGCGCAGCGCCCCGTCCCAGCCGAGGACCGCCGCTGCAGCGCCTCCCGCCCCGCGTGGCCCCGTCGCGCCGCCGGTTCAGACGCTCGAATAGTTGACGGCTCCGACGCTCAGTAGCCGCGCGCGCGGTCGACCTCGTTCAGCAGCGCTCCGCCGCGCAGGAGCCGCCTGACGTTGTCTGCCACCTGCTGCGCGATCACCTCCCATGACGCGATCGCCGCCATGTGCGGCGTCACCAGCACGCCCGGCTCGCGCCATAGCGGATGGTCCGACGGCAAGGGTTCATGCTCGAAGACGTCGAGCACGGCGCCGCGCAGGTGACCGCTGCGGATGAGCGCGACCAGATCATCCGCGACCAGATGCTCGCCGCGACTGCAGAGGACCAGCGCGGCGCCTTGCGGCAGCCGGCCCAGGCGTTCGGCGTTGAGCAGGCCCACGGTCGACGGCGTCAGCGGCAGCAGCGAGACGAGAATTTCCGTTTCACTCAGAAACTCACCGAGCGCATCGGCGCCGCTGAACGTCCGCACACCGGCGACGACCTTTGGCGAGCGCGACCAGGCGCTCACTGCGAAGCCGAGATCGACGAGACGGACCGCCGCCGCGGTGCCAAGCGCGCCGAGACCGAGAATGCCGACTCTCCGGTCCTTCGCCGCACGCTGATCGTAGCGCCGCCACAGACCGTCACGCGCCTGGCTGATGACGCGGTCGAAGTCGCGATGAAAATACAGCGTCCCCCACAACACGAACTCGGTCATGGCCGAGGTGATATCGGGGTCGACGATCCGGCACAGCGGCACGTCCGGAACGGTGGGATCGGAGAGAATGTTGTCGACGCCGGCCGCGATCGAATGGATCAGTCTCAGCTTTGGCATCGCAGCCAGCGCACCGGCTTCCGGCTTCCAGCACACCGCAAGCTCCGCCTCACGCGCAGCTTCTTCCGGCCACGACGCAAAGGTCACGCCCGGCAGTTCGCGCGCGAGAGGCTCCTTCATCGGATCCATCAGACCCGGGCGGCTGAGCAACGCAATCGAGATCATGTCGTCGTCACGCCGTCCGCAGCCCGCACCATTGCGCGACGAACATCGCAATCGAGAGCGTGGTCTTGCGCACGCTGTCGAGATCGACGCGCTCGTCGAACGCATGCGGCCCGATGCCGTAGGGTCCGTAGCACAGCGCCGGGATGCCATAGTCGACCGTGTAGTAGCGGGTGTCGTTGACGGCCGTGGACAGCCGCACGTCGAGCGGCTTCTCGAATACGCGCGCATGCACCTCGGACAACGCGGCCTCCGCAGCACTCCCGGGCTCGCACACCGCGGGATCGGCCTGGAAGCCGCTCCACACCAGCTCGACGGGGTTCTCCGACAGGAAACTGTCAGCGGCCTGCGCCTTGGCGAGACACTGCTCGATGCCGGCCATGGCCTGCGCCGGCGTCTCTCCGGGCAGGATGCCCAGCCGACAATCGAGATCGCACCACGCCGGGGTCGAGCTCGCCCAGTCGCCGCCCCTGATGATGCCGACGTTGAACTTGATCGGATCCTTGACCTTGGCGAACCACGCGTTCGCCGCGGCGCGCGCGTTGATCTCTTTGGTGTGCTCCTGGAACGCCCGTATCAGATGCATCGCCGAGAGGATCGCGTTGGTGCCGGTCTCCGCATAGGCGACGTGCACGGGCGTGCCGCGCACGCGCAGGCGAAACCAGATCGCGCCGACCTGGGCGCGCGTCAGCGTATGGCCGGTCGGCTCAGGAATCAGGCAGGCATCCGCCGTGTAGCCGCGCATCAAGGTCGAGAGCGCGCCGTTGCCGGTGCTTTCCTCCTCGGTCACGGTTTCCAGGTGAATGCGCCCGTTGGGCACGAAGCCGGCGGCCTTGATCGCGTCGAGCGCGAAGATCATCGCGGAGACGCCGGCCTTCATGTCCTGCGCGCCGCGCCCGATCATCCAGCCGTCGCGCACGATCGCTTCATAGGGCGGATCGTTCCACAGGTCGCTCGGCCCCTCGGGCACAACATCGATATGACCCTGCAGGATCAGGCTTCGACCCTTGCCCTGGCCGTCCAGCGTGGCCACCACCTGCTTCGAGCCGTCCAGCGCGATGCTGTCCATCGGCGCCGCCTTGGGATGTCGCATCAGCTCGACATCGGCGAGGCTGAAGCGGTCGACCTTGTAGCCGCGCGTCTCGAACTCGCCGGCCAGCCAATCCTGCACCGGCGCCTCTTCGCCACGCAGGCTGCGGAAGCGGACGAGCTGCTGCAGGAAAGCGACCTGCTCGGCGAAGTTGGCATCAATAGCGGCGGCGAGCCGCTCCATCACGTCATTCGGCACAGCCGCCGCAGTTCCAGTCACACCAAGCCTCCAGCCTCTACACTTTCATCCGGCCGCGCTCACGCGGCCAGACACTTCTCCAGAATCGCGAGCCCCTCGTCGACGATGTCGTCGGACGCGGTCAGCGGCACCAGAATGCGGATCGTGCTCGCGGTGACGCCGCAGGACAACAGGATCAAACCATTCTCGTGCGCCACGCGGGTCACGCGCTTGGTCATCTCGGCATCCGGCTCGTCGCTTCCGCGCTGCTTCAGGATATCGAATGCAACCATCGCGCCAGGACCGCGTGGCCCGGAAACTGGAACCAGAGTGTTGGCGCGCGAGAAGCGCTCGATCGCAGCGCGGAGCTTGTCGCCGATGGCGTTGGCGCGGTCCAGCAGCTTCTCCTGCTCGAACACGTCGAGCACGGCCAACGCCGCGGCGCAGGCCAGCGGATTGCCGCCATAGGTGCCGCCGAGGCCGCCGGGCTCGGCCGCGTCCATGATCGCGGCACGGCCGATCACGCCCGACAGCGGCATGCCGCCGGCCAGGCTCTTGGCGACGCAGATCAGGTCCGGCTGCACGTCGTAGTGCTCCATCGCGAACATCTTGCCGGTGCGGCCGAACCCGGTCTGCACCTCGTCGGCAATCAGGACGATGCCATGGGCATCGCAGATCCGGCGAAGCCCGCGCATCAGCTCCGGCGGCGCCTGGTGGAAGCCGCCCTCGCCTTGCACCGGCTCGATGATGATGGCCGCGACCTGCGAGGCGTCGATGTCGGCCTTGAAGATGAAGTTGATGTAGGACAGCGTGTCCTCGACCGAGACGCTGCTGCCGGCGATCGGGAACGGCGCGTGCCAGATCCCGGGCAGCGGCGGTCCGAACGGCTTCTTGTAGGGCAGCACCTTGCCGGTCATCGCATTGGCCAGCGCGGTGCGGCCGTGGAAGGCGCCGGTGAAGGCGATGATGCCGCTGCGCCCGGTCGCGGCGCGCGCGATCTTGATCGCGTTCTCAGTCGCCTCCGCGCCGGTCGTCAGCAGGATCGACTTCACGGGCCCTGAGATCGGCGCGAGCGCGTTGAGGCGCTCGCTCAGCCGCACGTAAGGCTCGTACTGCAGCACCTGGAAGCAGGTATGGGTGAAACGGTCGAGCTGGGCACGGATCGCCGCCACCACATGCGGATGGCAATGGCCGGTGTTGAGCACAGCAATGCCGCCGGCGAAATCGACATAGCGCTTGCCCTCGACGTCCCACACTTCGCTGTTGACGGCGCGGTCGGCAAACAGCGGGGTGGCGTAGCTCACGCCCCTGACCACCGCCTGATGTCGTCGCGCCAGCAGTTCCTCGTTCGCAGCCATGGCTCATCTCCTCATCAGCAGAGTCGAGCAACAGGCTAGGCGGAGCGCCGGCGCGATCAATCAGCTTGTTCCGCACGATGGGTGGCTTTTATGCACCAGACGCCCGGATCGGTGCGACAGGGTCAACTACGCGGCGAGCACCTTCTTCAGCCAGGCCCGCAGCGCGACGATGGCGGGCTCGTCCCAGCGCTCCTTGAGCGCCACGAGTTGGTAGGCCCCCAAATGAATCGACGACGGGATCACCTCGACGAGCGCGCCGCTGTGCACATCGTCGGCCACCAGCACCTCGTTGGCGAGGGCCACGCCCTGGCCGAAGCGTGCGGCCTCGATCGCCAGATGCGCGTGCCACAGCCGCTGTCCGCGCAGCGTGACCGGCTCCGGATGCCCGGCGAGCGCGAACCAGCGCTCCCACTGCTCGGTGGACTCCTCGTGGATCAATGCGGCCTTGGCCAGATCGCCGAGTGAGGCCAGCGCTGGAAACCGCGCCAGATAGGCCGGGCTCGCCACCGGGAACACGCGCGGACGCACCAGCTCCTCGGCCATCAGCGCGCCCCTGGTGTCGATCGCCTCGGTGTAGACGATCTCGGCATCGGCCTCACCGCGCTGCAGGTCGGGATGCGACAGCGTCGGCTGCAGGTTGATGTCCCAATTGCGCGGCGGGCCGGTCAGCTCGGGCAGCCGCGGCAGCAGTCGGCGGTTGGCGAGACCGGGAATGCACCAGATGTTCAGGGTGGGACGTGCCGCCGGACGGGCCGAGGTGGTGGCGCGGGCGATGATGTCGAAGGCCTGGGTGACCTCGGCGTGAAACAGGCGCCCGGCATCGGTGAGCGCGATGCCGCGCCCCTCCGCGCGCACCAGCGCCACGCCCAGGCTTCGCTGCAGGTTCTGGAGATGGCGCGAGACCACGGTATGGCTGACGGCGAGTTCCTCGCCGGCGGCACGGACGCTGCCCCGGCGCCCGACCGCCTCGAAGGCACGCAGCGCAATCAGTGAGGGCAATCGTGGTCTGCTCATGCTCGCACAGCCTTCAAGCCTGCGCGATCCCCCCTCGCCCGCTCGCGCGCGAGCCGCCACGACGTGTCGTCCATGCGGCTGATGTCGAAGCGCCGGCGGCTTCGCCGACGTCCGTTGACCGAACGCAGCGCCCCGATCGGAGTGCGGCATGAGGCCGTGAGGGCGCTTTCGCGCGTCACGTCGCTCTTAGCGCCGCCGGTGGCGCAACACCAGCCCACATCCTGCCACAGTCGCCACGCGCACGGCCGCCTCGCGCATGAGCGTTAACGCGGCCGGCGAACCGGCAAACGATGCTTAAGGATGGCGTTGCCGGACGCGCATTTTGCCTCAAAGTTTCCACAATCCGGCTCTGAAACGTCGGTGCTTCGAGCAGGAGAACCTGAGGATGCGGATCACCCCAATGATCTTCGCCGGTTCGCTGGCTGCCGTCGTCGTGACGGCGGCCCCCGCACTGGCGAAGAATTCCCAGACGCCCAACCAGACGCCCAAGGCGGACGATCAGACCACCTCGTCCTCCCCGTGCCGCGCCTACCAGCAGGCTCCCGACGGGAGCTGGATGGAGCTGCCCTGCCAGGGTCAGGGCCAGGCGGCCAGCGCGCCGGCTCGCCAGCGGTCGGTGACCAACACGCCGAGCAGCGCTGCGCGGTAGCAGCCATGATGCGCGAGGGCCGGAGCGCGCCTTGCGCTTCGGCCCTCCACGGGACGGGCCACCCGGCTCAATAGGGCGGCGCCTTGCGCGCCCGCTGTTCCTTGCCCGCCTCGGCCCACCACAACAGATCGTCGGCAAAGCGCGGGAACGCCCGCTCCAGCGCCTTGCCGGCATCGCCCACGGGCTTGCCGTCGGCCGACAGCGACTGTCCGATCGGCCCGACCGCGAGCGTGCTCGACACCACGACCATGCCCATCTCCGACAAGGTGCCGTGCCACGCGGTCGCAGCGCGCGCGCCCGAGAGCCGGCCCGCCGAGTAGCTCGCGATCGCGGCGGGGCGCCAGAACCATTCCTCGAGGAAGTGGTCGGTGAGGTTCTTCAGTCCCGGCTGCATGCCCCAATTGTACTCGCCGGTGACGAACACGAAGCCGTCGGCGGCACGGATCTTGGCCGCGAGCTCCGCCATGGCAGGCGGGGCCTCACCCGGCTTGTATTCCTTGTACATGCGGTCGAGCATCGGCAGGCCGACCGCCTTGGCGTCGATCAGTTCGACATCCTGTCCCTTGGCGCTGATACCGTCGACCACGAATTGCGCCAGCCGGATGCCCATCCGGTCGGCGCGATAGGAGCCATAGAAGACGAGGATGCGGAAGCTCATGGCGGGTCAACTCCTGGCCGGTTGATCCGCGCCAGTCTACCACGCTTGAGAACGATGCGATCACGCCTGTGCCGCGCGCTCTCTCATGATGTGATGATGGTCACGCCGCAGATCCTGGCAGTGCCGGATCGGCGGCGCGTGATCGTTGTTTTAAATTGTCGGAGAGAGTTGCGTTCGAAAGCGTGCGGCCAAGGCGACTTGCGCCGCCATCGCCGATGGTGAAGGCCTACCGGGTCACCGTGGCCGAAGCCGAGCGCTCGGACGGCCGTCCGAACACGCTGCGGCAGCCGTCGCTCAGGCTGGCGCGCTGCTTCATCATGCAGGCGATGATGCGGTCACGATCGGGAATTTCCGACGAGCACAGCCGGAACACATCGCCGGTGCACAGCCGCCGCTGGTCGTCTTCGGTGAAGGCGTGGCTCGCGCGCGGCGTCGCAACCATCGCCAGCGCCAGCCCCGCCATCGCCACATTCCAGTTCCGCATCCTGAACAGATGAGTTCGCATCAGAGTCCCCAATTCGCCCGCTGTTTGCCCAGTTCACCCGCTGCTCTCGCTGACCACGCGAAGCAGTTGCCGCCGCAGAATCAAATCATGACACGTCGAGGCGCGCCTTCAACAAGCGCTCGTCTCCCTGCACCACTATTTTGCCGGCTGTTGCATCTTCGACTCCTTCACCGGCTTCGGAACCCGTGAAGCGCCGTCAAATTGTCATTAGGCGAACGCAATCCGGCCCAGCGACGCTCACACTCTCGCGGCGTAGTGACGGCGCTCCGGGCCGTCGCCCCGAGTTCATGCGTGGGAGCAGAATCATGGCGTACACGATGGTGGCTGAGCGGGACTCTCAGAAGATCCGCAAGCAGCGCGAAAGCGCCCTGATCGTGCTCGCCAATGCGAAGGTGATGGAGGCCGAGGGCTGGCAGGTCGTCATCACCGACGAGGAGGGCAACAGCCATCCGCTCGCCGCGTTCGAAGCAAGCCTGACCGAGAAGTTCTCGTCCTGGTACAAGCCGACGCCGCGCCCGTTCGTCGCCACGACCGTTCCAGCGCCCAACATGTTTGCTGAGCCGGTCGCCGGCGATGCCGAGCCGGAGGCGATCGTGGCCGCCGAACTCGCGGCCGAAGCGGTCGAGACCGCCGGCTCCGAGGTGCAGGAGATCGCCGAAGACGATTTCGAGACTCTCGAGGCGGCCAACACGGTCGATCAGACTCAGGCCGCGACAGCCGAGCGCGAGGAGAGCGCGCTCGACGCCGCCGAATTGGCCGACTGACGCCGCGGCCGCGGCACCACGCGCCGCCGTTACTCGCCGCCCTCGTAGAACAGTTCGAGCGGCAGGCCGACCTGGGCCTTGCCGATCCATTCCCGCGCAATGATGTTGGACGGCCCCATCGCGATCGCCGCGCGTGCATCGCGGAACGCCCGCTCGATCGGGCCGCGGTGGTAGCCATAGCCGCCGGTCACCGTCAGCGCCGATGACGCCACCTTGTTGGCGACCTCGGCCGCATGCACCTTGAATTCGGTCAGCGGGATCAGGATCTCGCTCTGCGGCTTGCCGGCGCGCCAGAGCTCGTCGAGCTTGTGCGCCAGCTCGATCCGCCACGGACGCAGGCTCTCGACCAGCACCTTGGCAGCCCCGAGCTCCTGCCGGATCGCCTGGTAATCCGACAGGCTCTTGTTGCGATCCTTGTGGACGAAGCCCGTGGTGTGCGCGACCGCAGCATTGAGCACGCCGCGCGCCAGCCCCTCCCAGACCGCGCCGAGGCCGATCAGATAGACCGGCGAGACGCCGTCATAGATGATCTCCTTGCCCTGCCCCTCGGCGCCGAGCCGGTCGCGCTTGGGCACGTGCACGTTCTTGTAGCTGATCGCGCCGGAATGATTGGCGCGGACGCCGAGCGCCTCCCACGGCCGTGACTGGATGCCCTCGGCCTTGCCATCGACGATGAAGAAGATGATGTCGGCCTGGTCCTTGGCGCCGGGCGAGCGGGTCTGCGCGACATAGAAGTCGGCCTGGCCGGAGCTCGTCGTGAACGACTTGTCGGCGTTGAGGCGGTAGTCCTCGCCGTCGCGCGAGGCTTCGGAGAGATTGTACCACCAGTGGCCGCCGGTGGCGCGCTCGCTGGTCGAATAGGTGCCGAGCAGCCGGCCACCGTCCGCCTTCAGCCAGCGCTCCTTCTGGTCGTCGCTGCCGAACAGGTTGATGGTCTGCGCCGCGCCGACATGCATGACGAAGACGAGCCCACTCGAGGCATCGGCCTGGCCGATGCGGTAGGCGGCCTCGGCGAAGTCGACATGGCCGAGCCCGAGCCCGCCGAACCGCGGCTCGTTCAGGATGCCGGTCCAGCCGGCCTCGGCGAGCGCGAGCAGGTTCTCGCGCGGGAAGCGCCCTTCGCGGTCGTTGCGGTCGGCATTGGCCTTGATCACCTGCTCGACGATGGCGTCGAGCTGCGGGTATGGGCTGTCCTCGATCTTGCGTGCGGCAGTGCTGGTCGCCATGAACGGTCTCCTTTGATGGTGAAGTCAGGCCACGGCCTGGGTTGAAGCCGGCGACGCTGTCGCGCCGCCGAGATAGAGATGCTTGATGTCGGGGCGCTGCCTGAGCTCGCGCGCCGACCCTGCGAGCACACTGCGGCCGCCTTCCAGGACAATGGCGTGGTCGGCGAAGCGCAGCGCCACGGTGGAATTCTGCTCGGCGACCAGGATCGATAGCCCCTCCTCGCCATTGAGCCGCTTGAGCGCACGAAAAATGCCTTCGACCACCAGCGGCGCCAGCCCCATCGACGGCTCGTCGAGCACCAGCAGCCTCGGCCGCGACATCAGCGCCCGTCCGATCGCCGTCATCTGCTGCTCGCCGCCGGAGGTGAGCCCGGCCACCGAACGGCGATGCCGCGTGAGCTGCGGAAACAGCGCGTAGACGCGGTCGAGATCGGCGCTGATCTCGCCTCGCCAGGCATCGCGGCCGATCGCGCCGGTGATCAGATTCTCCTCGACCGTCAGCGATGCGAAGCAATGCCGGCCTTCCAGCACCGGCACGAGCCCGGCACGCACCAGCGCCGCCGCCGATGACGTCGACACGTCACGTCCGTCATAGACGATGCGTCCGCTGGTGATCTGGCCACGGCGCGCCGGCAGCAGCGCCGACACCGCCTGCAGGGTCGTCGACTTGCCGGCGCCGTTGGCGCCGAGCACGGCGACGATCTCGCCGCGCGCGACCGTGAACGACACGTCGCTGACCGCGCGGATGGCTTGGTCGTAGGTCGCGGCCAGATGCTCGACCGACAGCAGCACGTCGCTCATGATGGATCATCCTTGGGAGAGATGCGCGGGAGACTGGCTCCCGCGCATGCAGGTCTCACTGCCCGACCGGATCGTCGCCGGAGGTGCGGATCTTGATGCCGTGCTCCTGCGCATAGGCCGTCGACGACTTCTCGATGATCGGCCGCAGCGCTGCCCAGTCCGGCGAGATCCAGTCGGAGACGACCTTCCACTTGGCGCCGTCCCATTGCTGGAACGTCACGCGGCCATTGCCCTCGTGATTGTCCCAGGTGACGTTGATCGAGTGGAACAGGCCCTTGGCGCCGAGCGCCTCGACGCGGGCCGGATCGAGAGCGAGATGCTCAAAACCCCAGCGCACCTCGTCGCCGGTCAAGGTCCGCTTGCCGAACTTCTCCTGCGCGATCCTGACCGCCTCGACATTGAGGATGCCGTTCACGATGCCGAGATTGTGGTAGACGCTGCCGATCCGCTTCTTGTCGTCGAGATTGCCCTTGCCGGCGCCGTAGACGGTCTTGATGACCTCCTGCAGCACCGGATATTCGGCACCCGAGGCCTGCGTCGTGATGGCGACATAGCCCTTGGCAGCGTCGCCGGCCGGGATCACGTCTTCCTCCGAATTGGACCAGACGTTGCCGATGATGTGGTCGACCGGGAAGCCTGTCTTCTGCGCGGTCTTCAGCGCCACCGGATTCATCACGCCCCAGCCGCGCAGCACGACATAGTCGGCCTTGGCGCGGCGGATCGACAGCCATTGCGACTGCTGCTCGTTGCCGGGATGCGGCACCTCGATCTGCTCGAGCTCGAAGCCGTATTTGTCCGCGAGCAGCTTGTAGATCGGGATCGTCTCCTTGCCGTAAGGAGAGCCGTGATAGAGCACGACCAGCTTCTTGCCCTTCAGCTTCTCCGGCCCGCCCTCGCGGTTGGCGATGTAGTTCACGATGCCCGAGGTCTCGCTGTAGGGATTGAGCAGCAGCGGGAAGACATAAGGAAAGACGCGACCGTCGGTGGAATCCGTGCGGCCGTGATTGATCGTGATCAGCGGCACCTTGTCCTTGCTGATGCGGTCGATCATCGCATAGGCGATGCCGACCGAGAGCGGATTCCAGGCGGCGACGCCCGGCCGGCTCTTCAGCCGCTCATAGACCTCGACGCCACGCTCGACCTCGTACTGGGTCTCGCCCTCGTCCCAGGTCAGCCTGACGCCATTGACGCCGCCGTCGCGGGTGTTGATCAAATTGAGATAGTCGATGAAGCCGCCGAAGAAGCCGGTGCCGCCGGCCGCATAGGGGCCGACCCGGTAGCTCTGCAGCGGGAAGAACTGCTCGTCGGCCTTGGCCGGCAAACTTGTGGCAAGGCCGAGGGCGAGCGCCACCCCCAAAGCCAGCTTCGCGCGTCTGAACGTCGTCATCATGATCTCCTTCTGGTGGGTGGTTCAGGTCTGGGATGAACGGAGGCGGCGCACCGCGCTCGTGGCGCGATCGACCAGCGCGATCAGGCCGCGCGGCTCGGCGATCAGGACCGCGATGATCAGCGCGCCGATGACGATGCGCTGGCTCATTTCGAGCACGCCGGAGTCGAACACGCCGCCGAGAACGGCGGCGCCGAGCCGCGACAGCAGCAACGGAAAGACGACGATGAAGGCCGCGCCGACGAAGGCGCCGCGCAGCGAGGCCAGCCCGCCGATGATGATGATGAACAGGATCTGGAACGAGCGATCGAGATTGAAGCCGGCCGGCTCGACCGTGCGCAGATAAGCGAACGCCCAGAGCACGCCGGCGACGCCGATCAGGAACGACGAGAACCCGAAGGCGAGCAGCTTGGTGCGCAGCAGCGGCACGCCGATCACCTTGGCCGCGACCTCGTGATCGCGCACCGCGATGAAGTTGCGGCCGGTCTGTGACGCCAGCAGCCGCGCCGTCAGCGCGGTGGCGATCAACACCGTTGTCAGCGAGAACACGTAGCGGCCAGTCGCCGAGGTGAAGGTCAGGCTGCCCACGCGGAGCACCGGCGCGTCGATCACGCCGGAGGCGTTGTCGTTGGAGAACCAGCCGAACTTGGTCAGCGCCCACTGCACGAAGAACTGCGCCGCGAGCGTCGAGACCGCGAGATAGAAGCCGCGCAGCCGCAGACTGGGCAGGCCGAATACGATGCCGACGGCGGCTGCGATGCCACCGGCTAGCACGATGTCGGCGAGCAGCGGCAGTGCCGGCAATCTCAAATTGAGATTGTAGGCCGCATAAGCGCCGACCGCGAGGAACGCCGCCGAGCCCAGCGAGACCTGGCCGGCATAGCCGGTCAGCACGTTCAGCCCGACGGCCGCCAGCGCCAACGCCAGGAACGGCGTCAGCACGGCGTCCATCAGGTAGTCGGAGCCGATCAGCGGCACGAGGCCATAAGCGAGCAGGAGCAGCAGCACGACGCCGAACACATTCGGAGCAAGCCACGCTGATCTCGCAGGAGCGGGAGCCGTATCGATGATCGTCGTCATGGCCTACACCCGCTCCACCAGCTTCTGGCCGAACAGGCCGGAGGGGCGCACCAGCAACAGCGCCAGCGCCACGACATAGGCCGCCCAGGCCTCGATGCCGCCGCCGAAGAACGGCCCGACATAGACCTCGGCGAGCTTCTCGATGGCGCCGATCAGCAGGCCCCCCACGATGGCGCCAGTGATGGAGTCGAAGCCGCCGAGCACCAGCACCGGCAGCGCCTTCAGCACGACCAGCGACAGCGAGAACTGCACCCCGAGCCGCGCGCCCCACAGCAGGCCCGCAACCAGCGCCACGATGCCGGCGGCCGTCCACACCGCCGCCCACACCCGCGGCAGCCGCAGGCCGACCGCCAGCGCGGCGAACTGATCGTCGGCGACGGCGCGGAACGCGAGCCCGGTGCGGGTGTAGCGGAAGAACAGCGTGAACAGCGCCACGAGACTGCCGGCGACCGCGGCGGCGAACAGGTCGAAGCGGCTGATGAAGACACCGCCGATATCGAACGGGATGTCGCTGACGCCGATGTCCAACCCGTGCACCTGCGTTCCCCACAGCAGCTGCGCCGCCCCCTCGATGACGTAGGACAGGCCGAGGGTGGCCATGAACAGCGTGATCGGCGGCTGGTTGATCAGCGGCCGCAGCACGGCACGCTCGATCGTGATGCCCAGCGCGACCATGATGGCGAGCGTCGCGAGCAGCGCCAGCGCGAACGGCGTACCGCGCTCGACCAGGCTGACGAAGGTCAGCGCGGCGAACAGCAGCATCGCGCCTTGCGCGAAATTGAGCACGCCCGAGGTCTTGTAGATCAGCACGAAGCCGATCGCGACCAGCGAGTACATCACCCCGGAGAGCAGCCCGCCGACCAGCACCTCGATCAGGAATTGATAGTCGAACATCAGATCGCGAGCTCCGTTTCGTCTTCATGGGCGACGCCGAGATAGGCATCGATGACGGCCTGGTTGGTGCGGATCTCGGCCGGCGGCCCGTCGGCGATCTTGCGGCCGTAGTCGAGCACGGCGATGTGATCGGACAGCTCCATCACGATGCCGATGTCGTGCTCGATCAGCACGATGGTGGTGCCGTAGCGGTCGCGCGCATTGCGCACGTGCTGCGCCAGCTCCTGCTTCTCGCTCAGGGTCACCCCGGCGAACGGCTCGTCGAGCAGCAGCAGCTTCGGCCGCGCCACCAGGGCGCGCGCCAGCTCGACGCGCTTCTGCAGGCCGTAAGGCAAGGTGCCGGCGATGCGGTCGCTCATGTCGGCGAGATGCAGGAAGCCGATGACCTGCTCGGCCGCGGCGCGGTTCTCGGCTTCGATCCGCCGCGCCAAGGGCGTGCCGACGAGCTGGCGGAGGAAGCCGACGCGGACGCGATGCGCGAGCCCCATCAGCACATTGTCGAAGACGGAGAGTCCCTTGAACAGCGCGAGGTTCTGGAAGGTGCGGGCCACGCCATGGCGCGCGAGGCGCGCTGTCGGCACCTGGCGGAACGCATGATCGCCGAGCCATACCTCGCCCTGGTCCGGCCGGTAGAGACCGCTGACGACGTTGAGCAGCGAACTCTTGCCGGCGCCGTTGGGGCCGATCACCGCCCGGATCTCGCCCTCCGCGACGTCGAGATCGACATCGCGAAGCGCGGCGAGACCGCCGAACGATAGCGAGACGCTGGCGAGCCGCAGCACCGGACGCCGCGCGCCGCTCGCGGCGTGCGCCGGCACGTTGGCCGGCTCCGCCGCGAGCACCTGGCGGGCCGTCCCTGGAGCCCATGTCTCCAGGGCCAGCACGTCCAGCGAGGTGGTGAGCCCGCTCAACAGCATCGCTCCCTGCCCTACTCGGCAGCCTGGACGCGAACGCCTGCCTTGGCCTCGGCCTTGGCTTCGAGCTCACGCACCAGCGGGATCACGTGCTTGCCGAAATAGGCGACCTCCTCCTGGAAGTGCAGGAAGCCGAGCAGGACCAGATCGACGCCGACGTCCTTGAGCGCAACGATGCGCTCGGCGATCTGCTGGGGCGTGCCGATCAGGTTGGTCTTGAAGCCGTCATTGTACTGGACGAGATCCTCGAAGGTCGATTTGGCCCAATTGCCTTCGCGCTCCGGCGATGCCTTTCCGGCATTCGCCACCTCATGCGCGAACGCATGGACGGCCTCCGGATTGGCTTGATCGATGATGTCCTTGAGCACCGCCTGCGCCTCGGCCTCGGTGTCGCGCGCGATCGCGAACGCGTTGACGCCGATCTTGACCGAATGCCCATTGGCCTTTGCCTTGGCCCTGATGTCGTCGACCTGGGCCTTGATGCCCTCGACCGAGTTGCCGTTGGTGAAGTACCAGTCGGACACGCGCGAGGCCATGTCGCGCGCCGCCCGCGAGCTGCCGCCCTGGAAAATCTCGGGCTGCGGATCGATCGGCTTCGGCTTCAGCGAGTAGTTCGTGAAGCGGTAGAAGTCGCCGCGGAAATTGAAATTGTCCTCGGTCCAGATGCCCCTGAGCACGCGGATGAACTCCTCCGAGCGGCGATAGCGCTCGTCATGGTCGAGCCAGGGCTCGCCGATCGCGGCGAACTCGCCGCGGAACCAGCCGCTGACGATGTTCACCGCGACGCGGCCCTCGGTGAGATGGTTGATGGTGGCGATCTGCTTGGCGACGACGGCGGGATGCCACGGTCCCGGCAGGATCGCCGCGATCACCTTCAGCTTCGTGGTCGCCTCCAGCAGCGCATGGCTGAACGACACTGATTCATGCTGATATTCGGCGCCGTAGCCGGCGGTGAACCTGATCTGGCTCAGCGCGTAGTCGAAGCCGCTCGCCTCGGCGATCTGCGCCAGCCGCTTGTTGTAGCCGATGTCCCAGCTCGTCCGCTGCTCGATCTTGGAGATCACCAGGCCACCCGAGACGTTGGGCACCCAATAGGCGAACTTGATCGAAGAGTCATTGGTCGTCATTCGCGTCCCTCGCTTGTCGTCATGGTCATGAGTGCCGGCAGCGCCTGCGTGAGGACGACAACCGGCATTTGCGCAGCCGGCCTGGCAGCACATGTTGGCTTGCATCGCGATATCGAGATGATGGGCAGACAACGCCTGCCGATGTCGCGGCGCTCGGCGCCGCGACCGCATTATCAAAGGATCAACAGAGCCAGGCGCAGACGATGCGCGGCAGGTTTCCATTCATGAGTGGAGCCGCATCGCTGTCGCGGCGGCCGTCATTGCCGATCATGCACGTCCCCTCTGTCAATCACCATCGATCGACGGACGAAGTGTCGCAGAGAAGCGGTGAGCCAGCGAGTCCAAGACTGTCTCTTTTTGGCTGTGGAGGTAAAAACGCCTTTCGTAGTTTTGCGTGGCGCGGATTGTTTGTGCTTCTGCGCCTCACGGTTTTCCTCCGCGCGCGGCCGCTGCGCGCGACAACTAACAGAAGCGACTTCACACGATCGAGACAGGACTCTCGTCCATGCTTCTCGCCCAAGACATCAAACATCAAAAAGAAAAATCGCGCTGCCCGTCGGGCAAATCAGCGCGCATTCTTCCACGACAACGCAGCATCCAGAGGTTGACCCGGCCAAAATGGCGATGCGCGCAGAAACTAAATTCTCCTGACGCATCAAGCTGATTTGGCCTGTCCAGTCCTGCCGCCAAAAATTTTCCGCTTTTCCTAAATTGGATTCGGTGCTCTTGTCTCGTCATCTCCCGCTCGCATGAGGGGCGTATCGCGGTCGTCACGGACGTTGAGCGGGAGGAGCGGTGGACGCGATGGCAGCGCAGCGCATCTTGCGCCGACGAACGCCGTCGTCGCGTACGGTCAAGTCGCGTGGTCCTGGCATCCCGACGCTGATGCCGCGCTGGTGCGTAAGCATCATGCGCAAAACGGTGACCAGAAAGCCCGGCGCACCGGGGAGAACGCGAAGCAGCCGTTAAGCCCATCGCGCGGGGAATGCCGGATGTCCGGCTGAACCTGTGGTGACTGCCGCCTGCTTTCTTTTCTGCAGGCGGGCCATGGGTTGCGGCCAGCATCCCGGCATTCCCCGCGCCCTCTTCTATCCGCGGGCATGACTGACGAATCACTCGGACGCATCAGCGCCGCGAGAACGCGAAATCGTGCGGGGATGATGTCGAGGTCTGCGAGGGTTGAGGTCATGTGCGGAGCGGCACCTCAAGAAACTCGCCGTCATTCCGGGGCGCGCGTCGGCGCGGGCTATGATGCGCAATTGCGCATCTGAGAATCCATACGCCGCAGCAGAACTTATCAAGCGAGATGGAGCAATCAGCATGCCCCCCACGGCCGCTCGTGCTTATGGATGCCGGGCTCGCGCTGCGCGCGCCCCGGCATGACGATGGAGCGAGGTCTTGGCCCATTCCACCGCTGTCATGCCCCGCGCAGGCGGGGCATCCAGTACGCCGCGGCGTCTCGACTGATCACCGCTGCCCTGGATTACTGGATCGCCCGGTCAAGCCGGGCGATGACACCGACTGAAAAGCGAGCGGGCGGTCACCACGAGAGGCCGACATCGCAGGCGCCTCCCGCCATGCCCTCCACCCTCACAACAGCTTCGCGCTCACGAACAGCGTGCGCACGGCGGTGGTGGCCTGCACGGTCATGATCGCATTGTCGGCCGCCGCCTGCAGCGCCGCCATCGCCTGGTCATGCAGCGACTTGAACTCCATCCATTCGACCGCGTTGAGGCTGGTGAGGAACTGATGCGCCTGCCCGACCGTCGAGATCATGAACGGTTTGCCGTTCACCTTGATGTTGAAGGTGGTGCGCAGACGCGTTTCCGAGTTTGCGGGATCGTTCATGGGGCCCTTCCGGAAGATGCGACGGGCGTAACCGCCGTGGTCGCGCACAGGCCCAGCAACAAGACGTCACTCTGCCTTCTGTGCGGTCCGCGTCGGGGTGCCCGCCTCGAGTCCGACGACGACAACGAGTCGGTTGATCTCGCCGTCATCATACGCCTTCAGGAAGCGATCGTAATTCTTGATCGAGACACAGCCGTTCGAATCGCCCTCAGGTCCCAGCATATAGGGGTGGGTGAGGAGCCCGATCCGGCCGAGGGTCGAGCCCTCCACCACGTTCATGCGCAGGGCGCGCACGCCGTGAAACAGTCTTTCGCGCGGCTTGAGCTCGTAAGTCGCCGGCGGCGTTGCGCCGACCATGCGCTGATTGACGTGCTCAGGGTCGTCGCGGAGATTGCCCATGCCGGAATGCGCTTCGAGCCCGAAGCCCGAGGGCAGGTAGACCATCTTCGCCTTGATGTCGTAGACGGCGGTCTGGCGATCATAGCCGAGCGCGCCGAGATCGATGTCGGCGCGCACGATACCGCTGTCCGGCCCGAGCGAGGCGAACTTGGTCGGGCTCGGCAACAGATCCGACAGCTTCTGCAGAATCGAACGATCATCGACACGCCCGATTGCTTCAGTCGCACTGGCCGAAACCAGGCTGGTCGGCAGGCCGGCCACCGACGGCCGCGGACGCGGCAGCGGCACGCCGGGCGCGGGCATCGTGACCGCGCTGCCTTCCGTCAGGGTCGGCCGCCAATCGCTGTTGGCGAGGTCGCGCCCGTTGGGGTCGCGCGACTCCATGCCCTTCACCAGCGCTGCGCGGGCGTCGAGCAGCTGACGGTCCATGCCGCGCAACGCGAAACGGTCCAGCGCGCGCACGGCGTCTTTTTCGGAATAGGCCGACGCCGAGGCCGAGGCCGGCGCGAAACGGGTTTCAAAGGACATCGACGGGGTGTTCGCAGTCGGCAAAGCAGCGGCTGCCGTCGGCGCCCGATCGCCGTCAGCACCGACCCATGCCGCCGCTCCCGCAGCGATCGCCAATGCCACGAGCACCAGGGCGATCGCTTCGGAACGACCGAAGCGGCCATGCGACAACAGCACTTCTACGCTTGCTTCACTGGAAGCCATCACGTCCCCGATATACCCCCCTTTCCGAACCGCCTGCGGAAGGCGTCCGACCCCAAGGGGTACGATTCGACCCGTCATGACATAGGATGGCAAGAGTGCGGCATAATCTAGACAAACGCCAGCCCGGATTGATGCGGATCGAGCCGGCAGCCGTATCGCGGCGCGCCGGCCGGCGATGCCGTCGAGACGAAATTATCGTTACTATTCAAACGATTGGAGGAATCATGGCGACGAATGGTGACGATCTCCGCCGATTTGTCGACGCACAGAATTCGATTTATTCCCGCGTGACCGCCGAACTTGCGGCCGGGCGCAAGCAAAGCCACTGGATGTGGTTCATCTTTCCCCAGATCGAAGGGCTCGGCAGCTCGGCCATGGCCCAGCGCTACGCCATCCGCTCCCGCGCGGAGGCTGAAGCCTATCTCGCCCATCCCATGCTCGGCCCGCGCCTTCTCGAATGCACCCGCCTGGTGCTCGCCGTGCAGAACAAATCGCTGCGCGAGATCCTGGGATCCCCTGACGACATCAAATTCCGCTCGTGCATGACGCTGTTCGACGCGGTCGCTCCATCGTCGAGCTTCGCGGAAGCGCTCGATCGCTATTGCAACGGCGAGCGGGATCCGGCGACGACGGCATTTCTGCAACGCGATATCCGATGAGCACACGGTTACCGTCACGGATGCATGCGGGCGACATGGCGATCAAATCGTTCTGCCGAGGTGGCGCGATTTCGGGTGATAGCACCAGACGAAAACTTGATCGCGCCAAGATTTGAGGCTCCCATCCGCCACATTGTTTGTCCCAAGGAGACACGCTCATGAAGAAGTTTTTTCTGATTGCCGCGCTCGCGACCTTCGCCGCCGGCTCCGCCTTCGCGCAAGACAGCTGCGACACCAAAGCTGTCGGCAAGGATGGCAAGCCGCTGGCCGGCGCCGCCAAGACCTCGTTCATGAAGAAGTGCATGGCCGAGTCCTGCGAAGTCAAAGCGGTCGGCTCCGACGGCAAGAAGCTCGCCGGTGCCGCCAAGAACAGCTTCATGAAGAAATGCGAGGCCGGCACCTGACGCGGCCGACGTCGTTCTGACGACATCGGAGCCCCGCCGCCAAGTCCGGCGGGGCCCAGATGCGAAGCGTGAGTTCTATCGGCAGCGGCGCACCGCAGGCATCGTTGAAGACCGCGATCCTGGGCAGCGGCCAGCTCGCCGGCCGCGTCACCGAGATGATCGAGAGCTGATCGAGGAGGATGCGTTGTCGATGATCGGGACTCGGAGCAATGCCGGCGCCGCCTTGCTCGCCGCGCTGTCGCTCGCACCAGCGGTCGCCGCCCAGCCCGACACCGTCTACTTCCCGAGCGCCGACGGTCACACCGAGCTCGCGGGATATCTGTTCAAGCCGCAGGGCAAGGGGCCTTTTCCGGCCATCGTCATGCTGCACGGCCGCGGCGGTCCGTACTCCTCCAACGTCAACGCAGATTGCACCCTGGTGTCACGCGCCGCGCCTGCATCGCCGTGCAATGCCGGCACGTTGTCGAAGCGTCACGTGATGTGGGGCAGCTACTGGGCCGAGCACGGCTATCTCGCGCTGCTGCCGGACAGCTTCGGTCCGCGCGGCAAGGCCCATGGCTTCGGTCGTTACACGCATGACGATCCGGACCGCGCCGATGTCAACGAGAAGACGGTGCGGCCGCTCGACGCCGAAGGCGCCCTCGCTTTTCTGCGCCAGCGCAGCGATGTCGCCGCGGGCCGCATCGTGCTGCAGGGCTGGTCCAACGGCGGCAGCACCGCACTGAATGTTCTGTTCCGACAGGGCCTCGAGCCCTCGGGCTTTCGCGCGGCCCTGGTGTTCTATCCCGGCTGCGGCGACAAGGCCCTGCTCGGCCCGACGCTCAAGACGCGGGCGCCAATCCAGCTTTTTCTCGCCGCCGATGACGAGGAGGTCTCGCCCGCGCTCTGCAGCGCCATGGCCGATCGCTCACATCAAGCCGGCACGCAGATCGACACGACGACCTATCCCGGTGCCAGCCATGGCTTCGACGAGCCATCGGCCGGCCGCCAGGCGACGGCCGGCAACGGTCCAGCCATGGACGACGCGCTCCGGCGTTCCGGCCCGATCGTGGACGGTTGGTTGAAACAATGAGGAGCAGGCGCCGGGCACACGCTCAGCTTCGCAGCCCGGGTGCCTCGTGACCGCTGCGGGCGACGTATTCGGTGTAGCCGCCGCCATACTGGTGGATGCCGTCGGGCGTCAGCTCCAGCAGGCGGTTGGAGAGCGCGGCAAGGAAATGCCGGTCGTGCGAGACGAACAGCATGGTGCCTTCGAAGCTGGACAAGGCGGTGATGAGCATTTCCTTGGTGGCCATGTCCAGATGGTTGGTCGGCTCGTCCAGCACCAGGAAGTTCGGCGGGTCATAGAGCATTTTCGCCATCACCAGCCGCGCCTTCTCGCCGCCCGACAGCACCCGGCACCGTTTCTCGACGTCATCGCCGGAGAAACCGAAGCAGCCGGCCAGCGCGCGCAGCGAGCCCTGCCCGGCCTGCGGGAACGAATGCTCGAGCGACTCGAACACCGTATCTTCACCGTCGAGCAGATCCATCGCATGCTGCGCGAAATAGCCCATCTTGACGCTGCCGCCGACCGTCACCGCCCCCTGGTCGGGCTCCGCCGTGCCGGCCACGAGCTTCAGCAGCGTCGACTTTCCTGCGCCGTTGACGCCCATCACGCACCAGCGCTCCCTGCGCCGGATCATGAAATCCAGCCCGTCGTAGATGCGGCGGCGGCCATAGGTCTTGGATACGTTCTTCAAGGCAACCACGTCCTCGCCGGAGCGCGGCGCCGGCTGAAACTCGAAGGCCACCGTCTGGCGCCGCTTCGGCGGCTCGACGCGCTCGATCTTGTCGAGCTTCTTGACCCGGCTCTGCACCTGCGCGGCGTGCGACGCCCGCGCCTTGAAGCGCTCGATGAACTTGATCTCCTTGGCAAGCATCGCCTGCTGGCGCTCGTACTGCGCCTGCTGCTGCTTCTCGTTCAGCGCACGCTGCTGCTCGTAGAATTCGTAGTCGCCGGAATAGGTCGTCAGCTGGCCGCAGTCGATCTCGATCACCTTGTCGATGATGCGGTTGATGAACTCGCGGTCATGCGAGGTCATCAGCAGCGCGCCCTCGAAACCTTTGAGGAAATGCTCCAGCCAGATCAGGCTTTCCAGATCGAGATGGTTGGACGGCTCGTCGAGCAGCATGACATCGGGGCGCATCAGCAGGATGCGCGCCAGCGCGACGCGCATCTTCCAGCCGCCGGACAACCGGCCGACGTCATTGTCCATCATCTCTTCGGAGAAGCCGAGACCGGCCAGCGCCTCGCGGGCGCGGCTGTCCAGCGCGTAGCCATCGAGCTCCTCGAAACGCGCCAGCACTTCGCCGTAGCGCGCGATGATCTCGTCCATCTCGTCGACCCGATCCGGATCGGCCATGGCCACTTCGAGCTCCTTGAGCTCCGCGGCGACCGCCGACACCGGCCCGGCACCGTCCATGACCTCCGCAACGGCGCTGCGGCCGGACATCTCGCCGACATCCTGGTTGAAATAGCCGATGGAAATGCCGCGATCGGTCGAGACCTGTCCCTCGTCCGGCTGCTCGCGGCCCGAGATCATCCGGAACAGTGTCGACTTACCGGCCCCATTGGGGCCGACCAGTCCGATCTTCTCACCTCTTTGCAGGGCGGCGGAGGCTTCGATGAAGAGAATCTGGTGACCGACTTGCTTGCTGACGTTATCGAGACGGATCATGAGGGCTCAGGACATGGGGAGAGGTTGCCGCCGCTCTTAATCCATGCACCGCCCCGGTGGAAGGCGCATTTTGCGGTGCGATACCGGCCCGCCGCCCGCGGAGGAAATCAGCGACCCGGGGGCCGGAAATCCTGGTTGCCGAACGGCTTTTCGGTCGGGATGCGCATGGCAACGTAGCCGCGGTCCATCGAGGCATGACACGCATTGCATCCCGACGTCAGCTCGGTCACGGCCGAGGCGAAGCGTTTGCCATCCTTGGCGGCGATCGCATCGGAAATCGACTGGATCGGCTGGGCCAGGGTGGTCACATTGTCCACCGGAAGACCCGAATAGAAGATCGCGGCGTCGGCCAGGCTCTGCCGCAGCTGCACCAGCTCGTAGGCCGCCAGATCCCAGTTCTTGGCCTGCCCGGCGAACCAGAGCTTCGCATGGCGGACCTGAATGAGGTTCATGATGTCGCCGAGCCGCGGCAGATACTGGTCTCCATTGGACCGCGTGCTCAGCGATTGCGCCGTTGCCAGCGACACCGCCGAGCAGGCCAGCAACAGACCAACCACCCACTTGCGATACGTCATTCGCCCACTCCGCTTCCCGGATCCAAAACATTGCAGCTTCTTGTCAAACTTACCGCCGCCGGACGATGGCGGACTTGCGATTGATCAAGACGGATCCAGCCCGCTCGCTGCAGGCGGTCGTTGCCGCGCGTCCGTCAGAAGCAGAGATTGCTGACCAGGTTGCCGCGCTTGTCCTTGAGCACGTAAGGGCATTCCAGCCGCTTCAGCGCCTTCTTCGCATCCTCGTCGCCGAGATCGGCCGCACGCTGGTAATAGGTCTTGGCCGTATCGCGATCCCTGGCGCCGCCACGGCCCTGCTCGGCAAAGGCGCCCATCCGCTCCAGTGCACCGGGGTGATTCTGTGCGGCCGCCTTCTCGAACATCGCGCGCGCCGCGGCGTCGTCCTGCGTCCCGCCCTTGCCTTCGGCCAGCATCAGGCCCAGCTGATACTGCGCCTCGGCATTGGTCTCGGCGGCCTTGGCAAGGAGCGATCGCGCACGCGCCGGATCGGCGGCCCCGGCCCCGCCACCGAGCGCGGCGAGATTGCTGACGCCGCGCGGATTGCCTGCTTCGGCGGCGCGCTCGAGCAGCTTGCTGGCCTGTGCCTCGTCCTTTGCGACGCCACTGCCGGTCGCGTAGAGGATGCCGAGTTCGACCATCGCAGCCGTCGAGCCCTTGTCGACGGCCTTCCGCCATGCCGCCAGCGCCTCCGTCGCCTGCTTGTTGGCCGCGTAGGCGCGGCCGAGCTGGTACAGCGCGCGCCGCGAACCGCCGGACGCCTGCTTGCAGAACCTGATGGCAGTCGGAATGTCGACCGCCGCGATCTCGCTGAAGCCCTTCACGTCGGCCGGCTTGTCCGGATCGGAGGGATCGGCGGCAATGCGATCACACAGCACGAGATCAGCCGACTGGGCACGCGCCCCGTGCGACAAGGCGATGACAGCAAGGACCGCAAGACAGAAGGCTGCAAGCGCGTTTTTCATGGTCGGGAAGGTGCGTGCCCAGCAGGGAGAATGCAAGCTCGTCCGCGGCTGACGCAACCCGAGTTGAAAACTCACCCTTCGCACGAGCACGGTCGCAAACGAATGATCCGCCGAAGCGATCGCTTCGGCGGATCATCATGTCAGCCCCTGCCCCGGGGTATCGTGTTCGGCGTCTTAGGCCGCGGCTTTCGCGCCGGTTGGAACCACCGCGATCGTCTTCAACACCTGAGACGCGATCTGGTAGGGGTCGCCCTGAGAGTTCGGACGGCGGTCTTCCAGATAGCCCTTGTAGCCGTTGTTCGCGAAGGAGTGCGGAACGCGGATCGAAGCGCCGCGGTCGGCAATGCCCCAGCTGAACGTGTCGATCGACGCCGTCTCGTGCTTGCCGGTCAGGCGCATGTGGTTGTCCGGACCATACACCGCGATGTGATCGGCGCGCGCGTCCTTGAACGCGTCCATCAGCTTCTCGAAGTACTCCTTGCCGCCGACTTCGCGCATGTGCTTGGTCGAGAAGTTGCAGTGCATGCCCGAGCCGTTCCAGTCGGTGTCGCCGAGCGGCTTGCAGTGGAACTCGATGTCGATGCCGTACTTCTCGGTCAGGCGCAGCATCAGGTAGCGGGCCATCCACATCTGGTCAGCGGCCGTGCGAGAGCCCTTGCCGAACACCTGGAATTCCCACTGGCCCTTTGCCACTTCGGCATTGATGCCTTCGTGGTTGATGCCGGCCGCGAGGCACAGGTCGAGATGCTCCTCGACGATCTCGCGGGCGACGTCGCCGACGTTCTTGAAGCCGACGCCGGTGTAGTACGGACCCTGCGGAGCCGGGTAACCGTGTTCCGGGAAGCCGAGCGGGCGGCCGTCCTTGTAGAAGAAGTACTCCTGCTCGAAACCGAACCACGCGTCCGGATCGTCCAGGATGGTGGCGCGCGCGTTGGACGGATGCGGGGTCTTGCCGTCCGGCATCATCACTTCGCACATCACCAGCGCGCCATTGGTGCGCCCGGCGTCAGGGTAAACGGCGACCGGCTTCAGCACGCAGTCGGAGCTATGGCCTTCGGCCTGCATCGTCGACGAGCCGTCAAAGCCCCAAAGAGGAAGCTGTTCCAAGGTCGGAAACGAGGAAAATTCCTTGATCTGTGTCTTGCCGCGCAAATTCGGCACCGGCTTGTAGCCGTCGAGCCAGATATACTCGAGCTTGTATTTCGTCATTGAGCCTCTCTGTCTTATCGAAAGGTGGGAGCCCGGCAATCTAAGGCACCCCGCTTACCCGGCCACGATCGGCCAGCGCACTCTTAAGCATGGAACGTGCCAAATCCTGCGGCGTCCCGCCGCATCCGACCCGGCCGATACAGACACCGCGCGAGTCGGATTTTATCCCTCAGGGTGCGGCAAAGCAGCGCGGCTGGGATTTCACGGACTGCATGACGGCGACAACGGCACGCCAACAATCCGCTTGATTCCGCAGCATTTGCGGCGGCGCGAAAAAGCGGCCGAACAAGGCCGCGGCAGATGTTGGACATTTTCGGAAAGGCCAACGCCGAACCTCGCAACCTTTGATCGGGCCCAAGCGTTAATCACCTGCACGTTGCTTCGCAGGAGGCAAATCTTGAATTGCCCTCAAAATGCGCAAGTCGTGATTTCATTTTGATCATGTTGCATTCTCTGGGGCAGCCACCGATATCGAAAATAGTAACTACAAGAGAACGAGTCGGGCGCACCATCATGGGGTCCGATAGGAAGGAGAATGTGTAATGGACACGAACGTGACCGAGGGATCCGCAAGGATCTACCAATTTCCACGCGGAGGACGGGCCGGTCTCGCGCCTCGTCACCTGGGCGAGACGTCCGCCCGACAGATCGCTCCGGCATTGCAGCCCACCATCTATAGTGGCAGCTGGTATCACGACGAGGCGATCCAGGAAGCCAAGCCGGCGTGGGACCGGTGATGTCGACAGGCTCAACGATGCACTTTTTGCACTTCTGCTAAAGGGTCGGACCGATACGGTTCCGACCCTTTTGCTTGATGGCCTCCCGCCTCAGCGTGCGGATCTTGTGGGGAAGGAAACCGACGATGAAGCGGGTCTCGTCAGGACAGCAATGCGGCCTACGGTCAGCGCTCCTTACTGCCGGTTCGATCGTTGCCAGTCGTCCGATCAGCATTGAGATGGCCGACATCCGGACCCGGCCCGTCGCATTCACTGCCCTGTAAGCCCTGCTGCGGCTGGGCGTCGAGACTGAGCGAACGGCGTTTCACGCGGACGCCTCATGACGTACATTCGGCTCATGTCCGATGCGCCCCCTCTTCATCCAGCCCGCCATCTCGGCCTTCGCGGCGCCAGCAATTTCAGAGATCTGGGCGGATATCCCAGCCGGGATGGACGCCGCGTGCGTTGGCGGCAGATCTTCCGGTCCAACCATCTCGGCCAACTGACGGAAACGGACGTAGCGATCGTCCGCCAGCTCGGCGTCCGGACCGCGTTCGACTTCCGCGGTCGCGACGAGCGAAGCGCCGGCCTGTGCCCGATCGCGGAGATTGCAGTGCAATCCTTGGCGATCGAGCCGACGGTCCTCCCTGCGTTGCGGGCCCTGGTTTCGGCGGGGCGCCTGACGGCCGAAGATGCCCAGGACCTGATGCGGGAATCCTATCGCAACTACATCCGTCACCACACGCCACGCTTCCGGGTTCTGTTCGACCATCTTCTGGCTGATCACGCGCCGCTCGTGATTCATTGCACAGCAGGAAAGGACCGTACGGGCGTCGCCTGCGCTCTCGTCCTCTCCGCACTCGACGTGCCCGACGAAGTCGTCCTCGAGGACTACCTGCTCACCAACCAGTACTTTCGACGTGACGCCGCAGCTCATTCCGAGCTTCCCGACGACGTGCTCAAGGCCATCGGAACGGTCCAAGCCTCGTTCCTGGCAGCCGCTCTCGATGCCGTGCGCCAGGACTATGGCGATCTCGACACCTATCTGCGCGACGGCCTGGGCGTCGACGGCGCCGCGCGCAAGGCTCTCCAGGAGCGCTATCTCGCTGCGTGACGTAGCGTGGCGCCGGCTCGTCTGCCTCTCAATCAGGCCGCTTCGATATCGGCCATCTCAGCGGCTTCCATCGCGTCGAGGTCAGCAATCACCTCCTCGAACGCGGAAATGGCCTGCTGGACGGCCGCAATCTGCATCAACTCCCAGCCGCTTACCGGACCCGCGCGATTTTGCAGTGCGACCACGAGGTCCCGCCGCTGCTCCTTCAGCTGTACCAGCGGCAAACCATGGTCCGGCAGATGTCTCATCATCACAAAGCTCCAATGCCCCTTAAGCGGCAGAGTGAGACGCTAGCCTGTCGTCCTGGCAATCCCCTTACGGAAGCCCGGCGAATTTTAGCGATCAGACCTGCGGCACCGACGGCGACATGATCGCACGGGCAAGAGCGTCGCTGACACAGGCTGTCGCGCGTTCGCTCATATGGAGGCGATCGTCATGCCCATCGTCCATGGCCGAGAGCGGGATCTGGCCCGTGTCACACCAGCTTTTCATCAGCTCCCAACGCCTGAACAGGTTGACGCCGGCCGCCGACGTGACCCTCTCGATCCGCCGCTGCATGTCTAGGGCCCGCGCCAGCCGGTTCGGCACCTCGACGATCGCGAACGTATATTGCAGATCCATGACGATCACATCGACCGGCAGCCGGGCGAGCCATCCCAGGCCAACGCGCAGCGCCGCCTCGACCTCATCAAGGCTGTAGCTCTCACGGTACGCGGCGTTGGTGCCGACCTGCCACACGACGAGCGACGGCTGCTCCGCAATCACGTCGCATTCGAAGCGAGACAGCTCCTCCGCCGCCTCCTGTCCGCCGAGGCCACGATTGAGAACATCGATGATGCAGCCGAAATTGGCCTTGCGCAGCCCTTGCTCAAGCCGCGCCGGAAAAGCCACGATGCCGTTGGTGCCAGCCGTCGACGACGAGCCGAGGGCGACGATCCTGGTCTTGCGCTGGACTGCCAGACTCTGGGGGAAGTGCTTGAACGGATGCAGGAATGTAGCGAGATCGGCGGGCCGATCGGAAACAACCGACATCATCGTGACCACCTCGGTGCAAAATACAATTCGTAATTGCAATCCCATGCCCCGGCCGCGCCACCATTGCAAGTGGTGGGCTTGGCCATAGTATAACAGGTGACGCTGCGGGGCGTGTGAACGGGGACCATGGACGGAATGAACGGAGCAGTGATTGTCATTACGGGGGCGCAGGGCGCGCTTGGGCGCAGCGTTGCTGACCTCGCGCTGGCGCGCGGCGCGCATGTGGCCGGGATCGATCATGCCCAGGCCGAGATCCCGGCCAGTGACGACCGCATCGAACTCGGAGGCGTCGATCTGTCCGATGCCGAACAGGCCAAAGTCGCAATCGACTCGGTGGCAGCCCATTTCGGCACTCTGGATGCCCTGATCAACATCGCCGGCGCATTTGCATTCGAGAACACCGCTGACGGCGACGACAGCGTCTGGGAGAAGATGCATGCGCGCAATCTCATGACCGCTCTGCACGCCTCTCGTGCAGCGATTCCTCATCTGGTCCGTTCCAGCACCGGCCGCATCGTCAACATCGGCGCGATGGGCGCACTGCAAGCGGGCTCCGGCATGGGTCCCTATGCGGCCTCGAAGTCTGGCGTTCACAGATTGACCGAGGCCCTGGCGGCGGAGTGGAAGGGCAAGATTACGGTCAACGCCGTGCTGCCTTCGACGATCGATACGCCGGCCAACCGCGCCAGCATGCCGAAGGCCGATTTCGACAAATGGGTGACCCCGCAGGAGCTCGCGGAGGTGATCCTGTTTCTGGCCAGCGACGCGGCGAGCGGTGTGACCGGCGCATTGATACCGGTGGTCGGCCGCATGTAGCGGCGCCGTAAGGTGCAAACCGACTTTGCACTGACATGACAATACGCGTCGGGCTAGAATCCCCGCGCTTTGAGTCGCACGCATGGACGGCCCTTGGAAACCGCGCTCTACCTCCCCGTCAAACGCTTCCTCGAAAAGCTCGGCTTCTCGGCCAAGGGCGAGATCGGCGGCTGTGACGTGGTGGCGCTGAAGGGCGGTGATCCGCCGATCGTTGTCATCTGCGAGCTGAAGCAGGCCTTCAATCTGGAACTGCTGCTGCAGGCCGTCGATCGCGCCGGTGCATGCGACGAAGTCTGGGTCGCGGCGAAATTCTCGGCGCGGGGCAAGGGGCGCGAAAGCGATGCACGGTACCGCAACCTGTGCCGCCGCCTCGGCTTCGGCATGCTCGCGGTGACGTCCACCGGGCAGGTGGAGGTGCTGGTACAGCCGCCCACCACCGCGCCGCGCAAGAACCCCAAGAAGCGATCGCGCCTGGTCGTGGAACATGAGCGGCGCAAGGGCGACCCCGTGGCGGGCGGCTCGACTCGCGCGCCCATCATGACCGCCTATCGCCAACAGGCGCTGGCCTGCGCCTCGGCCTTGTCAGAGGGACCGAAACGCGTCCGTGATCTGCGCACCGACATTCCGGATGCGCCGAAGATCCTCCAACGCAATGTCTATGGCTGGTTCGACCGCGCCGAACGCGGCGTTTATGGCCTCACCAAAGCCGGCCACGCGGCCTTGCGCCGGTGGCCCCAGGATATCCACATCCCTGCAGCGTTGCCCGATCGCGACATGGTGAATGCATAGCTGGGCTGCCGCGCAGAATTCATATTGCAATGCAACAAGGCTGCTTCTAGGTATCCCCGGACGATTTACGAGGCCCCCATGAGCGAAGATTGGAACACCAAGTACGGTCCGCGTCGCGTCAGGCGCGACCCTCCGACTCTGGAGGAAGCGATTTTCGCCGCATCCGGCATCACCGATGACGTGCAGGCTCAGGCCGAGATCGCGTCGGCGCTGATGGGCCTGCCGCTCGAGCAAGTCCTGCCCGAAGTGAAGAAGGCGAGCCGCATCGCGGCGCGCACCAACACGCGCGTCATCACGGCCGATCAGGGCACACAGCAACGCGCCATCGTGGTCGAGCGCCGCACCGTGCGCCGCTTCAACTTCGACAAGCGCACGGGCACCTGAGGCATCTGCCCGCGCCAGCGTAAGCGGCGCGCCCTGCCAGCCTGCAGTCGAAAACGAAAAGCGCGACAGCGGTCATCGCTGTCGCGCTTTTATTCGTTTTTACAGATCGTTGTCGATCAGGCGGCGCGCTGGTCGCCGTACATGCGAGTGACGAGCTTCCAGCACGCGCGATTGAGGCTGAAGAGCGCACGGGCTGCAGCGATCGGCGTCTCGACCACAAGCTTCGCCAGCTCGTCCTGCGGCTGCTGGGTCAGGTCGATCGTACCGGTCGACTCGCCGTGGCGGAACGCCAGGTGCGCGCCGAACTTGGCCGCCAGCGCCCGCATGGCGTGGTTCTGCGACCCGGTCGTGACGCGCAGCTTGCGATAGCCTTTCCAGCGCGCTTCCGAGATCACCCGCTGGAACAGCAGGCTGCCGACGCCGCGGCGGCGCACGCAGGATTCGACGCTGAACGCGATCTCCGGAAGCCCATCCTCGGACTGCTCCGGCGGATGCAGCTCGGCGGCGCCGCGCACCATGCCGTTCTCCATATAGGCGACGACGATGGTGCCATCAGCCGCACAGCGGGCCGCGTAGCGCTCGATGAAACTGTCATCGAGAAAGCCGTTGAATCGATCGTGCCGGCTCTCAGCATCGAGCCGCAACAAATGATCGCGCAGCAGCGGCAGTTCCTCGTGCTGGCTGAGCGTCCGCACATAGCCAAAGCCCGGCCGGGGACGAAAAATATCTACCTGTGACACTGCCAAAGACTCCTCTCAGAAGCCCTCGCGTACAGACGTCTTTCCCTAGACAGCAGCTATATTGTGCATTGCAACATTCATTGCAAGCCCCGGGCTCTACGGAGAGAACATGCGGCCATGCACGGGCCGCGTGAGTTAATAATTCGTTTGTGTACGAATCATCACAACACGAGCTGGGTCTGGGTCACGACGGCCACCAGCTTACCGTCCTCGGTCTCGATCCGGGTCTGCCACACCTGGGTGCGGCGCCCGCGATGGACCGGCGTCGCCGTCGCGATCACGACGGTGCCCTCCCTGGCGCCGCCGATGAAGTTGGTCTTGCTCTCGATGGTCGTGGTGCCCTTGGCATCTTCGGGCAGGTTGATGACGGTAGCCGCCGCGCCCACCGAATCGGCCAGCGCCATGACGGCGCCGCCGTGGATCGTGTGATGCAGGGTGCACAGATCCGGCCTGATCAGCATCTGCGCGACGACGCGATCCGCGCTGGCTTCGGTGAATGTCACGCCCTTCAGCTCCGCGAACGGCATCTTCAGCGCATTGATCTTGTCGAGCGGCGTCATGCCGTTCCCTCCCCTTGGACCCAGCTGCGCCTTTCAGCGCGTGTCGGCCGCCTTCGCGCAAGAGATGCACGGAGGTGCCAGCCGAAGGCAACGACCTGCGAGGTCATCGCCCCCCAAGCCGATCGTCATGCCGCTCAGGCCTTCTCGACTCCGCACCACTCGGCAATGAACAGGGCCATCGTCTTGGTCGCCCGGCGCAGCGAATCGAGCTCGACATGTTCATTGAAGCCGTGCATCGCCGCGCCGCTCGCGCCGAAGCACAGACTCGGAATGTTGTAGTTGAGGCCGTAGAAGCGGGTGTCGGTCAGCGCGGTGAAGACGAGATCCTGGACCTCGCTGCCATGCACGGCCTTGAACGCCCGTCCAAATGCCGCCTCCGGCTCGGCCGAATCGGTCAGCTCGTAGCCTTCCGACAGGAAGCCGGACCATTCGACGACCGGCGGATTGTTGGACAGGAAGCGGTGATCACGTGAAGCCGCCGCAACGCAGGCCAGGATTTCGTTCTGACAATCCTTGACCGACCAGCCCGGCAGGATCGCGATCCGGCAATCGACGTCGCACCAGGCCGGCACGCTCGAGGCCCAGTCGCCGCCCTTGATGATGCCGGGATTGAAGTTGATCGGATGGTCGAGCGACTTGAAGTGACGATCGCTCTTGGCCCGGTCGTTCCAATCGGCTTCGAGCTTCTCCAGCGCATGGATCAGGTGATACGCCGCCTGGATCGCATTGGCGCCGGCGCCCGCCTCGAACACATGCACCGGGAAGCCGCGCACCTTCAGCCGGAACCAGATCACGCCGACCTGCGAGCGGACCATCTTGCCGCCGGTCGGCTCGGGAATGAAGCAGGCATCGGCACGATAGCCGCGCTGCAAAGTGGAGAGCGCGCCGACCCCGGTGCTTTCCTCCTCGATGACGGACTGGACGTGAATGCGCGCCGTCGGCTTGAAGCCGGCCGCGGCGATCGCATCGAGCGCATAGAGCGCCCCGATCGTGCCGGACTTCATGTCGCAGGCGCCGCGGCCATACATCCGGCCGTCCTTGATAACGGGCGAGAACGGTGGCGTCTCCCACATGTCGAGCGGGCCGGCCGGCACGACGTCGCAATGACCCTGCAGGATCAGCGACCGGCCAGCCGTGGTCGCCGGGCGATAGGTTCCGACCACGCTGCGCGCCTTCGAGAAGTCGTGCTCGATCGGACCAAAGCCGCGCATCTCCTTGAGATCGTCGAGATCGATGTGCCAGTCGTCGACCTCGTAGCCGCGCGCACGCAGCAGATCACCGAACATGTCCTGGCACGGCCCTTCGGCACCGCGCGTCGAGGGGATCGCGACGAAGTCGCTGGTGGTCGCGAGCTGGCGCTCGAAGCCGGCGTCGACGGCGTCGACGATCCGTTGCGTCGTGTCTTGGGTGATCATGCCTGTCCAGGTTCCCGTTTTGAAACGCCGCCAGCAAACCACAATCCGCAGCGCAGGTGCAGCGCATTTGCCGCTGCTTTCAGAATCGCAGCCCTCCCCGTACACTGGCGCATACGGAACAGCGCAATGACATAGTCTGGAATTTTCGCATGTCGGATCACCGCAACATTCTCTATTTTCTGGTCGGCATCCTCACCGCAGCCGTCTGCGTGCTCGGCTACAATCTCTACCAGGCCAAGAAGCAGCCCGACGGCGTCCAGATCAATCTCGGGCCGAACGGCCTAAAGATCGAGGGCAAGTGATGCGTCCAGTGGCTTTGTCTCTGCGTACGATCGTGAAGGGTCTTGGTGGCGTTGCCGCGCTGCTGGTGGTCGTCTCGGCAGCTCAGGCCCAATATGTCGGGCGTGAGGAGGACATCGTTGATCTCAGGCTTGGGCAGCGCGTGCTGGTCGATGACGGCACCTGTGGCGCCGGCCAGGTCAAGGAGGTCTCCGGCTCCAAGATGGCCGAGACCGGCATCGTCCGCACCGTGAAATGTGTCCCGCGCTTCGGGCCGAAGAAGAAATAGCAAGACGATCCGGCGGCCCTGGCGCGGCCTGCCGTTGTGATGTGACTTCCCGCACAGTGCCGAGACAGCCGATCGCAGATGCTCCCGCCCGGTGGACAACCACGGGGGATGCAAATGTCGATGTCACTGGTGCATGATCACAGCTTCGAGCCTCCAGGCCGGACGCCGCCGATCAAAGCCGATTTCAGCCGCTACGCCCTGCTCGGCTATGTCTCGATTGCCCTCGTGTTCGGCGGGTTCGGCGTGTGGGCCGGCTATGCGCCGCTGGACCGCGCGGCCATCGCACCGGGAACGGTTTCCGTCTCCGGCGACCACAAGGTGGTTCAGCATCGCGAAGGCGGAATCGTCAGGGATATCCTGGCCAAGGAAACCCACGAGGTGCACCGTGGCGATCTGCTGTTCCGGCTGCAGCCGACCGAGGCCCAGGCCAATACGGATCTCCTGCGCAAGCAGATGGATGCCGCGCTCGCCGAGGAAGCCCGCCTTTTGGCGGAGCGTGGCAATGCCCGCATGATCAGTTTTCCCGACAGCCTGCTCAACCGGCAGAGTGTGCCGGAGGCCGCCCTTGCCATCGCCGATCAGCAGCGGCTGTTCATCGAACGCCGCAATGGCCTGATCAGCCAGGTCAACATCCTCAACTCGCAGATCGCTCAGCAGCAGCAGGAGCTCGCCGGGCGCGACCGGCAGCGCGCCGCTCTGGTTGCACAGCGCGCGAGCTTCGAGACGCAGATGAACAACGTGCGCCCGGCCGTCGCGGCAGGCTACTATCCGCGCAACAAGTTCCTCGAGCTCGAACGCGAGCGCGCCCGCGTCGAAGGCGATCTCGGCCAGGCGCAGGCCGACGTGGCGCGTCTGAGCCAGACCGCCTCACAGTCACGTTTGCAGATCGACCAGGCGCTGCAGAAGTACCAGGCCGAGGTTGGCCAGCAGCTCGACGGCACCCGTGCCAAACTGTCGGACCTGCGCGAGAAGCTCGTCATCGCCGAGGACGTGCTGCGCCGCATCGACATTCGCGCCGAGCGCGACGGCATCGTCATGAACATGAAGGTCCACACTGTGGGCGCCGTCGTGAAGCCGGGCGACACGCTGGCTGAGATCGTACCGATCGGCGAAGGCGTCGACGTGATGGCGCACGTCTCGCCGCGCGACATCGAGAGCGTCGCCGTCGGACAGAAGGCCGAAGTGCGCTTTTCCAATTTCTCCTCGCGCACGACGCCGACCATTTTCGGCAAGGTCCAGAGCGTTTCGGCTGACGCGGTGACCGACGAGGCGACCAAGCAGAGCTATTACTCGGCGCGGGTCGTGATCGACTATTCGACCCTGCCGCACGAAATCGTCGAAAAGATCATTCCGGGCATGCAGGCCGACGTGCTGATTTCGACCGGCGAGCGCACCGTGCTCGAATATCTCGTCGGCCCCTTGCTCAATATGCTCGCGAAGACGTTCCGGGAGAAATGAGCTGGCAGCGCTCAGGTTGCCGCCGCAGGTCCCGCGCCCGCGTCGAGCGAGAAATCGCGGGCGCGCGGCAGGCCGATCACGTCGATGTCCCGGCCCTGCTCCGCGCCGGCAAGACTCTCGCGCTGTGCTCCGGCGATGTCCTGTAGGCCGGCATGTATCGCGACGTCCCCGGACAGCGCGAGTTGCCACCCTCTGACATTGGCCAGTTCAGCCAGCCGCGCCGGCAGCTCGAGTCCAGGCCCGAGCACCGCGAGCTGCGCCATCCGTCCCAATTCCAGGCGCCCGACGACGACCTCTCCTGTCCAGGCCCCGATGGCAAGCTCGACCGGCTGGCCGATCTCGGCCGCGATCTTCTCGTTGACGCGGTCCATGGCGACGTCCATTGCGCGGATGGCCTGCAGCGCATCGCGGCATCCCTGGTCGGGCCCATGCTGCTCGCCGAACACGGCAAGCACGCCGTCGCCGAGGAAGCGATCGATGCGTCCGGCATGGCCTTCGACGGCCTGGCCAACGGCACCGAAGATCTCGTTCATCATGAACACGAGATCGTAGGGCAGCCGGTCACGCGACAGCGTCGCGAAGGTGCGGA
Organism: Bradyrhizobium ontarionense; assembly: GCF_021088345.1. Classification (NCBI taxonomy): domain Bacteria; kingdom Pseudomonadati; phylum Pseudomonadota; class Alphaproteobacteria; order Hyphomicrobiales; family Nitrobacteraceae; genus Bradyrhizobium; species Bradyrhizobium ontarionense. The sequence goes on along the minus strand of NZ_CP088156.1, from coordinate 734,692 downwards.
TGCTGACATGGACGAGACACACGGCGCGGCGCGCGCCTTGCGCGTCGACATGCGCAACGGGCTCCCTCGCTCCTTCGTCGCCGCCGACCAGACGCGTCACGGTCATGGGCGCGGTGGGACGGATCTGACAAGCCAGCCGCACATGGTCCGATGCGCCCAAGCGCGCCAACGTGGCGCGCTCCTCAGGGGCGAGCGGCGGCAGCGTGTCGGCGCCTTGGTCGATGCGGACGCGGCAGAGACCACAACGGGCGCGACCGCCGCATTCGGACTGGTGAGACAGATTGTTGCTGCTGATGATCTCGAGCAGCGTCGGACCAATCGCGGCCTGCACCGTTTCGCCATCGGCGAAGGCAATGGCGATCTTTGGTGCCGCGAGCATCGCGATATAGCGGAACACGATGATGGTTGCGACCACCGCGAGCAGCGCGGCGACGGCGATGCGCGCCGACATCTGAAGAAGACCAAGCCAGGCTTCGTCGACCGCGCTCGGCCAATGCGTGACCGCACGCATCCGGTCGGTCATGCCGGGGTCGGTCAGCAACGCGGCAACAGCCCGCCCGGACACCACGAAGCCCATCAGCGCCGCCATCGGCACGGCGACGGCGAGCACCACCAGAAGCGGCTGCGCGACGCGATACCAGCCGCGGAATTTCAGCCAGTGATGCAGGCCGAGACAGCCGTGGATCCAGACGAGCAGCAGCAGAAGCGTCTGGATCCAGGCCGCGCTGGGCCACAGGCGCGCCAGCGCATAGAGGTAGCTGTCCTGGACACCGAACAGCGCATGAGCAACATGAGTCTCGACGATGTGCGGCAGCAACAGCAGCGGGATCGCAAATCCCGTGGCGAGCTGGATCAACTCCCACAACGGCAGCCGCCAGCTGGCACGTTGCAGCGTTCTCGTGGCCGCCAGCATGGCATGCGCCAGCAACGCCGTGGCCAGCACGATCATGCCTGGCCACGACCGCGTGACGGCGAGCCGCCACTCCTGCACCTCGTCCATCGCTTCGAGACTGAACAGACCCACCGCGTGGTTGAGGAAATGAGTCGCAGCGAATGCGAGCAGGATCAGCCCGGACACGAGGCGGAGGTTCTGGGTCGTTATTGCGCGCATGTCGTCACTGGCGAGGAAGGCAGACTTCGAAATCGGAGCACGGGCCTTCATGCGGTAGCGGCTGAGACTGGCCAACTCAAGCGCGGTAAAGCGCCTCCGCGCTATGTGAGGTCAATCACGGTCGCGGATGCGGAGCTGGAAGAACATCCCTGAGCGCTTTGCAAAGGGATCTGCCATGACGACCACCATCGCCCGAAGCCCGCTCGGAACCGCGCTCCGCGCCTGCTTTCCCGCGCTCACCGCGACCTTCGTGCTCAGCCTCTTCATCAATGCGAGCATGCTGGCCTCGCCGCTCTATTCCATGCAGGTCTACGACCGGGTTCTCACCAGCCGCAGTCTCGGCACGCTGGTCATGCTCACCCTGATCGTCGGCGTTTTCCTGGTGCTGTACGGCGTGCTCGAATTCGCCCGCTCCGGCGTGCTGGCGCGGGCCGGCGTCCAGTTCGAAGGCACGCTGCGCCACCCCCTGTTCGAAACGATGATGAAGGCCGAGCTGTCGCCGCGGCATCGCTTCGGACAACAGGTCATCCGCGACGCCGAGACCATCCGCGACTGCATCTCCAGCGGCACGGCCGCGATTGCCTGCGATCTGCCGTGGACGCCGGTGTTCGTCGCGCTGTGCTTCCTGCAGCACGCCTATCTCGGCATCCTGTCGCTGCTCGGCGCGATCGTGCTGTTCTCGCTGGCGCTGTTCACGGAATTTTTCACGCGCGACAGTGTCGAGCGCACCAATGCGCTGGCCAACGAAGCTTCGCGGTTCGTTGCGGCTGCGCTCCGAAACGGCGAGGTCGTGCGCGGCCTCGGCATGGGCGACATCGTGATGGACCGCTGGAGCTGCCGGCAGTCGGCGATGGTCGATGCCCACAGCACGCTGGTCGAGCGCGGCGCCGCGATGCATTCGGTGACGAAATTCGCGCGGATGGCGGTGCAGACCTCGCTGTTGTGCATCGGCGCCTGGCTCGCGATCGAGCAGCAGATCTCGCCCGGCGCGATGATGGCGACGTCGATCATCATGGGGCGCGCTTTGGCGCCGGTCGAGCAGGTGGTCGGCCAGTGGAAGCGCATCATCGCGTTGCGCTCCGCCTATCGCCGGTTGGAAGAGCTGTTCCGGGCGCTGCCGGTGACGGCGGCCCCGACGGCGCTGCCCACGCCGCGTGGCGACATCGACGTCGAGAATGCCGTGGTGTGGCCGCCCGCGGCCGGCCGCCCTTCGGTCAAGGGCGTCAGCTTTTCGCTCAGGGCCGGCGAGAGCCTTGCGATCGTCGGCGCCTCCGCCAGCGGCAAGTCGAGCATGGCGCGCGCGATGGCCGGCGTCTGGCCGTTGCGCGAAGGCGTGATCCGGATCGATGGCGCCGCCTACAGCCAGTGGGATCAGAACCGGCTCGGCAAGCATATCGGCTATCTGCCGCAGGACATCGAGCTGTTCTCGGGCACGGTCGCCGACAACATCGCACGCCTCGCCAAGGTCGACGAAGCGGCTGTCGTCGCCGCAGCCAAGGCCGCCGGCGCGCACGAGGTGATCCTGCGCCTGCCGAACGGCTACGACACGCCGATCGGCGAAGGCGGCGTGGCGCTGTCCGGCGGCATGCGCCAGCGCGTCGGCCTGGCCCGCGCGCTCTACGGCGATCCGCGTCTCCTGATCCTCGACGAGCCGAATTCCAATCTCGACGAGGACGGCGAGCGGGCGCTGGCGCAGGCCATGGCCCAGGCGAAGGCCGCCCGCCGAACCGTGATCGTCGTCACGCACCGTCCGCAGCTTCTGGCGCATGTTGACCGCATCATGGTGATGGCCTTCGGCAAGACGCTGGCATTCGGCCCGCGCGACGAGGTGATCGCCAAGATGCGCGGCCAGCGCGTCGTCATCGCTCACGACCGGGCTGCGGCCAGCGCCGCAGCCTAAGCCAAAACCCAGTGCAGATCGCACTGCAGCCATATTAAGGAGCCTGCCATGATGAAGTTCGCATCGCGCTCGACCACACTGCAGTTGGCGCTCGCGACCGCCGTCCTGCTGCCGATGTCGGCGTTCGCAGAGCCGCCGACGACGGCGCGGCAGATGCTCGCCCACGCCCAGACGCAGGCCCTCAACGTTCCCGGGGACTTCAAGAAGACCGCACCGGAGCTGGACAAGAGCGAAAAGATCATGAGCGGGCCTGTTGTGACGCCACCGGACGTCGCCTTCGCAGCCGCCCCGCTTCCGATCATCGAGCCGCCGGCGCCAATCTCACCCCCGATGGCAACGTCCCAGACATTGGCTGCCCCGGTCGCTCCTGCGGAGACAATTCCCGCGCGGGGCCGCGTCGATGTTGGCGGGCCAGTTGCGCCGGCTGCTGACGCGGTCAAGGCTTCGAGCGCCACGGTCGCCATGCTGCCGGCAACCAGCAGCACCACCGAAACTCACGCCTCGGCACCGGCCACGCCACCCGTGACGGCAATCGCCGCTCCTAGCGTGGCTCCGGTCGTAGCCCCCGCCGTAACGCCGGCACAGCCCTCAATGCCGGCTACGGCCGCGACGGAGCCGACACGGCTGCCGCCGGCGGCGAACGTGTCCTCGTCCGAAAAGGCTGCGCAAGCCCAGCGCCAACCATCGACTGCCAGTCCCGCGATGCCGACGCGCCCTGCCCGCAGATCTGCTGCAAGATCGTCCGCCCGCAGCGACGAGGTCGCGATCGGCACCCGGATATCCCAGATCATGCGCCGGCCGGAGGTGCAATCGTTGATGTCGCAATATGGTCTGGAGTGACGCCGATCATGGCTGCACGAAGGTCATCGGCAAATCCAGTCCGACGATGCTCGTCGTTCACGGCATCACTGGGCGGGATCGAACATGCACTGCAGAGCCGGCTTCGCGATCTTGGTGAAGGTCGGGCCGATCTCGGCCTGTTTCGTCGCCGGCACCCAATTGGTCTCGATTGTGGGCACACCGGTCTCGCTGATCCCGCGCAACAGCGCCTCGCGCAGATCGGCATCCTCTACCACCGCGGCCGCATGGTCGTGCAAGCAGGAGCAGACAGCTTCGGGATGCGCCCATCGTCCGAGCATGTGCGGCGTACATTGACGGACGAACTCGCCGCGCGGATCAGGCAGTCTGACAGTTGGCCGCGCATCCGCGGATGACGAAAGACAGCAAATGACAGCCAGCGCCGCCGTACCGAGTTGAAGAAGCATTGTGGACCGCATGTCTCGGATTCTCGTCATGTCTTCCGCAGCGGCCGGTCGGAGGCTCAAAATCGGGTCGCGCCGCAGCCCGCTTCTGTTTCATAGCCATTTCACGTTTCATCCCGTCTGCGCCACAAGCAGGAAATGGTTTCGTCGCCGGCTGCTTTGTTTCGTGCGGACCGCCCCACAACACAAAACACAATCATTGCGGGTATTTCCTGGCCGAATATTACCATCGGATGAGCCTCGGCGGCGGCCGATTGCAGGGTCGGACGCAGCGGTCGATTCGGCCGATGGGATGGCTTCTTAAGGTTTCCATGTTGCAATGCTGGCGTCGGGAGAACCGTCTCCAAGCTCCTCGCAGGCAGCGCGCTGTGCGTTGAAGATATCGTTGCTCCCTCGGCTCGCCATGGACAAGAAGCGCACGCACGCCCCCCATTCGAAGGCACAGCGTCCAACAACCCCGCTTGCCACGCCGATGGCGCAGCAGCGCGCCGAGAACTGTGCCCGCTCGACGCAACAGGGTCTGGTTCGACTGATCGGCTGCCACGACCCCGCCAAGCGTCACTTGCCTGGAAAGCCCGCGGACAGCCGATCGGCCGCTCGAAAATCCCTTATTGAATGAAGTCGCCGCATTTCTGGACGTCACCCTCATCGGCCTTGCCCCACGGCATGACCGGCACGGACGAGGTCGAGTTCTTCGGCGAGCCTTCGATCAACTTGTCTGAGTAGACCATGTAGACGAGCACGTTGCGCTTGGCGTCGCAGCCGCGCACGATCTGCATCTTCTTGAAGAACAGCGACCGCCGTTGCCGGAACATGTCGTCGGCCTGCTCGAGCTTGTGCTTGAAGCGAATCGGCCCGATCTGCCGGCAGGCGAGCGAGATGTCCGAGACCTCCTCGGCAAGACCGAGCCAGCCGGCATATCCACCCTTCTGAGGTACGGTGAAATGACACGCGACGCCCTCGACCTCTGGATCATCAACACCATAGGTCGCGAGCTTGGCATTCGGGCTGAGCAGCTTGAAAACCGTCGACCGACGAAAGATCAGATCCGGCTCTTCCGCAGCGTACGCTGACACCACAGGCGAAGACAGCCCGATAAGCAGCAGGAAAGCTAGGGTTTTCAGCCACAGATCATACCGGCTGGTGGCTCTGAACGACATGTCGGTCTCCGTTGTAACGCCGATGGCTCGGCATACTGCCCATGTAGGAACACAAATGCCTGCGAGGAAGGCGGCTCCTGCCTTCGCCTTCCGATACGCGTTTAACGCGATGTGAGGCTTTTCTGCTACGATCGGGACGAATTCGTGCAGGGCGGAAGCCCAGGCTGGTGAACGCAGACTCCGTCTGCGACACTAACGACCAGATGGTTCTTGAGGATTTGCCGGAATGCTCTGCGTTCGTGCAGCCGCCAGGGGGCGGTTTTGTTGTGTAGCAATCGTTTCAGTCCCGCTTGTCATAGCCGCGACCTCTCAGGCTGAAGCAGCGCCCTATTACTATTGGAACGACACGCAGCCGGCCATCTCCCCTTCCGAACGCCCGGCAACTCTGCCGCGCAAGCCCAAGGCACGCCACGCTCAGAAGCCGGCCACCATCGAGAAGGAGGCCGCCAAGCCGCAAGGGCCCGTGATGGTGGCGGTGTCCATCAACAAGCAGCAAGTCAAAATCTACGACGCCAACGGCCTGTTCGCGGAAGCGCCGGTGTCGACCGGAATGAAGGGGCACTCCACGCCGATGGGCGTGTTCAGCGTCATCCAGAAGCAGAAATTCCACCGGTCGAACATCTATAGTGGCGCGCCGATGCCGTTCATGCAGCGCATCACCTGGTCAGGCGTCGCGCTCCATGCGGGCGTGCTGCCGGGCTATCCGGCGTCGCATGGCTGCATCCGCATGCCGCCGAGCTTCGCGACCCGGATCTATGGTTGGACCCGGATGGGCTCGCGCATTCTGGTCACACCGGGCGAAGTCGCTCCTGCCAGATTTTCGCACGCCCTCCTCGCGGCGCTGAAGCCGCCCCAGCCGAGCGCCTCGGTCCAGCCCGACGCCAACGCCCCCGCAGCGACCAAGTCAGACAAGGGCGCGGCAGTGAGCACCGCGATCACGGTCGCGACGACGGATCTGCGCACCTCGATCGGCCATCGCGAAGGCGCCGGGTCGGGCAACGATGAAACGCTGTCGTCCTCCCGCAGCCAGGTGCGCACGGCCGACGCCAGCAACACCAATGGCATGGCACCGATCGCCTCCGACGTTTCGCCCAGTGCCGGACCGGTTCGGGCGGACGCGGCCGAGCAACGCACCAGTGCTGCCGATTTGAAGCCCAGCGTTGCTGCGACCGACGTCAAGGCAGAGGATACGACAGCGGGCACGCCGACCGCCGCCAAGCCTGCTGAGCAGGACGAGAGCAAGTCCGCGGCGGGCCAGCCTGCCGGCACAGCTCAGGCTACGACGCCGGCGCCGGGCACGTCCGCCGAAACACCAGCCAGGATCGAGGCAACGACCGACGGCAAGCCGGCCGATCCCAAGATCGCTGACCGGCCTGCCGCGCCGTCGAATACGGCCGCAGATGCCCCCGCGAAGCCGGACGATGCCAAGGATTCGAAGGATCAGTCCCGTCTTGCTGCTCCCGTGCAGCCGGTCGCGCCGAAGCCCGAGTTGAGGCGCAATAGCCAGATCGCGATCTTCATCAGCCGCAAAGACTCCAAGCTGTACGTCCGGCAGAATTTCGCGCCGGTCTTCAACACCCAGGTTACGATTGCGCCCGGCGAGAAGCCGCTCGGCACGCACGTGTTCACGGCAGCGGCTGACAAGGCCGATCCGGCGACGATGACATGGACCGTCGTTTCGCTCGCCGCCTCGGCACGGAGCGCCGCCGTCAATGACAGCGCAGAGCACGCCGCCCGGCGCGGCAAGACGTCGGCCGGGACGCGCAGCGATGCGAAGCCGGCCCCTCCGGTGAGCAGCGCGGCCGAGGCACTCGATCGCATCACGATCCCGGCCGATGTCATGGCCTGGCTCGGCGAGGCCTTGTCGACCGGCAGTTCGCTGATCGTCTCGGATCAGGGCATCAACCAGGGCGAGACCGGCGAGGGCACCGAGTTCATTCTTTCGCTGCGCTGACGACTGAAGCAGTCCTTCTTTCCGCCCAAGGCCAGGGGTATCCCTTGGTGGAACGCGGCCTGATCCAACTCGACGTTGCGACCGTTCCAAGGCGCTAGTCGGGCGCAGGCGCATTCATGCTTACGGGCTGGGCTAAGGGAGATTCACATGATCGATCGCAGGATGGTTCTTATCGGCATCGGCGCGTCCTTGTCCGGCGCGACACTGATGTCGCGCGCCGGACATGCCGACAACGCGGTGAGCAAGATGACGGCTTACCGCTTCTCCTTCCCGGCGCTCGCCGGTGAGCCGATTCGCCTCGCCGATTTTGCGGGCAAGCCGGTGCTGGTCGTGAACACGGCTTCGCAATGTGGCTACACCCCCCAATACACCGGCCTGCAGCAGCTCTGGAGCGAGTTCCACGGGCGAGGTCTTTCGATGATCGCCGTGCCCTCCAATGACTTCAACCAAGAGCCGGGAATCGCGGGCGACATCGCCGAACTGGCCAACAAGGAATACGGCGTTACCTTCCCTATGGCCGCCAAGGCGGTGGTCACCGGTTCCAATGCCCACCCGTTCTACCGCTGGGCCGCGGAGGCCAGGCCCAAGGAGACGCCGCGCTGGAACTTTCACAAGTACCTGATCGGCCGCGACGGGTACCTCGCCGACGTGTTTGCCTCGTCGGTCGAGCCGACCGACACGCGGGTCAAGACGGCCGTGGCGCGGCTGCTGGCGGACGGCTGAGCCACACTCGGCAAGAATGCGGCGGAACTCGACAACTTCCCCGTGTTCTTGCCTCGTTTCCTTTTGGCGCTGATCCGGTGGCTGGTCTAATATCCCACCCCGGATGCGGAGCGAGTCCTGGCGCTCCCCGGTGCAACAACCCCCGAGGAAACACATGCGGATTGCGGCTGGATTGGTGTTCGCGAGTTCTTTGGCGGCATCGCTGTTGACGTCTGGTGCGGCGTGGTCGCAGGCCCAGCGCACGGCGGCAGCCCCTACCCCTGCAGCAGTTCCTGCCGCCGCGCCGGCCCAGGCGGCTGGCGGGCAGACCCAGCCGCCGCGCGCGCCCTGCATGAACACCGAGGCGCTCGGCGTCGGCCGCACGGTCGAGATCGACACGACGGGCGGCCCGGGCTTCGGCTTCGAGCACTTCAAGGATCTCGACTTCCTGAAGGATCACGAGGTCGTCCTGACCTTTGACGACGGTCCGTGGCCGGAGAACACGCCCGGCGTGCTCAAAGCGCTCGCCGACCAGTGCACGACCGGCATCTTCTTCATCATCGGCAAGCACGCGACCTACTATCCGGAGATCCTCAAGCAGGTCTACAACGCCGGCCATACGGTCGGCACCCACACCTGGTCGCATGCGGCGCTGACCAACAAGAAGCTGACCGAAGACCAGCGCAAAGAGGAGATCGAGCTCGGCATCAGTGCGGTGAAATGGGCGCTCGGCGGCAACTCCCCCGCCCCGTTCTTCCGCTTCCCGGCGCTGCAGCACCCGCCGGAGATGGTGACCTATCTCGGCACCCGCAACATCGGCATCTTCTCCTGCGATCTCGACTCGTTCGACTTCAAGGCGAAGAACGCACAGGCGGTGCTCGACGTCACCTTCAAGAAGCTCGACAAGCTCGGCAAGGGCATCATCCTGATGCACGATTTCCACAAGCATACGGCGGAAGCTCTGCCCGAACTGCTGCGCCGCCTGAAGGCCGGCGGCTACAAGGTGGTCGCGATGCGGGCCAAGGCGCCGGTGCAATCGCTGCCGCAATATGACGAGCAGCTCGGCAAGGTCGCCAAGCTTCCGACGGTGAGCCAACGACCGGTTTCGAGCGTTGTGACGACAGTGTCCGAATAAGTCAGGATTGCTTTCGTCAGTGCCTCAGCTTCGTATCGAAGGTTATGTCATCGTATCGGCCGACGGCATGTTGGCCGATTCCCGCAATGTGATGCCGGACGCGCTCAAGTTTCCCGGCGACGCGCTGTTCTTCTCCAGTGCGCTCGACCGCGCCGACCTGATCGTGCATGGCCGCAACTCCTATGAGGACCAGCCCAATTCGCCGAAGCGGCGGCGGATCATCGTCACCGGCAAGGTGGCGGGGCTGGCTCCTGACACGGAGAAGCCGCTCTCCACCCTGTGGAACCCGGCCGGCGCCTCGTTCGAAGCGGCCTGCGCAGCCGCCGGCATCGGTGACGGCATGGTGGCCGTGATCGGCGGCCCCGCCGTGTTCGAGATGTTCATGGACCGCTACGACACGTTCTTCCTGTCGCTTGCGCCCCACGTCTCGCTGCCTGATGGCGCGCCCTGCTTTCCCGGTGTCGGCCCCTCGCGCTCGCCCCAGCAGGTGCTGACGGAGCACGGCTACAAGGTCGCCGATCGCCTCATGCTCGATCCGGTCTCCGACGTCAGCGTCATCGCCTGGAAGCGCGCCGCCTAGCTCGGCCGTTACATATCGCCATATGCCGCCCGCTCAGGCTCCTTCGGCCCCTTGCCGTAGCCGAAGATCATGAACAGCGCGCCGATGATCGACAGGTTCTTCAGCGCGTCGATCAGGGTCTTGGCGTTGTCGGGTGGCGCCTGGTTCCAGAAATCGTGAAAGTAGAAGATCGTCGCGCCGACGAAGACGATCATCAAAGCCGCGAAGAACCGCGTCAGAAAATTCAGCGCGATCATCAGCCCCGCGAGCACCTCGAAGGCGCCGACCGCAATCGCGAGGATCTGCGGCATCGGCATCTTCGCCGCCGCCTCCAGCTGCGCCGCGTAGGGTGCGAGCACCCCGGGGATGGTCACTTTGGCGGCAATGAGATCGGCGGTCACCGCAATGCCGAACAGCTTGGTCGCGCCCGTGTAGATGAAAATCACGGCAAACAGAACGCGCCCGAACGTTATGAAACCCGGCATTCTCGTCCTCACGGATCAACTTCAAACGATATATGGTGCCGGCACGCCGGCGGGATATGTGACGTCTCCAACGCTTTTCAACAATAAAGGCGGACGGAATGCGACCGAAACCGGACGAATTCCGCCACACTTCGATCACGCCGACACGATCACGCAAACAGCGTCGGCTGCGCGCGCCCGGCCCGCTCCTGCGCTTCGACAGCCGCCACGGCCGTCATGTTGAGAATGCCGCGCGCGGTCACCGACGGCGTCAGGATGTGGGCCGGCCGCGCCGGGCCGATCAGGATCGGGCCGACCGGCACCGCATCCGCCAACACCTTGATCATCTGGTAGGCGACGTTGGCGGCATCGAGGTTCGGCATGATCAGCACATTGGCCTCACCGTCGAGGTCGGAATGCGGCAGGATCAGCTTGCGCGCCGTCGCCGACAGCGCCGTGTCGCCCTGCATCTCGCCGTCGGCCTCGAGGTCCGGCCGGTGCTGCTTCAGCAGCGCGGTCGCCTGGCGCATCTTGCGCGAGGATTCGGTGTCGTAGCTGCCGAAATCGGAGTGCGACACGAACGCGATCCTGGGCTTGATGTTGAAGCGCATGACGTGATTGGCCGCAAGCGAGGCCATCTCGGCGAGCTCCTCGGCGGTCGGGTTCGGCCGCACCTGCGTATCGCCGATGAAATAGGCGCCCTTGCTGGTGATGGTGAGCGCGAGCGCCGCGTAGTCGCTGACCCCCGGCATGAAGCCGATGATCTCGCGCACATGGCGCAGATGGCTCATGTAGCGGCCCTCGACACCGCAGATCATCGCATCCGCCTCGCCGCGGATCACGGCCAGCGCCGCGATCACGGTGGCATTGGTGCGCACCACGGTGCGCGCCGCATCCGGCGTCACGCCGCGACGGCCGGCGATCTCGATGTAGCTCTGCACGTAGGAGCGGTAGCGCGGATCGTCCTCGGGGTTGACGAGGTCGAAGTCGGTGCCCGCCCGGATCGACAGGCCGAACCGCTTGATGCGCGCCTCGACCACCGAGGGACGGCCGACCAGGATCGGCCGCGCCAGCTTCTCCTCGAGCACCACTTGCGTGGCGCGCAGCACGCGCTCGTCCTCGCCCTCGGCATAGATCACGCGCACCGGCTGGGACTTCGCCTTGGCGAACACCGGCTTCATGATCAGGCCGGAGCGGAATGCGAAGCGCTCGAGTTGGGTGGTGTACTCGTCGAAGTTCTTGATCGGCCGCGTCGCGACGCCGGAGTCCATCGCAGCTTTCGCAACCGCCGGCGCGATACGCAGGATCAGGCGCGGGTCGAACGGCGAGGGAATCAGCGAGCCCGGGCCAAACCCTTGCGTCTCGCCGGTGTCGAAGCCGCGCGACACCGCGTCCGACGGCGGGTCCTGCGCGAGCTGGGCGATCGCGTCGACCGCCGCCTGCTTCATCGCCTCGTTGATCGCGGTGGCGCCGACGTCGAGCGCGCCGCGGAAGATGAACGGGAAGCACAGGACGTTGTTGACCTGGTTCGGGAAGTCCGAACGTCCCGTACAGATCATCGCGTCGGGCCGCGCCGCGCGCGCCTCCTCCGGCATGATCTCCGGATTGGGATTGGCGAGCGCCATCACCAGCGGCTTGTCGGCCATCTGCTTGACCATGTCAGGCTTCAGCACGCCGCCGGCCGAGACTCCCAGGAAGATGTCGGCGCCGCCGATCACCTCGGCGAGCGTGCGCTTGTCGGTCTTCTGCGCGTAGACCGCCTTCCAGGGGTCCATCAACGTGTTGCGGCCCTCGTGGACGACGCCGTCGATGTCGGTGACCCAGATGTTCTTGCGCTGCGCGCCCATCGACACCAGCAGATTGAGGCAGGCGATGGCCGCGGCGCCGGCGCCGGAGGCGACGATCTTCACGTCTTCGATCTTCTTGCCGGCGAGCGAGAGCGCGTTCTTGATGGCGGCGCCGACGATGATCGCGGTGCCGTGCTGATCGTCATGGAAGACCGGGATCTTCATCCGCTCCTTGAGGCGGGCTTCGATCTCGAAGCACTCCGGTCCCTTGATGTCCTCGAGGTTGATGCCGCCGAAGGTCGGCTCCAGCGCGGCCACCGTCTCGACCACCCGGTCGATCGTGTCGGCGGATATCTCGATGTCGAACACGTCGATGCCGGCGAATTTCTTGAACAGGACCGCCTTGCCCTCCATGACCGGCTTCGACGCCAGCGGGCCGATATTGCCGAGGCCCAGCACCGCGGTGCCGTTGGAGACGACGGCGACGAGGTTGGCGCGCGCGGTGAGCGTGGCCGCCTCGGCCGGATTGTTGGCGATCTCGGTGCAGGCGGCGGCAACGCCCGGCGAATAGGCCAGCGCCAGGTCGCGCTGGTTGGCGAGCGGCTTGGTGGCCTGGATCTCCAGCTTGCCCGGCCGTGGCAGCCGATGATAGGCCAGCGCTGCGGAACGAAGATCTTCAGAATAGGACGACATACGTGCTCCAGCGTTTCCGACCCCGGTTGGTCTCGTGAGGTGCGTTCAGAACGCATTTTTTCCGGCCGGTGGAACCGCATGTGATGCACGCTGAGCGGTTTTCATGCAACATCGGAAACCATGTCCGTCAACAGACCAGGGGCGGCAAATTCTCAAGTTGGCAGAAGCACATCCCTATCCGATCCAGTCCGCCAACACCATGACCATGAGACCATGACCATTGCGGCCAGCCCGGGCGTCGGGCGTGAGCGGGAGCAGATTGAATGAGCCGGATCTTGATTGGAGCTCTCGTTGCGGTTGTCCTCGGCGTCGCCGGCTTTCTGGGCGTCCCCTGGTATGCCCAGAGCCGTGCGGAGCGTGAGGTCGAGGCCGGCTTCGCCCAGATCCGGCAGAATGGCGCCACGGCGAGCCACGGCAAGGTCGCGTTCGACCTGTGGACCCGCAAGCTGTCGATTGCGGACGTCAAGATCGAATCGGCCGCGCAGCCTCCGGCGAGCGTCACGCTCGGCAATATCGTCGCGACCGGCCTGAGCCAGCCGGACAGCGAGCACGTGGCAGCCAGCAGCATCGAGGTCAGCGACATCACGATGGCCGGCCAGATCCCCGGCCCTTCGGCCTTGCGCTTGAGCTACAAGCTGCCGCAGCTCGTGGTGAAGGACTATACAGGTCCAGCCCGCTTCGCACCGGCACCGGGCACCGGCCCGATCGAGACCTACCGGGCTCTGACGCAGCAATTCGTTGCCATCCGCGCGGCGTCGATCACGGCGCCGCGCATCAACGGCACGATGGAGGGCGATCCCAGCGCCGCTGGCCCGGCCGAATTCGCCTATGGCGGCCTCGTCATCGACGACATCAAGGATGGCCACATCGCGAGCTACCGGGTCGACGAGATGACCTTCACGATGACCCCGCAGCAGCCGAACGGCAAGGCCGCGAAGATGCAGGGCCGCATGGCCGACATCGTCACCAGGGACATCGATGCCAACGCGGTCGCAGCCTTGCTGGCGCCCGACTCGGCCACGGACGACAAGCTCTGGCGCTTCAGCGGCGGAGCCTCCGCCGGCGCCTATGAGGTCAATTCCGACATCGGCCTGCGCATGCACATGGACGGCATCAAGATGGGCGCGTTCGGCGTCCGTCCATCGCGCGTGCAGCTGCCGGCGCTGGTCGCCGCCATGACGACGGGTGCGCCGAAGTCTGCCGCGATGGCGCCGGAGCTGATGGATAAGGTCGCCGGCGTCTACGACGGCGTCCAGTTCAAGGACGTTGAGGTCCTGGGATTTGCAGTCGAGACTCCTGACGGTCCGGTCAAGATCGCGACGACGCGGTTCGATCTCGACGACGGCAAGGGCGACATCGCGTTCGAAGGCTTCGACGGCCGCACGCCCAACGGACCTGTCAAGCTCGGCCGCTTCGCCCTCAAGCGCTTCGACATCGCAGGCCTGCTGCGCCTGAGCGCAAAGTACGGCGCGCCGGGCGCAAAGCCGGCGCCCGCCGAGGCGCTCGCCCTGTTCAGGATGCTCGAAGGAATCGAGCTCAAGGACGTGACAACCCCCTACAGGGCCGGCGGCAAGCCGGTGCGGATCGACAACATCAACCTGAACTGGGGCCAGTTCGTCGGCCCGATCCCGACCCAGGCCCGCCTGGTCGCCAAGATGGCCGGGCCGCTCGATGCGTCCAACCCGGCGCTGCTGCCACTGCTGGTCGCCGGCATCGACACCGCCGCCTTCGACGCCGATGTCGGCCTCGGCTGGACCGAGAGCTCGGGTGCGTTCGCGCTTCAACCCTTCAAGCTCGAGGTCAGCAACCTCGTCGCGGCCTCCGCCAGCGTGTCGCTGGCGCGGGTGCCGCGCGACGTGTTCACGATCGACCTGCAGCAGGCGACGACCGCGGCGGCGCAGATCGAAGCGGTTGGGCTGGAATTGACCCTGCGCGATCTCGGCGCGGTCGACGTGCTCGTCGCCAACTACGCGCGCGGTCATGCGATCCCGCGCGATGCCGCACGCAAGGCGCTGATCGACGCCATCAAGGCCATCGGGGCGCAGGTTGCGGCCGCCAACATCGACGCGGCCAGCGCGGTCGACGCCATCAGCCGCTTCGTCGAGAGGCCGCGCCAGACCTTCACCTTGAAGCTCACCCCGCGCGCCAAGGTGCCGGCGATGCAGCTCGCCCAGCTCATCGCCATCGACCCGCCGAGTGCGCTGGCACAGTTCAAGATCGAGGCGCAGACCGCGCCGTGAGGTCCATGGCGGCGTGAGGCTGGGCCTCTCTCCACCGTCATTCCGGGGCGCGCGACTTGTCCGCCGTAGCTCGAAGAGCGAAGGCGGAAGCGCGAGCCCGGAATCCATACTCCCGGACGCCGGTTGGTGAAGGGAGGTCGTACGTGCAGGCATCTTCTTTCCCACGCAAAGTCGTGGTTATGGATTCCGGGCTCGCGCTGCGCGCGCCCCGGAATGACGTTGGATGGATTTGTGCGCGGGGCTGACATCGACGCCGACGGCGAGGACAACGCTCATCCCATGAGCGTCCGCTCTCCTCGCGTCGTTCATTCACCTCGCGCATGAACTCACCCCGCGCAACCGCGATCCCGCGGCGCGATCGCCCGGGGTTCTGCAGGTCGTTCGGCCCTCGGAAATTCGAAGAGGGCGCAGGGAATGCCGGGTGCTGGCCGCAACCCATGGCCCGCCTGCGAACAAAGAATGCAGGCGGCAGGTACCACAGGTTCAGCCGGTCATCCGGCATTCCCTGCGCGATGGGCTTTTCGGCTGCTTCGCGCTCTCCCCGGGAACCGGGCTTGTTTGCCCCCGTCATCCGCGCGATGCCGCAAGGCATCGGCGCGAACTTGACACCAGCATCGGGGTGTCAGGACCACACGACTTGACCGTCTGCACCCTGCCTTTCGTCCGCGCGCTTGCGCGCGCTGCGACAGACTGCAGCCACCGCCTCCCCACCTCACGTCTCGTGACGACCGCGAACCGTCCCTCTTCATCGAGGCGGGATGGCCGGAAATGTGCGGGTGATTTGCCCGACGGTGCAAGCGCAAACACTGCGACAGAGTGGCACGACGGGCAGTT
Organism: Bradyrhizobium ontarionense; assembly: GCF_021088345.1. Lineage (NCBI taxonomy): Bacteria > Pseudomonadati > Pseudomonadota > Alphaproteobacteria > Hyphomicrobiales > Nitrobacteraceae > Bradyrhizobium > Bradyrhizobium ontarionense. The sequence goes on along the minus strand of NZ_CP088156.1, from coordinate 718,891 downwards.
TGCGCATGAACGGGATGCGGGAATTGCCCGTCGGGCAGACGCGTGATCGCGCGCGATTGTAGAGATCAACCTCAAGCGGTTAGATGCCAGTCCACGAGTGCGCTCGCGGATGCAATCCAGCTTTCTCAGTGGTGGTGCTCATGATCGAATACGCATGCGGCAACCCGCTGGACTCGGACGCCGGGGCTGCAGCCCACAACACCCTAGCAGGTGTTGCACTTGTGTCGTGAGCCCAAGGGATCCATAGCCACAGGATGTTGTGTGGCGGCACGCGCGTGGCTCCGATCTCGTGTCACCGCATCTCCCTGGGGGTATGGGTCCCGGGTCGGCGCCCGCACGGCGCTACGCGCCGTTCCGGCTTGCCCGGGACGACAGCGGGGGGTGAGGCCGTCGCTTCGTCGACGTGTGCTGATCATGAGATCGTGGCTGTCAGCCAAATACTCAGTCGTCATCCCCGCCAAAGCGGGGAGCCATCACCACATGATGTCGCTGGGGGCACACTTGTCGTCGAGTCTTTTGGACAATAACGCCTGTTGCTGGCGAAGCACGATCCGGCTCGCGCTTCAGGCTATTTCGCCTCCCACTTGGACGGCGACAAGCTTCGCGTCCTGACAACCGAAAGTCCAGCGGATGGCCACGTTCGGCTGAAGATCTACATCACCCTTGCTGATCATCTCGACGCAATCGCCTTCGGCGGCCGGTCGTCGTTCGACCCGTAGGATGTGCGTGGCCTGCGATGGCGTCGCGCTGACGCCAGACTATCGAAGCAAGCCCGGTTCGATGCCCGCCCTCACGCATTCACGCAGCTGCCGTATATCTGCGCTACCCCATACCTGTGACGACCTCTCCAAGGGACGCTGATTCGGGCGACGGCTGATCGCGTGGTCGACCTTCCCCAGGGCGCGCGCTCCCCATATCGTCCTTCATATCTCCGTACGGACACGACGTGAATCACAGCAAGATCAGTTACTACGCCGAGCTTTTCATCTACCCGATCGTCGTCGTCGCGCTTCTGCTGTTCGATCTCGCGAGCAGCGGCTTCACCTTGCACCAGCGTTGGCTGCTGGCGGCGCTCGGCGGGGCCATGCTGTGGACGCTCGCCGAATATCTGGTGCACCGGTTCCTGTATCATGAGGTCGCCATCCTCAAGCAGCTCCACGGACTGCACCACGCGCGCCCCAGTGATCTCATCGGCGCGCCGATCTGGGTGAGCGCCGTCATTTTCTTGTCATTTTTCGCGCTCGTCGCCGGCCTTGCCGACCTCCAGACGGCAAGCGGAACGACGAGCGGCCTGCTGGTGGGTTACGTGTTGTATCTGCTGGTCCACGATGCTGTGCATCACTGGCCATTGGCCGGACAGTCCCCGCTGCAGTCCTGGCTGCGGAGCTGTCGGCTCCGCCATGTCCGACACCATCGCGGCCCGATGCCCGGCAATTTCGGCGTCGTCACGGGTGTCTGGGATTACGTTCTTGGCACGGCCCTGGCGCCCGGACGGACACGAAACGCCTGAGACCACGAGCCCGATCAATGCCAACATCTCGCTCATCCTTGTCGCTCATCCTTGGCGAGGTGTCCTACAGCTACAAACCGAGCCTCGGGTCCGGCGTGACCGGTCCGGTCACGATCGCCGACAACGACTGCCTGTTTCCGCGCTGCGCGACCAACGGTCCGACGACTGTCGAGCTTTCCGTACGACGACGTCAAATCCCCCTCTTCGGCGACCTGCACCTGCATCCAGCATCTGCGGCAGAAGGGCTGCTAGCCTGCGCGTGACAGCCGCTTCTCGAAGCACACGGCTTCCGGCCTGCCGACATATTTGCCGAAGTTCGGGATGCGGCGGTAGCCGTGCCGCTCGTAGAACCTGACTGCACGCTGGTTCACCAGCCGGGTCTCCAGCCGGAGGGCACGGTAGCCGAAACCGGCGGCCGCGATTTCGAGATGTGAGAGGATCGCTGCGCCGACGCCGCGCGTGCCTGGGCGCGCATACATCCGCTTCAACTCGGCGATATCCGCATCCAGCGGTCGCAACGCGCCGCAGCCGACGGCCTGCCCGCACGCATCGCTCGCGACGACGAAGCACGCCTGCGGTCCGCGCACATCGTCCGGGTCGAAGGACGACCGGCCGCTGTCGCCGGTGATGCGCGCAAGCGTCGCCGACAGCTCCGCCATCAGGGCTCCCGCATTTGCCGAGGCCGGGTCTTCCAGTGAGATCGTCAACATGGGGGGCCGCGCGGCTCATCCATCATCGTACGCAATCATCATACAAGCGTCTGCAACGATCGGGCAGTCTCCGTTGACCGTGACCGCCGTCGGTCGCCAAGCCCGCAGGCGCGGCTTTGCTTCCCCCACGGGTTGCCGTACAAGATATGGCCCTCTCCCCGACAAGAACGCGATGCCCGAGCTCCAGACCTTCCTCCTCTATCTCGCGGCCGCACTGGTGGTCGCGCTGACGCCCGGCCCCGGCATCTTCTACATCGTGGCAAGGACGCTGGCCGGTGGTCGCACGGAAGGCCTGGCCTCCAGCGTCGGCCTCGGGCTCGGCGGCCTCGTGCACGTGTTCGCCGGCGCGCTCGGCCTGTCGGCGCTGGTTCTGGCGAGCGCGCAAGGCTTCACGGCGCTGAAGATCGCGGGCGCGGCCTACCTGATCTGGCTCGGCGTCAAGACGTGGCGCGAGGCGCGCGTCGCTACGCCGACCGAGGTGACGACGACCGGCAGCCGGCGCGCATTCCGCGAGGGCATCATCGTCGAGGCACTCAACCCGAAGACGGCAGCGTTCTTCCTCGCCTTCATCCCGCAATTCGTCGATCCCGCAGGCCGCGTTGCCGCGCAGTTCATCGTGCTCGGGCTGATCTCGGTGGCGCTCAACACCAGCGTCGACCTGGTGGTGACGTTCTGGGCCGCCAAGGCACGCCATCGCCTGGTCCGGCGGCCAAGCCTCGTCACGCGGCTGCGGCAGGCGTCCGGCGCGGTGATGTGCGGGCTCGGCGGGGCGCTGTTGCTGGCGCGTCGCACGAGCTGACGCTCAGATCGTCCGGCGCCAAGCCGCCACGTTCCATACCCGCGCAGCCGCGGCGTGCCGGCGTTGCTGCCGGCGCGCACGAGCCGATGCGTCTTTGCGACCGCCCCTGCTGGACGGGGGCTAGTCGCGATAGCGGCAGAACTCGTCGCCGTTCTCGTATTCGTAGCAGACCTTGACGCGACGATAGGGCCGCTCCCCGTCGGAGCTCCGCGCACGACGATCCATGTCGTCATCATCACGTTGCGTTCGCGCGTTTCGGCCCGTGGTGCGATGGTCCATGTCCTGATCCATCATGCGGCCCATGCGGTGCTCGCGCATGCGATCCATGCCCATGCGATCGTCGTCGCGCTGTTGCGCGGTCCAATCACGGTTCACCCGCGTATCTTCGGCACTCTGGCGCTCGCGCTCACGAACCTGGTCGGACTGCTGGGGTGTGCGTTCGGGCTGCACGGGGACCGCCTGGGTTTGTCTGGTTCCCGACGGGCTCTCGGCCTGCTGGGCTGATGCTCCTGCCGAGAGGAGACAAGAGGATAGGAATAGGACGGTCGCTGCTGCTGGAACGCGCATGGTTCATCCTCCAAGAGAAGGCTGTCTAACCGTGCGGCTCAGCGTTGGTTCGAACGACACCGCCTGTTTCGATGCTGCACCGCCGAGCAGATGACAACAGGGCGCGGTTCTTCAGATGCGGAGTGAGCGCAATCCGCCAACGTCAACGGTTGAACGTCGCGCCGGCGGCCAAGCCGCCGCGCGTTCATGACTGCCAGAAGCCGCCGTGGCGCAGCAATTCAGGCTCGTTTCTCTGGGTTGCTTCGCGGTGCTGCTCTCTGGTGTCAGCCCGAGATCATGTCGTGATCAATTCCACGTCCACGCCAGTACCTCGCGCGCAGCCGCGGCGCGATCTGCCACGAGAGAACGGCTGCCGCCGCCATGCTCACGGCGATCATGACGGGCATCGCGATCATCGCGTGCCCGCTCAGCGGCGTGAGGAGAATGGTCAGGATTCCCACACCGAACAGGATGGCCTGAACCATCATGAAGACCATCACCGAAATCTGTGTCCGGACAGACATTGCCATCACCCAGGGGTTGTTGCGCATCTAGCTCAACCCAAAATGGGGCGAACGGTTCCGCCTCACCATGGCTCGAAGCCGGCCGCTGTTCTGCGGCGCGGCCCGGACGGCAAGCTCAGCTGTGTCTCGCCGAGCTCGCACCTTCTTGCATCATTCCAGCTCGATCGCCTGGTAGGTGCCGGTCTCGTCGAGCGCGGTGCCCCAGATCTTGTGCGAGGCCTGGTGCTCGGCGCGTCCAAAGGCGAGCGCACTGCCGAGGCCGAGATCGATGCTCTGCATCGATTCCAGCGTGTCGACCAGCCGCTCGGTGTCGAGCGGCGTGGCCTGCTTCAGCGCCTGGATCAGGATGCTCGCTGAGATGAAGCCCTCGAGTGAGGTGTAGTCCGGCGCTTCGCCGGGGAAGTATTTGGCCAGCGCATTCTTGTAGTCGAGCACGAGGCTCGAATAGCCCGCGACCGATGGAACGCCCTGCGTGACAATGACGCCATTGGTGTATTTCGCGCCGAGCAGCTTCAGCTCGGCGGCCAGCGATGTGGATCCGACGGCCGAGATGTTGGCGTAGACCAATCCCGGAACCGCGTCGTGGGTCTTTTCGATGAATTTCGCGGCCGCGCGGTCGGTCGCGATCATGATCACGGCCTTGATCGCGGGCTTGGTTTGCGCCTTCAGTTTGCCGACGGCCTCATCGACATCCAGCGTGCCGCGGGGGAAACCGTAGCGGATGATCGGATCGTTGATGCCGAGCGCGCGGAACGCCTTGGCGACGCCGTTGGCGCCATCGTCGCCATAGGCATCGTTCTGCGCGAAAACAGCGATCTGTTTCGCCGGGATCCGCTTCACTTTCATCAGATAGCGCACGATTGCAGCGGTCTCTTCCGCGTAGCTCGCACGATAGTTGAAGACGTAACGGTCGGGCGGATCGCGGCGAACGACGGCCGAGCCGCTATAGGGCGCAAAGAACAGCGCGCGGCGCTCCAGCGCATAAGGGATCGCCACCGCGTTGTTGGCCGTGCCCATGTTGCCGATGAAGCCGAACACCTGATCCTTCTCGTAGAGCTGCGTCACTGCGGCAAGCGTCCGCGTCGGATCATAGCCATCGTCGGCCGCAATCAGTCGCAGCATGCGGCCGTTGATCCCACCGGCGTCGTTGGCGCGGTTGAACGCCGTCTCGATGCCGAGCTTCATCTGGCGCGCGGGCTCCTTGCGGACGCCCGAAAACGGGATGACGGTGCCGAAACGGATCTCGGTGTCGCTGACGCCGTGCGGAAGGGCGGGCGGAAGGTTGGCCGTGGGCTGCGTCGCCGCCGCCGCGGTCGAGGGCCCCAGCGCGAACGACAGCGTGGGTGCCGATGGCTGCTGCTGAGTCAGCGACCGCTCGAGCTCTGCCAATTGGCGTTCTGCGGTCTGACAGTTCACCTGTGAGGACGCGATCCGGCCGCGCCCCTCGGCGATGTAGCTGTTGAAGCTGCGGATGAGCGGATCGCGCTCGCCGTTGTTCGAAGCGGCCTGCCGGATCACCTCGCCGAACTGGTCGATGATGGTCTGGACGCGCCCCTGCGCAATGGTCGGGCAGGTCGCGGCCTGACCGACGACCGGGCCGACGCGGGAAGCGAGATCACGAACGACATCGGGGGAAATGGGGAGAGCGGAGGCCGTAGGGACAAAGACGCAGGTTCCGAGAAGGAGCACACACCAGCGAACGGTCATTTGATTATCCGTCTTCTTCTGATTGGTTGGCTATTCACTCCATCATTCAGACAGGGTCCTATTAAGGATAGGTTGCCTGACACCGCTATTAATCCGCGCGGTATCTCGATAAATTTGCTTCTCCCAACGTTGTGCGCTGGTTCGAGCTTCGTCCTTGAAAAACCCCGGACTAACAACCCTTCATCGATTAGTACTCGGAATCAAGCAGTTGCCGGCTTGTTGGGCAGCCAGCCTGGATGCCGAGTGAGGAATTGCTGCGATGCTCTGATGCGCCCGGTCGTGCTCGCAGGTCCCGGGATGAAGATACGTGCAGCCTTAACCAGCGCTGACGCGAGAAGATAGAATGCATGGGACCCAGGACGGCCGGGTCACCTTGCGCTGGAGAGACATCGCCGGCAAGCGATGCCCGGCATTGCGGGAGGCGGCCGGGCGCGCGCCATGGCTCGGCGCAAGACGGCAGCGGAGTGTGCGGAACAATCCGCCTGACGATATCAGCGACTGATCTGAGCCGTCCCGTTTGGCAACCGCAGCAGCGTCAGCCGCGTCGGCGCGGGGCGTGGCAATGGCCGGGCATTGGCGGGCGCGGCCTGCTGCGCCGGCGGCTTGTGCGGTCGCGGCTTCGGCCAATGCACCACGCTGAGCCGGACGTCGGCGAGGCCCGTCTCCACCATGCCAAGCTTGGCGGCCGCGGCATAGGACAGGTCGACCACGCGACCGTCGATATAGGGGCCGCGATCGTTGATCCGCACCGTCACCGACTGCCCGTTGTCCAGCCGCGTGACGCGCAGCCGCGTGCCGAACGGCAGGCTGCGATGCGCGGCGGTCATGGCGGTGGTGTCGAACACCTCGCCGTTCGCGGTCGGCTGCGGCGCCGTGTAGTAGCTGGCGACGCCGCGCGGCACGTAATGCGGCCGGCGGGGCTTGGGAGGTGGCGCAGGCGCAACCGTGGCCTGAGGCGACGGGCTCGCTTGAAGCGTGGGCGGCGATGGAGCCTGCTGTGTGAGCGCGGCCTGATTGCCCGGCGTGCCTGCATCAGGTCGGGCGGACACCTCCGGCGACCGCGCGCAGGCCGCGAGCGACGCGGCCGACAGCGCGACGATGATCCAGCGGACGAGCGCAGCAGCAGACGCTGCGTGATCAACGCGCGGGTGCGGCCGGGCCACGCCGGCCTCGTTATCGAGGCCGAATGCCCGTCCATGGCGGGTCGACGCCATGTCTCCTCCTCCCCGTGCCCCAGCGGGAGAAGTCGACTAGGCAAAATCGGCGTGGTGGCGACGGAACCGTGACGACAGCGGACCGACTCGGTGGAGGTCCAGGGATGACATACCGCGGTCCCGCAACGCGGCCGTTACGGCTCGGCCGCTGCCAATCGAGTTTGGCGCGGCTGGAAGCTGCGAGCGGCGCGGTCCCGTAGGGCGGGCCAAGGCGCTGCAGAACTCTCGCCTCGCGCGCGATCGCAGTGGCGCCGTGCCCACCCGTCTCGCCGCGTAACGCACCGATGGACGGTGGGCACACAGCCGCCTCACGGCGGCCGCTTTGCCCACCCTGCTCCACAGCGTCTGCCGAACTACTTGTTCGGCAGGTTGGTCTTGATGTGCAGCTCGCGCAGCTGCTTCGTGCTTGCTTCCGACGGTGCGCCCATCAGCAGGTCCATGGCCTGCTGGTTCATCGGGAACAGCGAGATCTCGCGCAGGTTCGTGGTGCCGCAGAGCAGCATCACGATGCGGTCGACGCCGGCGGCCATGCCGCCGTGCGGCGGCGCGCCGTACTGGAAGGCGCGGTACATGCCGCCGAAGCGGTCGACCACTTCCTGCTCGCCATAGCCGGCGATCTCGAACGCCTTCACCATCGCGTCCGGCTTGTGGTTGCGGATGCCGCCGGAGGCGATCTCATAGCCGTTGCAGGCGATGTCGTACTGGAACGCCTTGATGGTCAGCGGGTCCTGCGTCTTGAGCGCCTCCAGGCCGCCTTGCGGCATCGAGAACGGGTTGTGCGAGAAGTCGACCTTCTTGTCGTCCTCGTTGTACTCGTACATCGGGAAGTCGACGATCCAAGCCAGCGCAAACCGATCCTTGTCGATCAGGTTCAACTCCTCGCCGACCCTGGTGCGGGCCAGACCCGCGAACTTCCAGAACTTGTCGGGATCGCCCGCGACGAAGAAGGCGGCATCGCCTTCCTTGGTGCCGAGCTGCGTCCTGATCGCAGCGGTGCGCTCCGGGCCGATGTTGTTGGCAAGCGGGCCGGCGCCCTCGCCGCCCTCGCGCCACATGATGTAGCCGAGGCCCGGCTGGCCCTCGCCCTGCGCCCACGAGTTCATGCGGTCGCAGAACGCGCGGCTGCCGCCGGATGACGCCGGGATCGCCCAGACCTGGTTCTTGGGATCTTCGAGCATGCGCGCGAACACCTTGAAGCCGGAGCCGCGGAAGTGCTCGGAGACGTCCTGCATCTCGATCGGGTTGCGCAGGTCCGGCTTGTCGGTGCCGTATTTGCGTAGCGCCTCGGCGAACGGAATCCGCGGCCAGCCCTTGGTGACCGGCTTGCCCTTGGCAAATTCCTCGAACACGCCGGTGACAACCGGCTCCAGCGCCGCGAACACGTCCTCCTGGGTGACGAAGCTCATCTCGACGTCGAGCTGATAGAACTCGCCCGGCAGGCGGTCGGCGCGCGGGTCCTCGTCGCGGAAGCACGGCGCGATCTGGAAGTAGCGGTCGAAGCCCGACATCATCAAGAGCTGCTTGTACTGCTGCGGCGCCTGCGGCAGCGCGTAGAACTTGCCGGGATGGATGCGCGACGGCACCAGGAAGTCGCGCGCGCCCTCCGGCGAGGACGCGGTCAGGATCGGGGTCTGGAATTCGAAGAAGCCCTGCTCCTTCATGCGCCGGCGCATCGAGTCGATGATCGCGCCGCGGGTCATGATGTTGGTGTGCAGCTTCTCGCGGCGCAAATCGAGGAAGCGGTATTTCAGCCGGATGTCCTCCGGGTAGTCCTGCTCGCCGAACACCGGCAGCGGCAATTCGCCGGCCGGACCTAGCACCTCGATGTCAGCGACGTACAGCTCGATCTGGCCGGTCGGCAGGTCCGCATTGTCGGTGCCGTCAGGGCGGCGGCGCACCTTGCCCTCCATCCGCACTACCCATTCCGAGCGCAGCTTCTCGGCCAGGCTGAACGCCGGCGAGTCCGGATCAACCACGCATTGGGTGAGGCCGTAATGGTCGCGCAGGTCGACGAACAGCACGCCGCCATGGTCGCGAATGCGGTGGCACCAGCCGGACAGCCGCACCGTCTCGCCGATGTTGCTCTCGCGGAGCGCGCCGCAGGTATGGGTCCGGTAGCGATGCATGGTCGTCCTGAATTCGTCGTCGAAAGGGATGGGAATCGGCGCAAGCCCAAAGGCGCTGCCGAGTGCGCGCAGGGTTTAGCCGAGCCGCCCCGGCGCGGCAACCAAGGCACCGGGCCTTTTTCGCACCCAGCGCCGGGAAAACGGCGGTTCGGCGAGCCGGATTGCAACCGGCGGCGCTGCCGCCGGATTGGGCTGCCGAGGGATCGCTCAACTGGCCGCCGTTTGGGCTCGAAAAATGGGCGTCTTGCGCCTATCTTGGGAGGTATGACCGTGCATTTTCCCTTCCAGAACTCCTATGCGGCACTGCCGGACAATTTCTTTGCCCGGGTGGCGCCGACCCCCGTCGCGGCGCCGCGCCTGATCAAGCTGAACCGGCCGCTGGCCGCCGAGCTCGGGCTCGATCCGGCCGAACTGGAGACGCCCGAGGGCGCCGAAATCCTGGCCGGCAAGTCCGTGCCCGAGGGCGCCGAGCCGATCGCGATGGCCTATGCAGGCCACCAGTTCGGGCATTTCGTGCCGCAGCTCGGCGACGGCCGGGCGATCCTGCTCGGCGAGGTCGTCGACCGCAACGGCGTCCGCCGCGACATCCAGCTCAAGGGCTCCGGCCCGACGCCGTTTTCGCGCCGCGGCGATGGCCGCGCGGCGCTCGGCCCCGTGCTGCGCGAATACGTCGTCAGCGAGGCGATGGCGGCCTTGGGCATCCCGACCACCCGCTCGCTGGCGGCGGTCGTGACCGGCGAGCAGGTCTATCGCGGCACCGCCCTGCCCGGCGCGGTGCTGACGCGGGTCGCCACCAGCCACATCCGGGTCGGCACCTTCCAGTATTTCGCCGCGCGCCAGGACACCGACGCGGTGCGCCAGCTCGCCGACCACGTCATCAGCCGGCACTATCCCGATCTCGCCGGCACCGAGCGGCCCTACCACGCTTTGCTCGATGCCGTGATCGCACGCCAGGCGACCCTGATTGCGAGCTGGCTGCTGATCGGCTTCATCCATGGCGTCATGAACACGGACAACAGCTCCGTCTCCGGCGAGACCATCGATTACGGCCCGTGCGCCTTCATGGACGGCTATGACCCGAAGCAGGTGTTCTCCTCGATCGACGAGTTCGGCCGCTATGCGTTTGCCAACCAGCCGCGGATCGCGATGTGGAACCTGACCCGGTTCGCCGAATGCCTGCTGCCGCTATTTGGCGACGACAAGGACCAGGCGGTCAAGCAGGCCGAGGCCGCGCTCGACGGCTTCGCTGCGCAGTTCACGGCCGCGCACCAGGCGGGGCTGCGCCGCAAGCTTGGCCTGTTCACGGAGCGGGACGGCGACCAGCCGCTGGCGCAGGCGCTGTTCGACGTGATGGCGGCAGCCAAGGCTGATTTCACCCTCACCTTCCGCGGGCTCAGCGAGGCTGCGGGAAGCGGGGACGCCAGCGAGGTCCGCGCTCTGTTCGAGGAGCCGACCGACTTCGACGAATGGGTCCCGCGCTGGCAGCAGCGGCTCGCCGAGGAGCCGCAGACGCCGGCCGAGCGCCGCGCGGCGATGCGCAAGGTCAATCCGGCCTTCATCCCGCGCAACCACCGCATCGAGGCGGTGATCACGGCCGCGGTCGAGAACGACGACTACAAGCCGTTCGAGGAGCTGCATGCGGTGCTGGCGAACCCCTATGACGACCAGCCGGAGTTCGCCGCCTACGCCGAGCCGCCCCAGCCGGACGAGCGCGTGCTGCAGACCTTCTGCGGGACATAGCGCGCGCTTTTAACCTCGCGTGCACCATCGGGGCCGGCCGCCGCCGGTCCTTAAGAAACGATCAACGCAGCCCCGACAAGTTGAAACAACAAGTCGGGGAGGTCGCGAACGTGGACGCGCTGGTGTTCGAATTCATGGGTCTGGCGATGATTGCGCTGTGCCTGATCGTGCTCGCCGTGCCCTCAGGGCGCCGGCCCTCGGGACGCGTCCGACATCACTGATCGGCCTCATCCGGGAGCGCCGCCGCGGGCCCGCTGTCAACCATAGAGCGATCGTCCGGGCGCCCAGTGCTTGCCTTCGGGCCCGATTGGGCCGACAAGCAGGGACGAATTTATCCCGTACCCTTTGCCGACAGCCTTGACTTGTCAGCGTTTTCGGACGACGGCGTAAGTGCCTCGTCATGGATCGTTCATGGACTTGATCACCACCACCGCCGATCTTTCGGCCGCCTGCGCCCGCCTCGCCCAGCACCCGGTCATCACCGTCGATACCGAGTTCCTGCGGGAGACCACATATTACCCCTTGCTCTGCGTCGTGCAGTTGGCGAGCCCAGACGAAGCCGTGGTGATCGACGCGCTGGCCGTGGGCATCGACCTCAAGCCGTTCTTCGCGCTGATGGCCGACGAGAAGGTGCTCAAGGTCTTCCATGCTGCGCGCCAGGACATCGAGATCATCTGGCATCGCGCCGGCATCGTGCCGCATCCGATCTTCGACACCCAGGTCGCCGCGATGGTGTTGGGGTACGGCGACAGCATCGCCTATGACCAGCTGGTCGAGCGCATCACCGGCCACCGTCCCGACAAGACCCACCGCTTCACCGACTGGTCGCGCCGGCCGCTGAGCCATGAGCAGGTGCACTATGCCGAGGCCGACGTCACGCATCTGCGCGACGTGTTTGCAGCGCTCGATGCCGATCTGAAGAAGCGGGGCCGCAGCGACTGGGTCAGCGAGGAGATGGAGATCCTGACCTCGCCGAAGACCTACGACTTCCATCCCGAGCGCGCCTGGGAGCGGCTGAAGACGCGGGTCCGCAAGCCGAAAGAGCTCGCGGTGCTGATCGAGGTCGCCGCCTGGCGCGAGCAGGAGGCGCAGAGCCGCGACGTGCCGCGCAGCCGGGTCATGAAGGACGACGCGGTCGGCGACATCGCCACCCATGCACCGACCTCGATCGAGAAGCTCGGCGGTCTGCGCTCGCTGCCCAAGGGCTTCGAACGCTCGAAATGGGGCTCAGACATCGTCGCCGCCGTGCAGCGCGGGCTCGCCCGCGACCCTGCGGCGCTGCCCAAGCTGGAAAAGCCGCGCAACAACTCCAATGGCGCCGCGATCGTCGAGCTGCTCAAGGTGCTGCTGCGCATGACCTCGGAGCGTCACGCGGTCGCCAGCAAGGTGATCGCGACCGTCGACGATCTCGAGCAGATCGCCGCCGACGACGAAGCCGACGTGGCCGCGCTGCAGGGCTGGCGCCGCGAGCTGTTCGGCGAGGCCGCGCTGGCGCTCAAGCACGGCCGGCTGGCGCTCGCGATCGAGAAGGGCCGCGTCGTCCGAGTCGACCGGACCTAAACCCGGCCGGCAGCCGCGATGTGCCGCACCCGGGAGTTTCCCCAGTCGATTGCGCACCGCGCCACACCCGGCTACGGCCGGCGGACGTCATTCGGATCCAGCCTGCCCCCTCAACTCCGCCTCTATTGTCTGGGAAACCTCAACCAGAGCCATCGACAGGATGTAGACGCTCGTCGGCAGGTCGAGCTGACGCGCCCTTGCGATGGCCGCCTGGAGGTTGCTCGCCAGCTCTTTGAGCTCTTCCTCACGGGTCATGTCGGGTCTCTCGTTCCTGGAGCTACCGCGTGAGCAAAGACGATTGCGAACCGCCAGAACAGAAGCTGCTGCGGCTACTCAGCGAAAATCCTGTTGATTTGCACGTCGTCGAGGCTTTGCGACTGGTGGTTGCATTCAACAAGATCAGCGATCCGTCTGACCGTCGCATGGTCATCGATCTGGCCGAGCGGCTCGCCGGCGGGTGATGGCTTCACCGCCGGCCCCGGTTACACCTCGAGCCGGCCACTGGCGCCGATCACGTCGGCGCTGTCGAGCACGCCGGCGAAATTGCTGATCACCTTGGTGACGACCAGCTTGTACGAGGCGACGTCGCCGACACAGGCCTGCCGGCAGGCCACCGCATCCACGATCACCTGATAGCGGTGACTGCGATGGAAGCCGTCGACCACCGTCGAGAGGATCGTCTCGTCGAGCGAGAAGCCGAGCACGACGCAGCGCATGCTGCGCATGTTCGACATGTATTCGGCGAACCGCGCCGAGCTGTAGGCCGACGGCAAAGGGTGCTCGAACGTGAGCTCGCCAGGCGTCGGCTTGAAGTCCGGAAGCCAGTTCGTCAGGTTGGAGGCCGGGTTGAACCAGGCCGCCTGCGCGATCCGCTTGAGGTGGATCACCGGCCAGAGATTGTCGCGCCAGAGCGCGATCAGCTGCCGACAGCGCGGCATGATGGCGTCCCCGTCGGCAATCAGATGCTGGCGCCCCTCTGCGAGATATTCGCACTGCAGGTCGGCGCACACCAGAACCGGCGGATTGGTTTCGATCGCGCCGAACATGTCTCGGTTCGCCATCACGGTCTCGCTGCAGCGAAGTCACGCAAGGGCGAGGACGCCGGCCGGCCGGCGGAGATATCGAGCACCCCCGGACGATCCCAGTCACCCTCGGGACGGATGATCAGATAGGGATCGCTGTCGAGCGTGATCGCGTCGTTGCAGGGCTCGAGATCCAGCACCATCTCGGTGTAGGAGAAATCGGAGAAGGTGAGCTTGCGGTTGTGGCCGAGCGGCTTCGCACCGAAATGCGCCCAGAAGTCGACCAGGCGGTCCTGGGCATGACCATAGGCCTTCTTGAAGCCTTTGCGCCTGCAATAATCGAGCGCTTCGCGGACCAGCTTGAACGACAGCCGCGAACGCCGGTACTGATGCCGCACCGCAAGCCGCTCGACCTTGGCGAACTCGCCGAAGAAGCGCACGCGCACGCACCCAGCCGGCTGGTTGCCGACGAAACCGAGGAAATGCGCCGCGACGAGATCGTTGCCGTCGAACTCCTCCTCCATCGGGCAGTCCTGCTCGGTCAGATAGACCGCCGAGCGGATCGCGGTGACGAGCATGAGGTCGTTCGGATCGCGCGCGATGCGCACCGTGATGGCGCGTGAATTCGATTTTGCCGTCCTGGCTGAACTAATGTCGTGCATCCGCAAGACTCCTCTCTGCGAAAATCCTTGTCGATTGAATCGAAGGCGCGATCACCTCGGGCAGCCGGTTCCATGGCCGCTGATACCACCACAGATCCGGCTGGAAGCTCGGAACCGGCGTGAAGCCGAGTGCTCCGAGAAACGCGCGTCCTTCCGTGCTCGACGGCTGCGCGTAGTAATCGGCCGCGTGAAATCTCGGCCCCCTCAGCGCCTGCGCAACATTGCCGAGACCAACCGTTCCTCGTCCCTGCGCAACGAGCGCCCAGACATAGATCGCCGCAACCTCTTCGTCCGGTCGCGCAAGGTGCCTGCGCGCCGGATCGTTCAAATTGAACGCATCCAGCAGCAGCGCATCGAGACCCGCGCAGTTCAGATACAGGAAGGCAATGCCGCCGAGCAGTTTCCGGCCGCGATAGAGCGCGAAGATCGACTCCGGATCGTACCGCAGGAATTCCGCGAGCTCCTGCTCCGATGCGCGCACGCCGGGGATCTCTCGCCTGGCGAGTTCTGCGAGCTCGCCGAGCCGATCGGACGTGACGGGCTGCGCCGTGACCAGATCCGTCGCCGGCAGCGCATCGAGCTGATGCCGCAGGGTGAATTCTGTGCTTCCGCGCTGCAGGTTCTGCATCTATGTTTCCAGCTTGACTTTGATGACGTCATCATACTGGTCGGGGCTGGAGGGTATGCAGCAACATTTGCATCGGGGTGCTGCATCTACGCAGCGCAAGAAGACTGATGAAACGCTTAACGCTTCGTGGGAAGATTTAAGAGCTTTTCTCCTTTGTACGCGGCACCAGAGTTTCAGGAACGCGGCGGAAGTTCTTGGACTGACCGGCACCACGCTGATGCGCAAGATCGACCGGCTCGAGCACGAGCTCGGATGCAAGCTCTTCATCCGGGATCAGTCCGGCCTGTCGCTGAGCGACGAAGGCCGCTCGCTGCTGTTCGACGTCGAGCAGATGGAACGGCTGAGCTTCAGCATCTTCCGGCGCGCGTCACTCTCGACCGATGCTCATGGATCGGTACGGGTCGCCGTGACGGAAGGGCCCGGCAATTTCTGGATCCTGCCGCGTCTGATCGACTTCCAGAAGACCTACCGCAGGATCATGGTCGAGTTGAACTGCGCGATGGAGCAGGCCGACGTCTCGCGCCTGGAAGCGGACATCTCGATCCAGTTCGCGCGGCCGACCAATCCGGATGTGATCGTCACCAAGCTTGGCCGGCTGCACATCTACGGTTTCGTGTCGGAAGCCTATCGCGATGCCTATGGATTGCCGGCATCATTGGCCGACCTCAAAAATCATCGGATCATCAAGCAACACGGCATGCAGCTCGACGAGACCGGCTATGCGCGCATCCTCGGTCTCGAGTCGCTCGACGGCATCGTCGGCATTTCAACCAATTCGAGCGTTGCCGTGCTCTACGCCGTCGAGCGCGGCGCAGGCGTCGGATTCCTGCCGACGTCGGCGATCGCGCTTGGCGCACCGCTGGTGCCGATCGACCTGGGCATCAACTACCACATGGATCTGTGGCTGACCTATCACAAGGAGTTTCGCAACTCCGACCGGCACAAGATCGTGATTGAATGGCTGAAGCGCATCTTCGATCCGAAGGCCCATGCCTGCTTCCGGGATGAGTTCATCCATCCCCTCGATCTAGTGCCTCTGATGGCCCAGGCGCGGGAGACCGTCGGCTTCGATGAATACGTCGCGCCGAAGCCGGCGTAGAACGACAGTTGCCGATCTACCATTTGAGTTCAAGGCCGAGCGTGCCCTGATGCGACTGCAGCGCGGAGCGGAGCTTCGCATCGTAGCTCAGATAGACGCGCGCCGTGCTGCTCAGCGACAGCGAAAGCGCCGCACCTGTGTCCGCGCCATAGCGCCCCTCGCCAAGTCCTTGCAGCGTGATGCTTTGCGCACCGAGGCTGACGGTCACCGAGCCGAGATTCTGCGAAAAATTATCGACGAGCTTGCCGTAGGCCGAGAGGTCGAGAATCCTGCCGTCAACGACGAAATAGTGGCCGAGCTCGGCGCCGATCAGAACGCGCGCGCGTTCCAGCGACGTCCCACTGACCGCCAACGGATCGAGCCCGCCTGCCTCCTGGAACCCCGCCGTCGTGGCGCGCGCATATTCGAAGGCGAGCTTCGGAACCACCCGGCTCTCTCCGGAACTCCAATAATAGTCCAGCTCGCTCAGCACGCCGGTGATATGGGCGCCATAGGCCGACGTCGTCGTACCCAGGCTCGTGTCGCGGCGCGCCTTGATCCCGCCGAAGCCGTGGACGATGGCGACGGCCCAGGTCCAGGGCCCCTGGTCGACCGAGGCGTTGAAGCCCAGTTGCGTCAAATCGAGCGTGGCCGACTGCAGCGCCAGCGGGACATCGACAGCCGTGCGGCTCTGATCGACCGACAGGCCGATGTTCACGCCGGCGCCGAGGCGCATGCCGAGACCGGCAACGCCGCCCCAGGTCGTCCTGCTGTCGCCGACGAAGTTGCCTTGCGCCTTGGCGCGGGCCGTCACGCCGTAGGTTTCACCCCAGGCCCTGAAGCGCGGCTGGTCCGCGGCTTCCGACGCGCCGCCGCCCCCGGGGTTGGTCCGCAGCAGCCGGCCGCCGCCGTGAGTGGCCTGGTTCCCGAGCCGCTCGAGGAAGCTCGATCCGAGATCGAGCACGGATCGGCCCGATGATAGATCTGAACTGATCGCGTTCGGTGCCGGGCTGGGCGATGGGCTCGGCGTGGGCGTCGGGGTGGGAGTCGGCGTAGGCGTCGGGGTCGGGGTCGGGGTCGGGGTCGGGCTCGCCGAGGTGTTTGGAATGCCGGCAGCGTCCGCCGCGCTCGCCATCAGGGCAAGGGCAAGGCCGGTCGCAACGGCAAGCAGCGTCGAACCGCGTGAAACGGTGCTCGATCGCCCATCCTGTGTGGCCTGAGATGCCCCGCGCATCGCTGCCCGCCCGCCATCAGCTCAAATTCGTCGAAATATTGGCCGCGAGGATTTGCCTGCAGTTCCCGCCGGCCGTCAATTGCGATCGCCGCTGCCGCGCCTGCGCCTGCGAAAATTGTGGTTCCCGCGCCACACGCTACGCACTGCGGTACCACGACCAGTCGCGACTGCGCGACGCGTTCTCATCACCGTCTCAATCTTGATATCGGCAGAAAATCGTGTTGCTATCTCAGCACAATCGGATTTGGCCGTTCGACTGTGCGTTTCGCAACTTCGGAAATTGAGCAGATCTCGGGAAAGCCGGTTCGTGGCGTGGCACGCGGTGAGCGTGGCCGCGTCTTTTTTAGTCTAGACGAGGAGACAACGATGCCGACCTACAAAGGCAGCGTGAAATGGTTCAACCCGACCAAAGGATATGGGTTCATCAAACCGGCCGGCAGTGACAAGGACGTCTTCGTCCACATCTCGGCTGTCGAACGTGCGGGGCTGACGACGCTCAACGAAAACCAGGCCGTCGAATACGATCTGGTGGAGAGTCGCGGCAAGGCCTCGGCCGAGAACCTGAAGCTCTCGTGAGCATGCTCCAGGCAGGCGGCGCCTCCGCGCGCACTCCGACGCCAATCAACACGGTCGGCGCAACGCTCGCCCGCCGCGGATGATCAAACTTCGTCACAGTCGCATTGGCTGCCATGATGTTCCCCGGCTTTGCCGGGGATTTTTTTGACCAGCCGGCACCGCTACTACGAGACCATGGGCCAGATCAGCGATTGATCCGCCAGCTCCACGGCCGAAGTCCTGCACAGATCGCCGTCGAGCCGCACCTGACTCTTAGCCAGCAGCCGCAGCGCCTCGGGATAGATGCGATGCTCGATGCCGAGGATGCGTTCCGATAGCGTGTCCGGCGTGTCGTCATCCCTGACCACCACGGCGCCCTGCAGAACGATCGGTCCGGCATCCGTCTCCGGAATGACGAAATGAACCGTTGCGCCGGAGATCTTCACGCCGGCCCGCAACGCCTGGCCGTGCGGATCGAGGCCGGGAAAGGACGGCAGCAGCGAGGGATGAATGTTGAGCATCCGCCCATACCAGCGCTGCACGAACTCCGCCGTGAACAGCCGCATGAAACCGGCGAGGCAGATCAGCTCGATGCCGCGCGCATCGAGCGCCTGCTGCAGCTTCGCTTCGAAGCCGGCGCGGTCCTTGCCGAACGGCTTGCTCTCGATGATTTCGATCGGAACACCGCTCTCCTGCGCCTTCTGAAGGCCCGCAGCGTCGGCGCGGTTGGAAATGACGACTGCGATCTCGGCAGGGAAATCCGGCCCGCCCGCCGCACGGATCAGCGCGGCCATGTTGGACCCGCGACCGGAAATCAGGATGGCGACGCGGCGCTTCATCGGATCACCGTCGTCAGAGCGAGAGATCGAGCGCGCCGCTATAGACCACGCGCTGCTCGCCGCTCGCAGCGATGACCTCGCCGAGCAGCGCGACATGTTCGCCGCTCGCGGTAAGCACGTCGGTGACGACGTCGACAGCCTCGGCCTTCACGATCGCAATCATGCCGATCCCGCAATTGAAGGTGCGCAGCAGCTCGAGCTCGGCGATCCCGCCCTGCTCCGCCAGCCATTTGAACACCGGCAGCACCGGCAGGCGCGCAAGGTCGATCGACACACCCAGATGTTTCGGCAGCACGCGCGGAATGTTGTCAGTGAAGCCGCCGCCGGTAATGTGGGCGA
This sequence comes from Bradyrhizobium ontarionense, assembly GCF_021088345.1. Classification (NCBI taxonomy): domain Bacteria; kingdom Pseudomonadati; phylum Pseudomonadota; class Alphaproteobacteria; order Hyphomicrobiales; family Nitrobacteraceae; genus Bradyrhizobium; species Bradyrhizobium ontarionense. The sequence goes on along the minus strand of NZ_CP088156.1, from coordinate 700,098 downwards.
GCCCCTTCACCGCGCCGGTCTCGCGGATCGCGCGCAGACATGATTTCACATAGAGCCGCGTCGGCGTCAGCAGCGCGCCGCCCAGCGTCATGACCGGCGCAAACGGCGCCGGCGCGTCGAAGCCCAGGCCCGACTGCGCGACGATCTTGCGAACCAGCGAATAGCCGTTGGAATGGACCCCCGACGAGGCGAGCCCGAGCACCGCGTCGCCCGCGGCAATGTCGGCCGACGGCAACAGCGTGCCGCGCTCGGCAGCCCCCACTGCGAAGCCGGCAAGATCGTAGTCCCCGTCCTTGTAGAGGCCGGGCATTTCCGCCGTCTCGCCGCCGATCAGCGCGCAGCCGGCTTCCCGGCAGCCTTCGGCGACGCCAGCGACGATCGATGCCGTCGCCTCGGGATCGAGCTTGCCGCAGGCGAAGTAGTCGAGGAAGAACAGCGGCTCGGCGCCCTGCACCACGAGATCGTTGACCGACATGGCGACCAGATCGATGCCGATGCCGGCATGCAGCCCGGTCTCGATCGCGATCTTGACCTTGGTGCCGACGCCGTCCGTCGCGGCAACCAGCACCGGATCCTTGAAGCCGGCGGCCTTGAGGTCGAACAGACCGCCGAAACCGCCGATCTCGGCATCCGCGCCCGCCCGGGCGGTCGCGCGCACCATGGGCTTGATCAGATCGACCAGACGATTACCGGCATCGATATCGACGCCCGAATCTGCATAAGTGAGCCCGTTCTTGCGCTCGGTCATGGTAAAAACCCCTAATCTGGCCGCTGGTTACGTCGGAATCCGGCGGCGCGCAATGGCTCGCAAGGGGCTCGTCCCCATACTATCTAAAGACCGTACCGGTCGCCCCGCTTCGGAATCGGGTTGTATTTTGATCGAGTTGTCGTCGGGACCTGCTGCGTGACCATTCCTCACACTCTCCCCAATCTGATTACGCTTGGTCGAATCCTGCTGGTTCCGATCGTCGTCTGGGCCATCGCGGCCGGCGAGATGGAGATCGCGTTCATGGTTTTCGTCGTCGCCGGCGTGAGCGATGCGGTCGACGGCTTCCTTGCCAAGCGCTTCAATCTGCGCTCCGAGCTCGGCGCGCTGCTCGATCCGCTCGCCGACAAGGCGCTGCTGGTGTCGATTTTCGTCACGCTCGGCATCTGGGGGGCGATCCCGCGCTGGATCGTGATCCTGGTGGTCTCGCGCGACATCATGATCGTCACCGCGGTGATCGTATCCTGGCTGTTCGACCGGCCGGTCGCGATGAAGCCATTGATGGTGTCCAAGCTCAACACGGTGGCGCAGGTGGGATTCGCAGCGCTCGTGCTCGCATCGCTCAGCTTCGGCTTCGAGCCGAAGCCCTACGACGTCGTGCTGATGGTGCTGGTGACGGTCTTTACCCTCGTGTCGGTCGGGCTTTATCTCATCGAGTGGGTGCGCCACATGAACACCATCGAAGTCCGATGAGCTGTCTGCAAGCCCTGCACCCAAGCCTGCACCCAAGCCTGCACCCGAGCCCTGCACCGACGACCTCATGGATGACACGATACGGAGCACGTCACACTTGGCCGGCCATATTCCCCCCCGTCAGTTGACCTTCGCGCTGCCGCATGCGGAGAGCCTGACGCGGGACAATTTCCTCGAAGGTCCGGGCAACGCGGCCGGCCTTGCCCTGGTCGACGCCTGGCCGGAATGGCCGGCGCGCACCATGTTCCTGGTCGGCCCCGACGGCTCCGGCAAGAGCCATCTCGCCGCGATCTGGGCCGAACAGGCCGGAGCCCGCTCGCTGTCGGCGCAGGCCCTCGATCTCGCGGCCGTGCCCGGCGCGCTGGCCACCGGGGCACTCGTGCTCGAGGACCTGACGCCGACCGATCTGGACGAACGCGCGCTGTTTCACCTGCTCAACCTGGCGCGCCAGGACGAGGCCTATGTTCTGATCACCGCGCGCCAGACGCCGACCGCCATGCCGATTGCGCTCAACGACCTCAGGTCGCGACTGCGCGCCGTCCCGGTTGTCACCCTGCTGCCGCCGGATGACCAGCTGTTCCGCGCCCTGATCGTCAAGCTGGCCGCCGATCGGCAGCTCGCAATCGACGAGGCGGTAGTGAACTACCTCGCCACGCGCATCGAGCGGTCGTATGCTGCGGCACGCCAGACCATTGCGCTGCTGGACAACGAATCCCTGCGGCTGGGACGGCCGATCACCCGCGCGCTCGCCGCCGAGCTGCTCCGCCCCGCGTAAGCCGCGGACGATCTTGACGATCCTCTGCCGCGGAACCTCAATGGTGCCGGGAACGTCATCCCTTGGTCATGCAGATTGGGCTACGGTCCGCGGCTGCGCCCTGATTTGATGCCGCTATCGGATATGGATCAATTTTCTCATGGACACCGAACAAGTTATTGAAACTCAAGAGAAAGACCAGACTTCGGCGGCCCCGCTCCAGATTGCCTCGAGCCCCGAGCGCTTCATCAATCGGGAACTGTCATGGCTGCATTTCAATCGCCGCGTGCTGGAAGAGTCGGTGAATCCGCGCCATCCGGCCCTGGAGCGCGTGCGCTTCCTGTCGATTTCCGCCAACAACCTTGATGAATTCTTCATGGTCCGCGTCGCCGGCATCCGCGCCCAGGTGCGCGAGGGCATCGCCGAGCGCAGCCCGGACGGGCTAACGCCGACCGAGCAGCTCAAGCTGATCAACGAGACCGTGTCACAGCTGGCGATCGACCAGCAGGCGATCTGGCGCGACCTGCGCAAGCTTCTCGCCGAGCTCGGGATCGTGCTGGTCGACGGCCAGGACGTCAGCAAGAGCGAGCGCGCCTGGATCGAGGACCACTTCCTCGCCAACATCTTCCCGCTGCTGACGCCGCTCGCGATCGACCCGGCTCACCCGTTCCCGTTCATCCCGAGCCTCGGCTTCACCGTTGCGCTGCAGTTGATGCGCACATCGGACGGCCGGCCGATGAACGCGCTGATCCGCATGCCCGGCAAGCTCGACCGCTTCATCCGCTTCCCCGGCTCCAAGGATGGCGTGATCCGCCTGATCACGCTGGAGCAGGCGACCGGGCTGTTCATCGGCCGCCTGTTCCCGGGCTACACCGTCAAGGGCCAGGGCGCCTTCCGCATCATCCGCGACAGCGAGATCGAGATCGAGGAAGAGGCCGAGGATCTGGTAAGGCTGTTCGAGACTGCGCTGAAGCGGCGCCGCCGCGGCTCGGTGATCCGGCTGGAGATCGAGGCCAACATGCCGGCAGAGCTGCGCGACTTCGTGCAGCACGCGCTGTCGACGACCGACGACGAGGTATTCCGCGTCGATGGCGTGCTGGCGATGAACGAGCTGTCTCAGCTGACGCGGGTGGACCGTCCCGACCTCGAATTCGCGCCCTATGTGCCGCGACATCCCGAGCGCGTCCGCGACCATGGCGGCGACATCTTCGCCGCGATCCGGCAGAAGGACCTGGTGGTCCATCACCCCTACGAGTCGTTCGACGTCGTCGTGCAGTTCCTGCAACAGGCGGCGCGCGACCCCGACGTGGTCGCGATCAAGCAGACGCTGTACCGCACCTCCAACAACTCGCCGATCGTACGCACGCTGGTGGAAGCCGCCGAAGCCGGCAAGTCGGTGACGGCGCTGGTCGAGCTGAAGGCGCGTTTCGACGAAGAGGCCAATATCCGTTGGGCACGCGATCTGGAACGCGCCGGCGTGCAGGTGGTCTACGGCTTCCTGGAGCTGAAGACGCATGCCAAGCTGTCGATGGTCGTGCGCCGCGAGGGCGGCGGCCTCACGACCTATGTCCACACAGGGACCGGCAATTATCACCCGGTGACGGCGCGCATCTACACCGACCTGTCCTACTTCACGTCGGATCCGGTGATCGGGCGCGACGTCACGCGCGTCTTCAACTACATCACCGGCTATGCCGAGCCGATCGACATCGAGAAGATGGCGGTGTCGCCGCTCACGCTTCGCAACCGCATGATCGAGCACATCCACGGCGAGACCAATTTCGCGCGGCAGGGCAAGCCGGCCGTGATCTGGATGAAGATGAACTCGCTGGTCGATCCCGACATCATTGACGCGCTGTACGAGGCCTCGCAGGCCGGCGTCTCGATCGACCTGATCGTGCGCGGCATCTGCTGCCTGCGCCCCGGGATTCCAGGGCTGTCAGACAACATCCGTGTCAAATCCGTCATCGGCCGCTTCCTCGAACATGGCCGGATCTACTGCTTTGGTATGGGTCAGGGCCTGCCGAGCGCCAAGGCCGCCGTCTACATCTCCTCGGCCGACATGATGCCGCGCAATCTCGACCGCCGCGTCGAGGTGCTATGCCCGCTGCAGAATCCGACCGTCCATCAGCAGGTCCTCGAGCAGATCATGGTGGCGAACCTCAAGGACACCGAGCAGAGCTGGCAATTGTTGCCGGACGGGTCGTCAACGCGTATGAAGGCCGCGAAGGGCGAGGAGCCGTTCAACCTGCACAATTACTTCATGACGAATCCGAGTCTGTCCGGCCGTGGAAAGTCGCTCAAGGAATCATCGCCACGCCGGCTCACCCGCCGGAATGAACGCCACCCGTCATAAGGGCAGCGTTCCTCGTACCATCCTTAATCGAGGAATACCGCGGTGAAACGGCCCGATACGAGGGCCGCGAGCGTTGGCGTCATCGACATCGGTTCGAACTCGGTCCGTCTCGTCGTCTACCAGGCGATGGAGCGCAGCCTCGTCACCGTGTTCAACGAGAAGGCGCTGTGCGGGCTCGGCCGCGAGGTCCAGACCACCGGTCTGCTCGCAGCCGACGCGGTCGACAAGGCGCTGACGGCGCTGAAGCGCTTCCGCGCGCTGTGCAAGGTCCAGAAGGTCGGCGAAGTCCATGCGATCGCGACAGCGGCCTGTCGCGACGCCTCGAACGGCCCCGACTTCATCGCCAAGGCCGAGAAGATCTGCGGCGCTTCGATCCAGATTCTGACAGGCCCGGAAGAGGCGCGCTACTCGGCGCTCGGGGTCATCTCCGGCATCCACAAGCCGGACGGCATCGTCGGTGACCTCGGCGGCGGCTCGCTCGAACTCATCGACGTCCGCGGCCACCAGGTCCGCAGCGGCGTGACCCTGCCGCTCGGCAGCCTGGCGCTGCAGGATCTCGCCGAAAAGTCGCTCAAGAAGGCGCAGCGGATCGCGAGCGAGGCGCTGACCGACCTGCCGCAGTTGCTCGCCGGCGAGAACCGAACCTTCTATGCGGTCGGCGGCACCTGGCGCGCGCTGGCCCGCATCCACATCATCCAGAGTGGCTATCCGCTCGGCGTCATGCATGGCTATGCGATCCCGGCCGCGGAAGCGCTCGCCTTCGTCCGCCGACTGCGCCGCCTCGTCGCCGCCGACATGCTGGCCGACATCGAGGCGATCGCCGAGGCGCGCCGCCCCCTGCTCGCCTATGCCGCGCTGGTGCTCGAACACGTCATCCGCATCGCCAGGCCAACGACCGTCGTGTTCTCGACCTTCGGCGTGCGCGAGGGCCTGCTCTACTCCAAGCTCCCGGACACCGAGCGCGCCAAGGACGGCCTGCTCTGCGCGGCCCAGGATCTGAACGAACTGCTGTCGCGCTCCGCGCAGCATGCCCGCGAGCTGATCGACTGGACCGACCGCCTGTTCCGGGTGGTGCATATCCGCGAGACCGAGGAGGAGCGACGGCTGCGGCACGCCGCCTGTCTGCTGTCGGACATCGGCTGGCGCATGCATCCGGATCATCGCGGCGAGCAGACCTACGGGATCGTGCTCAACGGCAATTTCGGTTCGATCAGCCATGAAGGCCGCATCTTCGTGGCGCTGTCGGTGTTCTTCCGCTACGAGGGCCTGCGCGACGAGACGGCGCCGCCGCCGCTGACGCAGCAGCTGAGCCAGGCCGCGATCGACCGTGCACGCGTCCTGGGCACGGCCTTTCGGGTCGCCCATCTGATCTCCGCGGCGCGGCCCGGCGTGCTGCCGGCCACCCATTTCCGCACCCAGGATCGCAAGCTGATGCTGATATTCGAGCATCAGATGGTCGACCTCGTCGCCGACCGCGTCGGCGGCCGCTTCAAGCAGCTGGCGCGGCTGGTCGGACGCTCCGGCTCGATCGTGCGAAGCTAGTCAGGACCGCGGAGCGCCGGCCGAAATCGCGATCATGCGCTGGGCGATGACGCCGTAGACCTTGCGCCAGGCCTGCTCCACATCAGCGGTCCAGTGCGGCCCAAGACCCTTGGCGAACAATCCTAAGACACTCAGCAATCCATCATGCGCCGACGAACGGTGTAATCCCGGCCGTCAGCCGCGGTCTTCCCGTCAATTCGGCAGGACCGCCGCTGCAGCCGGGTACTGGGCCAGCAAGGCCTCGCCGAGCACGTTCTGCTCGTCCTTCGGAATCGCGAACCGAACGCTGAAGCCGTCGAGCGTCGCCAGGGTCATGATGCGTTGCGTGGCGTCTGTCGACTGTTCGATGGTCCAGGATGCCAGCGGATAGGTATAGCGCAGCGCCTGATCGCCGTAGCGCGTGCGCAGCGCCATCTCGAGGAGACCCGGAAGCGTCATGACCAGCGCGCCGGCCTGGCTGACCGACAGGCTGAGCGCGGCCGGATTGCCTGCGGCATCCTCGAAACCGAGCGAGATCGTCTCGCCCTGCTCCACCACCTCGCAGCTCGTCAGCGCCTTGGCCCGCAGCTCCATCACGCGCTCCGCATCAATTCAGCGTTATTTCTGCCTGACTATATCGAAAAATCGCGCTCGGTCCACTTCGGCGCGCTCGATCAAACCGCCAGGTTCATCCACACCGCCTTGGGCTCGGTGAAGTTGTCCAGCGCCGCTGTCCCGTGCTCGCGGCCGAGGCCGGAGTCGCGGTCACCGCCCCAAGGCAACCGGACATCGGTGTAACCATAGGTGTTGATCCACACCGTGCCCGCGCGCAGCCGCTTGGCGAGGCGCTGGACGCGGCCGATGTCGCGGCTCCAGACGCCGGCCGCGAGGCTGTAGGCCATGCGCACCGCATCGGCCTCGTCCCTGAACTTGATCACGCTGACGACGGGACCGAAGATCTCCTCCTGCGAGATCCGCATGTCGTGCGTGACGCCAGCGAAGACGGCCGGGCTGATGAAATAGCCGCGCCTTGCCGCTCGCTCGCCACCGGTGACGAGCGTGGCGCCCTCGCTGCGGCCGATGTCGACATAGTCGAGGATCGACTTCATCTGCCGTTCGGAAATGACCGGACCGAGGGTCGTGGCGCGATCGAGCGGATCACCGATCCGCAGCGCCCTCGCCCGCTCCGTCAGGCGCTCGACGACCTCGTCATAGACGCGCTCTTGCACCAGCACACGAGCGCCGGCCGAGCACACCTGTCCCGCGTTGAAGAAGACACCGCTGGCCGCCGCCTTCGACGCGGCTTCGATATTGGCATCGTCGAAGATAATGTTGGCGGACTTGCCACCGAGCTCGAGCGACACGCGTTTGAAGTTACCAGCGGCGCCCTTCATGATGCCGCGGCCGACGCCCGGCGATCCCGTGAACGTGACCTTGTCGACATCGGGATGGTTGACCAGCGCCTCGCCAACGGTGCGTCCGGGGCCGGTGACGATGTTGAGGACACCCGGCGGCAGCCCGGCTTCGAGCGCGAGCTCAGCGATCCGCAGCGCCGACAGCGACGTCAGCTCCGCGGGCTTCATCACCACCGTGCAGCCGCAGGCCAGCGCCGGTGCGAGCTTCCACATGCCGATCATCAGCGGGAAGTTCCACGGCACGATCGCCGCGACCACGCCGACCGGCTCGCGCACCGTATACGTCAGCGCATCATCGCGCGTCGACACGACATCACCGCTGATCTTGTCGGCCCAGCCGGCGTAGTATGTGAGTGTATCGATCGCCGCGGGAAGATCCTGACGCAGGACTGCCGCAACGGGCTTGCCGGCATCAAGGCTTTCGAGCTCGACGATCTCGTCGGCATGGTCGCGCAACAGCTGCGCCCATTTCAGCAGGATCGCGCCACGCTCCGCTGCACGCATCGTCCGCCACGGCCCTTCGAAGGCCTTGCGGGCCGCAGCGACCGCGAGATCGACATCCTCGGCATTGCCCTCCGCGACCGTCGCAATCGCCTGCTCAGTTGCAGGATTGAGCGACGTGAAGGTGCGTCCCGAAACCGAGGGAACATGCCGGCCGCCGATCAGGAGCTGCAACGGCTTCGTCAGATACGACGACGTCGTCGAGCCACGCTCGTAGTCATATGCAATCGACATCATATTTCCTCCGTTTGTTGTATGCCAACGAAGGTAAGAACAAACATCCGTTCGTAAATATGATATCTGTTGCCTATGGCCGGCAATCATATGAAGCCGACTTCACAAGCAGGCCCTGATGTTGCGGATCGCGATCGAACCTGTCTGGCGCTTCTACAAGGACGACGGCCCGCAGAGCATCGTCGTGATGCTCCGCGTGCTCAGCGAAATCAGGAGGACGGGTAAGATCACCAGCGCGGCCAGCGACGCGCATCTCTCCTATCGCCACGTCTGGAATCTGATCGAGCAGTGGTCTGAATTCTTCGGCGTGCAGCTGGTCGAGACGCAGCGCGGCAAGGGATCGAAGCTCACAGCGTTCGGAGACAAGCTGGTCTGGGCCGGCGAGCGCATGCAAGCACGTCTCGGCCCGCAGCTGGAGAATCTCGCGCAGGAGCTCGTCACCGAGATCAAGCCGTTCCTGCAGCCGCATCCTGGCGTGATCCGTGTTCATGCCAGTCACGGCTTCGCGGTCGCCAAGCTGCGCGAGCTGTTGGATCGCGAGTCAGGTGTCGGGGTCGATGTCCGCTATGTCAGCAGCCAGCATTCACTGGCCTCGCTGGCGCAAGGCGAATGCGACCTGTCGGGACTGCATCTGCCGCGCGGCGAGCTGCGTGCCCAGAACATCCAGGCCTGCCGGGATTGGCTCGATCCGAAGCAGGACTGCGTCATCAGCTTCGTGACCCGCGAAATGGGGCTGATGGTCAAGCGCGGCAATCCGCTGTCCATCCGCTCGTTGGCCGATCTTGCCGATGGCAAGGCGCGCTTCGTCAATCGCGATCATGATTCCGGCACCCGCCTATTGTTCGATCAGTTGCTCGCGTCACAAGGCATCGACGAAACCAGCATCAATGGCGCGCAGCAGATCGAGTTCACCCATGCAGCCGTCGCGGCCTATGTCGCGAGCGGCATGGCCGACGTCTGCTTCGGCGTCGAGGCCGCCGCGCGGCAGTTCGGGCTCGACTTCATCCGGATCCTCACCGAGGACTATTTCTTCGCCTGCCATACGTCGTTTCTGGAAACCGACCCGATGCGGCGGGTGCTCGCGGTGATGAAGGGCGACGAATTCCATCGCGCCATCGCGGCCCTGCCCGGCTACCAGCCAGCCGCCACAGGATCGGTGCATACCGTTCGCGAATTCCTCGATCGGCTGGATGCGAAGTCCTGACGCCTCCAGATCGGATGCGACGCGTCCTGACGATCAGCTACGGCAGATCGACCCCGCGAGCCGGAACCGCTTCCAGCTCGCCCTCAGCCCGGCGCTGCAGGGCGCGGCCGCGCCAGATCGAGCCCGCGACCAGCACGACCGCGGCGCCGAGCAGCGACATCAGCGTCTCCATGACGTCGACATGGCTGGAGAGATGCGTCTTGCCGGCGAACAGGGCCGAGGCCGCCTCGATGTTGATGACCACGGTGCCGTCGAGAACATGATGCAGCAGCGGCTCGATGGCCGGATCGGTCGCAATCACCTCGCCGGCGACCCAGCCCAGCAGCATGGCGCCGAGCCAGACCAGCAGCGGAAAGCGGTCGAGCACCAGCATGATCAGCGCGGCGCCGGCGATGATCAGCGGGATGCTCATGGCGAGGCCGATGATCAAAAGCGAAGCCTGCCCGTTCGCGGCGGCTGCCACCGCGATCACGTTGTCGAGGCTCATCACGAGGTCGGCGAGCGCGACGATGCGCACCGCATGCCACAGCGTCGTGCCGGCGGCGATGTCGTCGTTCTCGTCTTCGGGCACCAGCAGCTTGGCGGCGATGACGAGCAGCGCCAGCCCGCCGACCAGCTTCAGATAGGGGAGCGCCATCAGCGTGGCGACGATGCCGGTGAAGGCGATGCGCAGCGCCACCGCGATGCCGGAGCCGGCCACCATGCCCCAGAAGCGATGCCGGCCGTGCAGGCCCCGGCATGCGAGCGCGATCACCAGCGCGTTGTCGCCGGACAACAGCACATTGATCCAGACGATCTTGCCGAGCGCCAGCCAGAAGCCCGGGCTCTGCAGGTCAGCTTCGAATTGAGCGAGCAAATGGCCGAAAGTGGCGGGATCAGCGAGCTGCGACAGCCAGTTCACGGCCGGACCTTCCAGATAAGTTCAGCGGATAGTACGGGCGGGTGCGATGTGCGGCGGAGGTTGCTCTCCGCCGCACATGAGATCGTCAGCCGACGATCTCATTGCCGGAGAAGAACTGCGCGATCTCGACCGCGGCGGTTTCCACCGCGTCCGATCCGTGCACCGAGTTCTCGCCGATCGACTTCGCATGCGATTTGCGGATGGTGCCGTCGGCGGCCTTCGACGGGTCGGTGGCGCCCATCACGTCACGGTACTTCAGGATGGCGCCCTCGCCCTCCAGGACCTGGACCACGACCGGGCCCGAGATCATGAAGTCGACCAGTTCGCCGAAGAACGGGCGTGCCTTGTGCACGGCATAGAAGGTTTCGGCCTGGTCGCGGGTCATGCGGATGCGCTTCTGCGCCACGATGCGCAAACCGGCCTTCTCGATCAGCGCGTTGACGGCGCCGGTGAGATTACGCTCGGTCGCGTCGGGCTTGATAATCGAAAACGTGCGCTCAATCGCCATGATATCGTCCTTGGAGGTGCGGGAATTGGGTGAGTTGCGGGCTTATATCGACGCAGCCGGGCAACGGCAAGCGACCCAGGCCCGATCCATGGCACGACGCATTACGACAATTTCACAATTCTGAACATAGTCTGAAGGGCCTGTGTCAGCTGCGTTCAGCTTGGGTCTCATATGTTCACGGCATCGGGTGAGGATGGCCTGAATTCAGCGACCGCCTTCTCCCAGCCTCAAGCGTCGGGGACAATGTGGGCGCCACCAGCGCCGTAATCCAGGAGACGATCATGTTGCGCAAACTCTCCCTCATGGCGGTCGCCGCCGTTTCGCTGGGCGCAGCCGCGCTGTCGCCGACCGCAGCCTCGGCCCATTGGCACGGTGGCGGTTGGCACGGTGGATGGCATGGCGGCTGGCACCGTCCGTTCTACGGCCCCCGGGTCTTCGTCGGCGGCCCGGTCTACAGCTACGGCTATGGCGGCGGCTGCTACGTGCGCCGTGTGGTTCCGACCCCGTGGGGACCGCGCTGGCGCTTGATCAACCGCTGCTATTGATACGAGCCTCCATACGAGCCTCGGCGCGGCACCCGCCCCCCGCCGCACCGAACTCGCATTGCCCCGGCGTCCCCCACGCCGGGGCTTTTTTCATAATTTTTAACTCAAAAGCCGCGTATCTGCGGCCTTGGCGGAAACCTATTCCGCAGCCATGACTTGTTACAGCATCCTGTTACAAATGCTGGTGGAACTCCGTCATGACTGGCCGCACCTCCGACCTCGGCGAGGCGCTCGATCGCAAGACCAGCCGATCGATCTGCGAGGCCGTGGGTGAACGGCTGCAGCGTAGCCTGCCGCCCGACGGCTCGCAGCTGCCCTGTCGGCTCGAGCATCTGATGGACGAGCTGCGCAAGCACGAGGGCGTGGCGGCGCGTCTCGAGTAGGCCGTTTCGAGGAGGCCCTGGACCTCCTCACGGCAAGCTGCTGGCCACAAAGCGGTTGCGTTTGGCCGCGCGCGCGGTGACAAGGCGCGCATGCTTTCCATCACCGACATCTCCATCCGCCTGGCCGGACGGCTGCTCATCGACCAGAGCTCGGTGCAGATCCCACCCGGCGCACGCGTCGGTCTGGTCGGCCGCAACGGCACCGGGAAATCGACGCTGTTCAAGGCGATCCGCGGCGAACTGTCGCTGGAGAACGGCGCGATCGCGCTGCCGCCGCGCTGGCGGATCGGCAGCCTCGCGCAGGAGGCACCAAGCGGACCGGAGAGTCTGATCGAGGTGGTGCTGCGGGCCGATCTGGAGCGTGATGCCCTGCTGCGCGAGTCCGAGACCGCTGATGACCCCGACCGCATCGCTGAGATCCAGACCCGGCTCGTCGATATCGACGCGCATTCGGCGCCGGCGCGCGCGGCCGCCATCCTCAGCGGCCTCGGCTTCTCTGCCGCCGACCAGGCGCGTGCCTGCGCCGAATTTTCCGGCGGCTGGCGCATGCGGGTCGCGCTTGCAGCGACGCTGTTCGCCGCGCCCGACCTGCTGCTGCTGGACGAGCCGACCAACTATCTCGACCTCGAGGGCACGCTGTGGCTCGAGGATCATCTGGCGCACTATCCGCGCACGGTGATCGTGATCAGCCACGATCGCGACCTGCTGGAGACCTCGGTCGATCAGATCCTGCATCTCGACCGCGGCAAACTGACGCTGTACCGCGGCAGCTATTCCTCGTTCGAGGAGCAGCGCGCCATGCGGGAGATGCTCGACGCCAAGGCCGTCAAGCGCCAGGAAGCGGAACGCGCGCGCCTGCAAGCCTTCGTCGACCGCTTCAAGGCCAAGGCCTCGAAGGCGCGCCAGGCCCAATCCCGCGTCAAGATGCTGGAGCGGATGAAGCCGATCGCAGCGCTCGTCACCCAGGACGTACGCGAGATCACCTTCCCCACCCCGGAGAAACTGCTGTCGCCGCCGATCATCGCCGTCGACAACGTGTCGGTGGGCTACGACCCCGCACAGGCCGTGCTCAACCGGGTCACGCTGCGCATCGACAATGACGACCGCGTCGCGCTGCTCGGCGCCAACGGCAACGGCAAGTCCACGCTGGTGAAGCTGCTCGCCGGCCGGCTCGCGCCGTTCTCCGGCAAAGTCACGCGGGCCGACAAGCTGTCGATCGCCTATTTCGCCCAGCATCAGCTCGATGAGCTGGACGAGCTCGGTTCGCCCTACAGCCACGTCCGCAAGCTGATGGGCGACATGCCGGAGTCGAAGGTCCGCGCGCGCACCGGCGCGATCGGCTTTTCAGGCAAGGCCGGGGACACCCTGGTGAAGAGCCTGTCGGGGGGCGAGAAGGCGCGGTTGCTGCTCGGACTCGCGACCTTCTTCGGTCCGAACATGATCATCCTGGACGAGCCGACCAACCATCTCGACATCGACAGCCGCGCCGCGCTCGCCGAGGCGATCAACGAGTTTCCGGGCGCCGTGATCATGGTGTCGCACGACCGCTATCTGATCGAGGCCTGCGCCGACCAGCTCTGGGTGGTGGGCGATCGAACGGTCAAGACGTATGATGGCGATCTCGACGACTACAGGCGCATGATTCTGTCGGCCCGCAGCGGCGCGCCCGCGCGCGAGACGGAACGACCGCAGGCGACGGACAAACCGGAGCGGCCGCGTGGCGACAACAAGCGGGGCGCGCTGAAGCAGAAGATCTCGGCCGCAGAGGCCGAGATCACGCGCATCACCGAGATCATCGCCAAGATCGACGGTGCGCTGTCGCTGCCCGACATCTTCACGCGGGATCCGAAACAGGCAGCGCAGCTATCGAAGGCGCGCGCCAATGCCGCCGAGGCGTTGGCGCGCGCGGAAGAAGTGTGGCTGGAAGCCAGCACGCTGTACGACGAGGCGATGGGCTGACGAACGGACGTTCGGCAGTCGGCCGGGAACGCACTTGATCGTCGGCTCAGCCGGTCCGCTTCTTCGCCTTGGGCTTGGCCATCTTCGGCGCCGGGCCTGGATCAGGCGCGCGCTCGACCGAGGTCAGGCGGCCGCCGGTGAAGGTGTAGACACCGGCACGCGCGCTGCGCAGCCACGTCACAGTGGCGACTCGGTCGCCGCCATTGCTGGAAATGTTGACGCTATCGGGCGCGCCGATACCGCGCACCACGTCGCATTCGGTATGGCCGAGCGCAACCGTGCCGCCAGCGCCTGTCGGTGCCGCGGCCGCATCGCTGGCCAACGCATTCGCCCCGGGATCACCGGCGGCCGGCGCCATGCCTGGACATGCTCCTTCAGCGCTGACGAGATCCTCGGCAAGCACAGGCTTTTCCGGCGATAGCGGCGGCGCATCGATCGAGATGCTCTTGATGAAGAGGCGCTGTGGCCGGTTGAACCATTCGGTATCTTTGGAGAGAAAATCAGGCGTTCCCGAGCATCCGGACACGACCGGTGCAAGCACAAGAAATGCCAGAACGCGCGTCAGCTTTTTGTTGTGGTCTTGCACGATGAACCTTGCTGGATTGCAACTTCCAGGATGAAGCAACATGTTGTCCCAACATCACTTTGCGGCACGTTCGTGGCTTTGCCAACGCTCGCCCCGCAAATCGGCAGATTATCATTAATCGCCGTGCGCGGCCATCGTCGGCGCATCCGCAACGTACCGGTCATCATTGCCGACGCTGCCAGCGTCCCCGCTCGTCGGCCTGCCAGTAGGTGACATCGAATCCGCGGGTTTTGCAATCGGTCCAAGCCGACCGCGCTGCAGCAAGCGCGTCCGTGTCGTCGCCGTTGAACACCAGCACCATGCGCTCATAGGTGTTCGAGTCCAACGGCAGCAACGCGTTGTCCACCAGGAATCGGACGTTCGCTGCGTTGGGATTGCTCTCTTCGACGGTCAGCACGATCGGCTGATCGGCCACATCAGCCACGCGCCAGGTGGCGTGCGGCAGAAACGAATCGTCACGATAGGTCCACAGATGCGCATCGAGCGCATCTGCACGTTCCTCCGACGTCGACTGTACGACGACCCGCCAGCCGCGCTCGAGCGATTTCTCGAGCAGCGGCGGCAGCACGCCTTCCAGGGTCATGTTCTGCAGATGATAGAACAGGACTTCGGTCATCGCCCGCGATCAAGCCTTATCAAGAGCTCTTGGCTTCGTAGGAATCCCAGACCAGCCGGTCGAGCAGTCGCACGCCATAGCCTGATCCCCAGCTCTGGTTGATCTCGGACTTCGGCGCGCCCATCGCAGTGCCGGCGATGTCGAGATGCGCCCACGGCGTCTCGTTGACGAAACGCTGCAGGAATTGCGCGGCCGTGATCGAGCCGCCGTGGCGCGAGCCGGTGTTCTTCATGTCGGCAAACTGCGAATCGATCAGCTTGTCGTATTCGGGACCGAGCGGCATGCGCCAGACCTTCTCGCCGGTCTCCTGCCCTGCCTGAATCAGTTTGTCGGCGAGATCCTCGTTGTTGGAGAACAGGCCGGCGTGCTCGGTGCCGAGCGCAACCATGATTGCCCCCGTCAGCGTCGCCAGATCGATCATGAATTTCGGCTTGAACTTGGTCGCCACGTACCAGAGCACGTCGGCAAGCACGAGCCGGCCTTCCGCGTCGGTGTTGATGATCTCGATGGTCTGCCCGGACATCGACGTGACGATGTCGCCGGGGCGCTGCGCATTGCCGTCCGGCATGTTCTCGACCAGGCCGATCGCGCCGATGACGTTGACCTTGGCCTTGCGCGCAGCCAGCGCGTGCATCAGGCCGACGACGCAGGCAGCGCCGCCCATGTCGCCCTTCATGTCCTCCATCGAGCCGGCCGGCTTGATCGAAATGCCGCCAGTGTCGAAGCACACGCCCTTGCCGATGAACGCGACCGGCTGCTCGCCGCGCTTGCCGCCATTGTAGCGCATGACCACCGTGCGGCTGGGCCGCGCCGAGCCCTGGCCGACGCCGAGCAGCGCCCCCATGCCGAGCTTCGTCATGGCTGCGACGTCCAGCACCTCCACGGTGACACCGAGCTTGCGCAAGGCAGCGGCGCGCTTGGCGAACTCTTCCGGGTAGAGCACGTTCGGCGGCTCGTTGACGAGATCGCGCGCCAGGATCACGCCGTCGGTCACGTGGGAACGCGGCGAGAATGCCTTCTTGGCCGCCGCGGCGTCGGCCACCGCGATCGACACGTTGGCGCTGACGCTCCCGTCCTCGTCCTTCTTCTTGGTCTTGTAGCGGTCGAATCGATAGGCCCGCAGCCTGATGCCGGCGGCCAGCGAGCTGACCTGATCCGGCGTCAGCGGTCCCGCCGGCAATTCGGCCAGCACCGTCACGGCCTCAGTCCCGGCGTTCAGCTTTCCCGTCAAGCTCCCGCCGTACTTGAGGAAATCCCTGTCCTTGAGGTCGGTTCCCTTGCCGGTTCCGATCACGATCAAGCGCTGAACCTTGATTCCTTCGGGAGCCAGGAGGTCCAACACCGAGCCATCCTTGCCCTTGAAACGGGCGGCGGCGGCGGCGCGCTTGATGAGATCGGAGGCGCCACCGAGCGCCTTCTCCGTCGCGACTCCAAGTCGCAGCGACTCATCGCAAAAAGCCACCAGGATACCGCGCGGGGCGGTCGACAGCGGAACGAAGCCGACCTTGACGGCGTCGGACATCAAGCAATCCTCCAAATTTCGACATGCTGAGCCGCCACGGCCGTCCGAAAACTCCAACGGACAGGCGAGGATGGCGGCTGTTCGGAACCCAACTTGGCAACAGTATGACCCGCCTTGGCGGGAGCTGCCAAGCGTCGCGTGGCGGCACCGCCACAATAGTGAAATTTTAGGCGTATTTTCATTGCGCCATGCCACAGCCATTTTGTCGACGGATCAAAGGGATGGTAGAGATACTCACCGCCTTCGGAACGTGACGGCGACAGCAGCCTCGGGGCCCCGTTTTACGGGTTGGCTGCAGCGCCCGTTCCGATAATGCTGACCGGGGATCGAGCGCGTACGATGGGGTCCATCGACAGGTACATCTTTCGCACGACGCTGGCGTCGTTTGCGTTGGTCCTGATCAGCCTCACCGGCGTGATCTGGATTACGCAGGCGCTGCGCGGCATCGACCTGATGACCAGTCAGGGACAGACCATCCTGACATTCCTGGGCATCACCGGCCTCGTGATCCCCTCTCTGCTCGGCGTCATCGCGCCGATCGCGCTGATGATCGCGGTCTCGCACACGCTGAACAAGCTCGCGACCGACTCGGAGATCATCGTGATGAACGCCGCCGGGATGTCGCCGTTCCGGCTGTTCATCCCGTTCGCCTATGCGACCTGCGTGGTCGCAATATTGGTGACCTTGATCGCATCCTATTTCGCGCCCGACGGCCTGCGCCGGATCAAGCAATGGGACGCCGAGATCACCGCCGACGTGCTCGCCAACATCCTGCAGCCCGGACGCTTCGCCCAGCTCGACCAGAATCTGACGATCCGGATCCGCGAGCGCCAGCCCGGCGGTGAACTGTCCGGCATCCTCATCGACGACCGCCGCGACCCCAAGGAGCGAATCACGATCGTGGCCGATAGGGGCACGGTGGTGAAGAATGTCGACGGTTCGTTCCTGGTGCTCGAGGACGGCAATCTCGAACGGTTCGAGCTCGGCAAGCGCGAGCCGGCCATGGTCGCCTTCGCCCGCTACGCCTTCGACATGTCGAAGTTTTCGAATCAGGGCCGCGATGTCGCGCTGGGCATCCGCGAGCGCTATCTGTGGGAGTTGATGGCGCCGGCCGAGGACGATCCGATCTACAAGCAGATCCCCGGACAGTTCCGGCAGGAATTGCACGACCGCTTCCTCGCCCCGATCTATCCGTTCGCCTTCGCAGCCCTGACCTTCGCGTTTCTGGGCGCGCCGCGCACGACGCGGCAGAGCCGTAATTTCTCGTTCGGCAGCGCAATCCTCGCCGTGTTCGGCGTACGCATGGCGGGCTTTGCCTGCTCCGTCATGACGGTGAAATCGCCGTTGGCGGCACTGGTCCAGTACCTCATGCTGTTCGGCGTTCTCGGCGCGAGCATCTGGATCATCATCGGCGGCGTGGTGGTCGAGCCGCCTGCGCGGCTGATGGAGGCCATCAACCGCTCCAATGCGCGGATTGCGCGGCTGTTCAGAAGGCCGGCCACCGCATGAGCATGGTCACCAACACGCTCGGGCGCTACTTCGCCGGCCGCTTCCTGGTCTCGGCGGTCGGCGTGTTCGCGAGCATCTTCATCCTGCTCGTGCTGGTCGATTACATCGAGATGGTGCGCAAGACCTCGGGCCTTGCCTCCGCCTCGGCGCTGATGGTGGCGGAAACCTCGCTGTTCCGCGTGCCGCAGCTGCTCGAGAAGATGATGCCGTTCTGCGTGCTGATCGGCGCCATGACCTGCTATCTCGCGCTGTCGCGCCGCCTCGAGCTCGTGGTGGCGCGCGCAGCCGGCGTCTCGGCCTGGCAGTTCATTGCGCCTGCGCTCGCCAGTGCGATCGTGCTCGGCCTGATGGCGACGACGCTCTACAACCCGATGTCGGCCAATCTCCGCGAGCTGTCCAAGCGCATGGAGGCCGAGTTGTTCGGCTCTGCTCCGGGCGGCGGCGTGCAGGATGCCTCAGGCTTCTGGCTCAACCAGATCAACCCGGACGGCTCCGTCATCATCAACGCCGCACGCAGCGAGCAGCAGGGCGTTCGGCTGACCGGACTGACCCTGTTCCGTTTTGATACGAAGAATCATTTCAAGGACCGAATCGAGGCTCGCGAGGCGACACTCGAGGACGGGCAATGGGTGTTCAGATCGGTGCGCCGATTCTCGCTCGATGCTCCGCCAGTGGACGAACCGACATTCATTCTGCCCACGACTCTGACGCCGGCGCAGGTCCGAAACAGCTTCTCCACCCCCGAAACTGTGTCGTTTTGGCAACTGCCGACCTACATCCGTTCGTCGGAGAGCTCAGGCTTCGCGACCGCCGGGTACCGACTGCAGTATCATAAGCTGATCGCACAGCCGTTTTTGCTGGCTGCGATGGTCATGCTGGCTGCGTCCGTGTCCCTCAGGTTCTTCCGTATGGGTGGCGTTCAAAAAATGGTTTTGAGTGGCGTGGGCGCCGGCTTTCTGCTCTACGTTCTGTCGAAAGTAACGGAAGATTTGAGCAAGGCTGCGTTGATGGATCCGATCGCTGCGGCGTGGCTGCCTGTCCTCGTGGGCGGCCTCACCGGTTTTATGGCCTTGCTCTACCAGGAGGACGGCTAGTGTCGTTCGTCGCCGTCCGTCAGACAGCGCTCGCCGCGCTCCGGCAGCATGCCGTTGCGCGCCGCGTTCGCGCGCGCGCGTCTGGCGTCCAGTCTGTCGTGCTCAAGTCTGTCGTGCCAAATTCTGCCGTTCTCGGATCCGTATTTGCCCTGGTGCTCGGCCTCGTGCTTGGCGCTGCGATCGACGTCGTCGCGGTCGCACCTGCGGCCGCGCAGAGCTTCACCTACAATCCCCGTCCGCCGAAGCCGCCGCCGCCGCGCGTCGCCAACGACAACCAGATGCTGGTGCAGGCGACGGAGGTCGACTACGACTACAACAACTCGCGCGTGTCGGCGGTCGGCAACGTCCAGCTGTTCTACAACGGCACCTCGGTCGAGGCCGACCGGGTGATCTACGACCAGAAGACCAAGCGCCTGCATGCGGAAGGCAACATCCGCATGACCGACGCCGAGGGTAAGATCACCTACGCCAACAGCCTCGATTTGTCGGACGATTATCGCGACGGCTTCGTCGATTCGCTGCGCGTCGAGACCGAGGACCAGACGCGGATGGCGGCGACCCGCGCCGACCGCTCGAAGGGCAATTACACCGTCTTCGAGAACGGCGTGTACACCGCCTGCGCCCCCTGCAAGGACGATCCGAAGAAGCCGCCGCTGTGGCAGGTCAAGGGTGCGCGCATCATCCACGACCAGAACGAGAAGATGCTGTATTTCGAGAACGCCCAGCTCGAATTCTTCGGCGTTCCGATGGCGTACATCCCCTACTTCTCGACGCCCGATCCGACCGTGAAGCGCAAGAGCGGCTTCCTGATGCCGGGCATCACGCAGACGGGCACCTATGGCTTCGGCGTCGACATCCCATACTACTGGGCGATCGCGCCGGATTACGACGCGACCTTCACGCCGCGCATCACCTCCAAGCAGGGCGTGCTGCTGCAGGCCGAGTTCCGCCAGCGCCTGAGCAATGGCGCCTATCAGGTGCGCCTCTACGGCATCGACCAGCTCGATCCCAACGCGTTCGCCGGCCAACCCGGAAACCGCCAATTCCGCGGTGGTGTCGATACCAAGGGCCAGTTCGCCCTCAACGACAAATGGGTGTTCGGCTGGGACGGCATCCTGCTGTCCGACTACATGTTCCTGTCGGATTATCGGCTTGCGCAGTACCGCGACCCGTTCAACTCGTTTATGAGCCTGCCGACCGAGGCGATCTCGCAGCTGTACCTGACCGGGGTCGGCAGCCGCAGCTTCTTCGACGTTCGCGCAATCCACTATCTGAGCTTCTCCGGCAACCAGCAGACGGTTCCGGTGGTCTATCCCGTGCTCGATTATTCGAACGTGCTGAACTATCCGGTGTTCGGCGGCGAGTTCAGCTACAAGACCAACTTCGTGAACCTGAGCCGCGAACAGGCGGTGTTCGACCCGATCACGGCCCAGGCCAACACCGCCGGCCTGTGCACGACCACGTCGGCCGACCCGCGGGCGCGCCTGCCGACGCAGTGTCTGCTGCGGGCCACGCCCGGCACCTATACGCGCCTCACCGCGCAGGCGGAGTGGCGGCGGTCCTTTACTGATCCGTTGGGCCAGATCTGGACGCCGTTCGCGATCCTGCGTGCGGACGCGATCAACGCCAACGTTTCGAACCAGCCCGGTGTGGCAAACTTCCTGCCGACGGGTGACACCCAGGCGTTGCGGCTGATGCCGACGGTCGGCCTGGAATACCGCTATCCGTTCATCAACGTCCAGCCGTGGGGCACCACGACGATCGAGCCGATTGCGCAGATCATCATCCGGCCGAACGAGACCTATGCCGGCCGGCTGCCGAACGAGGACGCGCAGAGCATGGTGTTCGACGCCAGCAACCTGTTCAGCGTCGACAAGTTCTCCGGCTACGACCGCGTCGAAGGCGGCGGCCGCGCCAATGTCGGCGTCCAGGCGACCACGCAGTTCGATCGTGGCGGCACCATCAACGTGCTGTTCGGCCAGTCCTACCAGCTGTTCGGCATGAACTCGTTCGCCGTGCAGGACGCCAACAACACCGGCATCGGGTCCGGCCTGGACAAGACCGTGTCGGATTACGTGGCGCGGGTGGATTATTCACCGAACCGGACCTACACGTTCAGCATGCGCAGCCGGTTCGACCAGCAGACGCTGAACGTTCAGCGCTTCGAGGCGGAAGCCAGGGCGAATTTCGATCGCTGGTCGGTGGCGCTGACCTACGGCAACTATGCCGCAGATCCGGCGCTCGGCTATCTCGATCGGCGTGAGGGCATCCTGGGCAGCGGCTCGGTCAAGGTCGCGCCGAACTGGATCGTGTCGGGCGCCGCGCGTTGGGACCTGGCGGCCAACAAGATCAACCAGTATGTGATCGGCGCGGGCTATGTCGACGATTGTTTCGTGCTGGCCGCGAACTATGTAACGTCCTATAATTACACGGCAGGCACCACCCCGCCCGTTCTGAGCCACGCCTATATGCTCCAGATCGGACTCCGGACACTTGCCAATTCCTCGTCGACGGGAAGTGCGGCCGGGGGCATTCAGTAGCGCGCGCCGGTCTCCGACTGGTGCTCCCCGGGTTCGAATGGACCTCGTCAGGAGCCGTGGCGCCGCTTCCAGTTGGATTCATTGCGAACAGCGAAGCTTGGTCATGACGATCGCGTCCCTTCCTCGCCTTCGGGCCCTGGCCATCTGCACCGTCGCGGTGCTGGCCTGGGGCGCCGGAATGATATCGGCTCAGGCCCAGAGCATCGTCGTCATGGTGAATGGCGATCCCATCACCGATTTCGACGTCGAGCAGCGCATGAAGCTCGACTTCCTGAGCACGCGCAAGCAATCGACCCGCCAGGAGGTCATCAACGAGCTGATCGACGACAGGGTGAAGATCAAGGAAGGCAAGAAGTTCGGCGTCGAGCCGAGCGCCGCCGATATCGACCAGTCCTTTGCCGGCATGGGCTCACGCATGCGCCTCAATACCGAGCAGTTGACGAAATCGCTCGAGAGCCAGGGCGTGCGGCCGGAGACCCTCAAGGCCCGCATCAAGGCGGAGATCGTCTGGACCAGCCTGGTGCGCGGCCGCTACAAGGAGAAGCTCATCGTCGGCGAGAAGGATGTGGCGGCCGCAGTCGCTGCGGCCGGCGGCGATGCCGATCAGCAGGGCCAGGCCTTCGAGTACAAGATGCAACCGGTGGTCCTGATCGTGCCGAAAGGATCGCCGCAATCGACCTACGAAGCCCGCCACAAAGATGCAGAATCGCTGCGTGGCCGTGTCCAGAGCTGCCAGGACGCCAACTCCTCTTTCCGCTCGATGCAGAACGCCGCGATCAAGGAGATCGTGATCAAGACCTCCGCCGATATCCCGCCGAATTTGCGCAAGGTGCTGGACGAGACGCCGATCGGCCACCTGACGCCGCCCGAGGTCACCAAGCAGGGCGTCGAAATGGTCGCGCTCTGTGCACGGAGCCCGACCACGGTCGAAACGCCGAAGAAGCGCCAGATCCGCGAGGAAATGTACACGAAGAAATACGAGGCGACCTCGAAGGCGTATCTGCAGGAAGTCCGCAAGGCGGCGATGATCGAATATCGCTGATGACGAAGCCCCTCGCGCTGAGCCTGGGCGAGCCCGCAGGCATCGGACCCGACATCACCCTGCAGGCTTGGCTGCGCCGCACCGAGCTTGGACTCCCTGCCTTCTACGTGCTCGGCGATGCGACCTTCATGGCGCAGCGGGCCAAGCATCTCGATCTCCATGTTCCCGTGGCTGAGGTCCGTCCCGAGCAGGCGGCCGAGGCTTTTGCGACGGCACTGCCCGTGGTCTCCACCGGGCATGCGGTCACCGCCCTGCCCGGGCGTCCCGACAGGACCAGCGCAGACGCCGCGATCGGCTCGATCCGTCAGGCCGTGGCCGACGTCAGGGCTGGACGTGCCGCCGCCGTCGTGACCAACCCGATCGCGAAGGCCGTGCTCTACCGTGCCGGCTTCTCGCACCCCGGCCACACCGAATTTCTTGCCGAGCTCGCCGCCGACGGCGGAGCCGTCCCGCAACCGGTCATGATGCTGTGGTCGCCTGGTCTCGCGGTGGTACCGGTGACGATCCACGTGTCGCTGCGCGAAGCGATCGAGCAGCTCACCAGCCCGCTCATCACGTCGACGACCCGCATCATGGCCGCAAGTCTGCGGCGCTATTTCGGCGTGCAGCGGCCGCGCATCGCGATGTCGGGCCTCAATCCGCATGCCGGCGAAGACGGCACGCTGGGCAACGAGGAAGAGACGATCATCGCACCGGCGCTCGCGACCTTGCGCAATGCCGGCCTCGACGTGCGGGGGCCGCTGCCAGCCGACACGATGTTCCATGAAGCGGCGCGCAGGTCCTATGACTGCGCCGTCTGCATGTACCACGACCAGGCGCTGATCCCGATCAAGACTCTGGCGTTCGACGAGGGCGTCAACGTCACCCTGGGCCTGCCCTTCATCCGCACCTCGCCCGACCACGGCACGGCATTCGGCATCGCCGGCAAGGGCACGGCCAATCCGGCGAGCCTGATCGCCGCCCTGCAACTGGCCGCACGCATGGCCTCAACGTCGACATGAGCGCGATCGACGACCTGCCGCCGCTGCGCGAGGTCATCCGCGACCATCAGCTGTCGGCGCGCAAGGCGCTGGGCCAGAACTTCCTACTCGATCTCAATCTCACGACGCGGATCGCGCGGGCCGCCGGCCCGCTCGAAGATGCCACCGTCGTGGAGATCGGCCCCGGCCCGGGAGGTCTGACGCGGGCCCTGCTTGCGCTCGGCGCACGTCACGTGATCGCGGTCGAGCACGACGCGCGCGCGCTCCCCGCGCTGCAGATGATCGCCGACCGCTATCCCGGACGGCTCGAGATCATCTGCACCGATGCGCGCACCTTCGACCCGCTGCCGTATCTCGGTGCGACGAAGGCGAAGATCGTCGCCAACCTGCCCTACAACATCGCGACGCACCTGCTGATCGGCTGGCTCTCCACCGAGCCGTGGCCGCCCTGGTACGACATGATGGTGCTGATGTTCCAGCGCGAGGTCGCCGAGCGCATCGTCGCGCGCGAGAACGAGGAGGCCTATGGAAGGCTCGGCGTGCTCGCGAATTGGCGCTGCGAGACGAAAATCCTGTTCGACATCTCGCCGTCCGCGTTCGTGCCGCAGCCGAAGGTCACGTCGTCCGTCGTGCGCCTGGCGCCGCGGCCTGCGCCCGAGCCATGCGACCGCCGCGCACTCGAACAGGTCGCCGCGGCCGCCTTCGGACAGCGGCGCAAGATGCTGCGGCAGAGCCTCAAATCGCTGCCCGCCGATCCGGCCAGGCTGGCGGCCGCGGCCGGCGTCGATCCGACGCGCCGCGCCGAAACCATTCCGGTGTCCGGCTTTGTTGCCATGGCCCGTGAATTGACCAATAGTCGCGGCGAAGCCAGATCCTAATCAACAAGCATTTCAGGGAGATGTTTCATGGCGTTGATGCGCCGTCAGTCGCTGGTCAAGTTCGACGCGCCGCTTTGTGAAACCATCGTCGAGACGCCGAAACCTGTGGGGGCCGAGGTTCTCGTTCGCATCGAGCGCTGCGGCCTGTGCCATTCCGATCTGCACATCCAGGACGGCTATGCCGATCTCGGCGGCGGCAAGCGCCTCGACACGACCCGCGGCATGACGCTGCCATTCACGTTGGGACATGAAATCGCCGGCGTCGTCGACGACGTCGGGCCCGACGTGCCGAGGGAGCTGATCGGAGCGCGGCGCGCGGTGTTTCCATGGATCGGCTGCGGCCAATGCCGCGACTGCGCCAATGGCGACGAGAACCTGTGCGCGAAGCAGCGCTTCCTCGGCGTCGCGATCGACGGCGGCTTCGCCACCCACGTTCTCGTGCCCGATGCGAAGTACCTGCTCGAATACGACCCGCTTCCGGTCAGTCAGGCAGCGACCCTGATGTGCTCGGGCGTGACCGCCTATGGTGCGCTCAAGCGTCTCGTTGATCGCCCGCGGCAGCGCAACCTGCTGCTGATCGGACTCGGCGGGGTCGGCATGATGGGTCTGTCGTTCGCACAGGCGATGTTCAAGCAGCCGATCTCGGTGGCGGATCTCTCAGCCGCGGCCCGCGACACCGCACTGCAGAATGGCGCGGCCACAGCCTATGATCCCGCCGAGCCGGACGTGATCAAGCGCATCCTGAAGGAGACCGAGGGTGGCTTCGACGAGGTCGTCGACTTCGCCGGCAACGAGAAATCGATGGCGTTTGCGGTCTCGGTCGTCGCGCGCGGCGGCAAGATCGTCGTCTCCGGATTGATGGGGGGCCAGTTCACGCTGCCGATGGTTCAATGGGTGTACAAGCGCATGACCATCGAAGGGTTCATGGTCGGCACGCTGGCCGAAGGCCACGAACTGATGCGGCTTGCCCGCGCCGGCAAGATCAAGCCGCCGCCGATGCGCGAAGAGCCGATGGGCGACGTCCAGAAGTGGATCGATGCGCTGCGCGCCGGACACGTGGTTGGACGGGTGGTTTTGAAGAACTGATTAGTTGGCCGCTTCATGCGAGATCGCAGGCGGCGACGGTGCGTGCAGCATTGCAGCCCTGCCCGCCGCGGCCGAAGCGGCGAACGGCCGCAGATCACTTGTCCACAAACGCACCGGTTGTCGACACCAGGTCGCAGATCGCCGAGGGTGAAAAAGCGCGGAGATTTTCATCGATGTGACCGTTTTGCCGCGACATCGCGGCCGAAATCGCGACGCGATGCAGGTCCGGTTGTGGGGAAAATGCCGCACTCGGAGACGAAAGGAGCGGGCCAGAATTAATCCGGAATTGCGGCTCATTGCCACCCAACTTGTTTCCGAGAACGCGCCGTTGCGTAGCGTATCCGGAGTAGTCAATGGCAAGCCGAACGGCGGGAGTTGCATTCGCCATTGCAGCCGGTATCGCTGGGACGGTCGTGATCGAGCTGCCACGCGCCGCCCTGGCCGCGGAGGAATGCCTCACCGAACCGACCGGTGACAAGTCGGACGCGCAGCATTGGTACTATCGCTTCGATCGCGGCACCAACCGGCGCTGCTGGTATCTGAAGGATGGCGCCGGAAATTCGCGCGACACGGCGGCACCCGCCCGCTCCGCGCAACAGCCGACTCCATGGGACTTTGCTCAGCCCACACCGCCCAAGCTGACTGCCCGACGGTCCGACGGTCCGGCCCCGCGCGCCAGCGCCGATGCCCTCGCAGAGCTGCCCCAACCTCGCCTGCGGACCGACGTCGACGCGCGAGGCACGCCGAGGCCGCAAAATCTCGCCATCACGCCAACGACGTTGACGGCGTCGGACGCCAGCCTCCCGCGCAGCCTCGATGCCTCGCCCTGGCCGTCGGCGCCGCCGCAACAAGCGGAGACCACGACGAGCGACACGACGCCGGCGCCGATGGCGGACGACGGCAATGCCGAACCGGACGCCAACGCGGCTAACGCCGCCGACGGGCAGACTGGGGTCGCGTCGAAGGCGGCCAAGCCTGAAGCGCCCATCCACATGCTGATGCTCGTCGTCATCGGCGCGCTGGCGATTTCGGGCCTGCTGGCCAGCGCTCTCTATAGGCTCAGCCGGATGGGACGCGGGCGACGGCGCAACGGCAGCTGGCACACGGCCGCCGCAAGGACGCGCCACGCGCGCATGAAGCCGCGGGTCAAGGCAAAGACGCCACCGTCCGGGCGCTCCGGTCGCGGCGGCCAGCCCACAGCGCCGTCCCGCGCGGGCGGCGATCGCGCGTCTCAGGCGCCTTCGGCGCTCGACCTCGCGAGTGCACGTCTGCCCCCTTCAAGACCGGCGCCGGTCGAGTCCCGTCCGTTCCGCGCAGCGGCGCCCGCTGTCCATCAGGATCAACCGCACGTCGCAGCGCGCCGACGTGACCCGGATGACGTCCCGGACATGCCGAGGCCACAGCCGACCGATGCGGTGTGGCAGGCCGTCGATCAGCTCGCAGACCGCGCGGCGGCGCGACGCGCCCCGCCGGCGGCCGCGGAGCCGACGGCACCGGTCCAGGCGCAAATGCCCTCGGCGCAGCAGACGTTCTCCGCCCCGATGGTCGCTGCGCCAGCTGCGGCGGCGCAAATCCCTGCTGCAGGCCAGCTTGCCACCGCCCAGATTGCTGCGGCTCAAGCCGCAGCAGCCAAGATCGCGGCGGCCAAAGCCAACGCAGCCGCCGCCAGCGTTGCCGTCGCACAGGGCGCCCGCCCTCACGCCGCGACGATCGCCCCGACCGAGCCCTGGCCTTCCGCGGAGAGGGTGGCGCCGCCTCCACCGCCTCTGCAGGATCCCCCGGCCGTCACACCGCCCGCGCCGGTCGACGTCAGCGAAATCGTATCGGCCCTGCGCAAGGCGCGCGTGGCCGATGCGTCGTCTCCGTCGGGCGGGGCCGCTCAGGGTGGCGGGTCGATCGACGCCGCCAAGGTCATTGCCGCGCTGCTGGTGTCCCGCGCAGCCAAGCGGCGCCCCGGGCAGCCGGCTTCGGCCGGACAGGGCGACGCTCCGGCCGCTGCCATCACCGCCGAATCGGTTTCGCCGCAGGCCGCGCAGCCGGTTGCGCCGCAGCCGATGCAGGCGGCGCAGAACCTCATCGATCACCTGCGGAACGCGCAGGCTGCCGCGCCGGTCGCGTCCGACCACCCAGCCGCGACGCGCGCGCAGGCTGCGCCCGCTGCCGATCCCGCCGCCGCGCTGATCGAGACGCTTCGCGCCCATGCGGCACGACAGCCGGCCTATGAACAGGGCAGTGCGATCGCCGCGGCCGAACCAGCAACCAGGCCGGAAGAGTATGCTGCCGCCGATGACAGGGAGCTCGACGATCCCGCTGCGGCGCTGATCAATCTGCTGCAATCGCGCTTTGCGTTGCCCGAAGACGAGCTCGAGGAGGATCCGTCCCACGAGGGCAGTGACGCGTTCGAACCGGAAGCGCCGGAGGCCGGCGTGTTCATGCATGACGATCCAGCCGCGCGACTCATCAGTCTTCTGGAGTCGCGGTCATCGCTTCCGGCCGAGCCGCCGATCGTACAAGCCCCCCAGCAGCAGCAGCGGCCGCTGTTCGTCCCGGCCCCCTTCGAAGACCCGGCCTCCCCGCCGCTCGACTTCATCCCGCGGCCGCCGGCCCTGCGGCCACGCCCACGAAACATTCAGCACGATGAATCGCTCGATGGGATCCAGGACATTCTGGCGCGCCTCGGCCGGCGCGCGTAAGTCGCGGAGCTGGATCGCGGCGGGGATCCGCTCTCGAGGGATCAGCTCTCGAGCTGGCGTTGCAGCTCGCGCACGAAAGTCGTCAGTCCGGTCCGCCGCTCGCGCTTCAGGCGCTCGGCCTTGAGAATCGACTGCACTTCGGCAAACGCATCGTCGACGTTGCGGTTGATGACGATGTAGTCGTACTCCGCCCAATGGCTCATCTCGTGGCTGGCGCGGCTCATGCGCCCGCGGATGACCTCATCGGAGTCCTGCGCGCGCGTGTGCAGACGCTTCTCCAGATCAGCGGCCGAGGGCGGCAGGATGAACACGCTGACCACGTCCTGCCGCGCCTTCTCGCGTAATTGCTGCGTGCCCTGCCAGTCGATGTCGAACAGCACGTCCTGCCCCGCCGTGAGAGCCGCTTCGACGGGCGCGCGCGGCGTGCCGTAGCGATTGTCGAACACGGTGGCCCATTCGAGCAGCTCGTTGCGCTTGGCCATCTCCTCGAACCGCGCGCGATCGACGAAGTGATAGTCGCGCCCGTCGACCTCACCGGGCCGCATCGGGCGCGTCGTCGCCGACACCGACATCCGCAATCCGGGCATGCGCTCGATCAGGAGGCGAGACAGCGTCGTCTTGCCCGCCCCCGAAGGCGATGACAGCACGAACATCAGGCCGCGCCGTTCGACCCCATCGAAGCTCCCGTCGTGAGCCATCATGGATCACTCCAGATTCTGAACCTGTTCGCGGAACTGCTCGACCACGGTCTTCATCTCCAGCCCCGTATTGGTCAGCTCGATATC
The DNA here is from genome assembly GCF_021088345.1 of Bradyrhizobium ontarionense. Taxonomy (NCBI): domain Bacteria; kingdom Pseudomonadati; phylum Pseudomonadota; class Alphaproteobacteria; order Hyphomicrobiales; family Nitrobacteraceae; genus Bradyrhizobium; species Bradyrhizobium ontarionense. The sequence goes on along the minus strand of NZ_CP088156.1, from coordinate 671,027 downwards.
GTTCGACTTCGAGCAGCAGGTGTTGACCTCGCGGTGGAATTCCTGCGCGAGAAAATCGAGCCGGCGGCCGACCGGCCCGCCCTTGCCGAGCATCTCGCGCGCCTGCGCGATGTGCGAGGCGATGCGATCGAGCTCCTCGCGGACATCCGCCTTGGCGGCGATCAACAGCGCCTCCTGCGCGAGGCGATCGGGATCGAAACGGTCGGACGTCTCCAGCAATGCCGCGACCTGCTCGGCGAGCCGCGCCTTGATGGCTTCCGGCTTGCGCCCGGGAGAGGCTTCGGCTTTGCCCGCCAGGGCCTCGATCTCACTGACGCGCTGGTTCAAGATCTGGCCGAGCGTTTCGCCTTCGCGCCGGCGCATCTCGACCAGATGTTTCAGCGCGGTCTCGAAGGAGCCGATGGCGGCCTCTTTGGCGGCCTTGTCTTCGGTCTCGTCGCTCTCCTGCTCGACGACCTCGATCACGCCCTTGATGGAGAGCAGGCCGTCGATGCTCGGCGCGACCGCGTCGATCCTGCCGGCCAGCGAGCTTGCCACCTTCACGATCGCCGCCAGCACATCCTCGTTGATGCGCACGGTGGAGCCGGTCTCGGCGCGCTTGACGGTCAGGTTGGCATAGACCGTCCCGCGCGACAGCACTTCCGACGCCCGCTTCTTGGCGAAGGCCTCGACCTCGTCCCAGCCCTGCGGCAGGCGCACCCGGACGTCCAGTCCCTTGGCGTTGACAGATTTCAACTCCCACTCGAACGAGTAGGGACCGCTTGCCCCGTGACTTCGGGCAAAGCCGGTCATGCTCGACAGCGCCATTTCGTCAATGTCTCCGGCACATCAGGAACGGGCGACAGACTCAGCCCAGCCAAAAGTGCGCGAACCTTACGGCCTTTTGGGCAAATGTTAAGCCCGGTTCTGTGCGGCCGGCAGGCGTGGAAAATTATTGCTGAACGACGGGCGGGCTCGGCTGCGCGGCCCCCTGCCGGCCACCATTGCCCGGCGCAGCGCCGCCCGATGCACGATTGGCCGGCGGCTTCTTGGCCCCTGCAGGGGTCCTGGGGGTCGCGGTCGCTGCCCCCGGATCCACTGCTCCGCCCGCCACGGCAGGCGGAGCCTCTTCGGGCTCGATGGTGTCGTTCTGGGTCTGCCGTTCCATCGCCCGCAGCTTCGCGACGTTCTTCTGGTGCAGGTCGTAGGTCTCGGTGAAGGCGTGCCCGCCGGTGCCGTCGGCGACGAAATAGAGATCGCGTGTCCGCGCGGGAGTTGCAGTCGCTTCCAGCGACGCCCGACCAGGATTGGAGATCGGACCGGGCGGCAGTCCCTCGATCACATAGGTGTTGTACGGCGAGGGCTGGGTGATCTCGCTGCGCTTGATCGGGCGCCCCAGCGTTCCCTTGCCGCCGACCAGGCCATAGATGATCGTCGGGTCCGACTGCAGCTTGATCTTCTGCTTCAGCCTGTTCACGAACACCGAGGCCACGCGGCTGCGTTCGTCCGGCTTGCCCGTTTCCTTCTCCACGATCGAGGCCAGCGTCACCAGTTGTTCAGGCGTCTTGACCGGCACGTCGGGGCTGCGCCGCTCCCAGATCTCAGCCAGCACGCGCTTCTGCGCCTGCTGCATGCGCTGAATGACCTGGTCGCGGCTGGTGCCGCGCGGGAACTTGTAGGTTTCCGGCAACAGCGTTCCCTCGCGCGGAATCTCGCGAACGCTGCCGGTGAAGATCTCGTTCTCCGACAGGCGGGCCACGATCTGCTCCGAGGTCAGCCCCTCGGGGATCGTCACCGCGTGCTGCACGACCTTGCCCTCGACGATCACGCCGATGACGTCGCGCAGGGACGCATTCTTCTGGAATGAATATTCGCCGGGCTTCAAGTCGGAACTGGCCTTCAGCGCATACACACCGCCGATGAAGATCCAGGGATTGACGTCGATCACGCCTTCGCGCGCCAGCACGTCGGCGATGTCGCGCTTGCCCGCACGCTGCGGGATGTTGACGATCTTGTCCTCCTGCAGCGGTCCAGCCGCTTCGAGCATCTGCCGGCCATAGTAATAGGCCGCGCCGGCGCCGAGCATCGCGAGCAGCAGCAATGTGATGATCGCGTTGCCGACGACCACGAACGGATTGCGGGCGCGCTCGGAGCGACGCGGCGGCGGAGGCACGCGTTCAGGCTCGAGCGCTGCGCGCGGACTACGGGGCGAGATGGGCGGCCGTTCACTCATCGATGCAACCTTCAGTCCTGTCGCTCTCGTCATGGCCGTGCGCTCCCCACGCAAGCGACCTGAAGTCCACGCCCATCCTAACGATTTATCATCGAATACGGCGAAAAGGTGTTTCGCCGGGTCTCGCCGCAATGACGTGTGCGCTCCCGCCCGGGCAAGTGCAAGCCGCCCCGGGCAGGACACGCGAACTCTTGGGTTCTAGTGTGGCTGCGGTCGGAAATCCGCGTGACGAAACGGCAATTGGCCGCAGCGGTATTCCGTCCTTCCTCACTAGTTGACCACGCGCCGCAGGATCACTGACGCGTTGGTGCCTCCGAAACCGAACGAGTTCGACAACGCCACGTTGATCTCGCGCTTGCGAGGCTTGTGCGGAACGAGGTCGAGCGCGGTTTCCACCGACGGATTCTCCAGATTGATCGTCGGCGGCGCGATGTTATCGCGAATCGCGAGAATGCAGAAGATCGCTTCGACCGCCCCTGCCGCCCCCAGCAGATGGCCGATCGACGATTTGGTCGATGACATCAAGACCTTCGATGCCGCATTGCCGAGCAGACGTTCGACGGCGCCGAGCTCGATCTCGTCGCCGACCTGCGTGGAAGTGCCGTGAGCGTTGATGTAGTCGATGTCGACAGCGCTGATTCCGGCCCGCTTCATCGCCGCACTCATGCTGCGGAATCCGCCGTCACCATCCGGCGACGGTGACGTGATGTGGTATGCATCGCCGGAGAGGCCGTAACCGGTGACCTCGGCGTAGATGCGGGCCCCGCGGGCCTTGGCATGCTCATACTCCTCGAGCACGACGACGCCGGCGCCCTCGCCCATGACGAATCCGTCGCGATCCTTGTCGTAGGGACGCGAGGCCCGCTCGGGAGTCTCGTTGAACCCAGTCGACAGCGCACGCGCCGCACAGAACCCGGCCATGCCGATCCGGCAGATCGGCGATTCCGTTCCGCCCGCCACCATGACGTCGGCATCGCCAAGCGCAATCAGTCGACTCGCATCGCCGATCGCATGCGCGCCCGTCGAACAGGCTGTGACGACGGAATGATTGGGGCCCTTCAGTCCGTGCTCGATCGAGACATAGCCCGACGCGAGATTGATCAGCCGTCCGGGAATGAAGAAGGGCGACACCTTCCGCGGACCGCGCTCCTTCAAGAGGATCGCGGTGTCGGCAATGCCCGACAGGCCGCCGATACCGGAACCGATCAGCGTGCCGGTGGCGCAGCGATCCTCTTCGGTCGCAGGATGCCAATTGGCATCGTCGAGCGCCTGGCGTGCCGCGGCCATGGCGAAGATGATGAAGTCGTCGACCTTGCGCTGGTCCTTCGGCTCCATCCACTGATCGGCATTGAACGTGCCGTCGGTACCGTCGCCGCGAGGCACCTGACAGGCCACCTTGGCAGGCAGATCAGAGACGTCGAAGGTCGCGATCACGCGAGCGCCGCTCTTGCCTTGAAGGATGCGCTGCCAGGTCGTTTCAACCCCACAGCCAAGCGGCGAAACCATGCCAAGGCCAGTGACGACAACCCGCCTCATGTTCGTTTCTCCGGACCCGACCTTGAGCACAATGGAGTCAGCTGGCGACAGTCGCTGCGCCTCGGGTCATTTCGAGCGACAATTTCTCGGCACATGACGGCGCTTCCGAATCATGCGCCGCTGGCCGACAGGAGCGGCCAAGGACGACGCCGCCAACAACAAGAAACCGGTCGGCCGCACGTGACGGACCGGCCGGTTTCGGGGCAACTCATGCCTGAGCGTCAGCTCTTGGCGTTCTTCTCTAGAAACTTGGTGGCGTCGCCCACGGTCAGAATCGTCTCCGCGGCGTCGTCCGGAATCTCGCAGCCGAACTCTTCCTCGAAGGCCATCACGAGCTCGACCGTGTCGAGGCTGTCAGCGCCGAGGTCGTCAATGAAGCTTGCGTTGTCGACCACTTTCTCGGGCTCAACACCAAGGTGTTCGACCACGATCTTCTTAACCCGCTCGCCAATCTCACTCATCGTTCAACCTCGTGCTTGTTCCTTTAAGACCCGACCCCCGGATGATCCGCGTCACCCCGGCCGTTAAACTTCCTTCGCGATCGCGCAAAACCAGATGTGCCCCGCAGCGCCCCTTTACCGAAATTGGCGGACGGTGTGGTCCGAAAACTTCGGAAACGGGGCCACTCACAAAACTCCAATCCACAGACTCCATCAGTCCAGTACGCCTCCAATCCAGAGCTCTCGAACAGGAACCCGGATCAGAAGGCACCGGCCGACGGAAAGCCCGGCGAACGATGGCAGCTCGCCCCGCCAATATACAGGGTTTCGAAATCCTGCAATGGCGTTCTTCGTCCACCCACGGGCGCCTCGGGTACCATATACGCAGATTCTTGACCACAACGCCCGAGGCGGCCGATGCGACGTCTTTTCGCCGCATTCCGCACCGCGAACGGGGTCTAGATCATGGCCATCCCGCCATTGACGTGGATGGTTTGCCCCGTGACATAGGCCGCCTCGTTGGAGGCGAGATAGACCGCAGCTGCAGCAATGTCCTCGGGTGTGCCGAGTCGCGCCGCCGGCACCTTGGCGAGGATGGACTCGCGCTGCTTCTCATTGAGCGCATCCGTCATGGGCGTCTTGATGAAGCCCGGGGCGATGCAGTTGGCCGTCACGCCGCGCTTGGCGTATTCCGCACCGAGCGTCTTGATCATGCCGATGAGACCGGCCTTCGATGCCGTGTAATTGCCCTGTCCCGGATTGCCGGTGACGCCGACGATCGACGTGATCGCGATGATGCGGCCAAACCGCTTGCGCATCATCAGCTTGGTGGCGGCGCGCGCCAGACGGAAGGTGGCGGTCAGGTTGACCTTGATCACCTCGTCCCAGTCCTCGTCACGCAGCTGCACGAACAGGTTGTCGCGCGTGATTCCGGCGTTGGCGACGAGAATGTCGACCTGCCCGAGCGCCTGCTCGGCGGCCGGCACCAGCGCCTCGACCTCGGCAGTGTCGGACAGGTTGCACGGGAGCACGTGCACTCGGCTGCCCAGCTCGCCCGCCAGTGCCTCGAGCACCTCGCGACGCGTGCCGGAAATCGCCACCGTCGCCCCCTGGGCGTGCAGCGCCTTGGCGATCGCATTCCCGATGCCGCCGGTCGCACCGGTGACCAGCGCGGTCCTGCCACTCAGATCGAACATTCAAACTCTCCTCAATGCCGCTACCTGCGACCTTCTACGCCGCCTTTGCCGCGGCCAAAGCATCCTTGGCACCGGCGATATCCGCTGGCCCCGCCACGGCGATGCCGACCGCGCCGTCTGCGATCCGCTTGACCAGACCGCTCAGCACCTTGCCAGCGCCGATCTCGAAAAACCGCGTCACCCCCTGGGCGGACATATAGGCGATCGATTCGCGCCAGCGCACCGTCCCCGTGACCTGTTCGACCAGACGACGACGAATCTCGTCGGGATCGCTGATCGGCGCAGCAAGCACGTTCGAGACCAGCGGCGACGCCGGCGCCCTGATCGTGACCTTCGACAGCGCCTCCGCCATCACATCGGCAGCGGGCTGCATCAGCTTGCAATGGAACGGGGCCGAAACCGGCAACAGCATCGCCCGCTTCGCGCCTTTGGCGCGGGCGATTTCAACGGCCCGATCCACCGCGGCCTTGTTGCCGGAGACCACGACCTGACCGCCGCCATTGTCGTTCGCCGCCTGGCAGACCTCGCCTTGCGCCGCCTCTTCGGCCACCGCCACCGCGGCGTCGTAGTCCATCCCGAGCAGCGCAGCCATGGCCCCGACCCCGACCGGAACCGCCTTCTGCATGGCCAGACCGCGCGTACGCAGCAGCCGGGCCGTGTCCGCGATGGTCAGGCTGCCGGCGGCGGCGAGCGCCGAGTATTCCCCAAGGGAGTGGCCGGCGACGAAGGCCGCATCTCCACGGACGGAGAACCCGGCCTCGCTCTCCAGCACACGCAGGGTCGCGATGGACACCGCCATCAGGGCGGGCTGGGCATTCTCGGTCAGCTGCAGGGTTTCGGCCGGACCGTCCCAGATGATCGCCGTCAGCCTCTCGCCAAGGGCGGCGTCGACCTCCTCGAACACGGCGCGGGCCACTGGAAAGGCCTCCGCGAGCGCCTTGCCCATGCCGACCGACTGCGACCCCTGCCCGGGAAAAGTGAATGCTGCCGTCATCGGCCGCTCCTTGAAATGTTCCGAAATCCCTGGAATTCAGTAACTTTGGCCGGAAAGACACTGGCCGAGGCAGTGATGTCAAGCACGTGACAGGCGCAATTCGACCACTTTCCCTTGCCTTGGCGTCGAAAACCGGTATATAGCCCGCCATCCGTGGATCCCGAGCCGGGAGCTGAACGGACGGTCCCAGCAAATTCACCTTGTAGGATCCCCGGGAGTTATATCCCCAGGATATCTGCAGGCGATTTTGATGTGGCAGGGCCAGTCGGTCCGTCGTCCCGTGTTCCCGCCTTCTGAGCTGACGTCTGCGAGTCCTTTCCAAAAGGCCTCGAAGGGCTTGACGCCGGGGTTCGCGCCAACTTGGAAAGGACAGCCATGCCGCTTTACGAGCATGTTTTTCTCGCGCGTCAGGATGCGAGCACCCAGCAGGTGGAAGACCTGACGGCCCAGATGACCGGTATCGTCGAAGGCCTCGGCGGTAAGATCACCAAGACTGAGAACTGGGGCGTTCGCTCCCTCACCTACCGCATGAACAAGAACCGCAAGGCGCACTTCGTGCTGCTCAACATCGACGCGCCGTCGGCGGCGATCGCGGAGATCGAGCGCCAGGAGCGGATCAGCGAAGACGTGATCCGTTACCTGAGCGTCCGCGTCGAGGAACTCGAGGAAGGTCCGTCGGCCATGATGCGCAAGGCCGATCGCGACCGTGAGCGCGACGATCGCGGCGGTGGCTTCCGTGGCGAGCGCGATGGCGGCGGTTTCCGCGGTGATCGTGGCGACCGCGGCGATCGTGGTGATCGCGGCCCCCGCCGTCCCCGTGACGAAGAAACTGCGGACGAGGAGTAAGATCAATGGCTGAAGCCCCCGCACGTCGCCCCTTCTTCCGCCGCCGCAAGACCTGCCCGTTCTCCGGTCCCAACGCGCCGAAGATCGACTACAAGGATTCGAAGCTCTTGATGCGCTACGTGTCCGAGCGCGGCAAGATCGTGCCGAGCCGCATCACGGCGGTGTCCGCCAAGAAGCAGCGCGAACTCGCGCGCGCCATCAAGCGCTCGCGTTTCCTCGGTCTGCTGCCCTACGTCATCCGCTAAGACGATGGACGTCGGCGGCCTTTGGGCCGCCGGCCGTCCGCCTTCAATTTCATAAGGTTTCCGGGTCGACCGGTTACCGATGGTTGGGGCCCATGGCCTCTAACCGCTCGAAAGGAGCGGGACAGCTGATGATCGCACCGCTTCTCATCGCGCTCGCGGCAGGCCTTGCCTCCGCCGTCATGTTCGCCTCGATCGTGTCGGGTGCGCTGATCTCGCTGGCGCTGTTCTATATGGCGCCACTGCCGCTCATGGTGGCAGCGATCGCCTGGGGACCGCTCTACGCCAGTGTCGGTGGGATCGCCGCGGCGGCTGGTCTCGGCGTGCTCGTCAGCTTCCCCTATTGCATCGCCTTCGTCGTGGCCGTTGCGCTGCCTGCATGGTGGCTGGGTCACCTCGCCATGCTCGGCCGTTCCGCTGCCGAGACCTCGCCCGGCGCGATCGAATGGTATCCCGTCGGGCGCATTCTGCTGTGGATCGCCGCGCTGGCGGCGCTCACGACTGTCGCCGCCTTGCTGACGCTCGGCACCGACGCCGACACCATCACCGACACCCTGCGGCGCGCGCTGGTCCGCCTGCTGAGCGCGGCCGACTCGCCGCTGCCCCCGGACGCGGATCGGTGGGTCGACGCGCTGATCCGAATTGCGCCTGGCGGCGCGGCGATGTTCGCGACCCTCACGCTGAGCCTCAATCTCTGGCTCGCCGGCAAGATCGCCGCGACCTCGGGACTCTTGCGGCGGCCCTGGCCTGACCTGAGAGCCATAGCGATGCCGCCGATGACGTTGGTGGCGCTGCTGGTCGCCATCGGCCTCGCCTTCGGCGGCGGCCTTCTCGCCCTGATCGCCGTCATCGCGGCAGCCGCGTTGCTGATGGCCTACGCTCTCACCGGATTCGCCGTGCTGCACACCCTGACGCTCGCGCTGCGCAGCCGTGCGCTGTGGCTGGGCTCGATCTACGTCGTGATCGTGCTGTTCGTCTGGCCGGTGCTGGCGATGGTCGTGCTGGGGCTCGCCGACGCCGCCTTCGATCTGCGCCGCCGCTTCGGCCCGAGACAGCCGCCGCCGCTGCCGGTGCCCTGATCAACTTCAACCCAAACCAACCGCATATCCGAACATCAAAGGAGAACATCGATGGAAGTCATTCTGCTGGAACGCGTCGCCAAGCTCGGCCAGATGGGCGAGATCGTGAAGGTCAAGGACGGGTTCGCCCGCAACTTCCTGCTGAAGCGCAAGAAGGCGCTGCGCGCCACCGCCGAGAACAAGGCCAAGTATGAGGGCATGAAGGCCGAGCTCGAGGCCAACAACATCCAGGCCAAGGGCGAGGCAGCCAAGGTCGCCGAGAAGATCGACGGCCGCGACATCATCATCATCCGCCAGGCCTCCGAATCCGGCCAGCTGTTCGGTTCGGTCTCGGTCCGCGACATCGTCGTGGCGCTCGCCGCCGACGGCATCACCGTGGGCCGTCCGCAGGTCTGGCTCGATGCGCCGATCAAGGCCATCGGCAAGCAGAAGGTCACCATCGCGATCCACCCGGAGGTCGAGACCTCGGTGACCGTGACGGTCGCCCGCAGCGCCGACGAGGCCGAGCGCATCAAGCGCGGCGAGGACATCTCGACCCGCCAGGAAGACCGCGACGCCGCCGCCGAAGCGATCGCCGCCGCCGGCGAGTTCTTCGATCCGGAGGCCCAGGACGAGGGCGCCGCCGGCGAGACCGAGCAGTAAGCACCGCTCCTGCTCTCTTCTCTCTCTTGCTATAAAGCCCGGCTCGTCGAGCCGGGCTTTTCGTTGTCTCAGTGCGACGGCGAGGATGGAACCGAAGGGTCGCTCGCGCTGCTGGAGGACGCCTGCGGCACCGACTGGGTCGTGGTCGGCGCCGGTGTCACCGGCGGGACCGGATCGGCGCGCAGCACCGGGGCCGCCTCGCTCGACTTCGGCGGCTCGACCCGCGGCGGCTCGGACCGGCTGCTCGCCTCGGGGCGAACGGCACTGTCGTCGCGGCTCTGCTCCGGCCGGGTCGCGCCGGTCGGCTCGCTGCGCGACTCCTCGGGGCCGGATCCTTCCTGTTGCGCCGGCTTCTTGCGCTTGCCGTGCCGGCCCTTCGTTGCCGGCGTGCGGCCCTCGCCGTCGGCAGGCCCCGCGACCGGCTCCTTGACCTCCGCCCCGGCCTCGGGCTTGGCGTCGGCCGGCGCAGAGCGCGCCGAGCGTCGGGAGTGATGGCCCGACCGGCGTCCCGGCTCGGTCTGACCGGCGCTCTCGGCATCGGCAGCGGCAGGCCGCGCCTCCGATGGCTCGGTCGCGGCCGACCGCGCCCGGCGCTCGGATCGCGTCTCCTTGCCGTCCTTGCCGTCCTTGCCCGAATGGCCGGTGGATCGGACATCGGCAGCGCCGTTGGAGATCAGGTAGTTGGCGAGCACGCCGGCCATTTCGGGGCTCGTCGTGTAGTGCTGCTTCAGGAACCCGGGCAGCGATCCCGCCGACGTCGTCTTGATGAGACCGCGCGGAGACTTGTGGCAGACCGTGCAGGTCCCGTTGAAGATCTGCGCGGGGCTCTTGCCCGCATCGAGATTTTCCTGCGCCACGGCAGCGGCCGCCAAGCCCATGCAGAACACGGCCACCACCGCCGCCAAATTGAGCGCTCGGCCCACCATCCTCATTCTCCAGCTATGGTTTCGTCCACACGGCGCAGTTCCTGACCCGACATTCGCTGCCGTGTTTCCACTCGCTATCAAGCCAACGTGACATCCGACATGGTGGTCGTTCCACGCCCTCGACGGCGCTCCAAGATCCAAAAAGACCTCGTCCGGCGCTCACCTGCCGGACACCGGCGAAAGCACCGGTGGCCGCCGCCTTTTTAGCGGATCGGAGAGGGAATGAAAGCGCACAGATGTCCCAGCGCACAGATGTCCATCGTTGAATGTCGCTTCCGAATAATCGCTTTGTCTCACCCGCAGCGACGGAACATATGAATGCTGCGCGCGATCCCGGCCCCGACCGATCGTCGACGCGAAAATGTTGCTCGGCCGGACGCATCCTCCGAGCGACGAAAGCTCCGTTCCGGACCGGTTCAAATTTTCTTCAGGCCAAACGGGCGGTCTGTGAACTGGCTCACAGACCCCGGGAAAGTCCGGCCGTAGTGTCCCGGCATGTCCCCGAGCCCCAGCCAAGCCATGTTGGAACCCAAGACCGACTTCAGCACCGATTACGCGCTGATTGCCGCCGGCGTGGGCGCATCGCTGATCGCCCTGCTCTATCTGCTGCTGATCTGACGCGCCGCGCGGACCTGGCAGTAGCGGACCTGGCAGTAGCGGACCCGGCAGTAGCGGACCCGGCGGTAGCGAACCTGCCAGCAGAGGATCCGGCAGCGGCGGGCTTGGCAACAATCGTCGCGCTCGCAGACACGCCGGCTTCGTTTCCCGTCTCACGTCGTTTTCCATCTCACATGCGTTCAGCATGTCTCGCTCCGTGATTGCACCGGGGTTCCGTTCCACCGCGGCCGGCACTGAGTCCGGCAGATCGCGTCAAGCGCGGCATCTGGCGAGTCCAGATTCATCCACCAGATTTACCCGACGGTGAATAGCGCTCAGCTTTCGCTTCCGCTTCGGGTGCGACTGGCGCTTTATCCCCTCCCCTTCAAAGCTGCTAGACACGCTGCCATGGCATTGACCGATTCGAACGTCCTGAAGCTGGCTCCCGATACGGCGGCGCCGGCCTATCGAAGCGCTCCTCACAACATCGAGGCGGAGCAGGGTCTGCTCGGCGCCATTCTCGTCAACAACGACGCGTTCTACCGCGTGTCGGACTTCCTCGAGCCGAAGCATTTCTTCGAGCCGCTGCACCAGACCGTGTTCGAGACCGCGTCCAGCCTGATCCGGATGGGCAAAGTGGCGACGCCGGTCACGCTGAAGACCTTCCTGCCCGCCGACATCGACATCGGCGGCATGACCGTCGGCCAGTATCTGGCGCGACTTGCCGCGGAAGCGACCACCATCATCAACGCCCAGGACTATGGGCGCACCATCTACGACCTGTCGTTGCGCCGCGACCTCATCGGCATCGGCGAGGACATGGTCAACGTCGCCTACGACGCGCCGGTCGACTTCGCGCCGCGCAACCAGATCGAGGATGCCGAGCGCAGGCTCTATGAGCTCGCGGAATCCGGCCGCTACGACGGCGGCTTCCAGAAATTCTCGCAAGCCCTGACGACAGCGCTCGACATGGCCGCCAAGGCGTTCCAGCGCGACGGCAAGCTGTCCGGCATCTCCACGGGCTTGCGCGATCTCGACGCCAAGATGGGCGGTCTGCAGCACTCCGACTTGATCATCCTCGCCGGCCGTCCCGGCATGGGCAAGACCTCGCTCGCGACCAACATCGCCTACAATGTCGCCCAGGCCTATGTTCCCGAATTGCAGCCCGACGGCACCTACAAGGCCGCCCAGGGCGGCGTGGTCGGGTTCTTCTCCTGCGAAATGAGCGGCGAGCAGCTCGCCACCCGTATCGTCGCCGAGCGCAGCGGCATTCCGTCCAGCATGATCCGCCGCGGCGGCATCACCGAGGCCGATTTCGAGAAGCTGCGCGAGTGCTCGATCGAGCTGCAGTCGCTGCCGTTCTATGTCGACGAGACCGGCGGCATCTCGATCTCGCAGGTGATGGCGCGCGCGCGCCGCCTGAAGCGCCAGAAGGGGCTCGACCTGCTGGTGATCGACTACATCCAGCTGCTGTCCGGCTCGGGCAAGCGCGGCAACGACAACCGCGTCCAGGAAATCACCGAGATCACCACCAGCCTGAAGGCGCTGGCCAAGGAGCTCAGCGTTCCCATCATCGCGCTGTCGCAGCTGTCGCGCCAGGTCGAGAACCGCGAGGACAAGCGGCCGCAGCTGTCGGACCTGCGTGAATCCGGCTCGATCGAGCAGGACGCCGACGTGGTGCTGTTCGTGTTCCGCGGCGAGTATTACCTGGCCGCCAAGGAGCCGCGCCCCGGCACCGAGGAGCACCAGAAATGGCAGATGGAAATGGATCTGGCGCTCGGCAAGGCCGAAGTGATCATCGGCAAGCAGCGTCACGGCCCCACCGGCACGGTCGAGCTGCACTTCGACGCCTCGGTCACGCGGTTCGGCGATCTCGCGCACGACGGCACGGTGCAGCAGAACCACGACTATTGACCGTGTGCTGTTGAACGGCGGCGCTGCGGCGCGTAAAAGCGCCTCATGAGCGTTCCCGAACCGAAACCCGCCGAGTCGCCCACGCCCGCACCTGACGACGGCCAGGTGCCCGCCAGCGCCACCGGCGTGCTGACCATCGATCTCGACGCGCTCGCCGCCAACTGGCGCAAGCTGGAAAAGACCGCGGTGCCCGCCGAATGCGCCGGGGTCATCAAGGCTGACGCCTACGGCTGCGGCATTGCCCAGGTCGCGCGCACGCTCGCCGCCGCCGGCTGCAAGACGTTCTTCGTCGCGACGCTCAGTGAGGCCAAGGCCGCCCGCGCCGCCTTGCCCGAATCGGCCGCGCTCTACGTGCTCGACGGCTTCTTCCAGAACACCGGCGACGACTACGCCGCGATCAACTGCCGCCCGGTCATCGGCGACCTCAACGAGCTCGCCGAATGGGACATGTTCTGCCGCCGCACCGGCTGGAAGGGCGGCGCCGCCATCCATGTCGACACCGGCATGAACCGGCTCGGGCTCACGGCCATCGACGCGCAGGGAATGATCCCGCGCATCCAGACCGGCGACCACGGCATCACGCTGGTCATGAGCCATCTCGCCTCCGCCGAGCAGATCAACAGCCCCGCGAATGCGCGCCAACTCGGGGCGTTTCGCGAGGTCGCGAGCGCCTTCAGCGGCGTGCCGGCGGTGCTCGCGGCGTCCTCCGGCATCTTCCTCGGCGCCTCGTTCCAGTTCGACATGGTGCGCCCCGGCGCTGCGCTCTACGGCGTCAACCCGACGCCCGAGGCCGACAACCCGATGCAGCCGGTCGCCGAGATCAAGGCCCGCATCGTGCAGCTGCGCGACCTCGCCCGCGGCGACACGGTCGGCTATGGCGGCACCTGGAGCGCGCGCCGCCCGACCAGGATCGCGATCCTCTCGACCGGCTATGCCGACGGCTATTTTCGCGCGGCGAGCTCCAATGACGGCACCCGCGGCGCCGACGTCATCATCGCCGGCCAGCGCTGTCCGATCGCCGGCCGCGTGTCGATGGACCTGATCGCGGTCGACGTCACCGACCTGCCGCCCAAGGCCGCGCGCCGAGGCCACTTCGCCACCCTGCTCGGCGACGGCATCACGGTCGACGAGCTCGCGCATCATTTCGGCACCATCGGCTATGAGGTCCTGACCAGCCTCGGCCGGCGCTACCACCGCATCTACAAGGGCGGAGCGGCAAGCGCGGAGAGCTGATCGTCTGCCGCGCCCTCCGCGCGAGGCGGTGCGCTTAACTGCGTCCACACCGTCATTGCGAGCTTCGCTCGCAATGACGGTGTCCGGACATACGTCCTCGTTCTCGCGGCATGTAACGCCCGAGGCTTGCATCTCGATTTCACCCTCTTCGAAAAACGAGGGCGCAGGGAATGCCGGGTGCTGGCCGCAACCCATGGCCCGCCTGCAGAAAAAAGCAGGCGGCAGTCACCACAGGTCCAGCCGTCAACCGGCATTCCCTGCGCGATGGTTTGACGACTTATACGTACTCTCCCCGGGGACCGGGCTGTCTTGCCCCCGTGACCGGCGGATCATCATCACCGCCGGCGTAGCCTCAGCGTCGGGAGGCCAGGACCATACGACTTCACCGTGCGCTCAAAGCCTTTCGTCCGCACGACATCAAGCCATGCTGCAGCCCCAAGCGCCCACCGCATCCCACCCCGCGTTCCGTGACGATCGCGATACGCCCCTCGTGCCGAGGCGGGATGGAGGTAGAGAAACACAATTTCTGGAAAGACGAAAGAGGAATATTTTTCGCGGGAGGACTGGACAGGGTGTGTCGCGTTGAGATGGTTGGGAAAATTCGTATGTTCGCGCATGCTCGACACCAAGGTCGGGCTGATCGACCCGCGATCGGCGATAGCCATGTGCTAAAAGAACCGCGGACCAGCCACCTCCTCGAGATGAGCGCCTCGCCATGAACCGTATGATGGCCCTTGTCGCGACTGTCATGCTCGCCACCACGGCAGCTATCGCGCATCGAGATCGTATCCTTTCCCTCGGCACCGACGGCATAATCCCGGAGCTGCCGCCTGCCTATCAGGCGACGCGTCTGCACTTGCGGTCTCTGAGGGCGACGCGGGCGCCTTGCAGGAATTGAGCTTCCTCTCGTCTGACCGAGAAACCCGCGTCCAACCATGTCTGCTGCGGCTGGTCTCCAAGGGCTCGCGCCGCCAAGTGTTTCTGATGGGCTCCTGGTATCATGACGAGACGATCGTGCCCCACTACGTTCAGGTCGAACTCCGCGATCCACCGTCGTCACAGCAGGCACCCGATCAGACCAGCATCCGCTTCCTGTTCAGCCTGCGAGACTCGACGCTTCTCGAAGTGACGCGGCAGTTTCAACGGCTACAATTGCGGGACGGCTGTCCAGACCTACCCTGACATTGCAACAAGCGTAGCCCGGATGAGCGCAGCGACACTCGGCATTGCGGCGATGGTGAACAAAGCTCTTCGTGCCCCTGACCTAGCGAAGAGCCTTGTAGAACAAATTCTATGCACCGTACTCCAAGGCGACTTCGCCTCGATGCAAGAGACATGACATAGTTTATCTGATATGGAAGCACCGCTGCGCGACTTGGGAGGCGGTACACAGTGTGGCGTCCTTCATTGGAAGAAGTAGAGGCAGCGGCTCGGGTTCTCCACATGGCAGGGCTTCACCACCATTGGTGGGAGCCGTATCGAAAATCGTACGACGAAATGGCTGCAAGTGATCCTATCGCCAAGGAAGAATTCGATGCGATCGTCGAGCAGATGTTGATGGCCGCACGCGACGCAGCATCACGGCTGCGTTGTTAAGTGCACTGTCACCGAATTGGTTCTACCCACGCTCGTTCAGCATCGGAAAGCCGCGCTGGTGCCAGACCGGATAGGCCGGCGGGGTGTCGCTGGCGGCGTCGAGGCGGGCGACCTGCTCGGGGGTCAGGCTCCAGCCCACGGCGCCGATGTTCTCGATCAGCTGGGTCTCGTTGCGCGCGCCGACGATGAGGGTCGAGACGGTCGGACGCTGCGGCAGCCAGTTCAGCGCGACCTGCGGGATCGTCTTGCCCGTGTCTTTCGCGGCGGCGTCGAGCGTATCGACGATGCGATAGAGCCGCTCTTCCTCGAAATGCGCGCCAGTACCGGCGATGTCATGGGCGCGGGTGCCGGGCTTGGCCGGCTGTCCCCTGCGGATCTTGCCGGTTAGCTTGCCCCAGCCGAGCGGGCTCCAGATCACCGCGCCGACGCCCTGGTCCAGACCGAGCGACATCAGCTCCCACTCATAGCCGCGGTTCAGCAGCGAATAATAGGCCTGGTGCGCGACGTAGCGCTGAGTGCCGTAGCGCTCGACGACGCCAGCGACTTCATCAGGTGCCAGCCGGAGAAATTCGAGCAGCCGATGTAGCGGATCTTGCCGGCGCGCACGGAGCCGTCGAGCACAGCCAGGGTCTCCTCGACTGGGGTGTTGTAGTCCTGGCCGTGCCGCTGGAACAAATCGATGTGGTCGACGCCGAGCCGCTTCAGTGAACCGTCGACGGCTTCGGTCAGATGCCGGCGCGACGAGCCGTAGTCGTTCGGACCATCGCCTCGCGGGAACGTCGCCTTGGTCGAGATCAGCAGCCGGCCGCGCTTGCCTTTGATGGCCTGGCCGAGAATGCTCTCGGCGAGGCCATCCGAATAGACGTCGGCGCTGTCGAACATCGAGATGCCGTGATCGAGGCAAACGTCGATCAGCCGGGCGGCGCCGCCCGCATCGGTGGCGCCCCAGGCCTTGAAGAAGTCGTTGCTGCCGCCGAAGGTCGCGGTGCCGAAGCTGAGCACCGGCACCCGCAGGCCGGAATGGCCGAGCCGTCGATAGTCCATCAATTCGCTCGGCGGCGCGGCGTTGGCGGAATCGGCGCGCGCAACTTCGAATGACACCGTGCGGCGCGGCGCGCGATGAAACGCCGGGAGATTCCGCGGTTGGTTTTCGGGATTTTGCGGCGGCGAGTCCCACTTCGCTCGAAAATGCAGGAAACCAGCGTGACGCAAGCGTTTTCGGGTTTGATGGCGCCGCCCACCGGGCCGCAAGTGGGACTCCTAAGTGGGTGGTCAGTCGCAAGGAGCCTCCGGCATGGTGATGGCCTTGCCCGAATGACCATTGCAGTCGCACCTGTCTCCTTTGTGGAGATTGAGGCTTGTTGGCTTACCGCAGACAATCTGGGGAACATCGTTTGTTCGACAATTTGCGCATACTCTGGTGTTCGGCGGCACCGGGGGCTGAGCGAGGCCAACACATGCGTTTATACGCGCCTTCCGTCCGACCTGGTTGATCGTCTCCAACGGACAGCCTTTTCCGTTATTCGTCCAGTCTTCATCCTTCCCGGCCAAATGGTGACACCGCTCGGCCATATCTTTTTCCGCCGCGGGATCGTCGCGCTGCATCGCCTTTTCGAATTCACTTACTTGCGGATCATCCTTCCATTCGCCACCTCGATAAGTGTACTTGCACCACGCCATGTCTTGACAGGCTTTTAAAACGTCGCAGCCATCAGCCGCCGCCTCGCTTCCTGATAGAATGGCAAAACAAAGAGCCGCGAAAAGAAAAATTCGCATTGCGATCACCCCCCAAATAAAACGCTTAGGTTATCACAACCTGTGGATGCAGCAAGGCAGGCCTTTACACGCTCCGGCGCAAGACACCTGATCAATCGTCCGTTTCAACCGGCTGCTCGCCCGGGCGGTAGGCGAATCCGGGGTCGATACCTTCAGGCGTGTGCCGTTATCCTCCGGGTAAGCAAGCGTAGCCCGGATGAGCGCAGCGACATCCGGGATCCCACGCGCTGTATCGGAGAACCTGGATATCGCTGCGCTCATCCGGGCTACGGGCTGGTCGCGCAAGAACCCCATCGTTCGATCAAGACGGGCGCCTTCGGGTCCGGATTCAGTAGCAGGGGCCCGATCGTTTGCCCGCGATTACAGTGCAAAGCCTCCTTGCATCCCCCACAGATCATGGCGGCGCGCGACCGCGCGCACCAACGGTCGCGGCCGGTGCTCACGCCTTGAAGTAGTCCGGTTGGCCGATGTCGGCGATCAAGCCGATCCCGTCAGGCGTCCAGCCCAGGCGCTGCTGTGTCAGGACGCTGGAGGCCGGCATATCCAGGCCCGCGAACATCGCCAGCGGTCCATAATAATCGCCCGCCTCCTCCTTACCGATCGAAACGACCGGCACGTTCAGCGCGCGACCGATCACCTCGATGACCTCACGCATCGGGACGCCTTCCTCGCCGACGGCGTGGTAGATCCCGTCTGCCGCGCCCTTCTCCAAGGCAAGCCGGTAGAGGCGGGCGACATCCGATCGATGCGCCGCGGCCCAGCGCTCGGTGCCTTCGCCGACATAGGCGGCGCGGCCCTTCTGACGCGCGAGCTCGACCAGATAAGAGATCAGCCCGGCCTTTCCCGGGGCGCCGTGCACCTGCGGCAGGCGGATCGCGATCGCGCGCACGCCGCGCGACGCATAGGCCAGGCCGGCCTGCTCGGACACGCGCGGAACATGCGCGCTGGACGCGCGCCGCATGTCTTCGGTGACCACCACGTTTGCCGCAACGAGCCCCGTTCCCGAGGTGACGATGAAAGGCTTGTTCGTTCCGGCCAGCACATCGCCCATGGCCTCGATGGCGGCCTTGTCGATCGCGCCGTTCTCCGCGAACTTCGTGAAATCATGGATGAAGGCCAGATGGATCACGCCGTCGGCGTCCTTTGCGCCGCGCTTCAGGCTCTCGAGATCCTGCAGCGAGCCGCGATGAACCTGCGCGCCCAGTTGCTCGAGCGTGCGGACGTTCTCTTCGGAGCGCGCGAGGCCTATGACCTGATGCCCGCCGGCGATCAGCTCTTTCGCGGTTTCGGAGCCGATGAATCCGGCGGCGCCGGTGACGAATACGCGCATGCGACACACTCCCTGTTCAGACCGCCGGGATATTGCTACGTTGCTCATGCGGGTAAAGTAGTGACATTATACGGGTATAATCGCTAACAGGATGACGGACACCAACTCGCTCGGGACTTATCTCAGGGATCGCCGCGCCAAGCTCGATCCGACCGCATTCGGTCTGCCGCTGCAGCGGCGGCGAACGCCGGGACTTCGGCGCGAAGAGGTGGCGCAGCGCGCCAATGTGAGCGCCACCTGGTACACCTGGCTGGAGCAAGGGCGCGGCGGCGCGCCCTCCGCCGACGTGCTGGATCGCATCGCTCGCGCCATGATGCTGACCGACGTCGAGCGCGAACATCTGTTCCTGCTCGGTCTCGGCCGGCCCCCCGAAGTCCGCTATCACGCGATCGACGGCATCTCACCCCGCCTGCAACGCGTGCTCGACACGCTGGAATACAGTCCCGCCTTTGTTCGCACGGCGACATGGGACATCGTCGCCTGGAACAGGGCCGCGACGGCTGTTCTGACCGACTACAGCACCCTGCCGGAAGGCCAACGCAATGTTCTGCGCATGATCTTCCAAGACAGCCGCGTCCGCGCGGCACAGTCCAACTGGCAGGCTGTGGCGCGCTATGTGGTCGCCTCCTTCCGCGCCGACGTGGCGCGCGCCGGTGCGGCCCGCAATGTCCAATCGCTGGTCGATGAGCTCTGCGCGACGAGCCCGGAATTTGCGGCGATGTGGCGCGACAATGATGTGCAAGGACGGCATGGCGATGGCGTGAAAGTCCTGCAGCATCCGATCGCCGGATCGCTCTCGCTGGAATTTTCGGGCTTCGCCGTCGATGGCCGGCCCGACCTCACCATGGTGATCTACAATCCTGCGACGCCTGCCGATACGGACAAGATCCGGGCGCTCGTGACGTCGCGACCGAAATAGGCGCGGCCGGGCAATTGCGGCAATTACAAATTACGGTGACAGTGCACAAAACTTGCCGCGCCCGGCTCGTGCACTTCTGGCCTCATGGTTCGAGACGCGCGGCCAGCGGCGCTCGTCACCGTGAGGGTCAAGGGCTCGCCAGGAATTCAACCCTCGTCCTGAGAAGCCCGCCGCAGGCGGGCGTCTCGAAGGAAGGTGGCAAGTCCTTACGCCCAACCTGATTTCGCATGCGACCGCGCGTAGCGCCCGCCCTCATCACCAACTGCGCGGATCCGTCTTCAGCAACGCGTACAGCATGTCGTCGCGCCATTCGTCGCCGACGCGCAGATGGTCGCGCAGTTGCCCCTCGCAGCGGAAGCCGAGCTTCTCGGCCAGCCGGCGCGAGGCGGTGTTGTCCGGATGGATCAACGCCTGCACGCGGTGAAGGCCAAGCTCGCCGAAGCAGAAGTCGAGCATCGCCGCGACGGCCTCGGTGGCGATCCCTTCGCGCCGGCGGGCGGGATCGACGATGTAGCCGATCGCCGCCCGCCTGCTGCGGATGTGACCGTCGTGATAGTTGACCATGCCGATGCAGCGGTCCGAATTCGGCTCTGCCACGGCCCAGAACCGATAATAGGACGGCGTGCAATCGATGAACCTGCGGACGGCGCGCTCGCTCTCGATGACCTTGGTGTGGACCGGATGATTCCAGAACCGCATCGCCTCCGGATCGCCGAAGCACCGGTGCATGGCGTCGGCGTCATCGGGACGGAACTGGCGCAGGCGCAGGCGGGAGGTCGCGAGGATCGGGTGCGGGATCGGCGGTTTGGCCATGGCGGGGCTCGTGCATGCACTGAGCGAGCCTAGCAGCGATCCAGCCGGGAGCGCCACCTTCGGTCGGTCGCGCCCCGATGCGCGCAGCGACATTGGGCGCGGTCCGCCATCCCTCCTCCGCGTTGACCACCTGTCGGCTACGATCGCGCCGGTGGGCGGGCCGTGTCCGCAGCGCGCTTTCGCGCGCGGTACGCCGCCCGACATTCATTCCACCGTGCACGCCCCGGCATCATTGAACCGTCATCGGACCGTCATTTTTACTTCGTCGCCCGTTGCTCTGTTGCCGGCGCAACTACGAGGACTGGAATGAACTTCATCGAGACCATGACCTCCAACCGCAGGGCGATCCTCAAGGGTCTTGCGGCCGCCGCGGTGGCGCCGCTGGCTGCGCCGGCGCTGGCGTCCGACGAATTGCCGAAGCTGCCGACCGCTCCGACGGCCGAGATCGCAACCGACAAGGCGTATTGGGGCGCGGTGCGCGGGCTCTATGCCGTCACGCCGGACATCGTCAATCTGGAGAACGGCTATTGGGGCGTGATGCCCGAGCCGGTACGGCGCGAGTTCATGCGCCAGTCCGACATGGTCAACACCCAGAACTCCTATTATGCGCGGCAGCGCTTCGGGGCGGATTTCGAGGCCGTGCGCGTCAAGGTGGCGGAGGCCGTGGGCGCAGCGCCTCAGGAGATCGCGCTGACGCGCGGCGCCACCGAGGCGCTGCAGCTTCTGATCGGCGGCTACAACAGGCTGAAGCCCGGCGATACCGTGCTCTATGCCGATCTCGACTATGATTCGATGCAGTATGCCATGAACGCGCTTCAGGCGCGGCGCGGCGTCGACGTGGTCAAGTTCGATGTGCCGGAGCCGGCGACCCGACAGGCCGTGCTCGACGCCTATGCCCACGCGCTCGAAGCCAACCCGAAGACGAGGCTTCTGCTCCTCACCCATGTCAGCCACCGGACCGGGCTCGTGATGCCGGTCGCCGAGATCGTGCGCATGGCCAAAGCGAGGGGCGTCGACACCATCGTCGACGCGGCCCATTCGTGGGGACAGCTCGATATCAAGGTCGCCGACCTCGAGGCGGATTTCATCGGCTTCAACCTGCACAAATGGATCGGCGCGCCGCTCGGCGTCGGCTTCCTCTACATCAGGAAGGACCGGCTCGACAGCATCGACCGCGACATGGGCGACGAGGACTATCCGGAGACCGACATCCGCTCACGGGTACACACCGGCACGGTGAATTTCGCCACCGTGCTGACGGTGCCCACGGCGCTCGCCCTTCACCAGGAGATCGGGGCGGCGGCCAAGCAGGCCCGCCTGCGCTACCTGCGCGACTCCTGGGTCCGTCGTGTCAGGACGTTCAAGGGCGTCGAGATCCTGACGCCGGACGAGCCCGGCCTCTATGGCGCCATCACGTCCTTTCGCCTGTCCGGCAAGATCAGCAAGGCCGACAACGAGGCCATCGTGGCGAGGCTCAGGGACGACCACAAGGTCCTCACCGTGCGCCGGGCGGGCGTGGCCAAGGGGCAATGCATCCGCGTGACACCGGCGCTCTATACCGGAGAGGAGGATCTCGACCGCCTGGTGGAGGCGCTCGCCGTCATCTCCGGCACGAAGAACGGGTGAGTATCGTATTACGACTCGTTGCGCGTTCTCGTTAGGCCGTTACGCATTACGCGTTACGGTGACAGTGCACAAAACTCGCGCCCCGCTCAGCGGGATCGGAGGGGCGCCCTCGACGAGTTAAATGCACTGTCACCGATTTATAGAGACGCGACGCGCCCCACGCTGCGCTAGTCGTTCCTCGCGGCGTCGAGCACCTTCTTGCATGTGTCCGTCAGCTGCGCATAGTTTCGCATCAGGCAGGCGACGATGCGGCCGCCGCCGGGCAGCGTGTCGCTGCAAAATTTGATGTAGTCTGCCTGGCAGGCGGCGCGCTGCTCGTCGGTCGGCAGCTGCGCGAAGGCCGCACCGGCGACGCCGAGCAGCGTGGTGAACAAAATGGCGATTGCGCGCTTGGACATCGGGCCTTCTCTCATTGCAGCCTCATCATGAAGATCGCGACCTTCAACATCAACAACGTCAGGCGGCGTCTCCCCAATCTCCTGCACTGGCTGCGCGCGGCCAAGCCCGACATCGTGTGCCTGCAGGAGCTGAAATGCGCGCAAGCCGAGTCCCGGCGGATGAGATCGACAACGCCGGCTATGGCGCGGTGTGGCAGGGCCAGAGGACCTGGAACGGGGTCGCGATCCTCGCGCGCAAATCCGAGCCGGTGCTGACGCGCACCGCCCTGCCCGGCGATCCCCACGACACCGACGCCCGCTACATCGAGGCCGCCGTGCGCGGCATCGTCATCGGCTGTCTCTATCTGCCGAACGGCAATCCGCAGCCCGGGCCGAAATTCGAAGCCAAGCTCGCCTGGTTCAGGCGGCTGCACAAGCATGCGGCGAAATTCATCAAGGACGACCTGCCGGTCGTGCTCGCCGGCGACTACAATGTCGCGCCGACGCCGCTCGACATCTACCCCACGAAGTCATGGGACAAGGACGCGCTGATCCAGCCGAAGAGCCGCGCCGCCTTCAAGGCGCTGGTGGACCAAGGCTGGTGCGACGCGATCCGCACGCTGCATCCGGATCTGCCGATGTTCACCTTCTGGGACTACAAGCGCAACCGCTGGCCACGCGATGCCGGGCTGCGGCTGGATCATCTGCTGCTCAGCCCGCTTCTCGCGCCGCGCCTCCGCAAGGCCGGCGTCGATCGCGCCATCCGCGGCGAGGACGGCGCCAGCGACCACGCGCCGGCCTGGATCGTGCTGACATAGTCCGAACGTCGCAGCCGCTGTTGCGCGCGGAGAGCCTCAGCTGCGGTCCGGCCAGATCTGCTCGAGATTGGTCGAGCGCTCCGGCAGGCCCTCGGTCAGCACCGCCATGCCGCCGCACACCGGCAGATGCACGACGAGGCTCGCCGCATCCGCCACGTTCGCCCGCGGCGTCACGTTCCACAGCATGATCTCCTGGCGCGTGCGCCGGATCTCCTTGAAGTCATAGCTGTAGGTCTCGGAGCCGCGCGGATATTCGCGCCAGAGATTGCCTTCCTTCCGGAAGCTGCTCTGCGTGCCGTCATAGCGATCGGCATAGGACAGGCAGGCGGGAAGGTTCAGCGTTTCGAGCACGGCCGCGCCGACGTTCGACGCCGCCGGGATCGCGCTGTTCACCGCGCCGATCGCGGCAAACACGGTCGTGATCACGCCGGCCGCGATCGCGAGCCAGCCGGTCCTGGACCGGCTCGGCTGCGCAGCCGTGTTCGGGCTGAGACCCTTGGAAACAGAAGCCTTGGAAACAGAAGCCTTGAAAGCGGCAGCGTTGGACGCAAGAACCTGGGGGGACGGCAGATGTAGCTGGGCCATGACTGCGTTCTCCGATGTTTCGGCAGGGAGCGCCGGAAGCGACACTCCTGATCGCTGACCAACCGAGGTCCGTTCATCGCAGATCAATCTTGCAGATCACGCTCCGGGCGAATGTGAGACGGATCACAACCATGAATTTGCACCGACCGCTGCCACACGGCGAACGGTCGGCAGTGCTGCCCTGTCAGTCCCTCCCCGCATCCATGATCGCCTGCGCGAGCCGCGCCGGATCCGAGAAGCACAGCTCGTGGCTGCCGCGCACCTGCACCAGCCGGAACAGGCCGAGCTTGCCGGACAGCCGCGGATGCCACGGCAGGCTGTGCGGCAGCGCGGTGTCCTCGGTGCAGTTGATGTAGGACTTGGCGAGTCCCATCTCGGCCGGATTGGTGCGGAGCTTGATCGCGTCGGTGAACGTCTTGTTCGGATGCGGATTGAGCAGCTCATAGGCGCGGGTCGCGGTGGCGAGATCGGCATCGTTGATGAAGGCCTCGCGCCAGACCGGGAACGGCAGCACCACCGAGCCGTCGTCGCGCTCCGCAGCGACGGCGTCGAACAGCGCGACGTAGTGCGGCGGCACCATGTCGTTGAGGCACTCGCCGTCATTGGGCACGAACGCGTTCCAGTAGATCAGCCGGCGGATGCGCGCCGGGATGCGGTCGGCGACGCCGGTGATGACCATGCCGCCATAGGAGTGCCCCATCAGAACGGCATCGTTGATGTCGTGCTCGGTGAAATAGTCGCAGATCGAGGCGATGGCCTCGTCGAGACCGGTGGTCTTGGCGTCGCCGGGGCGGTTACCGCGGATGGTCGGCAGGTGCACGACGTGGCCCGCCGCGCGGATCGGCGCCGCGACGGGCTCGAGCTCGGCGCCGGTATGCCAGGCGCCGTGGACCAGGACGTAGGTTGACATGCTGGGGTTCCTTTGCACTGTTGAGGGCGGTGCAAGGATGATGGCCCGGACGGCGCCCGCCGCGCTTGGCTGCAACTGAACCCAATTGGTCTCGGAGTGAACCGATGCCGGGCGCGGAGCCGGAACGTCAGCGGAGCTGGAATACGGCCATGGTGCGGCCGGCCGAGCAGTTCTCCTACTATCGCGAGGCGATCTGCCAGGCCTTCATGAACCTCACGCCCGAGCCGACCCGCGGCATCGGCTTCGCTGCTGACGTGCAGAGCGTCAGCGTGGGCGACGGCGCGATCAACCGCGTCACCTTTCCTGAGCACATCGTGCGCCGCTCGCGCGCCGACATCGCGGCGTCCGACCAGCGCTGCTTCTATCTCAATCTCAAGCTCGCCGGCCGCTGCACCATCCTGCAGGACGATTGCGAGGTCAGCCTGTCGGCCGGACAGGTCGGCATCTTCGACAGCGACCGCACCTTCGTGCTGCAGCACGATCGTGGCCCCTCGCTCGGCGTGATCTCATTCCGCGTTCCGGCGGAGGCGCTGTTCGGCCGCCTGCCCGTCCGCGACATCGCGCCGGCACGGCTCTCCGACGACCCGTACGTGGGCGCGCTGATCGTCGAGACGGCGCGGTCGCTCAACGCCAATGCGCTGCGCCTTGCGCCTGATGACGCGGCCGCGCTGTTCGGCGTGCTGCTCGATCTGGTGGCGCTGAGCCTATCGCGCGGCAGCCGCAGCGAGGCCCAGGCCACCGCCTCTTTCGCCGATGCGACGACGCTCGCGCTGCGCCGCGCCATCCACGACCGCCTGCGCGAGCCGGGCCTGACGGTCGCAGCCATCGCATCGACGGTCGGGATCAGCGAGCGCTACGTGCACAAGCTGCTGGCCCGCGCCGGCACCAGCTTTTCCGAGCTCGTGATCGCACGCCGGCTCGACGGCGCCGCGCGCGATCTGCGCGATCCCGGCTGCGCCAGCCGCGACATCGGCAGCATCGCCTTCGACTGGGGCTTCTCGGATCTGTCGCACTTCACGCGCCGCTTCAAGCAGCGCTTCGGCATGCGGCCGCGCGACTGGCGTGCGCAGCTCACGCGTCACTCAGGCTGACAACCCGCTTGGTCAGCGCGGACTCGGTTCGCGGACGACGCCCCACAACCAGATGGCCGCCAACAGGACGAGCGAGCCGACGAACGCTGCAACGATGTCGCGCAGCGAAATGACGATCGTGCCCATGCCAGCAAACAATCCAAACAAGTTGAACAAGACACCACCGATGAGGGCGCCGACACATCCCAACCCGATGTTGGTCAGAAGCCCGAAACCTGCTCGGCGGCGTTTCACCAGGATGCCGGCAAGGCCGCCGCCAATCAAGCCGACGACGAGCCAAGTCCCTGCATGTACCAATGTAAACATTCTTCACTCCGTGGGTCTGCCGTTGCCGCTGCGCTGGAGCGTCGCAGCTCAGCAGCAAGATCGTGAGAACACACTGCCAAGCAAACAGAACGACCAGTTGCTGCGCGGATGCAACCAGCTCAAGGTTCCTGCCCGCAGAGGCGCACGAATCGTGTCCTTGTGAGCTACATCGATTAAGCTACATCGATTTCGTTGCCATCAACTGAATTCTGCAAATCGGATGAGCTCGCGACCCATTCGCAAGTCGGGCATGGAGCGCGCAGCCCAACACGCCAAGACAGGTGCGTGATGACGATAGCGTGCATAGCCGCTCGGTCTTGCGGCCTGGTTTGTTGGCTTGCGCTGACATCCTGGCCCATCACGGCGATGGCGCAAGCGACGTCCCCATCGATCGAAGATATCGCAAGACAACGGGAGAATCCGCTCTCCGAGGTCGCCAGCTTCTCCGTCCAGAACACGCTCGGTTTTCCAACAGGTCCCTACCGGCAGGCCTCCCATGGCGCTGATCTCCAGCCGGTCATACCGTTTCATCTCGGTCCCGACTGGAATCTGGTGACACGAACGACCATCCCGACGCAGGTGCAGCCTCGACTGTCTCCTGAGCAGGGACGCAGCTTCAGCATCGGCGACGTCAGTCAGATATTTGCGATCACGCCATCGCATGCAGGACCGTTGATCTGGGGGGCCGGCCTCGCGCTCTCCCATCCGACGGCGAGCACGCCGAGTTTCGGTTCTGGAAAATGGAGTACCGGTCCGGCGCTTGTGGTGCTGACCATGCCCGGCGATTGGGTGATCGGCGCTTTGGCGCACAATGTGTGGTCATTTGCCGGAG
The DNA here is from genome assembly GCF_021088345.1 of Bradyrhizobium ontarionense. NCBI lineage: Bacteria > Pseudomonadati > Pseudomonadota > Alphaproteobacteria > Hyphomicrobiales > Nitrobacteraceae > Bradyrhizobium > Bradyrhizobium ontarionense. The sequence goes on along the minus strand of NZ_CP088156.1, from coordinate 644,191 downwards.
CCGGCGATCGGGACCGTGTCAGCCTGCTGACGCTCGAGCCATTCATCTACTACAATTTCCCAAACGGCTCCTATATCACGTCAAATCCCACCATCACCGCGAACTGGATTGCCAATGGACGGGAGCGATGGACCGTCCCGATCGGCGGTGGCATCGGCCGGCTGTTCGCGGTCCGAGGCCAGGCAATCGATGCGCAAGCCGGTGTCTATTACAATGTGATGCGGCCCGCGTTCGCTTCGAATTGGCAATTCCGGTTCGACGTCTCGTTCTTCTTCCCGAAATGATATTCATTCGAATCTAAACGTTACAAACACAGCTCGTGCGAACGTTTCGCACGCAATGTCTTACGTAGTTCCCCCGAGTTTATACGGCCATCGGAATCAGAGAGAGTGCGCCTCCCGCAGAGCGTGTGAGGGTGAATGCATGTGCATGGCGTGCAACTGGGCAAGATTTCGCGGCCTGCTGAAGCTTGATTTGGCGTCAGTCGATGAGGCCGAGCCCTCGCGGCGCCTCCTCCTGCAGGCAGGCGCCGCGTTCGCTGCGGCCGGCGTTGCGTCGGTGTCGGCTCCGACGAGCGCCGAGGCGCGAACCAATGGCGGCAAGGCCGACATCGTATTTCGCAACGGCCCGGTCTACACGGTGAACGGCAGCCGGGAATGGGCACGGGCGGTCGCCGTCAAGCACAAGCACATCGTCTATGTCGGTGATGATGCCGGCGTCCGCTCCTTCATCGGCCCCAGGACGCGCGTCATCGATCTCGCCGGCAGGATGCTGCTGCCCGGTTTCGTCGAAGGACACATCCACCCGATTGCAGGCGCTGTCGCCACCCGGGGCGTCGATCTTCAATACGACACCAGGGAGGAGATGCTCGAGGCGCTCAGGGCCTATCGCACCAAGCTGGGCAAGGCCGACATCGTCCGCGGCTTCGGCTGGCGCTACAACGCCTTTCCGCCGACCGGGCCGCGCAAGGAGGATCTCGATCAGATCTGGCCCGACACATCCGTCTTTCTCGTCGGGATCGATGGCCATTCCGCCTGGGTCAATTCCAAGACGCTGGCGATCGCCAAGGTGACCAAGGCGACCAAGGACCCGCTGCCCGGCTACAGCTACTTCGAGCGGGATCCGGCCTCGGGAGAGCCGACCGGCTATCTGGTCGAACCGCCCGCCATGTTTCCGGTTCTCAACGCCGTCTCGCCGTTCACGACCAGCTACATCGCGGAGTCGCTCGAACAGTGGCTGCCGAAGGCATCGGCCGCCGGCATCACCAGCGTGTTCGATGCCGGACTGCTCGTTCTGCCGGAGGAGACCGGCTACGAGCTCTATCAGGACCTGGAGCGCAAAGGGAAACTGCCGTTTCGGGTGGTCGGATCGACCTACCACAACAATCCCGCCGTTGACCCCGTGCCGATCGCCAAGGCGCTGCGGCGGCGCTTCCATTCCGAACTGGTGCAGGCCTCCGTTCTCAAGCTCAACATCGACGGCGGCGAAGCCCAGCGCACGGCCGCACTGCTCGCCCCCTATAGCGACGATCCGAGCACGAGCGGCGAGACGCTGGTCCCGCCGGACCAGTTCAAGGACATCATTCGCCGCGCCGACAGGGATGGCCTCGACATCCACATCCACTCCTACGGCGATCGCGCCAACCGCCTGTCGCTGGACGCCTTCGAAGCCGCGATCAAGGTCAATCCGCCGCGCGATCGCCGGCACACGTTGGCGCATGTGGTGATTCTTGCCCCTGAGGATCTGCCGCGCTTCGCCAAGCTCGGTGTCACCGCGCAGTTCTCCACCCAGTGGTCGGTGGGCGATGCCTACTGGCATGGCGTCATGCGGCCGCGTCTCGGCGCGCGTGCCGAACAGGTGTATCGCACCGGCTCGATCCTTCGCCACGGCGCCAACATCTCGCTCGGCACCGATTGGCCGGCCGCCGGCTACTACAGCACCTACAAGCCGCTGGATGCGATCGAGATCGCGACCACGCGGCGGGAGCTGAACAAGCCGGATCAGCCGGCTCTGGTGCCGCTCGATGAGCGGATCAGCCTGGAAGAGGCGATCCGCGCCGCCACCATGGGCCCGGCCTATCAGCTTGGGCTCGACCAGAAGGTCGGCTCGATCGAGGTCGGCAAGCTCGCCGATCTGATCGTGCTCGAGAACAACCTGTTCGAGGTCGCCCAGCACGAGATCCACAACACCAAGGTGGTGATGACTGTCATGAACGGCGAGGTCAGGCACGAACAGCGAAGCTGAATCCAGCGACTTCTCGGACCGTCACCTTCAGGACCACATCGACATCCTCAGACCGATTCCCGGAAATGCGGAGGCGTATATGATTGACAGAAGAACGCTCATCAAAGGCGCGGGCGCGGCGCTCGCTGCCTCAGAGCTCGGTCTCACGGCTGCGCGGGCCGAGGCCGCCGATCCGCTCAGCTACGCCTCAGTCGACCATCTCATCGCCATGTTCCGGGCCCGCAAGGCGTCGCCGGTCGATCTCCTGAAGGCACAGATCAAGCGGATCGAAGCCTACAACGCGAAGGTCAATTGCATCACCTACGACCACTTCGACGAGGCGCTGAAAGCGGCCAAACAATCCGAAGATCGTTATCGGCGCGGGGACGCAAGGCCGCTCGAAGGAATCACGGTCGCCATCAAGGACGAATTCTCCAGGCCGGGTTGGCGAACGACGCAGGGCTCTCTCATCTACAAGGACTCGCCGCCCGCAACGGAAAACTCGGCCGTGACCGACTCGCTCGAGGCGGCCGGCGCCGTCATGCCCTTCCAAACCACGGTGCCGGAATTCTACCTCTTCCTCGGCGCCTCGACGCGTGCCTGGGGCACGACACGCAATCCCTGGAATCTCGAGTACTCCCCTGGCGGGTCGTCGGCGGGATCGGGTGCGGCGCTCGCGGCAGGATTCTCAACGCTGGCCATGGGTTCTGACATGGGCGGCTCGATCCGGATTCCCGCCTCGCAATGCGGTCTCTATGGTTTCAGGCCGCCGTTCGGACGGGTCGCGGGTGGTGAAATCCCCTACTCGACCTCGGGCCCGATGGCGCGGCGCTTCGACGACCTCGTCCATTTCCAGAACGCCATCGTCGGCCCGTCCGAGCGGATCATGGCCGCGATGCGGCCTCCTCTCGACTATCCCACCCATTATCCGCGCCTTTCCGGGTGGCGTATCGCCGTGGACTGGGGCGCCGGCATTGCCGATCTCATACCGTCCGTGAAGGCGGCGATGCTGAAAGGCATCGCGGCGTTGCGCGCCGCCGGCTGCACTGTGGACGAGGTCGACTGCGGCTTCACGAAGGCCCACAAGATGGTCTTCATACGTGGGCTGATGTCGACGTCCATCGGCGTTGCGATCGAGATCTCGAATGCCCATCGCGATCAGCTCTCGCCCTACATGACCGACATGCTCGACCAGGTCGGCCCCGTTGGACCGCGGCAGGCCGAAGAAGCCGAGGAGCTGCTGCAACGGCTGCACCGACAGGTCCAGCAGCGCGTATTCGGCTTGGGCTACCGCGTCCTGCTGATGCCGACCATGGCGACGCCTCTCGTTGGCGCCGACATGTTCAAGAGCAAGGAGAACAATGTCGATCCGTGGGTGGGCACCGGCCTGGGCTTGGCACTGACGTGGCACTGGAATCTGCTCAACCGCTATCCGGTCCTCGATGTCCCGCTCGGCGTGGTCGAGAACCGCATGCCCGCAGGCATGCAGGTGATCGGCCAGACCTACAGCGATCTGGACACGTTCCAGTTCGCGTCGAACTGGTCCCGACTCCGGCCGTCCCTGTTCGCCGGCGGGCGCTTCCCGACCTTCGCTTGAAGTGAAGAGATTGCTCGCGGCAGAAGCGGCACAAACACATCCGGAGGTCGGCAAGGCCGCCGGCCTCGTCGCGACCGACAACCCGACGCTGAAGATATGAGACAGACGCTGCACGAGCGGCGTTTCGGAACGAGGTGGGCAATGACGCCGCGAATTCCTGGACGTTTACGTTTGGGTTTGCTGATCCTGATCTCAGCGCTGTGCCCTGGCGCCGGCGCCTCGGCACAGCAGGCCAAGACGCCGTCTCTCGAAGATCTGGCCAAGGCGGCGCAGAACCCGATCGCGGATACGATCAGCGTTGGCCTCGAGAATATCGCCGCGCCGAATACGGGTCCGTACAGGCAGACGGCCGACGTCTTCAAGATCGAGCCGGTCATCCCGTTCCAGCTCAATGCCGACTGGAATCTGGTGACACGCACGACCATTCCCGGCATCGCGCAGGTGCGCTTCTCCCCCGAGCAAGGCCGGATCGGCGGCGTCGGCGACATCAACCAGATCTTCGCGCTCACCCCGTCGCACTCGGGCGCTCTGATCTGGGGTGTCGGCCCGACCTTTTCCTATCCGTCGGCGACCGACCCCGCCCTCGGTTCGGGAAAATGGAGCGCGGGCCCGACCATCGTGGCGCTGACCATGCCGGGTCCATGGGTGCTCGGGGTGCTCGCCAACAACATCTGGTCGTTTTCCGGTCCGAGCGACCGCGCGCCGGTGAACCAGATGATGCTGCAATACTTCGTCACCTACAATTTCTCCGACGGGTCCTACATCAGCTCGACTCCCATCATCACGGCGAACTGGCTCGCGAAGGGCAATGATCGCTGGGTCGTTCCCGTCGGCGCCGGCGTAGGCAAGCTGTTCATGGTCGACAAGCAGCCGATCAATGCGGAGATCGGCGTCTACTACAATCTGCTGAAGCCGGACCTCGCATCGCATTGGCAGTTTCGGGCCAGCCTGGCTTTCCTGTTTCCGAAGTGATCGTGCTCGGATCGAGCGCCTCTGTCGCCGTGACTAGCGATCCTGTCTGAAAGAATTCGATTTGAATTTTCTTCATCGGCAACAATCCGGGACTTCAGTTCGAGCGTGCGCGCGCGATGCCCGAGACTGACTTGATCGCTGTCAATCTTGGCGGGTGTGGAGTGACGTAGTTTAGCGTTCGAGTCGACAATGATGCAGCTCGCGCCGAGCGCGGACTTTTAGGAACAGGACAATGTGCATTGCATGTGGCTCAGCCCTCGGTTCACTCTTTTCGGCATCGAAGCCGGGCGGCGGCGGACTGACTCGTCGCCAGATGGTCGCGACCACGGCTGCGGCAGCAGCATTCGCAGCCGCCGCCGCGGCTCCGGCAGGGGCCGCCTCCAACCGCACGACCGTGTTTCGCGGCGGACGCGTCTATACGGTGGAGGACTCGCTGCCGTGGGCCGAGGCAGTCGTCGTCAAGGGAGAGAAGATCGTCTATGTCGGCGACGATGCTGGGGCGATGAAGTTTGCCAGACGCGGGGCTGAGGTCGTCGACCTCAAGGGGCGCATGCTGATGCCGGGCTTCGTCGAGGCGCATTGGCATCTTTGCACGCTGGCGTTCGCCCGCGGCGCCTGGGTCAACGAGGAAGATCCCGAGCGCATCTACGCGATCCTGCGCGATTACGCCAAGGCGCATTCCGACGACAAGTTCATTCTCGGCTTCGGCTGGATCGTTGGCGCGTTTCCCGCGTCGGGTCCACGCAAGGAATCACTGGACGCGATCTTCCCGGACCGGCCGGTCCTGCTCGTCAGTTGCGATCTGCACAGCTACTGGGTCAATTCCAAGCTGCTGGAGATGGCCGGCATCACCAAGGACACCCCGCGCGACGTCGTGCCCGGCTCCTCCTGGTACGAAAAGGATGCCAATGGTGAGCCGACCGGCTTCATTTCGGAAGTGCCCGCGCTGTTCGCGGTTCTGAAGACGCTCGAAAAGCATGGCATCGAACCGTTTGGCCTGAAGTCGACCGCCGCCGCGATCGAGGAATGGCAGCCCAAGCTCGCCGCCGCCGGCATCACCACCTTCTTCGATGCCGGCTTCAGCGCCTGGCCGACCGAGCAGCATCACGGCTTCGACATGCTGGTCGACCTCGAGAAGCGCGGCAAGCTGCGGCAGCGCGTGATCGGCAGCCTCTATCACAACGATCCCAATGTCGATCCGATGCCGATCATTCGGGCCTACCGGAAGCGCTATCGTACTCCGCTGGTCAAGGCCGAGGTGCTCAAGCTGATCGTCGACGGCACCGAACTGAGCCGCACCGCCTATCTGCTCGATCCCTACGCCGGAACTCCGGATTCGCGCGGCGACCCCTTGTTGCCATCACCCGTATTGAACCGCATCCTGCGCCAGGCGCATGCGGAGGGCATCGACACGCACCTTCACGCCTGTGGCGACGGGGCAGTCCGCATGAGCCTGGATGGATACGAAGCTGCGTTTGGCAAGCACGGACCCGGCAACCGCCGCCATACCATCTGCCACGCGTTCATCACCGCGCCTTCGGACATTGCGCGCTTCAGAAAGCTCGGCGTGATCGCGAACACCCAGATCCAGTGGGGCGTGCCGGACACGAGCCAGCGGCGCATCCGCGAGATCTATGGCGACGAGCGCTGGAGCCGCATGTACAGCTTCAAGACGTTCATCGATCAAGGCGTCACGGTTTCGTTCGGAATGGATGCCCTGGCGACCGGCTCCAAGGTCGTCGTCAAGCCGCTCGAGGCGTTGCAGGCCGGCCATACGCGTCAGGAGCCGGGCAAGCCGGACGGCCTGGTTCATCCGCCCGCGACCGAACGCCTGAGCCTGCCGGAACTCATCCGCGGCTACACAATCAACGGAGCCTACCAGCTCCGCATGGAAGACAAGATCGGCTCCATCAAGGTAGGCAAGCTGGCCGATCTGATCGTGCTCGAGAAGAACCTGTTCGATGTCGGGCCATACGACATAGGTAAGGTCAATATTCAGCTGACGATGATGAACGGACGGATCACGCATCGCGATGGACTCTGAACGGGAGTGATGAACGTGCACGAGACGACGAATGCGCGGACCGACCTGAGGTTTCCGCCGGCGAGCGCGCCGATGTCGAAACGCAATCGCTGGCTGATCCTCCTGACCGTCTCCAGCGCGCTTGCGCTGGTCGTGATCGACATGACGGTGCTCTACACGGCGTTGCCGAGCCTGACCCATGAGCTCGGAGCGACGGCCTCGGAGAAATTGTGGATCGTCATGGCCTATGGGCTTGTCGTTGCCGGTCTCCTTCCCGGCTTCGGCTCGCTCGGCGATCGCGTCGGTCACAAGAGGACGTTCGTTGCCGGCCTCATCGTGTTCGGACTGGCCTCGGTCGTCGCCGCCTATTCGCCGACTGCCACGGTCCTGATTGGCGGACGCGTCCTGCTCGCGGTCGGCGCCGCGCTGATGATGCCGGCGACACTGTCGATCATTCGCATCACCTTTTCCGATGAGCACGAACGGGCGCTCGCCATCGCCATCTGGGGAGCCGTCGCATCCAGCGGAGCGGCGGTCGGCCCCTTGGTCGGCGGCGTCCTGTTGGAATATTTCTGGTGGGGCTCGGTCTTTCTCATCAACGTGCCGCTGGTTATCCTCTCGCTGATTGCCGGCTTGGCGCTGATTCCGGCACCAGCAGATCGCGCTGACCGCAACTGGGACCTGATCGGTTCAGTACAGATCATGGCCGGGTTGATCGGATTCGCATATGTCGTCGAGGAGCTCGGCAGTCCCCATTCTTCTTATGGCATCGTAGCTGCCGCAGCCGTCGCCACGACCATCATGTTGACCGTCTTTGTACGCCGTCAATTGGGCCTCAAGGATCCGTTGATCGACTTCACCCTGTTCCAGAACGGCGAGTTCACGCTCAGCGTCGTGACGGCGATCGTGGCCTCGCTCGCCATCGCGGGCACGGAGCTGGCGATCAGCCAGCGCTTGCAACTCGTCCTCGGCTATTCGCCACTACAGGCCGCACTGTACATCCTGCCGGCGCCGGTCGGCGCGTTCGCCGGCGGGCCGATCGCGAGCCTGACGCTCCGTCGCGTCGGAGCCGCCACCGTGATGTCCGGCGCGCTGGCGATCGCCAGCATCGGCGCAGCCGGCTACTTCCTATGCTACAACGGCAATCTGGTGTTGCAATTGATCTGCATCGCGGTCAACGGTCTCGGGCTCGGTGCATCCGTTGCGGCCGCCTCCAACGCCGTGATGAATCACGCGCCCGAAGGCCGCGAAGGCATGGCCGCCTCGATCGAGGAAGTCTCGTTCGAGCTCGGCGGCACGATCGGCATCAGCATTTTCGGAAGCATCCTGTCGGGAGTTTTTACCGCATTCATGGTGCTGCCCGACGGCCTCGGCATTCCCGCGGCCGCTCGCGACAGCATCGACGAGGCCCTGATCGCTGCTGAGCGGCTGCCGACCGAGCTCGCTGCAATCGTGACCTCACACGCTCATCGCGCCTTCGATCAGGCGTTTCTGACTGTCGTCTTGGTTGCGATGCTCGTCCTGCTCGGCACCGCTTTCCTGGTCCGGCCCAGAACGGAACGAACGAGATCGAACCAGGCTCGTCAGCCTGTCCATTAGACAGACGACGACGGCAAATCATGCACCGTCGTCATTCGTGGCGATCAACACGCTCGCCAACGCAATATCGCCATCCGTCACGTAGTGATTGACGCGCTCTGGCAGGCTCTGACCAGCTTTGTACAGCTCCACGGTCTCGATCGATCGCGTCCTGATCAGTTCGGCCATGATGTAATCCCGCTCGGCGTTGACATCCGGATCGGTGGCGTGAGTGATCTGGAACGTCAGTCGGGTGAACGACAGGCCAGTGTCCTTCGTGCCGGCACCGACCCAGAGAACGGATTCATCGGCCGCTGGCTGGTCGGTGTTTGACCAGAAATCGCCAGCGTTCCAAGTCTTCTCTGCGCGTGCCAGGCCAACCGCCCAGAACCGGACGTGATGGCGCTTTCGCGGGCTATTGCCGATGGCTTGCTGAAAGCCGATATCCTGACCGCGCCCGAATAGATAGAGGGTGCTGAATGGAGCGGTGGGGTACGACGTGTTGAAGACGAAGGCACGGATCATGGCCCACGAGCTTGCCAGCCCCAATCGGTCCGCTTCAGACCAACCGACCGCCGCAAAGCCCGCGCGAATCTGTTGAAGCGTTCCGATCAGGGCGACATTGACGGGGTCCCCGTGCAATCCATCGCCGGTGATCGTGTAGCTGGGCACCCGCCGATTCTGAAGTATCTTGAGGCTCAACCGGATCACGCGCGGAAGAACGACATAGGCAGCGAATGCATAGCTGACACCGACAGCGAGAATCCAGGGCAGCCTGCGGTTCGCCGTCTCGAACACCACGAACACGATCAGCCAGACCGTGAAGATCCCCAACCCGGCGACGAGCACGCGTTGCATGAGGCGTATGAGCAGTCGCACTTGGATTGGTCCGGCGAAAACGAGGTGATCAGCCGTCGCGTTCTCGGGAGGGTGTCCGATCTTCACTTCGATGGCAACACCGCACGTGAAGGCGTGAGGCGGCCCAGTCACCGGCGTTTTGACAAGCTTGTCCGCGCTGGGTGACTCGACATCCGCCTGCCGCAGCAACAGGCCCCCAAGGTAGCCGGACTGCGCGTGCCTACACGGACAGCCGCTCGGCGTTGGCCGCGACATAGTCTCGATAGAGATCGACGATCGCCGCCGGGCTCGCGCCGGCCATCAGTTTCGCCGTCGCCTCCAGAGCTGCGGCGATCTTTTCAACGACCATCAGCTCCGCCTCCTCGCCCGCATCGGCTTCGCCGCGCGCGAATTTCTCCAGCCGCAGCCGGATCACCTCGCCGGCTTCGATCGCCAGCATCGCAGCTGCGAACCAGGGAAGCTCGGCATTGGACGTCGCCGTCATGGACGGCTGCATTTGCAAGGACATCGGCTCTCCGCTCGTCGTCATCGCCCGAAAACATCAGCGGACATGCGACGAATACGCTTCAACTTTTAAAGATGCAGACGCACAATCATCGGCGATTTCGATTCCCGTCGAACCATCGGTTAACCACACGGCGCGGCTGTCTCCTCGTCATTGCGAGCGCAGCGAAGCAATCCAGCATCCCTCCGCAGAGACAGTCTGGATTGCTTCGCTGCGCCGCTGCGCTCGCAATGACGGCCGAGACAGCGCGGGCGCCGCGGAGCGACAATCTTGGGCTTTCTCTTCGTGCTCACCGTCGGCCTCGTCGCCGGCACGCTGTCCGGCATCGTCGGCACCGGCTCCTCGATCATGCTGATGCCGGTGCTCGTTTACGAATACGGGCCGAAGGAAGCGGTGCCGATCATGGCGGTGGCCGCCGTGATGGCCAACCTCTCCCGCATCCTGGCGTGGTGGCGCGAGGTCGACTGGCGTGCCTGCGCCGCCTATTCGATCACGGGCATTCCGGCGGCGGCACTCGGCGCGCGCACGCTGCTCGTGCTGCCGTCGCATGCCGTCGACATCACGATCGGGCTGTTCCTGATCGCGATGGTGCCGCTGCGCCACGTCCTGGCGCGCTATCAGCTCAAAGCGGGTCTCTGGCATCTCGCGCTCGGCGGTGCGGTGATCGGATTTCTGACCGGCCTCGTGGTCTCGACCGGACCGCTCAGCGTGCCGCTGTTCCTGTTCTACGGGCTCACGAAGGGCGCCTTCCTGGCCACGGAGGCCGCGAGCTCGCTCGGGCTCTACGTCTCGAAGTCCATCACATTCCAGCGCTTCGGCGCGCTGACGCCGGACATCCTGCTCAAGGGCCTGATCGCCGGCGGCTCGCTGATGGCCGGCGCCTTCGTCGCCAAACGCTTCGTGCTGCACATGAAGCCGGACATGTTCCGCCTGGTCATGGATGGCATCATGCTGGTCGCAGGCCTAACTATGCTATGGAACGCATCCCAGTCCTGACCGCACCGATTCTCCTTCCATGGCCAAGACCACGCTCTCCTTCGTCTGCCAGAACTGCGGCGCTGCCTACGGCCGCTGGCAGGGCAAGTGCGAGTCCTGCGGCGAATGGAACACGCTGGCCGAGGAGGACACCACGGGTGCGACCTCGGCCCCGGTGTCGCTGCGCTCCAAGCGCAAGGGCCGCACCTTCCAGCTGGAATCGCTGAGCGGCAAGAGCATCGAGGCGCCACGCCTGTCGTCCGGGATGACCGAGCTCGATCGGGTCACCGGCGGCGGCTTCGTCCGCGGCTCGGTGCTGCTGGTCGGCGGCGATCCCGGCATCGGCAAATCGACATTGCTGACCCAGGCGACCTCCATCATGGCGCGCGCCGGCCATCGCGCGGTCTATATTTCCGGCGAGGAAGCAGTGGCCCAGGTGCGGCTGCGCGCCGAGCGGCTCGGGCTTGCGGATGCGCCGGTGCAGCTCGCGGCCGAGACCTCGGTCGAGGACATCATCTCGACGCTCTCGGAAGGTGCTGTCCCGCGGCTGATCGTGATCGATTCGATCCAGACGATGTGGACCGACACGGTCGAATCGGCGCCCGGCACGGTCACGCAGGTGCGGGCCTCGGCGCAGAAGCTGATCAGGTTTGCCAAGAAATCCGGCGCCGCCATCATCCTGGTCGGCCACGTCACCAAGGACGGCCAGATCGCCGGCCCGCGCGTGGTCGAGCACATGGTCGATGCGGTCCTGTCGTTCGAGGGCGAAGGCTCGCAGCAGTTCCGCATCCTGCGCGCCGTGAAGAACCGTTTTGGCCCGACCGACGAGATCGGCGTGTTCGAAATGACGGGATTGGGTTTACGCGAGGTCACCAACCCGTCGGAGCTGTTCCTGTCCGAGCGCGATCTCGGCAGTCCCGGCACGGCGGTGTTTGCCGGCATCGAGGGCACCCGTCCCGTGCTGGTCGAGATGCAAGCGCTGGTGGCGCCGACCTCATTGGGCACGCCGCGCCGCGCCGTGGTCGGCTGGGATCCGAGCCGGCTGTCGATGGTGCTGGCGGTGCTGGAGGCGCATTGCGGCGTCAAGCTGTCGGGCCATGATGTCTATCTCAACGTTGCCGGCGGCCTGCGCATCAACGAGCCGGCCGCTGATCTCGCCGCTGCGGCGGCGCTGGTGTCGTCGCTGGTGAACGCGCCGCTGCCGCCAGATGCGGTCTATTTCGGCGAGATTTCGCTGTCGGGCGCGGTCCGGCCGGTGGCGCAGACCTCGGCGCGGCTGAAAGAGGCCGCCAAGCTCGGCTTCGCCCGCGTGGTGCTGCCGGAACGGGCCCGCGGCGAGGCCGGCGGAGATGCCGGATTGAGCCTCAATACCGTCGGCGGGTTGACGTCGCTGGTGGCCGACATCGCCGCCCGTGGCACGCCGCGCGCGCGCCACAACAGCGGCCGAGACGACGGCGATGTCAGCGACCAGGGCCGGCGCAGCCCCAGCCATGCCGAAAAAAATGCCACACCAGCGAGATTCCGCCGCCAGGACGGCTAGGCGGACCGTGACGTTCGCGTGACTCGCCGCTATACAACGCCGCAACCGGGCCCGCGCACGGGATCGTGCCGCATCCGGACTTGCCGGGGAACCTCTGTTTCCTCCACCTGGAGGATCGGTGTTCTCCGTCGATTCGACGAGAACCTTGGACCAGCGAAGCGGACCCGACCAGCCGATGCCGATAACGATCCTCGATCTCATCCTGCTCGGCGTCATGCTGGTATCTGGGCTGCTCGCGATGGTCCGCGGCTTCATGCGCGAGGTGCTGTCGATTGCGGCCTGGGGCGCGGCGGCCCTGGTAACGCTTTATTCATTCTCCAAGCTGCTGCCGACCGCCAAGACCTATTTCAACAACGACACGGTCGCGAGCGTGGTCGTGGTCGCCGGTACTTTCGTGGGCACCCTGCTCATCGTCTCGGTAATCACGGTCCGAATCTCCGACATGATCCTCGATTCGCGGATCGGCGCGCTCGACCGCACCCTCGGATTCCTGTTCGGACTGGGCCGCGGCCTCCTGATCGTGGTCGTGGCCTTCCTGTTCTTCAGCTGGCTGGTGCCGGACAAGCAGCGTCCGGACTGGGTCACCGGGGCAAAGTCCCGCGTGGTCCTGCAGGGAACCGGGGATTGGCTGATGTCGCTCTTGCCTGATGATCCCGAGAACACCATTTTAAAGAAATTCAAGAAGAACAAGCCGGACGACGACCAGACTGACACCGAGTCGCCCGCAGCGGGCGGCGATGGGTACAGCAAGCCTGCCCGCGACAGCTTGAAGAAGCTGATCGAGAAACCCGCGGCCAAGTGAGCCAAGCCCAGAAGAGAGGCGCGATGGACCAGCACCACGATTCTTCCGGCGGAGCCCAAATGGATATCCAAGCGGATCTGGACTTCGGACCTCAAGCCTATCTCAGAGACCCCGACCTTGATGGAGACACGCTGCGCGAAGAGTGCGGCGTGTTTGGCATTTACGGGCATAGCGATGCCGCCGCGATCACCGCGCTCGGCCTGCATGCGCTCCAGCATCGCGGCCAGGAAGCGGCGGGCATCGTCTCCTATGACGGCGCGCGCTTCCACAGCGAACGCCGGCTCGGCCTGGTCGGAGATACGTTCTCCCGCCGCGAGGTGATCGAGCGCCTGCCCGGCAACGCCGCCGTCGGCCACGTGCGCTACGCGACGACCGGTGCGACGATCCTGCGCAACGTGCAGCCGCTGTTCGCCGAGCTGAATGCCGGCGGCTTCGCGGTCGGCCACAACGGCAACCTCACCAACGGTCTCACCTTGCGCCGCGAGCTGGTGCGGGCCGGCGCCATCATGCAGTCGACCAGCGACACCGAGGTGATTCTGCATCTGGTCGCCCATTCCCGCCGCAGCAACTTCATCGACCGCTTCATCGAGGCGCTGCGCGCGCTCGAAGGCGCCTACTCGCTGGTGTGTCTGACCAACAAGAAGCTGATCGGCGCCCGCGATCCCCTCGGCATCCGTCCGCTGGTCTATGGCGAGCTCGAAGGCTGCCCGATCCTGGCCTCGGAGACCTGCGCGCTCGACATGATCGGCGCGCGCTATATCCGCGACATCGAACCGGGCGAAGTCGTGATCTTCGACGAACAGGGCTTGCACAGCCACAAGCCGTTCCCGCCCAAGCCGGCGCGTCCCTGCGTGTTCGAGTACATCTACTTCGCCCGCCCTGATTCCGTGGTCGGCGGCCGCTCGGTCTACCAGGTGCGCAAGGCGTTCGGCGCGCAGCTCGCGCGCGAAAATCACGTCGATGTCGACGTCATCGTGCCGGTGCCGGATTCCGGGGTGCCTGCGGCGCTCGGCTACAGCCAGCACTCGGGCGTGCCGTTCGAGCTCGGCATCATCCGCAACCACTATGTCGGCCGCACCTTCATCCAGCCGACCCAGGCGATCCGCGAATCCGGCGTGCGCATGAAGCACTCCGCCAACCGCGCCGCGATCGAAGGCAAGCGCATCATCCTGATCGACGATTCGCTGGTGCGCGGCACGACCTCGAAGAAGATCGTGCGCATGATGCGCGAGGCCGGCGCCACCGAGGTCCATTTCCGTCTCGCCTCGCCGCCGATCCTCTACCCTGACTATTACGGCATCGACCTGCCGGACCGCGGCGGCCTGCTGGCGGCGACGCATTCGCTCGAGGAGATGCGCGAGCTGATCGGCGCGGATTCGCTGGCCTTCCTGTCGATCGACGGCATGTACCGCGCCATGGGCGAGGCGGGCCGCGACCCGGCGGCACCGAAATTCTCCGACCACTGCTTCACCGGCAGCTATCCGACCCACCTCACCGACCAGGCGATGGTCGAGCCGATCCAGCACCAGCTGTCGCTGCTGGCCGAGGCGAGTTGAGGCTCACGCCACTTGGCGGCATTCAACCCCGCGCCGTCATTCCGGGGCGAGGCTGCACGGCAAGATCGCAAAGCGATCTGCCGAAGGCCTCGAACCCGGAATCTCGAAGTTGTCTTGCACCTCTCAGCTCTGGATTCCGGGTTCGAGGCCTGTGGCCTCGCCCCGGAATGACGGCGGGTGGTTGGCCGTCGTCCGAACGCCGGCTGTCGTTCGTCGAGTGAGGCTAGCCACGACCAGCCAACTCCATCATAAACGCCGCGGAGTATGGGACCCGGCTTTCGCCGGGACGACGATGGACGCTGCATGATGACCCTTCCCCTCGCCAACCGTATTGCCCTCGTCACCGGCGCCTCGCGCGGCATCGGCTATGCGACCGCGCGCGCGCTCGCCCGCGCCGGTGCGCATGTCGTCGCGGTGGCGCGCACGCAAGGCGGGCTCGAGGAGCTCGACGACGAGATCCGCAAAGAGACCGGCAATGGCGCCACGCTGGTGCCGCTCAGCATGACCGACACCGACGGCATCGCCCGGCTCGGCGCCGCGCTGCACGAGCGCCACGGCAAGCTCGACATCCTCATCGGCAATGCCGGCGTGCCCGGCCCGTCGTCGCCGCTCGGCCATATCGACCTCAAGCCGTGGAACGACGCCGTCGCGGTCAACCTCACCGCTAATTTCCAGTTGATCCGCTGCATGGAGCCGCTGCTGAAGGCCTCGGATGCCGGGCGCGCTGTCTTCGTGACCTCGGGTGCGGCGGCCAAGGCCTCGGCCTATCTCGGCCCCTATGCCGCGACCAAGGCGGCGCTGGAAACGCTGGCGCGGGTCTGGGCCCATGAGACCGAGCGCACGCCCTTGCGCGTCAACCTGTTCAGCCCCGGCCCGATCCGCACCCGCATGCGCGCCACCGTGTTTCCGGGCGAAGACCCTGCCACGCTCGACACGCCCGAGCAGGCCGCCGAGTTCATCGTGCCGCTGTGCACGCCCGCCTGGACCGAGACCGGCAAGCTCTACGACTACAAGAGCCGCACCCTGAAGAGCTTTCAGCCGCCGGCGTAGTGCTTTCGCGCCGTCCGCCGCTGCCCGGAATGCATCCTTACGAATGACGGTCGAGAGAGGCGCTCCATCTCTCGTCCGTCATTGCGAGCGCCGCGAAGCAATCCAGGCTCGGGCCGTAAAACGATTCTGGATGGCTTCGCTGCGCTCGCAATGACGATTGGAGCGACGATCTCGCATTCCAACGACGCATGCCGGAGCGCCGCTCGCGCCTATTTGGCGGCAGGCTTCGCAGCAGCAGGCTTGGCAGCAGCCGCAGGTTTGGCAGCACCCGGCGTCTGGCGGTCGCGCACCGCCGACAGCTCCTTGCGGAGCTTCTCCTGCTCCTCCGCCGACAGCGCCGGCCGCGTGTCGTCGGCAGGCACATCGTTCACCGGAAGATAGTTGTAGGTGTTGTGGAATTGCGTGGCGTCAGCCGGCGGCGTGACCGACGTCGCGCAGCCGCCGAGCAGCAAGGGCATCAGCAACGCGATCGCGAGCAGTGCAGCGCGCGTGGCGGCGCGGGCTGCGCTCATTCCAACGCAGCCATGGCTGGTCCTGGATGCCGTCATCGCGACGCCGCCGCCATGGTGCGCGTAGGCAGCTGCGCCGTGATGCCGTGCTCGTTGGACTGCAGGCCCGGCAGGTTCTTCACCCAGGGATAGCCACGCCGGCCCATCGCCTGGCCGCGATCGAACAGCGCGGTCATGTAGTTGCGGTCGAACGGCCCGTCGGACTTGGCCTGGAAGTCGGAGGGCACGCTGGCGAGGTTGAAATCGATGCCGTTGAACCTTGCCACAGAGTAGATGCGATAGATGTCGCCGATGCCCTGATTCTTGATCAGGGTGGACAGCGAGCGCTGCGTCACCGAGAGCACGTCGGCGCCGACGCTGTCCCATTGCGGATCGATGCGGGCGTTGCGGATCACGTAGAGATGCGCGCCGCTCACGCTTCGCCGCGGGCCGCGGCCGGACACCAGGCGCAGCACCGACGGACCGATGAACACCTGCCGGGTCACGCCGCCATCGACATGCAGCTCGTCATAGTCCTTGTCGCCGATCCGTACCTTGATGCGAACCGGCGCGAAAGCGCCGGGCACAGTCGCCGAGGCCAGCAGCACCTTGCGGAACAGATCGATCGCCTCCGGCGTATCGACTGCCGCGATGCGGCCCATGTCCCACAGCACCGGCCGCTGCGCATCGAGATTGGTGGTGCCGATCAAGAGCACCCTGCCCTTGCTGCTCTCGCGCGCGACGTCGCGGAGAAACGCAGCGTCGACATATTTCTCGATCAACCGCGACAGCGGCGTGTTGTCGGCGAGCGCCGAGCCCTGCAGCAGGCCGGGAATGTTGACGGTGAAGATGTCCTTGCGCTCATAGGCGGTGAACACCTCCTGCAGCCGGTCATCATGCTGGCGCCCCAGGAAGACGAAGGGCGCGATCAGCGCGCCCGAGCTCACGCCCGTCACCATGTCGAACGCGGGCCGGTTGCCGGCCTCGCCCCAGCCGACCAGCAGCCCGGCGCCGAACGCGCCGTTCTCGGCGCCGCCGGAGATCGCCAGGAAATTGAGCGGACGCGACACGGGGATCTCGGCCGATGCACGCTGCACCGAGGCCTCGGCAAAGCGCGGCTCCGGCTCATCGCCCCAGTAGCGAACGTTGCGGAAGCCGACCGGCTCGGCGCTGACAGCCGCCATCTCGGGCGGCGCATTGCGCGGCATGACCGCGGCGCACGCCGCCAGCTGCAGCGACGCGGCGAGCACCACGGCGAAGCGCGATACGATGGCGCGGAAGGAGGCGGCAGGCGTCATCGCGAGTGTTGCTGCTCCACGCTTGCGACCTCCGGCGACGACTGCGGCGGGGTGGGTTTCGCCTCGTCAGCGCCCTTGTCGGTCCAGCCCGGCGGCAGCCCGAGGCCTGCGCCGACGAAGCCCTTCAAGCCGGGAAAGCGTCCATACTGCTCGCATGCGGCATATTTGGGGGCGCCGCCAAGCTTGGCGGGAACGCTGGCGACGGACGGCAGCGACGGCAGCCCACCAAACGGCGACTCGCCGGTCGACACCAGCCTGGCGAAATCGGCGCCGAACTCGGCGGCGAGGTCATAGGCGTCGCCGTCATTGGCCATGCGGGCCGTCGACACCGAGTTGGCGCCGCGCGCCCACACCATCGCCGCCTTCTGGAAGCCAGCGAAATCGCGCGCCTCGGCCTCGACGGACAAGGTGCCCAGCCCGACCGGGAGCCGCGGCACCGGCACGGGAACGCCCGGCAGCGCGACGCTCTTGGCAATCGAGGCAGCCTGCGAGGCTGCCGATGCCGTCGCATTGGTCGGCGTTGCATGGGTGACGGTGGCCTTGACTGTCAGGTCCGCTTCCTCGGCCGATGAGACGATCTGGAAACGTTCACTCAACCTCAGACACATCTCGCGGCTGATGGCGTTGGCCACGAGCTTCCGCTCGCCCTCATCGAGCGCGACGTCCGGGCGCGGTGGAAAGGCGGTGGGCTCGATCCGGATCGTCTTGGCCTCGAGCAGCTCCTTCTTGTTCACCTTGATCTGCGCGCGCGTCACCAGGCCGTTGGCATCGGCGAGACGGTCGTAGCTTTTCAGTGAGCCGGCCCGCTCCAGCGGCGCGCTCGCGCACCCCGCATTGGCCAGGACAAGGGACACGAGGGCAGTCCGCTTCATCGAGGCCATACGCGTCATGCCAGGGGCGCTCATTGATAGATAACTCACTCTAACTTACGATACACCGACGCGTCTGTCCAATGACACTAGATCAAATTCTCTGGATCAATTGGGCGGAAATATTATTTTATATTACAAGGGGTTGTTGTCGCGCTCCGAACCCGGGCAGGACTGAGGCGCCGGGACTTGAAGCGGCACGATGGGGAAATGGGACATGGCACGATGAGGAAGGTCGACCCGGTCAGGCACGGGCAGAAGCGCGGAGAGATCCTTCACGCCGCGTTGCGCTGCTTCGTCAGGGACGGCTTCCACGGCGCCAGCACGACCGATATCTGCGTCGAGGCGGGGATCAGCCCGGGACATCTCTACCATTACTTTCCCAGCAAGGAGACCATCGTCGAGGCCCTGGTACAGGACAGCCTGGCCCGTGCCGCCTCACGCTTCGAAGCGATCCTGGCGTCGCCCGACGTGATCGAGGCGTTGCTGACGGAGATCGAGAACACCAGCATCCATCGGCCCGAGGCTCAGGTCCTCAGCGCCGAGGCCCTGGCGGAAGCCTGCCGCAATCCGGCTTTCGCCCGCATCGTCCACGAGCATGCGCGCGCGATGCGGACGTTGCTGGTGGGCTTCCTCACCGAGGCGCAGCGCCGGGGAAACGTCGATCCCGGCCTCGATCCCGAAGCGACCGCAAACGTGCTGTTGGCCATCGTCGACGGCGCACGCGCGCTGCCGATCCGCAATCCGACCGTCGACATCAAGCAGAGCACCGAACATCTGCGGATCATGCTGACGCGCTTCCTGCGGCCGACCGCGGTACAGACGCCTCCAGCGGCCGAGAAGAAGCGCAGGACTTGCGGCCCCCTCGGTCTGCTCAAGAAGAGAAATGAACCGCGTCGGTGAGTGACGCGGGTTGGCGCAGCCCGGTCCGCCAGTTCCTCATCGCGCATAATGGAGGCCTCGACACCCGGCCGTCGGCGCGATTGACACCCCGCCCTGCCCGCGATTGACTGCGCTCATAAGCGGATGACCGCAGCACACATCGGGGAGGATGCCATGACGCGAGCGCCGCGCGGACACGCGATTGGTCTTGCCCGTATCATTCTGCTGTTCGTCATTGCCGCAGGCAGCGTCCTGCTCTCTCGGACCATCAGCGCCGCCGAGGTCCCGACCTTCGCCGTCGAGCCATCGTGGCCGAAGCAGCTTCCCAACAACTGGATCCTCGGCCAGGTCGGCGGCATCACCGTGGACAGCCAGGGCCACATCTGGGTCATTCACCGGCCGCGCTCGCTGACCGAAGACGAGAAGGGCGCGGCGCTCAACCCGCCCCGTTCGAAATGCTGCATCCCGGCGCCGCCAGTGCTGGAATTCGACGCCGACGGCAATCTGCTGCGCGCCTGGGGCGGACCCGGCCCGGGCTATGAATGGGTCGGCCGCGAGCATGGCATCGAGGTCGACGAGCGCGGCTTCGTCTGGATCGGCGGCAATGCCGACAACGACAATGCGATCCTGAAATTCACGCTCGACGGCAAGTTCGTCGCGCAGATCGGAGCGATCGCGCCGAGCAAGGGCTCGAACGACACGACCCAGCTCGGCAAGCCCGCGGAGACCGCAATCGACAAGGACGCGAACGAGATCTACGTCGCCGACGGCTATGGCAACCGCCGCGTCATCGTGTTCGATGCGACGACGCTGGCCTACAAGCGCCATTGGGGCGCCTATGGCCATGTCCCCGATGATAGCAAGCAGGCGCCCTACGATCCCGCGGCGCCCGTCGCCCAGCAGTTCGGCAATCCCGTCCACTGCGTGAAGATCGCCGACGACGGCCTCGTCTATGTCTGCGACCGCATCAACGACCGCATCCAGGTGTTCAGGAAGGATGGGACGTTCGTGAAGGAGTGGTTCTTCGAGAAGAACACGCTGGGCAACGGCGCGGTGTGGGACGTCGCGATCTGGCCCGATCCGAAGCAGACCTATCTGTTGTCCGCCGACGGCGAGAACAACGAGATCCGCATCATCAGGCGGGATGATGGCAGCGTGGCCGGAAGCTTTGGCCACAATGGCCGCAATGCGGGCCAATTCCACTGGGTGCATGCGATGGCCGTCGACAAGCAGGGCAACGTTTATACCGCCGAGGTCGACACCGGAAAGCGTATCCAGAAATTCAGGCTGACCTCGGACGCCCTGCGTTAACGCTGAGTGAGACGCACAAACCTTGGGCGAGCCTCCCCCCTTTTGGCGCATTGCCGCAACTCACAAGACCGGCTATCCAGGGTGACTGTCGGCAAAGGGCGCCCAAGAAGCCCCGCCGTGACACGATCAGGGAGGATTTTGATGACGACGTCTCATGCGCGGCGTATTGCCGCGTTGCTCGCTGCCACCGCTCTCAGCTTTGCCGGCTCCGCCTTCGCCGACGACAAGGTCGTCAAGATCGGCGTGCTCAACGACATGTCCAGCCTGTACGCCGACATCGGCGGCCCCAACTCGGTCGCGGCCATCAACATGGCGGTCGAAGACTCGGGAATGAAGGCCAAGGGCTGGACCATCGAGGTGATCAGCGGCGACCACCAGAACAAACCCGACGTCGGCGTCAGCATCGGCCGGCAGTGGCTCGACAACCAGAAGGTCGACGTGATCATGGACACGCCGAACTCCGGCGTGGCGCTGGCGGTGTCCAATCTCGTCAAGGAGAAGAACGCGATCCTGCTGAACTCCGGCGCCGCGACCGCCGACCTCACCGGCAAGGCCTGCAACGCCAACACCATCTCCTTCACCTACGACACCTACATGCTCGCCAACGGCACCGGCAAGGCGCTGACCAAGGCCGGCGGCGACACCTGGTTCTTCCTGACCGCCGACTACGCGTTCGGCCATGCGCTGGAGCGCGACACCTCCGCGGTCGTGACCAACAGCGGCGGCAAGGTGCTCGGCTCGGTCAAGCATCCGATCAACACCGCCGACTTCTCCTCCTTCCTGCTGCAGGCGCAGTCGTCGAAGGCGAAGGTCATCGGCCTCGCCAATGCCGGCGGCGACACCACCAACTCGATCAAGCAGGCCTCGGAGTTCGGCATCGTCCAAGGCGGCCAGAAGCTCGCCGCGCTGCTCTTGTTCGTCAACGACGTGCACGCGCTCGGCCTCAAGGTCGCGCAGGGCCTGACCTTCACGGAGTCGTTCTACTGGGACCTCAACGAGCAGACCCGCGCCTGGTCCAACCGCTTCATGAAGCTGTCGCCCAAGGGCACGATGCCGTCGATGACGGTGGCCGGCAACTACGCCGGCACGCTGCATTACCTGAAGGCGCTGGAAGCGCTCGGCGGCAATCCGCATGACGGCGCCAAGGTCGTGGCCAAGATGAAGGAGATCCCGACCGACGATCCGCTGTTCGGCAAGGGCCCGCTGCGCGCCGACGGCCGCCGCCTGATCCCGGCCTATCTGTTCGAGGTCAAGAAGCCCGAAGAGTCCAAATATCCGTGGGACTACTACAAGCTGATCGCGACCATCGCGCCGGAGGATGCCGCCAAGCCGCTGGAAGCCAGCGACTGTCCGCTGGTGAAGAAGTAATCGCTTAGACCCTCGTGTGGCCCTCGTCCTGCGCGACACATCGCTTGCGCGATGCTCGTCAGGATGAGGGTTTCAAGACGCCGGCGCGAAGCGTGCGGATTGCGACCCCGAGCGCGACGATCAACAACGCCGACGCCAGCAGGAATGGCGCGCCGGGCAGATGCACCGGCGCGGCGGCTCCGATGAAATAGGCAAAGGTCAGCGTGAACAGGAAGGGACCTGCGAGCTGGGCCACGCTCTGCACGCTCGACGTCGCGCCCTGCAATTGCCCCTGTCTGTCCGGCGGCACCAGCCGCGTCATCAGCGCCTGGATCGCCGCGCCGGAGACACCCCACAGCGCCAGCGCAGGGATGCCGAGCCAGCTCGAGGGCCCGGTCGGCGCCAGGCCCAAGATCAGGAAGCCCATCGTCCCCGCGCACAGACCGAGCATCAGCGCGCCGCGCTCGCCGAGCACGCGGACGATCAGTCCCACCGCCCCGCCCTGCACCACCATGGCGCAGATTCCGACCATCGCCAGCGTGAGGCCGACCGTTCGCGTGTCCCAGCCGTAGCGATAGGTCGCGTAGAGCACGAAGGTCGAGGGCAGCACGACATGGGCAAGCTGGGTGATGAAGTTGACGACCGACAGTCCGCCGAGGATCCGATCCGAGCGCAGCAATTGCAGCGCACCGAGCGGGCTTGCGGCTCGCCATCGGAACGGACTGCGCCGCTCTGACGGCAGCGACTCCGGCAGCACCAGCAGTCCGTACAGCGCATTGGCGAAGCTGAGCCCGGCCGCCGCCCAGAACGGCAGCCGCGGGTCGATGTCGCCGAGCAGGCCGCCGGTGGCGGGGCCCAGCACGAAGCCCGCGCCGAACGCTGCGCCGATACGCCCGAAGATCGCCGCGCGCCGGTCCGGTGGCGTCAGGTCGGAGATGTAGGCGAACGCGGTCGAGATGCTGGCCGAGGTGACGCCGGAGATCAGCCGCCCGACGAACAACCACGCGAGCGACGGCGCCAGCGCCATCAGCACGTAGTCCGCGGCCAGGCCGAAGTTCGACAGCAGGATGACCGGCCGCCGGCCGAAACGGTCCGACAGGCTGCCGAGCACGGGCGAGAACACGAACTGCATCAGCGCCCAGGCCGTGCCGAACAGGCCGAAGATGCGCGCCGCCTGCGCGGTGTCGTTACCGACGAAGCTTTCGATCAGCTTGGGCAGGATCGGCATGATCAGCCCGAGCGCGAGCATGTCGAGCAGGATGGTGACGAAGATGAACGCGACGGCGCCGCGGCGGGGCGCCTGCGGCGGCGAAACGCCGTCGGAATTCGTCAGCTCGGTATCGGACATCACGGCCATCGGGTTATCGCCGCTGGCGGGTGCCGGCCGCGGGCGCCGACTTATACACGCGTCACCGAGGTCGGCAATCCGAGCTGCTCAGCCGGCGACCGGCGAGGCGAAGCCTGCGACGATCCTGACGAGATCGGCCTGCCGTGCGGCCCCCGTCTTGGTGAAGACGCGGCGCAAGTGAGTCTTGATCGTGGTCTCGGCAACGCCAAGCAGACCCGCGACCTCGGGAACGCCGCCGACCTCGACGATGCCGAGCAGCACGCGCAACTCCGTGGGTGTCAGGCGATAGGCCTTGGCGATCAGTTCGGGCGATTGCGCAGGGTCGAGCACGGTGCGGCGCATGAAGATCGCAGCGCTCGGATCGGACATCTGCCGCGTCGCGCGGCGTCCGCGCGATGTCAGCGGCAGGACGCGAGCGACGTGATGCGATCCGTCCTGCGCCGTCATCAAGATGGCGGTCCCGCCGTTGTCCACCGCCGCATCGCCGGCTCCGCTTCGAGCGATCAGGTCCTGCAGCACCTGATCCGTTCGGCCATCGCGCGCCGCCAGGCGACCGTCACGCGTGAACAGCGGCTCGCCCGCCTCGAGCAACTGCCGGCCGGCCGCATTGGCGTGGACCAGCCGCCCAAGCCGGTCGACGAGACCGATGCCGCATGCCATCCGCTCCAACGCCTCGGCGAAGGCCGCCGCCTCCGCCGACCTCAGATCAATCAGACGGCCGATCAGCACGGCTCGGCGGATGTGCGGCGCGATCAGTTGCATGCGCATGCGCGCCGCGTCGTCGGCGAGGCCGTCGGACTCGTAGCGGAACACACCGAACAGTGCGGCCGAGGTCGCGGACTTGTCGATCACGGTCGAAATGAAATCGACCATGCCCTGCGGTGCGGCCCATTCCTGGTAGAAGCGGGTCTCGCGCAGCTCATCCTGCGGCATCAGGTCGGAGACCGCGATCGGCTGTCCGACCTCGGCGAAATACTGCCCGGTCGTCGCCGGATCGAGCTTCACGTATTTCTCGAAATAGAGCCGGCAAAAATGCGGATCGATGCCGGACTGGCAAAGGACGTCGCCACCGGCTGCGATCGGGCTCTTGGAAAAGATCGACGCCACCTGACCGCCGACGAAACGTCCGGCGCGGCCGACGACATCCGGCCACAGCGACGGATCGAGCGCGGCGTCGTAGATGTCTCCGATCAGATCGATGATGTCATCGGCATGCGCCATCGCACCTCTCCACGCTTCGCGATCGTGCGGCCCGACGCTCACCGTCACACGATCCAATTCATAGGATCGCGCAGGCCTGTGAACTTGGACGGACGCGACGAAACGCCCGGCCAAAGCGAAATCCCAGGACACGTCTCGACCACATGGCGAGACGCGCACCGGTTAGCGCGATGACGAGGGAGGCGGATGTGCGCGCGATCACGCGGTGATGCGCAGACGGCCGGGAAACAGACCTGGGAGCGGGGAAACGAGCCGGTCTAGTTCGGCCGCTTGCGCTTGTGCGCGAACGGATTGGCCTTCTCGCGCAAAGTAATACGCACCGGCGTGCCCGGCAGCTCGAAGGCTTCGCGCATCGAGTTGGTCAGATAGCGCAAGTACGATTGCGGGATCGCATCGGCACGCGAGCAGAACAGCACAAAGCTCGGCGGCCGCGCCTTGGTCTGGGTGATGTAGTTCAGCTTGAGGCGGCGGCCAGACACCGCGGGCGGCGGGTTGTTGGCGATGGCCTCCTCGAACCAGCGGTTCAGCGCGGCGGTCGACACGCGCTTGTTCCAGACCGCATAGGAGTCGACGATGGCCTGCATCAGCCGGTCGATGCCCTCGCCCATCAGGCCGGACACCGCCACGATCGGCGCGCCCGCGATCTGCGGCAGCCAATGGTCGGCGTCCCGGCGCAGCAGCGAGATCTGGCCGGGCTGGGCCTCCATCAGGTCCCATTTGTTGACCGCGATGACCAGCGCCCGCCCCTCGCGCTCGATCAGGTCGGCGATGCGCAGATCCTGCTCCTCGAAGCGGTTCTGCGCGTCCATCATCAGCACGACCACCTCGGCGAACCGCACCGCGCGCAAGGCATCCGCAACCGACAGCTTTTCCAGCTTCTCCTCGATACGCGAGCGCCGGCGCAGGCCGGCGGTGTCGAAGACGCGGAAGCCGCGGCCCTTCCATTCGATTTCGACCGCGATCGCGTCGCGCGTCGTGCCGGCCTCCGGGCTGGTCAGGAGACGCTCCTCGCCGAGGAGATGATTGATCAGGGTCGACTTGCCGGCATTGGGACGGCCGACGATGGCGACGCGGATCGGGCGTGCGGCGCGCTCCTCGTCGGTCTCCTCGTGCTCGTCGTCCTCATCCTCGGAGGGCGGCACCAGCACGCTGACGGCGTCGTAGAGCTCGCCCATGCCCTCGCCGTGCTCGGCCGAGATCTGGATGGGGTCGCCGAGCCCGAGTGCGTAGGATTCCATCGCGCCGAGCTCGCCATGCTTGCCCTCGCTCTTGTTGGCGAGCAGCAGCACCGGCTTGTTGGCGCGGCGGGCGAAATCCGCAAAGTCGCGATCGGCCGGCGTCAGGCCGACGCGGGCATCGATCACGAAGAACAGCGCGTCGGCGAGCGCGATCGCGGTCTCCGTCTGCTCCTGCATGCGTGCGGTGAGCGAGCCCTTCGGGCCCTCGTCGAGGCCCGCGGTGTCGATCACCGTGAAGTTCAGATCGGCGAGCTTGGCCTCGCCCTCGCGGCGGTCGCGGGTGACGCCTGGCATGTCGTCGACGAGCGCCAGCTTCTGCCCAACCAGACGGTTGAACAGGGTCGATTTGCCGACATTGGGCCGGCCGATGATGGCGATGGTGAAGGACATGATGATCCGCGTGCGCGTGAGCGCGCAGCTTTAACGCATCCGGCCGCAAAACCGAAACGCCGCGCGGCTGATCCGCAGCTTGAGATTAACGGTTGAACGAACCGC
The DNA here is from genome assembly GCF_021088345.1 of Bradyrhizobium ontarionense. Classification (NCBI taxonomy): domain Bacteria; kingdom Pseudomonadati; phylum Pseudomonadota; class Alphaproteobacteria; order Hyphomicrobiales; family Nitrobacteraceae; genus Bradyrhizobium; species Bradyrhizobium ontarionense. The sequence continues at coordinate 618,015 of NZ_CP088156.1, read as the reverse complement.
TCGGAACCGGGGCTTGGAACTGGCCGCCGGATTGCCGGACAGGCTGGTCGGCGGGAGCGGTATCATCCGCCGGCGGGGCGGTGGTGCGGCGGCGCACGATCTTCTTGGGCTTCGGCGCCGGCGGAACGGCTCCAGCGCCCTCCTCGACCGCAGCGGCTTCGCCGTCCTGCGGATCGGCGGGGGCGGCGCTTGGCGCCGCGGCCTGCTGCCGGCCCTTGGCGCCCTTCTTGCCCTTGGGCTCCTCCATCGGAGGTGCCGGCGGCGGTACGGCGGCCTGCGCTCCGGGATCGAGGTTCTGCTGCTGCGCGCCCTTATACATGTCCTTCGGCACGCCCTGCTCCAGACCGGGCACGCCTTGCGGGAACACCGGCTTGCGATCCCCCGGCAGCTTCTTCTTGGTGTCGAGGAAATCGAGCAGGTCCGACGGGTCGAAACCGCCACCGGCGCAGCCGCCGAGCGCGCCGGACAGCGCGACGAGGATGGTCAGGGCGATGAAACGTTGGGGGCGGCGCATGGTCGTCGTTCCGATCAGGGTCAGTTTCGCCGTCAGGTCGTTCGCGGTCAGCTTTTGGCCGCGGCAGGCAGCAGCGCCTGCAGCGCCTCGGCGCGCGAGCGCAGGCCCGGCGGGGTCTCACCATCCAGCGCAATCATGTCGAGCCATTGACGGGCTGCGGCGGCGTCATTGCCCCGCCAGGCCGACAGCGCCAGCAATTCGCGGGCGGCGTGACGGAACGGCGCGCCGGGCGCCGTTTCGCTCTCGAGCCGCGGCTTGATGTCAGCATAGGGCGCCGTGTCGACCAGGAGCCCGGCCGCGCGCAACCGCGCCATCGACTGCTGCTCCGCGCCGATGCTGCGGTCGGCCGCGAGCTCGTCGTAAAGTTTGACGGCCGCAGCCTTGTCACGCACCGCCGCCTCGGCCGCCTGGTGGAACCGGGCCAACATGCGGTAGCCGAACGGCGCCGTCGCCGCGACCTCGGCAAAGGCTTTTTCCGCTTCCGCGCGCTTGTTCTGCTCGGACAGCTCGAGCGCCTTATTGAAGGCGACGCCCGCCTCGGACGCCTTCTTGGCCTCGAGATATTCGTAGCCGCGCCAACCGCCCACGCCGGCGATGATCAGCACCGCGATCGCAATGATGTAGAGCGAGTAGCGGTCCCACAGCTTCTTGAGCTGTTCCCGGCGAACCTCCTCGTCTACTTCATCAATAAATTCAGACACTTGAGGACATCCCGTGAGATCCGCTGCAAACCGCAGGACGGATGGTATTGAAGTGCCGCGCGAGCAGGCTCCGCCCGCATGCGGGCGCGGATACCGCGGCGTTATGGCGGTGACAAGGCGAGTCCAGCCGAATCAAGGCGTTACTCCCAGCTTCTGCCACCGTGTCGAAAGCCGGCTATCACGCCGTCAAGCCTTCGCGCAACTGCCGTTTCATCACCTTGCCGTTGGCATTGCGCGGCAAAGGGTCCGAGGTCACCGTCAAGGTTTCCGGCACCTTATAGTCCGAGACCCGCTCGGCGCACCAGCTGCGCAAGGCCTCGGCGCTCATCGGCTCGCGGGTCACGACCACCGCGTGCACCCGCTCGCCGAGCACCGGGCACGGCCGGGCGACGATCGCGCTCTCGACCACCGCCGGGTGACTCGCCAGCACCGATTCGACCTCGGCCGAGTAGATCTTGAGGCCGCCGCGGTTGATCATGTCCTTCTGGCGGTCGAACACCCGGACGAAATTGTCGGCATCAATCGAGCCGAGATCGCCGGAGTGCCAATAGCCGGCGGTGAAGCTTTCAGCAGTGGCCTTCGGATTGTTCCAGTAGCCCTTGATGACCTGGCCGCCGCCGATCCAGATCTCGCCGATCTCGCCGCGTGGCAGCTCCCGCCCGTCCCCGTCCATCACCAGGATGCGCACGCCCGGACAGGGCAGCCCGACGCTGTCGATGTGGCGGGCGGTCAGCGCCGACGGCATCAGCGTCGCCGGCGAGGTGGTCTCGGTCGAGCCATAGGCGTTGACCAGCCGGAGGCCCGGGATCTTGGCGGCCAGCCGCTCGATGGTCGCGACCGGCATCGGGGCGCCGCCGAAGCCGCCGATGCGCCAGCTCGAGAGATCATGGCTGTCGAAGTCGCGCTGCAGCAGGCACAGATTGTACATGGCCGGCACCATCACGGTGTAGGTCACGCGCTCCCGCGCCGCGAGCTTCAGATACTCGCCCGCCTTGAACTCCGGCATGATGATCAAGGTGCCGGCGCAGCGCGCCATGCTGGTGATGTTGGCGACCACGCCGGTGACATGGCCGAGTGGCACGGCTGCGATCGAGCGGTCGGCGTGTGTCAGCCCGAGGCAGGCCTCGTAGATCATCGAGGAGTGGACGATGTTGCAATGGGCGAGCATCGCGCCCTTGGGCCGGCCGGTGGTGCCGGACGTATAGAGGATCATCGCAGTGTCCTCTTCGGCCACTTCGACCCGAGCCTCATGCGCGGCATGATCGGCCAGCGCTGCGAAGCCGGAGCGCTGCGGATGATCGTCGACGGCGATGCGCGCGGCGAGCTGCGGCGTCTCCGCGGCAGCCGGCAGCCGGTCCGCCAATGTGGCCTCGTGCAGCAGCAGCCGGGCGCCGCAGTCGTTCAGCACATAGGCGATCTCCGGCGTCTGCTGCCGCGTCGACAACAGCACCGTGATCAGCCCGAGCTTCGCTGCGGCAAACAGCGTGAGGACGAATTCGATGCGGTTGCCGAACAGCAGCGCCAGCCGATCGCCCGGGCGCAGGCCTCGCGCCTGCAGGCCGCCGGCGATCCGCGCCGCGGTTTCGGCGACCTCGCGCCATGACAGCCGCACGGCCCCGCAGACCAGCGCCTCGCCATCGCCGTTGCGCGCGGCGGCCTCTTCGACCATGGCCCAGATGCTCGCCGACCGCTCCGTGAACAGCGGAACCACGCGGTCGCCGAAACGGGCCTCACGCCGCAGCGGCGGCGTGACATAGGTCGACCAATCCATGGCGTTTCCTCGAGCTTGGCTTCTTGTCGTTGTTCGCCGCGATGCGGACCAGCCCAAGCATAACCATCGGACGACGCGCTTGGCTATCTCCGGCAGCGCCGGAGATCGGTCCCATGCCGCCGCGCCGCACCACCGCCCAAAGCGGCGACCAAGCGAGAGACCGGTCAGGTCTTGGACTTCATGCCGTACACATGTTCCGCCGCCGGAAAGGCGCGGGCGCGCACGTCGGCCGCGTAACGTTCGACCGCCTCGTCGATCGCCGGACCGAGATTGCCGTAACGGCGTACGAATTTCGGCGCGCGCGGCGACAGGCCGAGCATGTCCTCCAGCACCAGTACCTGGCCATCGCAGGCGGCGCTGGCGCCGATGCCGATGGTGGGGATCGCGATCTGCTGCGTGATCTTGCGCGCCAACGGCTCGGCCACGGCTTCGATCACCACCGAGAACGCGCCGGCCTGTGCGATCGCCGCAGCATCGTTCTCGATCGCGGCCCAATCCGCCTCGTCGCGGCCCTGCGCACGGAACGAGCCGAGCGTGTTGATCGATTGCGGCGTCAGGCCGATATGGCCCATCACCGGAATGCCGCGCTCGCTGAGGAAGGCCACCGTCTCGGCCATCCGCGCGCCGCCCTCGAGCTTGACCGCGCCGCATTGCGTCTCCTTCAGGATCCGCACCGCCGCATGAAACGCCTGCTCCTTCGTGGCCTCGTAGGAGCCGAACGGCATGTCGACCACGACCAGCGCCTGGCGCGAGCCGCGCATGACGGCGCAGCCCTGCAGGATCATCATCTCCAGGGTCACCGGCACGGTGGTCTCGAAGCCGTGCATCACGTTCCCAAGGGAGTCGCCCACCAGGATCACATCGCAATGGCGGTCCACCAGGGCCGCGGTATGGGCGTGGTAGGACGTCAGCATCACGATCGGCTCGCCGCCCTTGCGGGCGCGGATCTCGGGCGCCGTCTTGCGCCGGATGGTCGACTGCACCGACATCGCTAACTCCCGATGACGGGAATGCCGAGCACAACGGGATGGAACGCGAAGGCCAGCGCGACATAGACGACGATGCCGACCACCACCGCGATGACGTCGTTGCCGACGCCGCCGACCGGGATCGGCGGGCCGCCGGCATCAGTGCGCCGCTTCAGCGAGATGCGGTCGAACACGGCCCAGGCCAGGATCGAGCCGAACAGGATGATGCCGCCGAGATCGCCATTGCTGAGCAGATGCCCGAACGCCCATAGCTTCACGCCGGCCAGCATCGGGTGCTTCAGCGCCGTATAGATGCGGCCGCGGATGTAGGCGGCGACCACCATGATCACGGCAGGCAGCATCAAGGCGAGATTGATGTGCTTGAGCGCCTTCGGCGGCGTCCACACCTGGATCCAACCGCCGCCATGGCGGTACTCGGCAAAGCCCCAGACGATCAGGGCGAGGCCGGCGAGAGCCACGACCGTGTAGGCGAGCTTATACGTGCCCTCGCCCAGCCGCGCGATGACCTGCGCACGCGCCGCGCGCCGGGTCGTGAACACATGGGCGCCGAGAAACAGCACCAGCCCCACCACCATCACCAGAAGTCCCACGGCGTCCCCCTTCGCATGCACACGACCTGTGCGTGGGCATCGGTATCATTTCCGGGGGCGGCCTCGCAACGTACACGCGGTGCGCTTGGCTGGAGCACGCGGCAAACAGCGCAAGGCAACGTCGGATTACTGCTGGTCCGACGACGTGTTCTTCAAATCCCGGTTGTCGACATAGCGGATCGCGATCGGCCGCCCTGCCAGCGCACCGCCGAGCCCTGAGGTGAACTTCAGCGGCAGGCAGGTATCGAGCGAGGCATTGATGGCCTTCAGATAGGTCGCGCGGTTGTCGGCCGACGCGCCGGAGGTGGCGAAGGTCAGGCGTGGCGGCGCCACAATCTCGCCAGTCCGCTTGAAACTGAAGCGCACCGTCAGCTGCATGCCCGCACGGGCAGCGTCCTGCGGTGGTGGCGTCCAGCATGAGCGCAATTCGGCGAACAGGTCGCCGATCGTGTCGAGATCATGATCCGGCCTCTGATACTTGGACTCCTGGTCCTTGGGCGGCCTGCTCTCGATCGTCAGCTGCAGGTTCTGGCCATAGGGATAGTCCATCTCCGGAATGCACGGCCAGGGCCCGTAGATGCTGCAGAACGACGGCGTGCAGGGCTGGTTGTCGAGCACGCTGCACGGCGTGTGCGCGAACGGCACCGGATTGACCCGATCACGCGCCTCGGTCGCGGCCGGCGCGGCGATCATCAGCACGAGGATCATGAGGACACGGAGCATGCACGATACTTCGAGGTTCGACCCGGCTTGAGCTGGTTGCGCGGGATCCGGGCGCAAGCCCAATCCCGTTCACGTCTGCGCGTTCCCGCGTCGCCAACGCCTCTCGACCCTGCCCGGGGAACTCGGCTAGAACACGGCGAACCACCGCGAACGGACGCCATGATGAGCCGCAGCAGCGAGATCGTGATCAACGTCATCAACCCGAACATGACGGAATCGATGACCGAGCTGATCGCTCGAGCGGCCCAGGCCAGCGCCAGTCCGACAACGCGGATCATCGGCCGCACCGCCCGCTTCGGCGCCGCCTCGATCGAGGGTCATTACGACGAGGCGATTGCCACGATCGGCATGCTGAAGGAGGTCGAGACGGGCGATGCCCAGGGGTGTCACGCCCATGTGATCGCCTGCTTCGGCGACCCCGGCCTGCTGGCCGCGCGCGAGTTGTCGCCTGTGCCGGTGCTCGGCATCGCGGAAGCGGCCATGCATGCCGCGAGCTTCGTCGCCACGCATTTCAGCATCGTCACGACGCTGTCGCGTACCAAGGTGATCGCCGAGCACCTCGTACGCAATTACGGCATGGAGCAGCATTGCCGGAAGGTACGTGCGGTCGACGTCGCCGTGCTCGATCTCGACAAGCCCGAGGCCAATGTGCGCGGCACGCTGCTCGGCGAATGCCGCGCCGCGCGCGATCAGGACGGCATCGGCGCGATCGTGCTCGGCTGCGCCGGCATGGCCGATCTCGCGCACGACCTCTCGACCGAATTGGGTATCCCCGTGATCGACGGCGTCGCCGCCGCCGTGCGCTTCGCCGAAGCGCTGGTTGGGTTGGGGCTGAAGACGTCCAAGCATGGCGACCTCGCCTTCCCGCTGCCGAAGGCGCGGACGACGCTCTGAGACGTGACGGAGCTGCCTGCCCATCCGGGGAGTTCCGAAACGCCGACCGACGCTCCACATTGGGGTCAACCAAGGGAGCCGTCCATGTCCGATCCGTCCGCCCTCACCTCGTTGTCATCGGCGCTGGCCGCGACCGTTGCCGCCGCCGCGCCTTCGGTGGTCTCAGTCCACTCGCACCGCTCGCGCGCCTCCGGCTTCGTCTGGAAACCGGGCCTCGTCGTCACCGCCGATGAGGCGCTCGCCGATGAAGGCGAGGTCATGCTCGCCTTTGCCGACGGCGCAACGCGTCCCGCCGTGATCGTCGGGCGCGATCACACCACCGATGTCGCCCTGCTGCGCTACGACGGCAAGGAGGTGCCGGCCGCACCGCTCGTCGGGAACGCGCCTCCGCTGGGCGCGCTGGCCGTCCTCGTCGCGGCGGACCAGGGCACGCCGGTCGCGGCGCTGGCAATGGTCGCCAAATCGGCAGGGAGCTGGCGCAGCCTGCGCGGCGGCGACATCGATGCGCGGATCGAGCTCGACACCCGGCTCCGGCACAGTTCCGAAGGCGGCCTCGTGCTCGACGCAGAAGGCCGAGCGATCGGCATGGCCGTGCGCGGCCCCCGCCGCACGCTCGTCATTCCCGCGGCCACCATCGAACGCGTCGCCGCCAGGCTCGAGACCCACGGCCGGATCGCGCGCGGCTATCTCGGCGCCGGACTGCAGCCGGTGAGGCTCGACGATGGCCTCGGCGCGATGGTCATGAGCATCGACAAGAACGGTCCGGCCGCGGCGGCCGGCCTGCGCCAGGGCGACGTGATCACGTCGCTCAACGGCGAACCGTTCAGAGGCATGCGCGCGCTGATGCGCGAGCTCGGCCCCGGCAGCGTCGGCGCGGCGGTCGATGTCGCCGCCTTGCGCGGCGGCGAACCGATGAAGTTGACCCTGACCATCGGCGAGAGGCCGGCGTGAGCGACGGCGAGAGCTCGCCGATCACGATTGCCATCGCGGTCGGCGACGCCGAGCTAACCGACCGGCTGGCGGCGCTGCTCGGCGGCATCGCCGGCCTTCGGCTCGTCGCGCCAGGCGAGAGCGCCGACGTCGCGGTCGTCACGCCGCGCAGCGACGACGAGGCGCGCATCGACAACGGCAATGGCGACGGCAACGCGATCGACACGTTTCAGCTCACCGCGCGCGAGCGCGACGTGCTGGCGCTGATGGCCGAAGGCTGCTCCAACAAGGAGATCGCCCGCGCACTCGGCATTTCCGTGCACACGGCAAAATTCCACGTCGGCTCGTTGCTCGACAAGCTCGACGCCACCGGCCGCCTCGACGCGGTCGCCCACGCCGCACGGCGCGGGATCATCGAGCTGTAGAGCGAAAAGCCCATTGCAACGCGTAGCCCGCATGAGCGCCGGCGATATCCGGGGACAGACCATCCCCGCATATCGCTATCGCCTGCGCCCTTCGGCTGACGCTCATGCGGGCTACGCTCCGTCTGCGCGACTACTTGCGCAGACCGCTCATCACCCTGGGCAACAGCGCCGCCGCCAGCATCCGGTAGCCGTCCGGCGTGAGGTGCTGGCCGTCGACCTGATGCGGCAGGCCGCGGAGCATGCCGTTCTCGACCATGACGACCCTGATGTGGTGCTGCGCGGCCTTGGCCGTGATGGCGCTGATGTTGCTGCCGCGCTGGTCGCCGACCCCTTTGCGGAAATCATTGCCGCCGGGCTGCAGCAGCAGGACGCGGGTCGATCCATCGACGGCGCCGTCGAAGCGGGACAACATGCCAGCCGTGGTATCGCCGTTGACGCCGGCATTGGCGACGCTGACACGAACACCTTTGCCGTGCAGCATCGCCTCGAGCTGCGCCGGAAAGTCCTCACCGCGATTGACGCCCTTGCCATAGGTGTTGCTGGCGCCCAGCGCCACCACCTCGGCGGCCCCGGCCGCTCCCGCCGTCGTCAAAACCGACCAGATCACGAGCATGCTCGCCAACGGGCCAACCAGTCTGCCCACCACTGCCGACCTCCCCTGGTTTGCCCCGAGCCTAGCGTATTCATCGCGCTTGGAAAACGGAGGAAACGGAGTTGGCAAGCGACCGCAAGGCCCAAGTCGGGCGCGATGAACATCGCGCTCGACTTTCAAAGCGTGCAAGGTCGACGCCAGTCCCAGTCGTCAGAGCGAGAGTCTCAGAACGCCACCTTCACCCCGCCATTCACGCCATAGTCGTTGCGGTCGGATCGGGCGAAAGTGCTGACCACGCCAAGATTGGCACTGACCTTGTCGGTGATTGCCGCGGAGAAACCGGCTGCGACTTTTCCGTAGGTGGCGGTACGTCCGTCGATCGGCGTCAACACGGGCAACAAGGGTGTCGTCACCTGGGTCGTGATCAGGGTGCGCGCCGAGCCGAGGAAATCGTGCTCAACCGTCAAGTTCAGGTATGGATTGTAGAACGCCCCGGCCATGGCGAATGGCGCACGAAACTGCACGCCGGCGCTTCCGGTCAGGCTCTCCAGGCTCTGGCGATTGACGATGTTGGTGAGCAGGATGTCGCCGGTTTCGGTGTAGCCCGCGACTTGCGCATTGGTATAGGACAGCCCAGCGATCGGGCCCACGCGCAAGGCGCCGAGATCCCAGAGATAGCCGCCGCGCGCGGCGACCGTGAACGTGTCCGCATGGGTCGAACCGCGGATGGTGTCGATGACGCCCTGACGATCCGTGGCGATCGCCTGGCGGCCGTAGGCGAGAAGCGCATCCGCAAACCAGTTGGCGTGGCTATAGGCGGCATAGCCGCCGATCTGATAGGCGTCGATCTTCTCGTGCGCGCTCTGCACGGCGAGATTGACGTTCGGCTGGGCGTAGCTGAACAGCCCGCCGACCATCAGCTCGGGCGAGAGGCGATAGTCGAGCCCGATCCATCCGCCGACCGAATTGTAGTTGTAGCTGGATAGGAACTGCTGGGAGTCGCGGTTGCCTCCCGCATAAGCGACGTCGCCATAGACGGACCAGGGACTTTGCGGCCCGGACGGACGGACCGCCTTGACCGGCATGTCGGCGGCCATCGCGTTCATCGCATTGGCCGCCCCATTGACGTTGCGATAGGCGTCGATATGGCCGAACACCGAGCCGGTGAAGCCGGTGGCGATCGACATCGCCACGTCGCCCTGCGGCGCCACGGTCAGGGGCGCGTCGATCTGGTTGGTCTGGTAGCGCCCGATCAACGCAAAACCGGCGGTCGTGAAGTGCAGGCCGTCATAGGACAGGAATTGGTTCTGCGCCGCCACGGACCCGCCGACGCAGGACGGCACGGCCGTACAGGCGGCGGTGACATTGGTGAATCCGTAGAGCGACGGGTTCGCAACCACCTTCTGCGTCAGGGTGGCCAGATCGAAGAAGAAGATGCGGATGCCGGAGCGCGCCAGCGGCGCCAGGCTTGCCTGCTCCATCTGCGTCAAGGTGGATTGGAAGTAGTGGATGTTCGCGTTGCCGGCAGCGATGGGCAGGTAGGAAAGGTCTCCGACCGACAGGATTGCGAGGTTGCGTGCGCCGGCCTGGACGAGTTGCTGAACGTCGGACTGGATGTTCGCTGTGGTCTGCGCAGCAGCCGCGTTCATCTGGGCTTGCGTGATGGCCGGGTTGAACAGGATGGGCACGCCGTCATTGCCGCCTGCGGTCGTGATGTCGACGAGGTCGCGCGGGCCAAAATGGCCTCCCGCCGCGAGGAACGTCCTTATCTCCGTGCCAGTCCCGGGCAACACCGGAACGGGAGGTCCAAGCAGGTTTCCGACATTCGTATCGCCACTCATCGCGCCCCCGGTCGCGTAGTTGGCGACCGATGCGGTGGGAAGACCATAGTGGAATTGCAGAGCGTCGGCCATCGACAGCCCCGCGCTGTAGCGGCCGGTCGGTGGGACCGGCGACCCGGCCCGCAGCGCATTTCCCCAATCGGCGTAGCTGTCGCCGAACACCGTCAGGCGCGTAAACTGGCCTGTCACTTGGGGACCGAACAGCCCCTGAACGGATGGGTTTTGCTGGATGTAGGCGTAGACGTCCGGGCTCGGAACGATGGCCGTCGGCGTGTAGGTCTGCGCGGAGACTTCGGTCGCGTGGCACACCACCGCTGCTGTCATGACGGCCGCAGCGACCATGCAGCGGCTCCGAGCAGATCTGCCGGTCGATCCGGCCGGCCGGTGATGACTGCCCTTTTTGCCGCTGGAAATCTTCGACCTGTCCGGTCCCACCAGATTGAGCATTCGTCTCTCCCCCACGAGCGCCGTCGCGTTGATCGCGTTTGCTGGCGCCACGGCGGAGAATTGAAGCCCGTGATTGCGATGGGCCTGGTTCTTCCGACGGCGGCGCGTCATATGGTCGCTCTTGTGAAGATAATGTTCATCTTCTGATTTGTTCAGGTCAAGAACAATTCGTAATGAGGATTTGAAATGGCCACGCACTCGGGCAATGTGTGGCCTGCAGGCACCATAATTGAGAACACACTTGGCCCATCAGCCCCGACGCACGTTGAGACGCGCCCCCAAAGCCGACGAGACGCTCACCAGACCGAGGAAACGACCTGCCACGCAGGGGACCGATGAGCAGCGGCCACCGATCAGCCTCGATGGGCTGACGAGCCTTGCCGGCTATCTGATCCGGCAGGCTCAGCTCTGGGTGTTCGAGGACTTCAACGGAACGCTTGCGCCGCTCGACATTCGCCCCGCGCAATATTCGATCTTGGTTGTGGTCCGGGATAATCCCGGGTTGTCGCAAATGGCGCTCTCGGAGGTGCTCGGCATCAGCCGTTCGGGGATCATTCCACCGCTCGACGAGCTTCAGTCGCGGGGGCTGCTCGAACGCCTGCCGACGTCAGACCGGCGTACTCATGCACTGCACCTCACCGCAGCAGGCACCGCATTGCTCGCGCTTGCCGACAGCCTGGTCCAGCAGCACGAGCGGCGGCTGATGGATAAGGTCGGCTCTCGAGGACACCAGCAGCTGCTACAGGTGCTCGAGGTGTTCGGACGAAATCGGTAGAGATCCACCCACACACCGGAAGCTGCAGCTCACGCTTTCTTCTTCACGTCCTTGACGTTGGAGAAGACGATGCCTTCCGCGCGTTCCTTGGTGTAGCCGAGATAGAACTCGTTCTTGGCCAGGAACACCGGATCGCCATCGACGTCGTCGGCGACGCCGGAGCCGTTGGCGGCGATGAAGGCCTCCAGCTTCTTCCTGTCGTCGCAGGAGATCCAGCGCGCCAGCGAAAACTCGGAGATCTCGAACTCGACAGGCAACGAATATTCGGCATCGAGCCGCGCCTTGAGCACGTCGAGCTGCAGCGGGCCGACCACGCCGACCAGCGCCGGTGCGCCGTCGCGCGGCCGGAACACCTGCACGACGCCCTCCTCCGACATCTGCTGCAGCGCTTCCTTCAGCTTCTTGGCCTTCATCGCGTCGGTGAGCCGGACGCGGCGGACGATTTCCGGCGCGAAGCTCGGCACGCCGACGAAGGTGAGGTCCTCGCCCTCGGTCAGGGTGTCGCCGATGCGAAGCGAGCCGTGGTTGGGAATGCCGACGACGTCGCCGGCAAACGCCTCGTCCGCGACCGAGCGGTCCTGGGCGAAGAAGAATTGCGGGCTCGACAGCGGCATGGTCTTGCCGGTGCGCACCAGCTTCGCCTTCATGCCGCGATTGAGCTTGCCTGAGCACAGCCGCGCGAACGCGATGCGGTCGCGGTGATTGGGATCCATGTTCGCCTGGATCTTGAACACGAAGGCGCTCATGCGCGGCTCGGCGGCGTCGACCTTGCGCAGGTTGGAGTCCTGCGCACGCGGCGACGGCGCGTAGCGACCAAGGCCCTCCAGGAGATCGCCGACGCCGAAATTGCGAAGCGCGCTGCCGAAATAGACCGGCGTCAGATGTCCTTCGCGGAACGCCTCCAGGTCGAACGGCTTGCAGGCCTCCTTGACCAGCTCCAGCTCATCGGTGATCTGGCTGATGTCGAGATTGGCGTTGATCTTGCCGAGCTCCGAGATCTCGATCTGCTGCGCCGCGCCGGTCTTGGCTCCGCCGCCTTCGAGCAGGCGCACGCCGCCGTCGCGGATGTCATAGGTGCCGACGAAGTCGCGGCCGCGGCCCACAGGCCAGGTCATCGGCGTGGTGTCGAGCGCCAGCGTCTTCTCGATCTCGTCCATGAGATCGAACGTGTCGCGGCTCTCGCGGTCCATCTTGTTGATGAAGGTGATGATCGGGATGTCGCGCAGGCGGCAGACCTCGAACAGTTTTCGCGTGCGCGCCTCGATGCCCTTGGCGGCGTCGATCACCATCACGGCGGAGTCAACCGCGGTCAGCGTGCGGTAGGTGTCCTCGCTGAAGTCCTCGTGGCCCGGCGTGTCCAGCAGGTTGAAAACCAGCCCCTCGAACTCGAAGGTCATCACCGAGGTAACGACCGAGATGCCGCGCTCGCGCTCGATCTTCATCCAGTCGGAGCGGGTGTTGCGGCGCTCGCCCTTGGCCTTGACCTGGCCGGCGAGGTTGATGGCACCGCCGAACAGCAGCAGCTTCTCGGTCAGCGTGGTCTTGCCGGCGTCCGGGTGCGAGATGATGGCAAAGGTGCGCCGACGCGCCACCTCGTCGGACAAGGCGGTGCGGGCGGGCTGTTCGGTCGTGACGGCGGAATCGGACATGAGGCGGCGGGCGTCGTTTCGGGGCCAGAGCGTTGGATTTGACAGGAAACGCGCGGGATCACGGCCGTCGCGCGCCCTCCATATAGGCGTTTTGCACCGCAACTCCAACCGGCGAGTTGAGCTTCGCCGGGACCCGGATCAGTGCCGCAGCACCGACACCAGCCAGAATGTCAGCGCCGAGACGATGGCAGAGGCCGGAATCGTGAAGACCCAGGCATAGACGATCGATCCGGCCACGTTCCACCGCACCGCCGAGGCACGCCGGGCCGCGCCGACGCCGACGATCGCCCCGGTGATGGTGTGGGTGGTCGAGACCGGCACGCCGAGGAAGGTCGCCAGGAACAGGGTAATGGCGCCGCCGGTCTCGGCGCAGAAGCCCTGCATCGGGGTCAGCTTGGTGATGCGCAGGCCCATGGTCCGCACGATGCGCCAGCCGCCCATCAGCGTGCCCAGCGCCATCGCCGCCTGGCACGACAGCACGACCCAGAACGGCACCGTGAAATCGCCGCCGAGGTGCCCCTGCGAGTACAGCAGCACCGCGATGATGCCCATGGTCTTCTGCGCGTCGTTGCCCCCGTGGCCGAGCGAATAGAGCGAGGCGGAGGCGAACTGCAGGATACGGAAGGCGCGGTCGACCGCGAACGGCGTCGAGCGCACCGAGGCCCAGGACACGATCGCGACCAGGATCATCGCCAGCACCAGTCCGACGAAGGGCGACAGCACGATGGCCAGGATCGTCTTCGACAGGCCGCTCCAGACGGCGGCCGAGATGCCGGCCTTGGCGATCCCCGCCCCGACCAGCCCGCCGATCAGCGCGTGCGAGCTCGATGACGGAATGCCGGCCGCCCAGGTCACCAGGTTCCAGACGATGGCGCCGATCAGCGCGGCGAAGATCACCTGCGCATCGACGATGGCGGGATCGATGATGCCGGTACCGATGGTCTGGGCGACGTGCAGCCCGAACACCGTGAACGCCACGAAATTGAAGAAGGCGGCCCAGAATACCGCATATTGCGGCCGCAGCACCCGGGTCGAGACGATGGTCGCGATCGAGTTGGCGGCGTCGTGCAGGCCGTTCAGGAAGTCGAAAGCGAGCGCGACGGCGATCAGGCCGAACAGGATCGGGAGACCGAGCGGAGCATCCACGGCGCGGCCCCTAGACCTGTTCGATCATGATCGAATTGATCTCGTTGGCGACGTCGTCGAAGCGGTCGGCGACCTTCTCCAGATGGTCGTAGATCTCGGCGCCGACGATGAAGTCCATCGTGTTGGCGTGGCGGTGCTTGAGGAACAGCTCCTTGAGGCCGATGTCGTGGAGGTCGTCGACGCGGCCCTCGAGCTTGGTCATCTCCTCGGTGATCGCGGTGATCATCGGCACGTTCTGTCCGATCGCCTGCAGCAGCGGCAGCGCCTTGCCGATCAGGTTGGCGCACTCGACCAGCAAGGTGCCCATCTCGCGCATGGTCGGCTCGAACTCCTTGACCTCGAACAGCACCACGGCCTTGGACGTCTGCTGCATCTGGTCGATGGCGTCGTCCATCGAGGTGATCAGGTTCTTGATGTCGCCGCGATCGAACGGCGTGATGAAGGTGCGGCGGACGGCGGTCAGCACCTCGCGGGTGATGTTGTCGGCCTCGTTCTCGAACTGGTTGACGCGCTGGCAATGGCGGAGAATGTCATCGCCGCCCTGCAGCATGTCCTGCAGCGCATGCGCGCCCTCGATCACCACCTTGTTGTGGCGGGCGAACAAATCAAAAAACCGCTCCTCCCGCGGGAGGACGGCGCGAAACCAGTTCAGCATGGGACGAGGTCCATCGATTCCGAAAACGGGCCAGGGCCGGCCCGTCACAGAACTGTCATATCGCGGATCAGGCCCAGGCAGAAGCGATGGCCGGATCATCCACCGGTTTCTGAGGACCGGCCGATGCTGTTGCAAATCAATAGCTTACAGGGAGCGCTTGAAGAAATGGGCGATTTCGCCGACCACGCCGCGGCGGAACGTCAGCACGCAGGCGACGAAAATGGTGCCCTGGATCACCGTCACCCACTGGCCAAAGCCGGCCAGATATTGCTGCATGCCGACGATCACGAACGCACCGACCACGGGTCCGAACACCGTGCCGAGACCACCGACCAGGGTCATCAGCACGATCAGCCCCGACATCGGGACTTCGACGTCGGTCAGCGAGGCATTCTGGGCAACGAACACCTTCAACGCGCCGGCAAAGCCGGCGAGCGTCCCCGACAGGATGAAGGCGAGCAGCTTGTACTGGTCGGTCTTGTAGCCGAGCGAAATCGCGCGCTGCTCGTTCTCACGGATCGATTTCAGCACCTCTCCGAACGGCGAGTTGATGGTGCGGAAGATCAGCAGGAAGCCGGCGAGGAAGCCCACCAGCACGACGTAATAGAGCACGGTCGGCTTGGACAGGTCGAGGATGCCGAACATCCGCCCCTGCGGAATACCCTGAATGCCGTCCTCGCCATGGGTGAACGGCGCCTGCAGGTAGATGAAATACAGAAGCTGCGACAGCGCCAGGGTGATCATCGCGAAATAGATGCCCTGGCGGCGGATCGAGATATAGCCGGTGATGACCGAAAGAACGAACGATCCGGCGATGCCGACGAGGATGCCGAGCTCGGGCGGCAGTCCCCACACTTTCAGGGCATGCGCGCTGCAGTAGCCTGCTGTCCCCAGGAACATCGCATGGCCGAACGACAACAGGCCGCCATAGCCGATCAGCAGGTTGAAGGCGCAGGCGAGCAGCGCGAAGCACAGCGCCTGCATGACGAAGAACGGGTAGAGCCCGGTCCAGGGCACGATGGCGAGCAGCGCCGCCATGATGACGAACACGATCATCTCGTCGCGCATCGCGCGCGGGGTGATCGGCAGGGTCGCGTCGGTGATCGATGTCATGTCAGGCCGCCCGTCCGGTCAGACCCGTCGGCTTCACCAGGAGCACCAGGACCATCAGAACGAAGACCACGGTGTTGGAAGCCTCAGGATAGAAATATTTGGTCAGTCCCTCGACCACGCCGAGCGCGAAGCCGGTGATGATGGAGCCCATGATGGACCCCATGCCGCCGATCACGACCACGGCGAACACCACGATGATGATGTTCTCGCCCATCAGCGGCCGGACCTGGTTGATCGGCGCAGACAGCACGCCCGCAAGCGCGGCGAGCCCGACGCCGAGACCGTAGGTCAGCGTGATCATGCGCGGCACGTTGATGCCGAACGCCCGCACCAGGGTCGGATTTTCAGTCGCGGCGCGCAAATAGGCGCCGAGCCGGGTCCGCTCGATCAGGAACCAGGTCGCAATGCAGACGACCAGGGAGAATATGACGACCCAGCCGCG